>JAWKRT010000002.1:644477-1288955 GCA_041389495.1 Myxococcota bacterium | reverse complement strand
AATCCGTGAAGTCCGCGCACTAGATGCAACCGAACGCAGAGCGTTCCCGAAATGTTCCTCCCCAACTAAGGAGAGAAATGACCTCTCGGGAACGGAGCTAGCCCGGTGCGACGCCTCGGGGACGAGGCCGGCCCTCCCTGACGCTTCGGGGACGGGACCAGCGCGGGCCCAGCCGACTTCTCGGGAACGCCAGGCGGCGCGCTGGGCGCCGATCCTCACGGGCTTTGGGAGCTTGAACTCCCAATTGGGGTGCTGCCCCAGAGAAATCGTCCCCGGAACGCGAGTCCGAGCCACGCAGATCTACTGCCCTGAGTGCCGCTACTCCTCCCGCGCTTCGAGCCTCGCCAAGCGTGCCTGAAGGGCCGCGATCGTCCGCTCTTGCTCCGCGTCTCGCTGCTCGTGAACCGCGATCTCGCGCCGCTGTCGTTGCACCTCGTTCAACAGCATCGCGGGCAGGACGTGGTAGCGGACGGAGTACGGCTTTCCGTCCGTGCCGGGCGCGACGAGTTCGGGCGCCACCTCGGCGACCTCTTCTGCGACGAGCCCGTACTGCAGCTCGCTCGCGGCCTCTTCCCCGACGGCCTCCTCCTTGTAGTGGAAGACGACGGGGCGGAGCTGCATGAGCACATCGCTCGCGTTGCCCATGTCGGCGATGTCGCGCTTGAAGCGGGCGGAGGAGGTCGTGGTTCCGAGCACACCGGATGCGTTGACGAGGACGGCGATGCCGCTGGTCGAGGTCGCGTTGTGGATTCCGGCGAAGGTCGCGCCCGTGTGCGTGCCGACGGTTCCGATCTTGATCTGGCCGCTTTCACCGGCGAGCCCCGTGTTCGCGAGATAGATGTTGTTGCTCCCGGTCGTCTGGTTGGAGCCTGCGAGGAGCCCGATCGCGGCGTTGTAGGACCCCGTGGAGTTCGACTTGAGTGCCGCGGCTCCCACTGCGGTGTTGCGGAACCCGGTGGTGTTGTCGCGCAGCGCTTCACCGCCGGCGGCGGTGTTGGCAAAGCCGGTGGTATTGCTGCCGAGAGCCATGTAGCCCGCACTCGTGTTGACGGAGCCCGATGTCAGGGAAGAGAGCGCCTGGTGGCCGAACGCAGTGTTCCTTCCGAGGCCCGACGCCGTGAGCGTGCCGGCGCTCGGCCCTACGAACAAGCTCTTCGTTCCCGTCGTGTGCACGAACAGCGCGCCGTTGCGCGAGATGTTCCCGGTGGCCTCCTCCACGCGAAGTCGATCCGTCGTGCCCGTCGAGTTCTTCACGACGAATCCGTCGTTCGGAGAGAGCGTGACGGTCAGATCGCTGGCGTAAGCGGGAAGCGTCCACAACAGAACCAAGAACGCCGGGAGCGTCGATCGGCGCAACAGCATCGCGGAGCCTCCTCTCGTCATGTCCGGTCGCCCACCTCGGCGAACGAGCCGGTGAACGGATGATCCTATCCGAGTCGACAGGAGCCGACTCATGTGTGCCGCTCGCTGGGCAGGTGCTCGTCGCATAGCGACGCGGGTCTCTGGCACCGCTTCTTCCTGACTTCTCGGGTACGCTGACCAGGCTCCACCTCGGTCCCGCACCCCGACCCGCCAGCCCAGACGGACCCCGCCCGCCGGGGACTTCCAAAAATTTTGCGAGCGCTCTGGCTCCTCGGGCGGCGGGCCTGTGTGGTGGGGGCCGGGGGGCCTCCGGCGCGAGGGCGGTAGTGAGGCGCGCGCGGTTGGCGTGGGAGGGGAGATCGCGAGCCAGCCGACCTTGAACCGCGGCGGGCGCGAACGAGACTCGCGTCGGTTGCGTTGCACTCGCCAACCTCGCCGGGAGACCGGTCGACGCCTTCGATGCTAGGCCACACGCCCAGAACCGGGGACCGGATTGGGACCGGATTGCCGCCGAGCTTGCACTCGATTGCCCTCCCCTGCTCTCCGCTGCACCCGCTCTCGCCTAACTAGGCGCGTTCTCGTCGTCATCCGACGAAGTACGTGATCGGCGTGCAGGCGATCTCGCGGGGCGGGTGACGGCGTCGCGACGTCGCGCGCGACGCGGCGGAGTCACACCGACTGACTGAAGCGCCGCGGCGCGCCTTCCGCGCCCGCGGCCTCGCCGTCCGTCAGGTAGGCGTCGAACACGGCGGCGACGTTGCGCGCGAGCACGCGGCCCTCGGGCGTGAGGCGCAGGCTGCCGTCGGCCGCGAGGACGACGAGGCCGTCGCGCTCCATGGGGGCGAGGCGGCGGAGCGCGTCCGCGTGGCGCTCGGCGAACGAGGCGCCGAAGCGCGCGCTGGCGTCGGCGGCGTCGATCGCGCCCTGGCAGAGCACGCGCGCGATCAGGAAGCGGCGCTCTTCGTCGGCGGCGTCGAGCGCGTGTCCGCGCAGCGTCGCGAGCCCGCCCGCGTCGACGGCGCCCTCCCAGGCGTCGAGCTCGCGGTGGCTCTGCGCATAGCATCCGGCGAGCTCGCTGATCGCGCTCGGGCCGAAGCCGACGAGGTCGAGGCCCGCCTGCGTCGTGTAGCCCATGAAGTTGCGTCGCAGGCTGCCGTCGTCGAGCGCGCGGGCGAGCTCGTCGGAGGGCTTCGCGAAGTGGTCGAGCCCGATGTAGACGTAGCCCGCGTCGATCAGCCGCTCGAGCGCGAGCGCGAAGAGGTCGAGCTTCGTCGCGGCATCCGGCAGGTCCTTGCGCTCGAAGCCGCGCTGCTGCTTCGCCACCCACGTGACGTGCGCGTAGGAGTAGATGGCGACGCGGTCGGGCGCGAGCGCGACGACCTCGGCGAGCGTGCGCTCGAACGACGCGACGGTCTGGAACGGGAGGCCGTAGATCAGGTCGAACGCGATGCTCCCGATGCCGGCGCCGCGCAGCGCGTCGACGAGGCCGGCCGTCACCTCGCGCGGCTGCACGCGGTGGATGGCCTCCTGCACGGCGGGCTCGAAGTCCTGCACGCCGAGCGACACGCGGTCGAACCCGCAGCGGCGGAGTGCGTCGACGTGCTCGGCCGTCGTGACCCGCGGATCGACCTCGATCGAGACCTCGGCACCCGGCCGCAGCGGGAACGCCGCCGTGAGCGACCCGACGACGCGCTCGAGCTGCGCGGGGTCGAGATGGGTGGGCGTGCCGCCGCCGAGGTGGAGCTGCGCGGCGCGCACGTCGCCCGGCACGAGCGCGCGCACCGTCTCGACCTCGCGCGCGAGCGTCTCGACGTAGCGCGCGGGGAGCGCCGGGTCGCGCGTGATCATGCGGTTGCACGCGCAGAAGTGGCAGAGGCTGCGGCAGAACGGGACGTGCGCGTAGAGCGCGACGTCGCCCGCGACGCGCCCGAGCGCCGCCGCGAAGTCGCGCGCGCCGAAGGCCTCGCTCCACACGGGCGCCGTCGGGTAGCTCGTGTAGCGCGGCAGCGGCCGCACGTAGCGCGGCAGGAGCTCGCGAAGGTGGGCGACGAGGTCGTGGCTCGATCGGGGCGGGGTCATGCGCGCGGAGCATAGTCGCGCGCGGCGCTGCGCTCCCGTCCCCTCGATGCGAGTCGACGCGCGGCACCGCGCGCGCGGCGCCGGCTATGCTGGGCCGCCGCGTCGCGGCGGCGCGCTGCCGCGGGCCGATGCCGCCGCCCGATCCCGATGCCGCGAGGAGCGCCGCGCATGCAGAGCTGGGACACGATCGTCGTCGGCGCGGGCTCGTCGGGCTGCGCGCTCGCGGCGCGCCTGACCGAGGACCCGCGGCGACGCGTGCTGCTGCTCGAGGCCGGGCCCGACCATCGCGCGGGCGCGCTCCCCACCGATCTGCGCTTCCTGTGGCGCGGCTGCGACGCGCCCCACGAGTGGGGAGAGACGGCGACGACGTTCGACGGGCGCGTCGTGCCCTACCTGCGCGGGCGGTGCGTCGGCGGCTCGTCGCAGACGAACGGCGGCGTCGCGCTGCGCCCCGAGCCGCGCGACTTCGCGACGTGGCCGCCGGGCTGGGGCTGGGAGGACGTGCTGCGCGGCTTCCGCCGCCTCGAGCGCGACCTCGACTTCCCCGACGCGCCGTGGCACGGGAACGCCGGCCCGATCCCCGTCGTCCGCTACCCGCGCGAGCGCTGGGCGCCCTTCATGGATGCGTTCGCCGACGCGTGCGCGTCGCTCGGCATCGGCTGGTGCCAGGACCACAACGAGCCCGGCACGACGGGCGTCGGCCCGATCCCGACCAACCGCGACGGACTCGTGCGGGTGTCGTGCAACGTCGCCTACCTCGAGCCGGCGCGCGCGCGCGCGAACCTCGCGGTGCGCGGCGACGCGGCCGTCGCGCGCGTCGTGCTCGACGGCGCGCGCGCGACGGGCGTCGAGCTCGCGAGCGGCGAGCGCATCGCGGCGGACGAGGTCGTGCTCGCGGCCGGCGTGCTGCGCAGCCCCGTGCTGCTCTGGCACTCGGGCATCGGCCCGGCGGACGCGCTGCGCGCACTCGGCATCGACGTCGCGCTCGACCACCGCGAGGTGGGCGCGCACCTGTCGGACCACAGCGTGCTCGTGACGCGCGCGCCGATCGCGACCGCGGCGGCACGCGGCGAGCGCGGCGAGCCCGCGCTCCAGTGCCTGCTGCGCGCGACCGCCGACGGCAGCGACCGGCCGAACGACCTGCAGCTCACGCCGTCCGTCGCGCGGCGCGACGACGGCGGCTACGACCTCGTCGTGCACTCGTCGCTGCAGCTGCCCGAAGGTACGGGGCGCGTGCGCGCGCGCAGCGCGAAGCCCGGCGACCCGGTCGACATCGACTTCGCGTTCGGCGCCCACGCGGGCAACGTCGAGCGCCTGCGCAAGGGCTGGCAGCTCGCCGCGCGCCTCGTGCGCGCGACCGGCCTCGCGCTCGACGCGTCGCCACTCGACCGCTTCCTCGACGCACCCGATGCGGAGATCGACGCGCGCGCCGCGGCCGAGCACGGCGCCTTCTACCACGGCGTCGGCACCTGCCGGATGGGCGACGCGGACGACGCGCGACGCGTCGTCGACACCGACTGCCGCGTCGTCGGCGCGGAGGGGCTTCGCGTCGTCGACGCGTCGATCGCGCCCACCGTCCCGCGCACGAACACGAACCTGCTCGCGATCGCGATCGCCGAGCTCGCCGCGGAGAAGATGGCGCGGGGCCAGGGTGCCGGCGGCTCACCGGCGGCGATGCGCTAGCTCGCCTCGGCCTCGAGACCGCACTCGCGGATCTTCTGCAGGAGCGTCTTGTAGGAGACGTTCAGCATGCGCGCCGCGCGCTTGCGGTTCCACTGCGTGCGCTCGAGGACGACGCCGATCGCCTCGCGTTCGGCCTGCAGCGCGACGCGCCGCCCGACCTCGCGGAGCGGCACCTCGCCCGCCGTCTGCTCGACCTCGGCGAGCAGCGACTCGAGCTCGCTCGCGCGGTCGGCGCGTCGCGCTCCGCCGCCGAGCAGGTCGCCGAGGATCGACTCCTCGGTCTCGAGCACGATCATGCGCTTCATCAGGTTCTCGAGCTCGCGCACGTTGCCGGGGAACGAATAGGTCGCGAGCGCCGCCTCGAGCCGCTTCGACGGGCGCGGCTGCGCCTTGTCGTACATCGCCGCATAACGCCGCAGGAAGGACTCGACGAGCAGCGGCACCTCCTCGCGGCGCTCGCGCAGCGGCGGCACCTCGACGTTGACGACGTTGAGGCGGAAGTAGAGGTCCTCGCGGAAGGTGCGCTCGGCGACCATCTCGACGAGCGGGCGGTGCGTCGCGCACACGACGCGCACGTCGACCTCGATCTCCTGGTTGCCGCCGAGCCGCGAGAACGTGCGCTCCTGCAGCACGTGCAGGAGCTTGGCCTGGAGCCCGGGGCTCATCTCGCCGATCTCGTCGAGGAACATCGTGCCGCCGTTCGCGAGCTCGAAGCGGCCCGGCTTGCGGCCGGCCGCGCCCGTGAACGCACCCGCCTCGTAGCCGAAGAGCTCGCTCTCGAGCAGGTCCTCGGGCAACGCCGCGCAGTTCACCTTCACGAAGCGCCGCGCCTTGCGCGTCGACGCGGCGTGGATGGCGCGCGCGACGACCTCCTTGCCCGTGCCGCTCTCGCCCTGGATCAGCACCGTGACGTCGGTGTCGCCGATCTGCTCGATCACCTGGCGGATCTGCCGCATCGCCGCGCTCTTCCAGATCGTGGACTGCGCATCCTCCGGCGCCGCGAGGCCGCGCGCGCTGCGCTTCGCGCGCTGCTCGCGCCGGCGCATCGCGGAGTGGAGCGCCGCTTCGAGCTCGTCCTCGTCGAAGGGCTTGTTCAGGAAGTCGTTCGCGCCGGCCTGCATCGCCTCGACGATCGTCGAGGCCGTGCCGACGACGGAGAGCATCACGATCGGCACGTCGGCGTCGAACTCGCGCATGCGGCGCAGCGTCGCGATGCCGTCCTGGCCGGGGAGGAGGACGTCGAGCAGCACGACGTCGGGCGCGGCCCCCGACTCGAGCAGCGCCTGCGCGCGGCGTCCGTCGGCCGCGGTGTCGACGTCGAAGCCGCGACTCTCGAGGAGATGCGCGAGGTAGTCGCGGATGCCCTCGGCGTCGTCCACGACGAGCGCCCTTCGCTTGCGCGGCGCGTCGGCGGCGCCCGCCCCGCGGCCGGTGTCGGCTCGCGTTCCCGTCCTCGTCCCCGATCGAGCCGCCATCCCGCGCGCATCCCCCGGCCGCATCGGCGCTCCCGCGCCGCGGTCAGGGCTCCTTCGGCAGCGCCGCCGGCAGTGTGAACGTGAAACACGCGCCGGCGCCGGGCTCGGAGCGCAGCGCGAGGCGCCCGCCGTGGCCCTCGACGATGCGCCGGCAGATCGCGAGACCGAGGCCGAGCCCGCGACCCGTGCGCTCGCGCGCGGCCGTTCGCTCGGCCGGCGCGGACGCCGCGGCGGAGCCACCGACTCGCACCCACGGCTCGAAGATGCGCTCGCGGTCCTCGGGCGCGACGCCCGGACCATCGTCCTCGACACTCACCTCGATCGCGTGCGGCGCGGCGCTGGGTCCCTCGCAGTCCGCCACGTCGGCCGCCGCGCAGTCCGCCGCGACGCGGCGCGCGCGCACGCGCACCTCGCCGCCCTCCCCCGCGTGGCGGAGCGCGTTCCCGAGCAGGTTGACCACCACCTGCTCGAGGCGCGCGCGGTCGAAGCGCGCCCACTCGGCGTCCGGGTCGACGCGCAGGGCCACCGCGACCCGGGCGTCGGCGAGCACCGGCTCGAGATAGGTGAGGACGTCGCGGAAGAGCGCGACCAGCGACGCGTCCTCGAGCGCGCACGCATCCGCGGCCCGCTCGTCGCGCGCGGCGCGCAGCAGATCCTCGACGAACGCGTCGAGCCGCGCACACGCCTTGCGACACTCGTCGACGAAGTGCGCCTGCTTCGGGTTGAGCTCGCCGAAGCGCTCCGAGGCGAGCAGCCGCGCGAAGCCGGTGATGACGGTGATGGGCGTGCGCAGCTCGTGGCAGACGACGGCGAGGAGGTCGGTCTGCTCGCCGACGAGTGCAGTGTGGCGCGCGCGGAGCGCGACGAGCTCTTCGCGCACGCGCGCGAGCTCGGCCGCGGGAGCGACGGCAGCCGTCGCATCGGCATCGACGGCGGCGGCCTCCGCCGCGCGCGCACTGCTCTCCGGGTCCGCATCGCCGCGCACGTGAACCGCTCGCGCTCCCTGCGCCTGCGCGCTCCGCTCGCGCACGCGAACCGCGCCCCGCAGCGACGAGGCCATGCGATCGGCGTGGTAGGATCCGGTCGGCCCGCGGACGGAGCGCTCGAGGAAGGCACGGGCCGACGGGCCTCATCGCCTCGCCGGAGCCAGCGCTTGACCCCCCCGCCCCGCCGTTCCGCCGATCGAGATGCGGAGGATGCCCGCACCGCGCGCGACGAGCGCGCCGTGCGCGAACGCATGGACGAGCTCGCGCGCGCGATCGAGCGCGCGAACCGCCTCTACTACCTCGAGGACGCGCCCGAGCTCGACGACGCCGAGTACGACGCGCTCTTCCGCGAGCTGCAGTCGCTCGAGGAGCGCCACCCGGCGCTCGCGTCGCCGGCCTCGCCCACGCGCCGCGTCGGCGCGCCGCCCGCCGACGGCTTCGCGCAGGCGCCGCACCGCGGCCCGATGCTCTCGCTCGACAACGCGATGGACACCGACGCGCTGCGCGCCTTCGACGAGCGCGTGCGCCGCATGCTCGGCCGCGAGGCGACGGCGCTCGACTACGTCTGCGAGCCCAAGCTCGACGGCGCCGGCGTCGAGCTCGTGTACGAGGAGGGCCGGCTCGTCCAGGGTCTGACGCGCGGCGACGGCCGCGTCGGCGAGGACGTGACGGTCGCGCTCCGCCACGTGTGGAGCGTGCCGCTCGCGCTCGACGCGAGCGCGCGGCCCGCGCCGCCGGTCGCGTCCGTGCGCGGCGAGATCGTGCTCCCCCGAGAGCGCTTCCAGCGGCTCAACCGCCACCGCGAGGACGAGGGCCTCGAGCCGTTCGTGAACCCGCGCAACGCGGCCGCGGGGTCGCTCCGCCAGCTGCACGACGTCGACGTCCGCCGGCTGCGCTCGCTCGAGTTCCGCGCGTACCACCTGGCCGAGGGCGTTCCTCCGGGCGCGACCACGCAGTGGGAGATCCTCGAGGCGCTGCGCGCCTGGGGCTTCGTCGTGAGCCCGGAATCGACGCGCTGCGCGGGCATCGACGCCGTCGTCGCCGCGCACGAGGCCCTGCTCGCGCGCCGCGACGCGCTTCCCGTCGAGGCGGACGGCAGCGTCGTCAAGGTCGACCGGCTCGGGCTGCAGGACGAGCTCGGGTCGCTCTCGCGCTCGCCGCGCTGGGCGATCGCCGTGAAGTTCCCACCGCAGCAGGCGCAGACGACGGTGCTCGCGATCGACGTGCAGGTCGGACGCACGGGCGCGCTGACGCCCGTCGCGAAGGTCGAGCCCGTCTTCGTCGGCGGCGTCACCGTCTCGAACGTCTCGCTCCACAACCAGGACGAGATCGACCGCAAGGACGTGCGCGTCGGCGACGTCGTCGTCATCCAGCGCGCCGGCGACGTGATCCCGCAGCTCGTGCGCGTCCTGCCCGAGCGGCGCGCGCGACGGCTCGCTCGCTTCCGGCTCCCCGACGCCTGCCCCGCCTGTGGCGGCGCCGCCGTGCGGCTCGAGGACGAGGTCGTCACGCGCTGCACGAATCCCGACTGCCCGGCGCAGCTCAAGAACCGCATCACCCATCTCGCCGCGCGCGACGCGCTCGACGTCGACGGGCTCGGCGAGGAGATCGTCGACCAGCTCGTCGACAAGGGCATCGTGACGCGCGTGTCCGACGTCTTCGCGCTCGACGCGCCGACGCTCGAGGCGCTCGACCGGATGGGCGCGAAGAGCGCGGCGAACCTCGTCGCGAGTCTCGAACGCTCGCGCGCGACGACGCTCGCGCGCCTGCTCGTCGCGCTCGGCATCCGCCACGTCGGTACGACGATCGCCGAGCTGCTCGCGCGCCGCTTCGGCGACCTCGACCCGCTCGCGGCGGCGACGGCGGACGAGCTCGAGGCGATCGACGGCGTCGGCCCGACGATCGCGGCCAGCGTCGCTCGTTATTTCGCGGACGCGCGTCACCGCGCGGAGGTCGACCGCCTCGTCGAGCTGGGCGTGCGCTGGGAGAAGGAGGCGCCGCGCGCCGCCGCGGCCGACGGCCTGCTCGCCGGGCGCACGTTCGTCCTGACGGGCGCGCTCTCGATCCCCCGCGACGAGGCGAAGGCGCGCATCGAGGCGGCGGGCGGGCGCGTGACGGGCTCCGTCTCGAAGAAGACGCACTTCGTCGTGGTCGGCGAGGATCCGGGCAGCAAGGCGGCGAAGGCCGCCGAGCTCGGCGTCGCCGTCCTCGACGAGGCCGGGCTCGAGCGCGTCCTGCGCGAGGGGCCGCCGCCCGAGCCGCCCAGCGACGACGACGCGCTCGAGCCGAAGCGGAAGGCGAAGGGCAAGGCGAAGGGCAAGGCGAAGGCGGGTGCAAAAAAAGAGGCGGGTGCGGAGGACGCCGGCGAGCGAGCAGGCGACGAGGACGCCGACGCGAGCCCGGCCTAACCGGACGCGGCGCGGGGCGTGGCAGGCGGGCCGCGTGCCCCCGCCCGCCTAGCGTTCGAGCGAGATCCTAAAGCGCGCGCGAGCGAGCGCCCCGGCCTCGCCGACGACCACGCGCCGCTCCTCCTCGCAGCCGAAGCGCGGCCAGTACGGCGCCGACACGACGCGCCACGCGAATCCGGCCGGGAGCTCGACGGCGAGCGTCCGGCCGTCGCCGAGCGGAACGCGCGCGCGGCCGAGCGTCGCGTCGAGCGCCGGCTCGAGGCCGGGCGCGAGCGGCAGGAAGGCGCGCACCGGGCGCGGATCGCCCTCGATGCGGTCCTCGATCTCGATGCGCGACGAGCCCGGCACGACCTCGAAGCGCCGCCGGTGCACGGTGCGCGGCGTGCTCCAGCCCGCGCACGTCGCCTCGACGGCGCGCTCGGGCACCGCGCTCGCGATCGCCACGCGCGGACGCCCGCCGACGCGGTGGCCGCCGAAGCACTCCGCCTGCTCCGCGCCGCCCACCTCGAGCGTCGCGTGCGCGCGCGTCGCACGGGCGAGGTCGCGGCGGGCGCCCGGCACGTACTCGAAGACGCCCGTGTCGACGACGACGCGGCGTCCGCCCGCGGAGAGCTCGAAGGCGAGCGCGTCGCAGTGCGCGTGCCCGGGCTGGAACGGCGGGCTCGGCCCGCCGACCGACGCGATCAGCACGAGCTCCCCGGCCTCGAGACGCGCGTGGCCGGTCGAACGCAGGAGCCCGCGCTCGGCGAGCGGAACGAGCGCGACACCGAGCGCACTCGCGTAGGCGCGCAGCGCGGCGGGCGGCTGCGCGATGCCGAGCGCCGCGTCGCCGAGCAGCGCGATCTCGCCGTCGGGATGCGTCCACACCTCGAGCGCGGCGAGCGCGCGCGCACACGTCGCGTGCAGCGCGTCGACGAGCGAGCGCGGCGCGCGCTCGCCCGTCGCCTGCGCGAGCGCGAGCAGGTGGAGCAGGTGCTCGAGGAGGACCGCGTGGTACATCGGGCTGCGCTCGTAGTGCGCGCCCTCCTCGCCGAACTGCTCGCGCAGGTCCGCTGCGAGCGCGTCGGCGTGCGCGAGCCAGCGCGCGCTGCGCGCGCCCTCGAGGGCGAGCCCGCCGGCGACGAGCGCGATGCGGTTCTCGAGCAGGTGGTTCGCCTGCAGGCGCGTCTCGAGCTGGCCCGCGAGCGTCTCGAGCTGCTGGTCGAGCGAGCGGCGCAGCGCCTCGTCCGCCGCGTCGTCGAGCGCGAGCCCGCCCTCGTCGGCGAACCGCATCAGCAGCCACGCGAGCGTCCGCACCGAGATCGGGTGCGCGTCCCAGCCGACGCCCCCGCGCGCGTTCGCGATCCAGTGCGCGACGGCGCGTCCGCGCACGGCGGGCGTCGCGCTGCGCGCGCGCGCCCACTCGAAGAAGTGGAGCTGATAGGCGAACAGCGGCCCGCCCGCGGTGTACTGCCAGTCGATCGCCTCGACGGACGCCCCCTCGCCCGGACGCGCGAACCGCGCGCCGTGGCCGACGAGCTCGATCGCACCCGCACCGTCCCAGCGCGCGTGCGCGGGCGCGGGCGGCGGCGCGACCGGCCAGCGCGCGAGCGTCCAGCGCGGCGCGCGCGGCGCCGGGAGCGCGATGCGCCGCGAGGGCGCGAGCACGTGACGGAGCTGACCGGCGATCTGCACGGGCCGCAGGTGCCGCACGGCGCGCCAGGTGCGGAGCACGTTCATCCGTCCGTTCCTCGCGCGCGCGCGGGCGCCCCGCCGCGTCCGTCTTCCGCGGCGCGCCCGCTCGCCGCCACCGCGCGCGCGTAGAGCGCGCGCTTCGCGAGCCCGGTCGCGGGCGCCATCGCGGCCGCGATCTCGCGCGGCCGCTCGCCCGCGCGCACGCGCGCGGCGATCTCGCGCTCGACCGCGTCGTCGTCGACCTCGGGCGCGGCGTCGGCGTCGCGGCCCTCGACGGCGATCGTCACCTCGCCGCGCGCGCCGCTCGCATAGCGTTCGGCCAGCTCGCCGAGCGAGCCGCGCGCGAGCTCCTCGTGCAGCTTCGTGAGCTCGCGCGCGACGCAGGCGCGGCGCTCTGCGCCGAGCCACTCCGCGAGCTCGCGCAGCGTCGCGCCGACGCGCCGCGGCGACTCGAACAGCACGAGCGTCTCTCCGCGCGCGGCGAACGGCGCGAGCAGCGCGCGGCGCGCGGCGCGGCGCCGCGGGGGGAAGCCGACGAACGCGAACGGCTGCGCGCGCAGGCCGCTCGCGACGAGCGCGGCGAGCGGCGCGGAAGCGCCGGGCACGGGAACGACGTCGTGGCCGTCGTCGATCGCCGCGCGCACGAGCCGCTCGCCGGGGTCGGAGACGAGCGGCGTCCCGGCGTCGGAGACGAGCGCGATCGCGTCGCCCGCGCGCAACGCCTCGAGCGCGCGCTCGACGCGCGCCGCCTCGTTGTGCGCGTGGAGCGAGACGGGGCGAGCGGCGATGCCGTGGTGGTCGAGCAGGATGCGCGTGCGGCGCGTGTCCTCGGCGAGCAC
Source organism: Myxococcota bacterium (assembly GCA_041389495.1). Taxonomy (NCBI): domain Bacteria; kingdom Pseudomonadati; phylum Myxococcota; species Myxococcota bacterium. The sequence continues at coordinate 1,276,449 of JAWKRT010000002.1, read as the reverse complement.
GAGCGCCGCCTCGCGCAGCACGCGCAGCGCGCGCAGCGTCACGTCCTCGAGGTTTCCGATCGGCGTCGCGACGACGTAGAGCGTCCCCATCGGCTACGCTCGCCGCCCCCGGTCCCGCGCGCGCAGCCTCGGCTCGCGCGGGAGCCCTCCTCCATGCCCACTCCCGGCCCGGATCCCGGCGCGGCGCGCGATGCGCGGCGCGCACTCGGCGCGCGCGGCGAGGCGCGCGCCGCCGCGCACCTCGAGCGACGCGGCTACCGCATCCTCGCGCGCAACGTCCGCGCGGGCGGCGTCGAGCTCGATCTCGTCGCGCGCCGCGGCGCGCTCGTCGTGTTCGTGGAGGTGAAGACGCGCCGCGGGAGCCGCCACGGCGCGCCGGTCGAGGCCGTCGATGCGCACAAGCAGGCGCGGCTCGCGCGGGGCGCGGCGGCCTGGCTGCACGCGGAACGCGCGGGACTGGCGCGCGGCTGTCGCCGCGCGCGCTTCGACGTCGTCGCGTGCGTCGAGCACGCCGACGGCCACCACTCGATCGCGCACTGGCCGGGAGCCTTCGACGCGCCGTGAGCGCGCCGCACAGGCGCCGCGTCGCGAGCGCGCCGCAGGCGCGGCGCGCCGCGCGCGCTCAGTCGCCGCTCTTCTCCGGCGCCGCATCCGCGCCCTCGGCGTCGTCGACGCGCTCGACGCTGGCCGCGACCTCGGCCTCGATCTCCTCGGGCTCGGGGGCCACGAGCGCCGACAGGTCGCGCACCTTCGAGCGCAGCCGCGCCTTCTTGCCGCGCAGGTCGCGCAGGTAGTAGAGCCGCGAGCGGCGCACGTAGCCGCGCCGCTTGATCTCGAGCTTCGTGACGGCGGGCGACTGCACGGGCAGGGTGCGCTCGACGCCGACGCCGTAGGACACCTTGCGCACGGTGAACGTCTCGCTCATGCCCGCGCCGCGGCGGCGGATCACGACGCCTTCGAACACCTGCACGCGTTCCTTGTCGCCCTCGCGCACCTTCACGTGCACGCGGACGGTGTCACCCACGCGGAACGGCGGAAGATCGGCTCGCAGCTGCGGCTGATCGACGAAGTCCAGACTCCTCATCGCACCTTGTCTCCTTCCGCCGATCGTCGCGGGGCGAGCAGGTCGGGTCGGCGCGCGGCAGTGACCTCGCGCGCCCGCTCCCTGCGCCAGCGATCGATCGCGGCGTGATCTCCCGAACGCAGCACCTCGGGGACTTCGAGGCCGCGGAAAACGGGCGGCCGAGTGTAGTGCGGTCCTTCCAAAAGATCCTCCCGGAAGGACTCGCTCACCGCGGATTCGGGGTTTCCGAGGACGCCCGGGAGCAGCCGGACGATGCCCTCGACGAGGACCATGGCCGGGACCTCGCCCCCCGACAGCACGTAGTCGCCGATCGAGACCTCGGCGTCGACGGCGAGGTCGAGCGCGCGCTGGTCGATGCCCTCGTAGCGGCCGCAGACGAGGACGAGCGCGGGCTCGGCGGCGAGCGCCTCGAGCCCGGCCTGGTCGAGCCGCGCGCCGCGCGGCGACAGCGCGACCACGCGCGCCGCCCGGCCGGGCGCCTTCGGCCCCGCGAGGGCCTCGATGGCGGCGACGAGCGGCTCGGGCCGCATCACCATCCCCGGCCCGCCGCCGTAGGGCGCGTCGTCGACGCTGCGGTGCCGGTCGGTGGTCCAGTCGCGGAGGTCGTGGACCTGCAGCGCGAGCGCCCCGCGCTCGCGCGCGATGCCGACGAAGGCCGCCTCGGCGAACGCCTCGAACAGGCGCGGGAAGATCGTGACGACGTCGATCCGCACCCTGGGGCCTCAGCGCTCGAGCAGGCCGGGCGGCGCGTCGACGACCGCCGTTCGCCGCTCGCGGTCGATCGCGACGAGCACCTCGCGCGCCGTCGGGATCAGGAGCGGCGCGTCCTCGCCGCCGTCGTCGGCACCCCGGTCGGCGGCCGCCGCGCCGCGACCGTCCTCGCTCGGCGCGCGCGCGGGCGGGTCGACGACGAGCACGTCGTGCGCGCCGGTCTCCCAGAGCGTGCGGACGACGCCGACCAGCTCGCCGTCCGTGGTCTCGACGCGGTAGCCCACGAGCTCGTGCCAGTAGAACTCGTCGTCGCCGAGCGCGGGCAGCGCCTGCGCGTCGACGAGCACGAGGTGGCCGACGTAGGCCTCCGCATCGGCCGTGTCGCGGAGCCCGGCGAGCGCCATGCGCACCTCGTCGCCGCCGCACGGCTCGACCGCGCGCACGGCGTGACGGCGCGGTACCGGATCCTCGGGAGAACGCGCGACGAAGATGCGATCGGCGCTCGCGAGCGCCTGGGGGCCGTCGCCGAGCCAGCGCACGCGCAGCTCCCCGCGCGTGCCGAAGGCGCGCGTCACGACGCCGATCGCGACGCGCTGCGCCGCCACGGCAACCGGTCAGTCGACGATGTCGAGCCGGCAGCCGGCGCCGACGCTCGACTCCGCGAGCACCGCGCGCAGCGCCTTCGCGATGCGGCCCTGGCGGCCGATCACGCGGCCGCGGTCGTCGTCGGCCGTCTCGAGCTCGAGGCACTCGCCGCCGTCGGTGACGTTGACCTTGACGGCGTCGCGATCGCTCACGATCGCCTTCGCCAGGAACTCGACCAGCTCGGCCGCCGCGCGCGCGTCGCCGGCCATCGTCAGGCGCTCTCGCCGGCGGGCGCCGCGACGGCGGCGCGGCGCGCCTTGCGCACGAGCGAGGCCGCGGTCTCGGTCAGCACCGCGCCCTTCGCGACCCACGCGTCGACCGCGGCGAGATCGAGCGTGAGCGCAGCGTCGCTGCGGCCTGGCTCGTAGGTGCCGAGGCGCTCGAGCGGGCGGCCGTCGCGGCGCTTGCGCTCGTCGATCGCGATCAGGTGGTAGTAGGGGTGCTTCTTCGCGCCCGCGCGCGAAAGGCGGATCTTCACCATCGATGGAACCTCGGGCGGCGCGCGGGAGTGCGGCGCCGCGACGCAAGCGGCCGCGCAATCTAGGAAAGCGGGCGCGGCGGGTCAACGGGCGCGGACGCCCGCCCGGCCCCGGGAGCGCCCGCTAGCGGCGCTCCATCCCGAGGCGCTCGCGCTCCTTGCGCTCCGAGCAGGGGTCGCACGCGTAGCGGACCTCGTGGCGGGTGCGCAGGCGGTCGTAGTCGCGGTCGAGGGCCACGCGCCGGACGCTCGCGACGGGCTCGCCGCAGAAGTCGCAGCGCAGCAGCTCGCCGGGCGTCGCGGCCGCGTCGGCGGGAGCGCGCCCGTCGGACGGCGCCGATGCTCGGGGCTCGCGAACCGGGTCGGCAGTGCTCATCGGGCGCGCAGTCTAGCGCGCGCCGCGCGGAGCGGACGATGCCCCCGCACCGCCGACGCGGAAGCGCAGCTCGCGCGGACGCTCGGCTCCGTCGGGCAGCGCGGCCGCGAGCGCGTCGAGCAGCGCGCCCTGCTGCAGCTGCAGCTGCTGCGCCCACACGCTCGACGCGACCTCGACCTCGAGCACGTCGCCGCGCAGGCCGAGCGGCCGCGCGTGGCGCGCGACCGCCTCGCCGACGGCGGCCTCCCAGCACTGCCCGATGTCGAAGGCGCGCCTCGCGGCGTCGAGCCCGAGCTCGCCGAGCACGCGGCCGATCGCGTCGCCGACGACGACCGGCTTCGCGACGCGCCGGGGACGGCGCACTACGCGCCGTCCTCCGGGTCGTGCGTCCGGAACACGATGCCGGTCGGCACCTTCGGATGGAAGAAGGTCGACTTCTGCGGCATCACGCCGCCCGCGCGCGCGACGCGGAACACGTCCTCGACGGCGACGGGGTTCAGGTAGAGCGCGACGCTCACCGCCCCCTCGCGCACCGCGGCCGCCGCCGCCTCGGCCTGCTTGAAGAACTCGACGCCGCCCCCCGCGATCTCGGTGTCGCCGAGACCGAACACGCCGCGGATCACGTCGCGCTCGACGACGTCGACGATCAGCGCGTCGCCGAGCGGCTCGGCGCGCGTGAACACCCGCAGCACGCCGCTGCCGTCGTCGGCCGCGAACGCGGCCTCGCCCGCGTGCGGCGCGAGCTCGGCGGCGAGCACGGCCTCGATCGATGCGGCGCCCTCGAGCCGCACCGAGCGGCAGCTCCACCCCGGGAGGCGCTCGCGCCACGTCGCGTCGTCGGGCGCCGGCACCTCGACGATCGCGCGGTGGATCGGGAGCAGCAGGCTTCCCTCGGCATCGGCGTTCGCGAAGAACGCGAGCGTCGCCTCCGACGGCGCGCCGGCCGCCGCGCCGGCCGCGCGCCGGCGGTTCCGGTACTCGAGCGCCGTCTGGTAGCGGTGATGGCCGTCGGCGATGACGACGGAGCGCGAGGCGAGGAAGCGGCACACGCGCGCCGCGTCGTCGCCGCCGAGTCGCCCCACCTCGTACTCGACGCCGCCGTCGTCGACCGCGCGGCCGAGCGGCGCCCGTTCGAGCGCGGCCGCGAGCAGCTCCTCGAGCTCGCCCGCCTCGTCGCGGTAGAGCAGGAAGGCGCTCGAGAGGTTGGCGCGCGCGGCCTCGAGCAGCCGGAGGCGGTCGGCGATCGGCTTCGCGAGCGTGCGCTCGTGGCGGAGCACCTTGCCCTCCCCGTACTCGGCGAGCGCGAGCGCGGCGAAGAACCCGGTGCGCGAGTAGCGGTGCCCGCCGTGCTCGAACGTCTGGCGCATCACGTAGAGCGCGGGCTCGTCGTCGCGCACGAGCACGCCGCTCGCGCGCCACGCGTCGAGCCACTCGCGGATCTCGTGATAGTCGGTGGTCGCCTGGTCGCGCGGGTCGCGCGTGAGCTCGAAGCGGATCGCGTTGTGCGGATCGCGGTCGTAGTAGGTGCCGCGCTGCGCGTCGCTGATGACGTCGTACGGCGGCACGATCACCTTCGAGAGCTCGACGCGCTTCGGGTCGTAGCGCACGCCGCGGAACGGCCGGATGTCGGTCATGACGGGGGGAGACTCCTCGACGGGAAGGTGCGCGGCGGCGCGGGAGGCGCCGGACGCGCCGCGCGCGGATCGGGGCGATCGACCGGCCTGGGGAGCGCGCGAGTATGGCTCAGCGCGCGGGGCCGCGCGCGGGGCTCGCGAGCGCGGCGTCGAGACCGCGTTCGAGCGCGGCCGCGCGCAGCGCGGACGCCGCGATCGCGCCTTCGCGCAGGATCTCGGCGGCGTGTGCGGCGCCCGGCGAGCGCACGACCGTGCTCGGCGCCGCACGCGACGCGTCGGCGCCCGTCGCGAGCACGAGGGCGGGCTCGCCCGCGCGCGCGCAGACGTCGCGCGCCTGCGCGCGCGTCGCCGCCTCGGGCTCGCCGTGCGCGTTGCAGCTCGTCGCGGTCACGGCGCGCACGCCGCGCGCCTCGCAGGCCCGGGCGAGCGCCGCGGCCACCGCGTGCGGGCTGCAGCGCACACCGACCTCGCCGCGCGCGTTCGCGATGCCCGGCGCGAGGGCGTCCGGGGCGCGGCTCGGGAGGACGAGCGTGAGCGGGCCGGGCCAGAACGCGTCGATCCACGCGCGGGCGCGCGCATCGACGTCGAGCGCGAGCGCGGCGAGGCGCTCCGGGCCCGACACGAGGACCGACGTCGCCTGCGCGAGCGGTCGCCCCTTGAAGCGCGCGAGCGCGGCGAGCGCGCTCGCGCTCGCCGCGTCGGCGGCGAGGCCCCAGACCGTCTCGGTCGGAAACGCGACGAGCCCGCCCGCGGCGATGCGCTCCGCGGCGCGCGCGATCTCGCCTTCGTCGGCCGCGCCCGCCGCCGCGCGCGCGTCAGCGCGCGAGGGCACGGTGCGCGATGTCGCGCCGGTAGTGCGCGCCCTCGAAGCGGATGCGCGCGACGGCGGCGTAGGCGCGATCGCGCGACTCGGCGACGCTCGCGCCGCGCCCGGTCACGCCGAGCACGCGCCCGCCCGCCGTCTCGAAGCCGCCGTCGGCGGCGCGCCGCGTGCCGGCGTGGAAGATCGCGACGCCTTCGCACGACGCGGCCTCGTCGAGGCCGGCGATCGGCTTGCCCGTCTCGTAGCTGCGCGGGTAGCCGCCCGACGCCATCACGACGCAGGTCGCCGCGTCGCCCCAGTGCAGGCGCGTCGCCGGGTCGAGCGCGCCGCGCGCGGCGGCGTCGAGCAGCGGGAGCAGGTCGTCGTCGAGCCGGACCAGGAGCGGCTGCGTCTCGGGATCGCCGAAGCGCACGTTGAACTCGACGACCCGCGCGTCGCCCGCGCCGTCGATCATGAGGCCGACGAACAGGACGCCGCGGTAGGGGTGACCTTCCGCCGCCATGCCGCGCACGGTCGGCAGCACGACGCGCTCGAGCACCTGCTTCTCGACGGCAGCGGTGAACACCGGCGCCGGCGAGTAGGCGCCCATGCCGCCCGTGTTCTCGCCGCGGTCGCCGTCGAGTGCGCGCTTGTGATCCTGCGCGGCGGCGAGCGGCACGACGTTCGCGCCGTCGCAGAGCGCGTAGTACGAGGCCTCCTCGCCGTCGAGCCACTCCTCGACGACGACGGCCGCGCCCGCGTCGCCGAAGCGGCGCTCGCCCATCATCTCGCTCAGTGCGCTCTCGGCGGCGGCGGTCGTCTCGCACATCGCCACGCCCTTGCCCGCCGCGAGACCGTCGGCCTTCACGACGCAGCGCGCGCCGAGCTCGCGCACGTAGCGGAGCGCGTCGTCGAGCGCGGTGAAGCTCGCGTGGCGCGCCGTCGGGATCGCGTGGCGCGCCATGAACTCCTTCGCGAAGCGCTTGCTGCCCTCGAGGCGCGCGGCCGCGGCCGAGGGCCCGAAGGTGGCGATGCCCGCGTCGCGCAGCCGATCGGCGAGCCCTTCCGCGAGCGGATCCTCGGGGCCGACGACGACGAGGTCGATCGCGAGCGAGCGAGCGAGCGCGACGAGGCCGGCCGCGTCGTCCGTCTTCACGGCGTGGCACGTCGCGAGCTCGGCGATCGCGGCACTGCCCGGCGCGGCGTGGAGCGCGGACAGGCGCGGGCTCTGGTGGAGCTTCCAGACGAGCGCGTGCTCGCGACCGCCCGATCCGACGACGAGAACGCGCACGCTCGGAGCCTCCTGGGAACGGGAGCGGGAAGGGACGTTCGCGAGGGTGCGCTCGCGCGGCGCGCGCGTCAAACGCTCGCGCCGGTGTACTCGCGCGCGACGCGGCGCCCGACGCGCACGAGCAGCTCGTAGTGCAGCGTGCCCGCGCTGCGCGCCGCGTCCTCGACGCGGATCGGCACGGCCCCTTCGTCGTCCGGGCCGAACAGGATGGCCTCGTCGCCGAGCTCGACCGGCGCGCCGCCTCCGGGCGCGCGCGCGAGCGCGTCGGCCGGCCCGACGTCGACGCTCATCGAGTCCATCGAGATGCGACCGACGACCGGGCAGGCGGCACCGCCGAGCCACACGCGCGCGCCGCTCTCGCGCGCGCGCCCGTCGCAGCTCGCGCTGCCCGCCGTCCAGGCGACGCCGTCCGCATAGCCGAGCGCGAGCGTGGCGACGCGCGTCGCGCGCGGCGCGCGCCACGACGCCGCATAGCCGACCGCTTCGCCGCGCGGCACGTCGTGGATGCGGACGACCGGCGCGCGCAGGCTCATGACGGGGCGAAGGCCGGCGTCGCCGAGGTGCGCGGCGGGCGAGACGCCGTAGAGCATGAGGCCGGGACGCACGGCGGTCGCCTCGGGGAGCGCGTCGAGCAGCGCGGGCGAGAGGAGGCCGGCCGAGTTCGCGGCGTGCACCTCGCCGGTCGCGACGCCGCGCACGGCGAGCTCGCCCAGCACCTCGCGCAGGCGCGCACACTGCGCGAGCGCGGAGGTCGGATCGGGGTCGTCGGCGCACGCGAAGTGCGTGAACACGCCCTGCAGCGCGAGCGACGGATGCGCGGCGACGCGCGCGCAGAACGCCGCCGCCTCCGCGGCGGGCACGCCCATCCGGTGCATGCCGGTGTCGACCTCGACCTGCACGGGAACGCGTCGCCCCGCGCGCCGCGCGGCCTCGACGAGCCACGCGACGCCGTCTTCGTGGTGGACGACCGCGGCGGCGCGCGCCTCGGCGAGCGCGCGCGCCTCGGCCGGCGAGCGGGCGCCGCCGAGCACGAGCAGCGGACACGCGATCGCGCCGGCGCGAAGCTCGGCCGCCTCGTCGACCGTGACGACGGCGAGGCGGCTCGCTCCGCCGGCGAGCGCCTCGCGCGCGACCGGCAGCACACCGTGGCCGTAGCCGTCGGCCTTGACGACGGCGATGCACTCGCGCCCGCGCGCCAGCGCGCGCGCGCGTGCCACGTTCGCGCGGAGCGCACCGAGATCGATGCAGGCGCGCGGCCGGCTCGAGTGCGTCGCATCGCTCACCCGCCGCCCTCCATCCCCGCCTGGCGAGCCCGATCCGCGCCGCCGCATCCGCGGAGCCGGGCCGGCGTCGGTGTGGATCGATGGCTCGAAACGCGCGAGCCCCGAGCCCGCGCACCGGCCGCCGGTCGCTCGCGCGGGGGATCCCGGCCCGCGATCGGCGGCCGAACGGTAGCCGTTCGCGCGCACGGCCCGCGCCGCCGCGGCGGCGCGAAGCGCTAGCATCGCCGCCGTGTCGACGGGCGGCCTCGAGATCACGGTCAACGGCGAGCGCCACGACCTCGGCAGCGGCTGCACGGTCGCCGAGCTGCTCGCCTCGCTCGGGCTCGCCGGCCGGCGCGTCGCGGTGGCGCGCAATCGCAGCGTCGTCCCGCGCTCGCGGTACGCGTCCACGGCGATCGACGCGGGCGATCGCATCGAGATCCTCGAAGCGGTCGGAGGGGGATGAGATGTCGGGCAGCTACACCCTCGGCGCGCACACGTTCACGTCGCGCCTGATCATCGGCTCGGGCAAGTACGCGTCGTTCGAGGAGAACCTCGCGTGCGCCGAGGCGTCGGGCGCGCAGATGGTCACGGTCGCGCTGCGCCGCGTGAACCTCGACCGGAGCAAGGGGCCGAGCCTGCTCGACGTCCTCTCGCCCGACCGCTTCGCCATCCTGCCCAACACCGCCGGCTGCTACGACGTCGACTCCGCCGTCGCCACCGCGCGCCTCGCGCGCGAGCTGCTCGGCACGAGCCTCGTGAAGCTCGAGGTGATCGGCGACGAGCGCACGCTCTTCCCCGACGTGCCCGCGACGCTCGAGGCCGCGAAGGTCCTGCTCGACGACGGGTTCACCGTCCTCCCCTACATCACCGACGATCCGGTCGCCTGCCAGCGGCTCGCGGCGATGGGCTGCCCGGCCGTGATGCCGCTCGCCGCGCCGATCGGCTCGGGCCTCGGCATCCGCAACCCTGCGAACCTGCGCATCATCCTCGAGACGGTCGAGGTGCCGGTGATCGTCGACGCGGGCGTCGGCACGGCGAGCGACGCCGCCGTCGCGATGGAGCTCGGCGCCACCGCCGTGCTGATGAACACGGCGATCGCCGCCGCGAAGGACCCGGTGAAGATGGCGCGCGCGATGCGGCTCGGCGTCGAGGCCGGGCGCGAGGCCTACGAGGCCGGACGCATGCCGCGGCGGCTCTACGCGACCGCGTCGAGCCCGCTCGACGGGCTCGCCAACCTCTGAGCTCCGCTCGCCCCCTGCTCGTCCTGGTGATCGACCGCCGCGCCGCGCTGCGGCCGCTCGCGGAGATCGTCGAGTGCGCGTTCGCCGCCGGGGCCGACTGGCTCCAGGTGCGCGACCGCGAGCTCGACGGACGCGCGCTGCTCGCGCTCGTGTGCGAGCTCGGCGCCGCGGCCTTCCGCGGCGCGGCCGCGGCGGCTCGCGAAGGCGCGGACGCCGTCGCGCCGCGCATCCTCGTGAACCGGCGACTCGACGTCGCGCTCGCCGCGCGCGCGGCCCTCGCCCACGAGGGCGTCGATGGCGCCGCGATCGGCGTGCACCTCGGATTCGACGCGGTCGGCGTCGCGGAGGCGCGACGGCTCGTCGGCGAACGCGCGCTCGTCGGCGTCTCCGCGCACGATGCCGATGGGCTCGCCGCCGCGGCCGCGGCGGGCGCCGACTACGCCCATCTCGCGCCCGTGTTCGAGCCGCTCTCGAAGCCGGCCTCGCGGCGCCCCCACGGCATCCGGGGCCTCGCCGACGCCCTGGGCGCCGCTCCCGGGTTGCGCGTGCTCGCACAAGGTGGCATCGAAGCGCGCGCGTGCGGCGACGTCGTGCGCGCGGGCGCGGCGGGCGTGGCGGTGAGCGGCGCGGTGCTGGCGGCCACCGACCCGCTCGCGGCCGCGCGCGCGCTGCGCGACGCACTCGACGCCGCGGCCGCGGCCGGGAGCGGCGCGGGCGCTCGTTAGGCGACCGCCGGGCGCGCGCCCGGCGCGCGAGGGAGGCTGCGCGATGGGAGCGATGAAGGCATCGGGGTCGGGAAGCGCGGCGAGTGCGCGCGGGCGCCGCCGCGCGGCGCGCGTCCTGCAGGCGGGCGCGCTCGCGGTCGCCGCCACCGTCGCGCTGTGGGCGCTGCAGCCTGCGCCGCCGGTGGTCGCCGACGACGCCTCGCCGCGGCGCACGCCGACCGTGCGGACGGTCGAGAAGGTCGGCCCGGCGGTCGTCAACATCACGACCGAGCGCATCGTGCGCAGCCCCTTCCGCTCGCCCTTTCCCGCCGACCCGTTCCTCGACCGCTACTTCGAGGAGTTCTTCGAGCCGCGCCGCTCGCAGACGGTGCAGAGCCTCGGCTCGGGCGTGCTGATCGACGCGCACCGCCACGTGCTCACGAACGCGCACGTCGTGAGCCGCGCCAGTGCGATCCGCGTGACGCTCGCGGACGGCCGCGACGCGACCGCGACGCTCATCGGCGTCGACGAGCGGAACGATCTCGCCGTCCTGCGCGTCGAGACGGACGAGGACCTGCCGTGGATCGAGCTCGGGCACTCGAACGACCTGCTCGTCGGCGAGCCCGTCGTCGCGATCGGCAACCCGCACGGCTTCTCGAACACGGTGACGACGGGCGTCATCTCCGCGGTCGACCGCTCGCTCACGACGCAGGACGGCAACGCGATGCACGGGCTGATCCAGACCGACGCGTCGATCAACCCGGGCAACTCGGGCGGGCCGCTGCTCAACGCCGAGGGGACGCTGATCGGCATCAACACGGCGGTGTTCTGGCGCTCCGATCAGCCGGCGCAGATGATCGGCTTCGCGATTCCGATCGACGTCGCGAAGCGCGTGATCGACGAGCTCATCACCTACGGTGCGCCGCAGCCCGTGTGGCTCGGCCTCTACTTCCAGGACCTCGACCCGTCGCTGCACGACGTGCTCTCGCTCCCCGAGCAGGTGCGCGGCGTCATCGTCAACGGCGTCGAGGCCGGGAGCCCGGGCGCGGAAGCGGGCATCGAACGAGGCGACATCGTCACCCAGATGGACGCCCGCACCCTGCGCAACGCACAGGACTTCTACGCCTCGCTGCGGGGCGTGCGCACGAACCAGCGCATCGATCTCACCGTGTGGCGCGACGGCGCGACGCTCCGCCGCACGCTCGTCGCGCGCGAGCTGCCCCTCGAGCGCGCGCTCGGCATGTCGCGCGAGCTCCTCGGGCTCGAGATCGAGGCGAACCGCGGCGGCGGCTTCGTCGTCCGCAGGGTCGCATCCAAGACGAACGCCGAGCGCATCGGGTTCCAACCGGGCGACGTGCTGCTCGCCGTCAACGGCCAGGAGCTCGACGGGGAGCGCGCGCTGCGCGATGCCATGGCCGACCTCCGCTACCGCAGCGGCGCCCAGCTCGTCGTCGCGCGCGGCGCGAACCGCTACCACGTCACGCTCCCCGTGCGATGAACGCGGGACGTGCGATGAACGCCGGACGTGCGATGAACGCCGGACGTGCGATGAACGCCGGACGTGCGATGAACGCCGGACGTGCGATGAACGCGGGACGGAGCCGCGCCGGCCGCGCGCGGTGCCGGCGCGCGCGAACCGCGGCGCGGGCGGTGGGGTCGGTAGCGCCAGCTCGCGGCGCCCGCGAGCGCGGAGGAGAGTGATCCATGCGCAGGACGAAGATCGTCGCATCGGCCGCCGCAGCGGCCGCGCTCGCGTGGCTGGCGAGCCCCTACGTCGACGTCGACGTGCGGATCGATCGCGACGGCGCCGCCGCGCACGCGTTCGACCTGTTCGGAGGCAAGGACGAAGCCGCGAAGCCCGAGCTCCGCTGGAAGGAAGGGAGCGGCGCGGCGCCGATCGTCCCGGGCGGCGTGCCGCAGGGCTTCGCCGAGCTCGCCGAACGCGTCTCGCCGGCCGTCGTCACGATCGTCGCGAAGGCGGCGGAGCCGGTCGGCGGCGCGCCCGACATGGCGCCGTTCGAGCACTTCTTCGGCTTCCCGTTCCCGAACGCGCCGATGCCCCGCGGCGGCGGCATCGGCAGCGGCTTCGTGCTGAACGAGGACGGCGACATCGTCACCAACGCCCACGTCGTCCGCGGCGCGAGCGAGATCGAGGTCGAGCTCAAGAACGGCGAGAAGCATCCGGGACGCGTCGTCGGCATCGACGACAAGACGGACATCGCGCTCGTCCACATCGACGGCGCGAAGGAGCTGACGCCGATCGCGCTCGGCGACTCGGACGTGGTGCGCCCCGGCGACTGGGTGATGGCGATCGGCAACCCGTTCGGGCTCACGCACACGGTCACCGTGGGCATCGTGAGCGCGAAGGGGCGCTACATCGGCGAGGGGCCGTACGACGACTTCATCCAGACCGATGCCGCGATCAACCCCGGCAACTCGGGCGGGCCGCTGCTCAACCTGGCGGGCGAGGTGATCGGCATCAACACGGCCATCCGGCCGAACGCCAACACCGTCGGCTTCACGATCCCGATCAACATGGCGAAGCACATCCTCCCGCAGCTCCACGCGACGGGGCGCGTGCAGCGCGCGTGGCTCGGCGTCGTGATCCAGGACCTCACGCCGGAGCTCGCGGAGGGCTTCGGGCTCGACGCCGACACCGGCGCCCTCGTGAACGAGGTGCAGGGCGACGGGCCCGCGCAGCGGGCGGGGCTGCGCCGCGGCGACGTGATCGTCGAGTTCGACGGCCAGAAGATCGGCAAGATGAACGAGCTTCCGCGCATCGTCGCCAACTCGCGGGTCGACAGCGACGTCGACGTCACCGTGCTCCGGAAGGGGCGGCGCGAGACGCTGCAGGTGCGGCTCGGCGAGCTGCCCGACGACTCGCAGAGCGTTCCCGCGAGCGCGCCGGCGCGCGGCGAGCTCGGCCTCGGGCTGCAGTCGCTCACGCCCGAGCTCGCCGAGCGGCTCGGCGTCGAGCCGGACGACGGCGTCGTGATCTCGAACGTGGCGCCCGGATCGCCGGCGGCCGCGGCCGGGCTGCGCCGCGGCGACCTCCTGCTCGAGGTCGACCAGCAGCCGGTCGCGTCGCCGGAGGACGTGCGCAGGCTCGTCGCGGGCGACGACCCGAGCGTGCTGCTGCTGATCCGCCGCGACGATCGCACGCAGTACGTGGTCGTGCGCCGCAGTCGCGGCTGATCGGAGGCGGACCTTCGATCGCGATCGACCGCCGCGGTTGACACGGCGATCGCGTGTCGAAGGTCCGCCGCCATGCGATTCGACAAGCTCACGATCAAGGGGCAGGAGGCGCTCGGCGAGGCTCAGTCGCTGGCCGCCTCCCGCGGACATTCCCAGATCCAGCCCGCGCACCTGCTGCGCGAGCTCCTCTCCCAGCCGGAGGGAAGCACGGTCCCCGTGCTCCAGAAGCTGGGCGTCGCGATCGACCCGCTGCTCGGCAGGGTCGAGCAGGTCCTCGAGCGTCAGCCCAAGGTCACCGGCGGCAGCCAGGCCCAGATCAGCCCCGCACTCGGCAGCGTGCTCGAGGCCGCCTTCCGCGAAGCGGAGGCGATGAAGGACGAGTACGTCTCGACCGAGCACCTGCTGCTCGCGATCGCCGGCGCGAAGGACGCGAAGGACGAGGCCGGCCGCCTGCTCCGCGAGGCGGGAGCGAGCCGCGAGTCGATCCTGCAGGCGCTGCAGGCCGTGCGCGGCGGCGCGCGCGTCACCGACCCCGACCCCGAATCGAAGTACCAGTCGCTCGAGAAGTTCGGCCGCGACCTCACCGACGTCGCGCGCAAGGGCAAGCTCGACCCCGTCGTCGGCCGCGACGAGGAGATCCGCCGCGTCGTGCAGGTGCTGTCGCGGCGCAGCAAGAACAACCCGGTGCTGATCGGCGAGCCCGGCGTCGGCAAGACGGCGATCGCCGAAGGGCTCGCGCAGCGGATCGTCGCGGGCGACGTCCCCGAGACGCTCAAGGACAAGCGGGTCGTGGCGCTCGACATCGGCGCGCTGATCGCCGGTGCGAAGTACCGCGGCGAGTTCGAGGACCGCCTCAAGGCCGTGCTGCGAGAGGTCTCCGAGGCCGAAGGCAAGGTCATCCTCTTCATCGACGAGCTGCACACGATCGTGGGCGCCGGCGCCGCGGAGGGTGCGGCGGACGCCGCCAACATGCTGAAGCCCGCGCTCGCGCGCGGCGAGCTGCACTGCGTCGGTGCGACGACGCTCGACGAGTACCGCAAGCACATCGAGAAGGACGCCGCGCTCGAGCGGCGCTTCCAGCCCGTGTTCGTCGGCGAGCCGAGCGTCGAGGACACGATCTCGATCCTGCGCGGGCTGAAGGAGCGCTACGAGGTGCACCACGGCGTGCGCATCCAGGACGGCGCGCTCGTCGCCGCCGCGACCCTCTCGAAGCGGTACATCACCGATCGCTTCCTGCCCGACAAGGCGATCGACCTGATCGACGAGGCCGCGAGCCGCGTGCGCGTGCAGATCGACTCGATGCCGGAGGAGCTCGACCAGCTGCTGCGCAAGCGCACGCAGCTCGAGGTCGAGCGCGAGGCGCTCAAGAAGGAGGACGACGCGGCGAGCCGGAAGCGGCTCGACAACGTCGAGGGCGAGATCGGCGAGCTGCGCACCGAGGCCGACGCGCTCGAGGCCCGCTGGCAGAACGAGAAGGAGCTCATCGCCGGCGTGCGCGCGTGCAAGGAGCGGCGCGAGGAGCTCAACGCCGAGCTCGAGCGCGCGCAGCGACAGGGCAACCTCGAGCGCGCCGCCGAGATCCGCTACGGCGAGCTGATCGAGCTCGAGAAGCAGCTCGAGTCGCGCCAGGCCGCGCTCGACGCGCTGCAGAAGGAAGGCTCCGTCCTGAGCGAGGAGGTCACGAGCGAGGAGATCGCGGAGATCGTCTCGAAGTGGACCGGAGTCCCGGTGAGCCGGATGCTCGAGAGCGAGCAGGCGAAGCTCCTCCACATGGAGGACAACCTGCACGCGCGCGTGATCGGCCAGGACGCCGCGCTCGTCGCCGTGTCGAACGCGGTGCGCCGCGCGCGCGCCGGGCTGCAGGATCCGAACCGGCCGATCGGCTCGTTCATCTTCCTCGGGCCGACGGGCGTCGGGAAGACCGAGACCGCGCGCGCGCTCGCGGAGTTCCTGTTCGACGACGAGCAGGCGATGGTGCGCATCGACATGAGCGAGTTCATGGAGAAGCACTCGGTCGCGCGGCTGATCGGCGCGCCGCCCGGCTACGTCGGCTACGAGGAGGGCGGCTACCTGACCGAGGCGGTGCGACGGCGCCCGTACGGCGTGGTGCTCTTCGACGAGATCGAGAAGGCCCACCCCGACGTCTTCAACGTGCTGCTCCAGATCCTCGACGACGGGCGGCTCACCGACGGCCAGGGCCGGACGATCGACTTCAAGAACATCGTCCTGATCCTGACCTCCAACATCGGCAGCCAGTTCATCGTCGAGCTCGGCAAGGACGACGCCGACGAGATGGAGCGACGGGTGATGGAGGCGCTGCGCGCGCACTTCAAGCCCGAGTTCCTGAACCGCGTCGACGACGTCATCATCTTCCACCAGCTCGACCGCCAGCACGTCGACCGCATCGTCGACCTCCAGCTCGATCGCGTCCGCAGGCTGCTCGCCGACCGCCACCTCGAGCTCGAGCTGACGGACGGGGCGAAGCGGCTGCTCGCCGAGCGGGGCTACGACCCGCACTACGGCGCGCGCCCGGTCAAGCGCGTGATCCAGCGGATGGTGCAGGACCCGCTCGCGATGAAGATCCTCGAGGGCGAGTTCCCGGAAGGGTCGAAGATCGTCGCGGACGCGCGCGCGTCGGGCGAGGCGCTCGAGTTCCGCGCGGGCTGATCGCGGCGCGCCGTCGGGCGCGCGGCCGGGCGCCGCCCGGCACTCGATGCTAGGTCGACAGCGACCGGTGCTGGTAGAGCGCGCCGTCCGCGAACCCGCGCGCGCGATAGTAGGCGCGCGTGCCCACCGCGCTGATGACCGCGAGGCTGCCGTAGCCCGACTCGCGGGCGAGCGCGGCCGCCCGCTCGAGCAGCCGCCCGCCGAGCCCGCGATGCTGCACCGCGGTCGGGGCCACGCGCCCGAGCGGCTGTGCCTCGCCGTACACGTGCAGCTCGCGCACGACCGCGCTCCCGACGAGCTCCTCGGGAGCCGGCGCCTCCGCGCTCGGCAGGTGCAGCCGCAGGAACCCGGCGATCGCGTCGCGCTCGTCGACGAGTTCGAGGAAGACCTCGTCGCCCGTCGACGTCGCATAGCGCGTCTCGAGCGCGCGAAGCTCCGCCGCGTCGACCCTCTCGCCCCGCACCTCGCGCGCGCGGATGTCGCTCGCGCGAAGACCGCGCCGCGCGAGCTCGCGCTCCGCGGTCTCGCGCAGGTTCGTCTCCTTGTTGCCCGCCGCGATGTCGTCGGACGAGATGTCGCGGATCACGCGCGTGACGCGACACCAGCGCGGCGCGCTCGCGAGCGCCGCGACGAGCACCTCGACCAGGTCGTCGCGCTCGTACGGATGCCACGCGCCGCGCGCGTACAGGGCGGCGAGCTCCGCGCTCTCGACGAGCACGCACGGGTACACCTTGAGCTCGTCCGGGCGCACGCGCGGGTCGGCGAACAGCCGGCCCGCATCGCGCGCGTCCGACGCCGCCGTCGCACCCGGGAGGTTCGGCATCCAGTGAAGCTGGATCTTGAAGCCCGCGGCGCGCAGCAGCGCGATCGCGCGATGCGTCGTCGCGACGTCGTGCCCTCGCGCGCTCGCGCGCAGCACGTCGTCGTCGAGGCTCTGGACGCCGAGCTGCACCTTCGTCGCGCCGAGCCGGCGCAGGCGGCGGATCTCGTCGGGCGTCACGAGGTCCGGACGGGTCTCGAACGAGAGGCCGACGCAGCGCGCCGGCGCGGACTCGTTGCGCGCGTGGGCGGCGGCCACGTCGTCCCAGCTCGCGACCGCGCCCTCGCCCGCGGCGGCCCGCCGGCGGGCGCGCGCGCGGACCGCGCGGTTGTAGCGGCCTGTGCCGAGCGCGTCGCAGGCCGCCGCGTCGTCGAGCGGGAGCGACGGCTCCGCCGCGCCGTTCGCGGCGGCGGCGGCTCGCCGGTCGATGCCCTCGCCGAAGTCCGAGATCGCGTCGAACACGCGCGCGACGAACCCGCGTCGATAGGCCTCGGGGTGGCTCGACCAGGTGCCGCCGAGGACGATCACCTCGACCTTGTCCGTCGCGTGGCCCGTCGCGCGGAAGGCGGCGAGCCGGCTCCACGTCTGCCGGTACGGATCGAAGCCGTGGTCGGCGGCGCGCTGCGCGCCGGGCTCCGCCGCCAGGTAGCTCTTGGGCATGCGCACGTCGTTCGGACAGAAGACGCAGCGCCCGGGGCACGGGAACGGAGGCGTGAACACCGTGACCGGCGCGACGCCCGAGAGCGTGCGGACGCGCTTGCGCCGCACGCCGCGGGCGAAGCGCTCGACGTCGGCGGCGAACGCCTCCTCGCGCGCCAGCGCGCGGCAGCCCTCGATCAGCTCGCTGCGCGAGAAGAGCCCCGCGCCGTCGCGCGGGTGGCGCCGGAGGATGCGGTCGAGCACGTCGGGCGGGAGCGGCGCGCCGTCGTCCGCGCGGGCGTCGAGTGCGGCGAGCACCTCGCGGATGATCGGGACGAGGGCGCTGCGGTAGCGTCGCGCGTCCCATGCCTCGCGCCGTCGTCGCCGCTCCGCCCGCTCCCGCACGCCGCCGTCGTCCGGCACCGGGGTGTCGCCGCGCGCGATGCGCGCGAGCCGAGGCGGGTTCGGGAACGACGACATCGGGCGCAGGGTAGCCGGCGTGGACGCGGCCACGCAGCGCGCCCTCGTCGACCTCGTACGCGACTTCTACGACGCGATCGCCGACGACTTCGACGCGACGCGCGACCACCCGTGGCCCGGGTGGGAGCGGCTCGCGACGGCGCTCGCCGCCCGCGTCGACCCGTCGCGGCCGCTCCACGTGCTCGACGTCGGCTGCGGGAACGCGCGCCTCGCGCGCTTCCTGCGCGCTCGCGGACACCGCGAGCTTCGTTATGCGGGCATCGACGCCTGCGCCGCCCTGGTCGCGCGCGCGCGCGAGGCCGAGCCGACGGGAGTGTTCGAGCGCCGCGACGCCGTGCTCGCCCCACTGCCCGCGCGCGTGTGCGGACGCGTCGCGTTCGACCTCGTGGCCGCGTTCGGCTTCCTCCATCACGTCCCGGACGGCGCGGCGCGCGCGGGCAAGGTCGGCGAGCTCGCGCGCTTCGTCGCTCCGGGCGGGCTGCTCGCGCTCTCCTTCTTCCGCTTCGACCGCGCCGAGCGGTTCGCGCGCCGCACCGTCGACTGGGGAGCGGCGCCGTCCGTCGCGCCCGCCGCGCTCGAGCGCGGCGACGCCCTGCTCGCGTGGGGCGACGCGGGCGCCGTCCGGTACTGCCACGCGTGGAGCGACGAAGAGGTCGCGAACGCGCTCGCACCGCTCGAGTCGACCGCGTTCGCGCGCGTCCTCGACTTCGCCTCCGACGGACGCGAGGGCGACCTCAACCGACACGTCGTGCTCGCGCGCGCCCCGCGCGACGCGCACTGAGGACGTCCCGCCGTGCGCCGCCAGCTCCACGACGCCGCCGCGCTCGCGGACGCACTCGCGTCGGGCGCGCCGGTGCGACTCGTGCTGCACCGGTCCGGGCCGCTGTCCGCCGACGCGGTCGCGGCGCTCGCGCTCGCCGAGGCGCGCGGCATCGAGTGCCGGGTGATCAGCCAGAACCAGCTCACACGCCTCTGCCAGGCGCGTCTCGAGCCCGAGCTGCTCGCGCTCGTCGGCCCCGATCCGCGCCGTTCCCTCGAGGAGGTCGCGGCCCGGGCGCGCGCCGTCTGGCTGCTCGTCGACACGGCGTATCCGGGGAACGCCGGGTTCGTGATCCGCACCGCCGAGGTCTCGGGTGCCGATGCGGTCGTCGTCGCCGCCGCCTTCGATCACGAGCAGCGGCGCGCCGTGCGGCGCACCGCGATGCGGGCCGACCGCTACATGCCCGTGATCTACACCGGCGCGGAGGCGGCGATCGACGCGGCGCGCGCGGCGGGCCTGCAGATCGTCGGGATCGAGGACTCGGGCACCGTCGCGCCCTGGGATGCCGACCTCGCGCGCCCTTCGCTCTTCGCGGTCGGCGGCGAGCGCGACGGCATCCCGCCCGGGCTGCTCGCGCGCTGCGACCTCGTCGTGCGACTCCCGATGGGCGGCTTCGTGCCCTCCTACAACCTGCAGGCGGCGATGGCCATGGTCGCGGGCGAGCGGCTCCGCCAGCTCGCGACCCGCGCGCCGGCCCTCCCGCCCGAGCGTCCAGAAGACCGCCCGCGGGGCCGCCCGGACGCCGATTCTCATCGATAAATCGAGTACTTCCGCGCGATTCGCGCGCTCAATGCCGCGCTGCGACGGGCCGATGAGCGCCGCCAGCAATGCCCATCCTCCCGCTCGATCTCCGACCGCCGCGCGTGACGAACGCACTCTCGTGCGCGGCGATGCTCGCCGCCGTCGCGCTCGGCGCTGCGGCCGAGCCCGCTCCTCCCGCCTCGCCGGAATCGCCCGCATCGATCGCGTCGCCGGCCCCGTCGCTCGAAGCCGCCGCCGAGCGCGTCGCGCCGAGTGCGACGGACGCGGGCGTCGCGTCCGACGCGCCTAACGACGGCGAGCTCGACTCGCTCGCGACGTGGGCGAGCACGCGGCGAAGGGTCGAAGCGCCGTCGCCGCTCGTCGACGGCGAGGCCCGCGCCGAGCGGCTCGCCGCCGCGCACGCGCGATCGCGCGGGCTCGACGCGCCGAACGCCTGGCTCCCGCCGAACCTCGAGGGACACCTGCGTCTGCGCGCCGCACTCGCGCTCGACGCGCTCGGCGACGCGGAGCGCGCGCGATCCGAGTTCGAACGCGCGATCGCGCTCGGTCGCGGCGAGCCGCAGGCCTGGCGCGGGCTCGCGCGTTCGCTCGTCCGCAGCGGCGAATCCGAGCCCGCGCGCAACGCGCTCCTCGCGTCGATCGAGGCCGCGGGCGGCATGCCCGAGCAGCTCGCGGCATCGCACCGGGACCTCGGCGAGCTGGCGCTGCTCGAGCGCCGCGCCGACGACGCGGTGGTCGCGCTCGAGATCGCACAGCGCAACGCGCCGCACGACGCACACATCGCGCGGCTCCTCGACCGCGCGCGCCACGAGCGGGCGCCCGCGATCGCCGCGGCGCCCGACCGCGCCGTCGCGCTCCGGCTCGCGACGGTTCCCACGCAGCTCCACCGCCGCGCGGACGAGCTCGCGTCGACCCTGCTCGCGCACCTCCCGCCCGACGCGCGCGCGACGCTCCGCGCCGCGCGCGTGCGGCTCGAGCGCCCGCACAGCCAGCAGGCCGCGTGGGCCGCGCTCGCGGCGCTCGTCGTGCTGCTCGCCGCCGGTCGCGCGCTGCGCGGCCGCGGCGACCTCGCCGTCGCGATCGAGTACCCCGCCGAGCTCCGCGGCACGTTCACCGTGCGCATCGCGACGCGCGCGCCGAAGCGCAAGGCGGCGCGCCGGAGCGCGAGCGCCGACGTGCTCGCGGGCGGGCCCTCGTCGCACACGGTCCACACGCTGGTGAGCCGCGAGACGCGCTTCCGCGGCCTCCGCCCCGGCCGCTACTGGGTGACGGTGGAGGGCCTGCTGCAGGCCGCCGAGAGCGAGGAGGTGCTCGCCGAGCTCGCCGAGGATCGGCAGGCCGCGGTCGCGCGCGGCAAGAGCGCGCGCCTCGAGCTCGACCTGCGGCCCAACGAGTGCCCCGTCGACATCGCCGTGCTGTGGGACAAGCGGCCGGCGAAGGACGCGGGCGTCGTCGCGCTCGGCGCGCCCGGCACGCTTCGCTATGCGCGCGGCGGTCCTGTGCGCCTCGGCCTCCCGCGCGGCCGGCACGCCGTCGCCATCGGGAGCGGCGACCGCGTCGCCGTGCTCGAGGTGGAGGTCGACTCGTACGCGCCGAAGTCGATCGCGATCGACCTCGCCGGGAGCGCGGACGTCGTCTTCAAGGGCTGTCCGCCCGCCGTCGACCTGTATCTCCACGGCGACATCGCCGCGGCCGCGCGCGCGCTCGAGCGCGAGGGACAGGCCGCCCAGGGCCACGCGCTGCTCGCCCGCATGCACCGCGATGCCGGGCGCGCCGCGCAGGCCGCCGAGCACTTCGAGCAGGCCGAAGCCTGGAGCGAGGCCGCCGAGCTGTGGGCCGCGTCGGGCGACGCGCGACGCGCCGCACCGCTCTTCGAGCGCGCCGGCGACGCGGTGCGCGCGGCCGAGATGCACCGGCGCGCGGGCGCCCTCGTCGAGGCGGGCTCCGCGTTCGAGCGCGCGCGCGACTTCGACTCCGCGGTCGAGTGCTACCGCGACGCCAACGCCGTGACGCAGTGGATCGACGCGCTCGAGCGCGCGGGTCGCGTGTTCGAGGCGTCGCAGGTCGCGCTCGAGCGGACCGAGCGGCGGCGCGCCATCCGCCTCCTGCAGCAGGTGCTGCCCGAGGACGAACGCTATGCGGAGGCGGCCCTCCAGCTCGCCGCCGTCCTCGAGCAGGAGGGGCACGCCGACCTCGCCGCGCAGCGCCTCGAGGAGTACCTCGCCGCCACCGGCGCCGACGCGCGCGCCGACGCGCAGTTCCACCTCGCCGAGCTCTACGACGACGCCGGCGACCTCGAGCGGTCGATCGCCGTGCTCGAAGCGCTGCGGCTGCGCGAGCCGACGTACCCCAACCTCGCGACGCGGATCGAGACGCTGCGCAAGCGCCGCAGCGCGGAGCGCGAGACGTCGGGACGCGCCGCGACCGGCGGGAACCTCCAGACCACCGCGCCGCTGCTCGGCGAGAGCCGCTACGAGATCCGCGAGGAGATCGGACGCGGCGGCATGGGCGTCGTGTACCGCGCGCACGACAAGCGCCTCGATCGCGAGGTCGCGCTGAAGCGCATGCCGAAGAGCCTGCGCGAGCACCCGAAGGCCGTGCAGTACTTCCTGCGGGAGGCCCAGGCCGTCGCGCGGCTCAACCATCGCAACATCGTGACGGTCTACGACGTCGACCAGGAGGACAACGTCTTCTTCATCACGATGGAGCTGCTGAAGGGCCACCCGCTCAACGCGGTGCTGCGGAAGAAGGGGCGCATCGGCCCGCGCGACGTCGCGAAGCTCGGCATCCAGGTGGCTGCGGGGCTCGCCTACGCGCACGACAACGGCGTCGTCCACCGCGACATCAAGACCGCGAACCTCTTCCTCACGACCGACAAGCGCGTCTCGATCATGGACTTCGGGCTCGCGAAGATGGTCGAGGAGGTGCGCAAGGGCTCGACGATCATCGGCGGCACGCCCTTCTACATGGCGCCGGAGCAGGCGGTCGGCGGCGACGTCGACCACCGCGCCGACCTGTACGCACTCGGCGTCACGCTGTTCGAGCTCGCGACGGGCAAGGTGCCGTTCGAGGAGGGCGACGTGACGCTCCACCATCGCGAGACGCCGCCGCCCGACCCGCGATCGCTCGCCCCCGGCATGCCGGACGCACTCGCCGCGCTGATCCTCGCGCTCATGGCGAAGGATCCCGCCGCTCGGCCCGCGTCGGCGCACGAGGTGCGCGAGAGGCTCGAGCAGATCGCGCGCGACGGATCGGCCACCGGCGTGTGAGCTAGGGTCGCGCCGCGCGTCGCCCGGCTCGGGCCGCGCGCGCGAGGCTCCCGTGACCCGACGCCCCCGCCGCTGCTCCCGCGCGACGCGCTCCCTCGGCATCGCCACGCTCGCGGCGCTGCTCGCCGCGACCGCGGCGCGCGCCACCGTCAAGGTCTACGACGCGACGCCGCCCGCCGGAACGGCCGGCGACCGCCTGCTGTTCGTCGAGAGCCTGTGCACCCCCATCGACATCACGCCCGGCGTGCTCGCGGGCGGCGCCGTCGTCGACGACGCCGGAAGCGGCACGGTCACGCTCGACGCGCTGTCGATCGAGCAGGACGTGTCGTTCGATGTCGACACGACGAGCGTCTTCGGTCCGGGCTCGTTCGTGTTCGCGACGTCGACGCGGACCGACGCGCCCTCGCCCGGACAGACGGGCGGCGGCAGCACCGCGCCCGGCGGCAGCGTCGCATGGGGAATCCTCGCGGGCTGGACGACGACAGGGATCTCGCACTGCATCTCGAGCCCGGCCGGGGTCTGCAACTCGAACGGCTTCCTGCACGGGACGACCGTCCCGAGCGAGGGGACGTCGCCGACGTTCGACCTCGGGACGTGGGTCTTCGACGCCGGGGGCGACTACCAGGCGATCTCCGCGTACGTGCAGCAGACGGCGAACGGCGGTGAATCGAACGTGCAGTGGCTCTTGCGCGGGAGCTACGTCGGCGGCTCGGTGCCGGCGCTCCCCGCGCTCGGCATGGGGACGCTCGCAGCCGCGACGGCGGCGGCCGCGCTGCGCGCGCTGCGCCCCGTGCGCTCGCGTGGCGCGCCGACGCGACGCCGCGAGCGAGCGCCCGAGCGGCGGCGCTAGAGGAGGCCGCCCGCGCGGCCTTCGTCGTCCGCCGCCGCCGGCTCGCCGCGCAGCGCGTCGAGCTCGACCGCCGCGCGCCGGTGTCCCTGCTCCGCCGCCTTCGCCAGCCAGTCGATCGCCTCGTCGCGCCCGAGCGTCGCGCTGAGCTCGCGCGAGTACATGCCGCCGAGGTTGAACTGCGCGGCGGCGTAGCCCTGCTCGGCGGCCATCCGCCACCAGCGCTCGGCCTCCGCGAGGTTGCGCTCGACGCCCTCGCCCGCGAAGTAGACCGTGCCGAGCATGTTCTGCGCCGCCGCGTGCCCGCGCCGCGCCGCCTCGCGATACCAGTGCATGGCGCGGCCGAAGTCCTGCCCGACGCCGAAGCCCTTGAGGTGCAGCACGGCGTAGGCATAACAACCGTCCGGATCGCCCTGCTCGGCCGAGGCGCGCGCCCAGCGCGCCGCCTCGTCGTAGCGCGGATGGACGCCGTCGCCCGCGGTGTAGAGCGCGGCGAGACGCGCCTGCGCGGGCGCGCTGCCGGCCTCGGCCGCGAGCCGGTACCACGTCGCCGCCTCGGCCGCGTCGCGCTCGCCGACGGCTCCCGCGTCGTAGAGCCGCGCGAGCTCGAGCTGCGCGACCACCGAGCCCTCGCGCGCCGCGCGCCGGAACCAGCGCTTCGCACGCGCGGGGTCGGCGTCGCCCGCCTCCCCGCGCTCGAGCGCGAGACCGAGCCGCTCCTGCGCGTCGACTTCGCCCTGCTCCGCCGCGCGCGCGAGCCAGTCCATCGCCTCGGAGGGCGCTGCGGCGAGCCCGCTGGAGGCCGGGACGTCCTCGTCCACCTCGACCCAGCGCTCGCGCTCGCCGGCCTCGAGCCGGACGAGACGACCGCGCATCAGCATGTGCCCGAGCGCGCTCTGGGCGCGCGCGTGACCGGCCTGCGCGGCCTGACCGAACCAGTAGAGGGACTGGGGGACGTCGCGCGCGACGGTCGGCGTTCCGAGCTGGCTCGCGGCGACCGCGAACTGCGCGGCGACGTCACCCGCGCGCGCGAGCTCGAGCTGCTCGCTCGGCGGCGCGCCCGGCGCCGCGGCGCGGGGGGCGTGATCGATGCGGTTCCAGGCGAGGGCGCCCGTGAGGAGCACGGCGGTGCCCAGGCCGGCGGCCCAGGCGAGCCATCGACGCATGCGGAATCTCCCGAAGCCGGTGTGGGGGCTCCGGGCTCTTCGGTCCGCGCCGCGGACGCATTGAGCGCGAGGAAGGATGGAGCGCCGGTGCGGGCGAGCGCGCGACGGTCAGCGGCGCGGGCCGATCCCCGTGGCCGCGCGCACCGCCTCGACGACCGGAGCCGCGAGCGCCCGCGCGCGAGCCGCCCCGGCGAGGAGCATGTCCTCGACGTCGTCCGGGCGCTTCGCGAGCTCGTCGCGGCGCGCGCGCATCGCGGCGAAGTGGTCGAGCATGCGCGCGAGCAGGTCCTTCTTCACGTCGCCGTAACCGAGCCCGCCGCGCTCCGCCCGCTCCCACAGCTCGCGCCGCGCTTCGCCGTCGCCGAACAGCGACCACAGCTGGAAGAGCGGCTGGCTCGTGTCCTTCGGCGCCTCGACGGGCGTCGAGTCCGTCTGGATCGCCATCACGGCCTTCTTGAGCTGCTTCTCGGGCCAGAACATGCGCAGCGTGTTGCCGTAGCTCTTGCTCATCTTGCGGCCGTCCGTCCCGGGCACGACGGCGACGCTCTCGAGGATGTGGGGCTCGGGGAGCGTGAACAGCTCGACCTCGTACGTGTGGTTGAAGCGCTGCGCGATGTCGCGGCACATCTCGATGTGCTGCTTCTGGTCCTGGCCGACCGGCACGACGTCGGGGTTGTAGATGAGGATGTCGGCCGCCATCAGCACGGGATAGGCGAAGAGCCCGTGATCGGCGCTCTGTCCGTTCGCGACCTTGTCCTTGTAGGCGTGGCCGCGCTCGAGCAACCCCATCGGCGTGATCGTCGTCAGCACCCAGGCGAGCTCGCAGAGCTCGGGAAGGTCGCTCTGGCGGTAGATGACCGACTGCGCGGGGTCGAGACCGCACGCGAGGTAGTCGAGCGCGACGTCGAGGACCATGCGCCGGCGCGCCGCCGCGTCGCGCACCGCGTTCAGCGAGTGGTAGTCGGCCATGAAGTAGATGGCTTCGTTGCCGGCCTGCATCGCGACGTGCTGGCGCATGGCTCCGAAGTAGTTGCCGATGTGGCACTCGCCCGACGGCGTGATGCCCGAGAGGATGCGCATCGCGTTCAGGCCTCGTCGTGCGCGTAGGTGAGCCAGTGCGCGAATGCGTCGTCGCCGCCCGACACGACGCGGTCGAAGCGCTGCTTGAGGCGCGCGGCGACGGGGCCCGGCACGGACGTGCCGACCGGCTTGCCGTCCACGGACTCGACGGGCAGCACGCCCGCGGTCGTGCCGGTGAGGAAGACCTCGCTCGCGGCGAGCAGGTCCTCGGGGCGCACGCGCTCCTCGCGCACGTCGAGCCCCTCGCCCGCGGCGATCTCGAGGATCGAGCTGCGCGTGACGCCGAGCAGCACGCGCTCGGTCGGCGGCGTCGCGAGCACGCCGTCGGCGCGCACGAGGAAGATGTTCGTCGTCGGCCCCTCGGCGACGCACCCGTACTCGTCGACCAGCACGATCTCGTCGTAGCCCTGCTCGCGCGCGCGCGCCTTCGCGACCATGGGGCTCGCGTAGTTCGCCGCCGTCTTCGCCTGCGGCGGGACGATGTCCTTGCGCCGGTTCTTGCGCTCCTTCTCGATCCAGAGGCGGATCGACGCGCGGCGCGGAACGGGCGGCGTGGGCTTGTGCGCGGCGATGTCGGCGATCGGGTCGTAGGCCGCGATGGCGATCGTCACGTGGGCGTCGACGGGCACGACGTCGATCTCGATCGAGGCGAGGTAGCCCGAGACCTTGACGGCCTTCGCGCCCGGGTTCGCGCGCACGGTCGCGCGGACCGCCTCGCGCAGCGCGTCGCGCGACGGGTCGACCGCGAGGCCGGTCAGCTCGCACGACGTGAGGAAGCGGTCGAGGTGCTCGTCGAGCCGGAAGACGGCGGCCCCACGGGGGCACTCGTGCACGCTCATGTAGTCGAAGACGAGCGATCCGCGCTGCAGGCTGTGCGAGAGCACGTGCACGGTCGCGTCGGCCCAGGGCACGAAGTGCCCGTCGATCCAGATCTTCCGCTCTCGGGTGTCCACGGCGCGCGGAATCTAGACCGTGGCGCGCGCCGGCGCAGGCGCCCGGGCGCGCGACGCGCGCGGATTCGCGTGCCACCTCGGCGCCTTCGCGTCCACTTCCCTTCCCAGCACGGGCGGGCGATCGCCGCGGGCGGTGCGCCGCCGGGACGAGCGCCGGCCGCACCCGCGCGGGCCCGACTCCGACGCGGGCGAACCGACGCCGCGAGCCCGCCGCGACAGCAGAGGATTCCCCCCGATGAGCGCAGCCCTCCTCAAGGCCACGAACGTCGTTCGCATCGGCGCGCACCTGTATCGCGAGATGGCGCTGTCCGCGCTGTCGCTCGTCCGCCGCCGCGACGAACGCGTCGCCTAGCACGCGGCCGCCGCCCGCTCGTCGCTAGGCGGGCCCTCGCGCAGCACCGCATCGGCGCACACGGTGCGGAACCCTGCGCCAGCTGGCGCATCCTTCCCCAGCGCCCCACGCGTGCGCGCGCTCGTGCGCGCGACGGCGCGTGCCCCACCGGCACGGAACCTGCTTCTCGACCTGCGCATCAGCAGGTGGAACGGCTCGCCGGCGCTCCTTCACAGGGGTGCAGCGCGCGCGAGCGACGGGCTCGCACGCGTCGCGGCGACCGCTCCCGCCGAACTCGAAGGGATGCTCGCCATGCGACTTCGATCTCTCTGCCTCGCCCTGCTGCTGCTCGCCGCCGCCCCGGCGGCGGCCGTGGTGAAGGTCTACGACGCGACGCCGCCGCACGGAACGCCCGGCGACAACTTCACGTTCAACGACGCGCTGTGTCCGCCGGTGCAGATCCGCCCGGGAATCGTGTGGGGCCACTACACGATCAGCGACACGGGCAGCGGCACGGTCACGGTGACCGAGCACTCGCAGGAGCCGACGACGGTCAATCTGTTCGACATCGAGACGATCTTCGGCCCCGGCGCGTACGTGTTCATCGACGCGCGCTCCACCGTGCACCCCGCGCTGCCCTACACGGGCGTCGGCAGCACGGCGCCTTCCGGCGCGGTCGACTGGGGCGTCCTCGGCGGCTGGACCCAGACCGGCTTCGTCTACTGCGCCTCGAGCCCGACGACGATCTGCGCCGCGTCCGCGGGCACGCCGCACGCGACGACCTCGCCGCTCGGGCCGATGCCCTCGCCCACCTACGACATGGGGACGTGGAGCTTCGACTCCGCGGGCGACATGGAGGGTGTCCCGTACATCAGCCGCACGAACCTCGGCGGCACGTCGAACGAGCAGTCCCTCGTGCGCGGGCTGTACGTCGGCGGGAGCGTCCCGGCGCTCCCGCTCGTCGGCATCGCGGCGCTCGCGGCCGGCATCGCGACCGCCGGCGCACGCGCCGCCCTCCGCCGGCGCTGAGGGATCGGCGCGGTCGCTCGGACGCGCCTAACGTCCGAGCGGCCGCGTCTCCCAGCCGGCCGGCGCCTCCGCGCCGCGCGCCGGAAGCGCAGATGCACCGACCGACGGGGTCGCGTGTGGCGTGCGCGGATCCCCGTCGCCCGCGGTCATGCGCGCCTCGCGGTACGCATCGAGCGTCGAGCTCGCACGCTGCCCGGCGGCCGCCTGCTCGTTGGCCTTGAGCCACTGGCGGCCGACGAGCGCCAACGCGAAGACCAGCATCGCGACCGCGATCAGCAGCAGGTCGAGCGGCGAGAACCCGAGCGGCGCGGCCGACGCGACCCACACCACGTTGTAGAGCTTGAGCACCGCTCCGAGGCCGAGGATCACCGACGCGAACAGGATCACGAGGTCGACGAGGGGCAGGATGGGCATGACGACGCCTCCGCTCGAATGGCCCGCGCCCCCCGTCCGCGGCGCGCTGCCACCCCTTCTACGGGCTCGCGCATCGAGGGTCAATTCCCGTTTCGCCGCAGCGAGTTGCGCGCGTGCTGCCGAGCGCGCACGCGCGCTGCATGCGCGATGGCAAGGCCCCGGCGCCACGCTACATTGCGCGCCCGCACCGCCGGCCCCCGGCGGCCGCTCGTGGCTCCGCGCCGCAAGCCGACGTAGCTCAGTTGGTAGAGCAGCTCATTCGTAATGAGCAGGTCATCGGTTCGAGTCCGATCGTCGGCTCCATCTCGCACGGCACCGCCACCCGCTCACGGCAGCGCGTTCGCCTCGACCCGGAAGTGCGCGATCTGGATCTCCTCGCCGAGGTCGGCGTAGTCGCCGGCCGCGCGGCCCGCGCGGTATGCGCGCCAGCCGATCGCCCGGTAGCGCGCCGGCGCCCCCGCGCACGCGCTCGCGAGCGGAGCGAAGCGCGTCGCGTACGACGGGTTGAGGAAGAAGGGCGCGCTGTAGCGCTCGCCGTCGCGGCTCGCGAGCACGCGGTGGAGCGGCGCGCGGTAGCGATCGTTCGACCACACCTGCACGACGTCGCCGAGGTTGATCACGAATGCGTCGTCGCGCGGCGCGATCGTGTGCCAGACGCCGCCGCGCTCGACCTGCAGCGCGGGCCGGCCGTCGTGCAGGAGGACGGTGAGCGCCCCGGCGTCGGTGTGGTGGTGGACGGCGAGTGCGCCGCGCTCGGGCCGCGTCGGCGCGTCGGGCGGCGCAGGGTCGTGGCAGCGCGGATAGTAGTTGAGGCGCAGGTAGCTCGTGTGGTCGTCGAAGCAGCGGAGCAGGTCGTCGGGACTCGCGCCGAGGTTCCGCGCGATCGCCGCGACGAGACGCCGCGCGACCTCCGCGCACGCCTCGTAGACCCGCGTCATGGTCTCCCGGAAGGCGGGCATCGCGTCCGGCCACGGCGTCACCTCGGCGCCGTGCGCGGGCCCGAAGTCGAAGACCTCCTTCCAGTCGCGCACGTTCTTCGTGAGCTCGCGGTCGTAGAAGCCCCACGGGTTCTCGCGCGTGCGCTCGATCGAGCGCTTGGCATCGACGGGAAGCGCGAAGAAGGCGCGCATCTGCGCGAGCGCCTCGCCCACGAGCGCGGGCGGAACGCCGTGGTCGACGAGCTGGAAGAAGCCCCACTCGACGCACGCGCGGTCGAGCGCCTCCCGGCCGGCGGACGTGTCGAGCGACGGCGCGGCGACGACGGGAATGTCGCGCACGGGCATCGGCGCGTCGCTCAGTCCGCGTTGGCGCCGGCAGTCGCCGAAGCGCCCGCGCGCGCCGACAGTCCGAGGCGCGCGCGCACCTCGTCGGGAGTCGCGAAGTGATCGACCGCGCGCAGCGCGAGCGCGTCGAGCTCGATCACGGTGGCGTGTCCCTCGCGATCCGGAAGCCGCGCGGTCGCCTCGCCCGTTCGGTCGAGCAGCATCGGGTAGGCGCGACCGCGCATGCGAGGCACCGCGATCAGGCGCGCGACGAGCCCGGGCATGCGGTGGATGTCTGCGAGGTACACGGCGCGCACGCGCGCGAGGCTCGCCGCGTCCTGGTCGTCGACGGCCTCGCGCAGCACGTCGCCGCCCTCCATGTCGCGGCTGAACAGGAGGAAGCGCACGCCTTCGTCGACGGCCCGCGTCTCGCCGTGCTGATCTGCGAGCTCGATGCGCGGGAGCCGGCTTCCGACCTCGTACGGCGCGGAGTCCGCCGCCGCGTCGTCGGCGCGGACGGCGGGAACGAAGGCCGCGGCGAGTGCGGCCGCGAGCGAGAGTGCGACGATGAACCGACCCGTGCGCATGGCGTCCCCTCCCGTGTGGTGCCGCGCGAGCGCGCGCAGCGCGCGCACTCTACCCGACGGGCGGACCCGGCCGCGCGCGGCACGCTAGGCTCGCCCGCATGCCCCGCGACCCGATCTCCGACACCGAGCTCCGCGAGACCCTCGACTGGGTGGCGATCCGACGCCTGCACGCGCGCTACGCGGACGTCGTGAACCGCCGCGCATGGCCCGAGCTCGCGGATCTGTTCCTCCCCGACGCCGTCGTGCGCGTCGAGATGCCGCGGCAGGAGCCCGTCGAGGCCGTCGGGCCGGCGGCGCTCGGCGCCTTCATCGACGCGGCCGTGAAGCGCTTCGACTGGTTCCAGTTCGTCGTCCTCGAGGCGCGCATCGAGTGGCCCGAAGGCGGGCCCGACGACGAGGCGCTGGGACGCCTCTACATGGTCGAGCTGCGCCTCGACGCGAAGACCGGGCAGGAGACGAAGGCGTTCGGTCTCTACCAGGATCGCTATCGCCGCACCGCCGCGGGCTGGCGCTTCGCGGCGCGCCGCTTCCAGCCGACGACGTGGAGCGGCCGCGATCTCTCGACGCTCCCCCTCCCCGCACTCGACTTCTGAGCCGCGGCCGGCGTGGGCGCGGCGCGCGCGCGGAGCCGCGCCGCGCCGTGGCGCGCGTCACCGACCGGGCGCGCGCCGCGGCCGAACCTCCCGCGCCGCGCGCCGCTCTCCTGCGCCGCGCATCGCCCGGCCGCGCCGCGCGCGACCGAGAGGAGCCCGTCATGCCGCACGTCCGCATTCCCCGCTCGACCTCCGCCGCGCTGCTCGGCGTCGCCGCGACGCTCCTCCTCGCCGCCACCGCACGCGCGGGCGACGGCGGCTTCGCGCGCACCGGCGCGTACATCGGAGCCGGCGGCACGTGGGTGACGGACGTGTTCGAGGACGACGTCGCCGACTTCGCGAGCGGCCTCGCCGGGACGAACGTCGACGTCGACATCCACGACACGTGGGGTGCGACCGCGCTGCTCGGCTATCGCGCCCTTCCCTTCCTCGCGGTCGAGGCGCAGTACGAGTACGTCGACGACTTCGGGGTCGACGCGTCGGGTGCGGGCGTCTCGGGCCGCGTCGATCTCCGGGGCCACGTGCTGACCGGAAACCTCAAGCTCGTGCTCCCCACCTGGCGCATCCAGCCGTATGTGCTCGCGGGCCTCGGCGTCGTCTGGTACCGGGCGAGCGGCGGCATCAGCGGCCTCGGCGCCGCGGTCTTCGAGGACGACCGCGCGTTCGCAGGCCGCGTCGGCGCCGGCGTCGACCTCGTCCTCTCCGAGAGCTGGCTCCTGCAGGTGGGCGCATCCGCCGTGCTCACGACGGAGGAGCTGTCGTCGAACGCGACGGCCGAGGACCTCGACGGGATCCACTACGTCGGCGCGGGCGCGACGCTGCAGTACCGCTTCTGATCGGAGAACGCGCGCCGCGATGCTAGTCGTCGCCGGAGATCGCCTCGACGGCCATGCTGCCGAGCCAGAACGGCGTGACGACGATCATCGGCGGGATCGAGACGACCGCCGCGAGCGGGATCTCCCACTTGTACTCGCGCTCGTCGATGTCGCGGACCCAGCGCTTCCAGATGTTCTCGACGGCTCCGGCCGGCGCCGGCGCGACCGCGGCTCCCGCGACGACCGCCGCCGCGCACAGGAGCGCCTTCGTCGTGGCTCGCATGCTCCTCCCCCGCTCGACCCCTCTTCGCGGCGACGGCCGCCCGACGCGGGCGGCCGCCTCGCGCGGGTCGGCACGGGGCACGCTGCATTTCCATTGTCCTCAATGCAACATCGGGGCGCTGAAACGCCTCTCACGCGCTCCTCGACATGCACCGGCGTCCATCGAGCGTTGACGTCGATGCGATGTCGAGGGCGCGTGAGGCCCGCCGGGACGAGCGGGGTGGCCGCGCGAACCGGGGCGCGGCTCACGGGCAGATCAGGTTGATGACCTCCCCGGTGAGGGGATCGATCTCGCCGAAGCAGCCGGGCGGGATCACGCCGCCGCCGCCCGAGCCGCCACCGCCCGAGCCGACGCCGCCGCCGCTCCCGCCGCCGGGCGCGGGCGGGTCGGCCTCGAACAGGCCGCCGAGGAGCGCCGGCCGCAGGCGCCGCCCGAGCTCGGCGTCGTCGACGCCGACGCCGACCTGCGTGGCGTCGCCGCGCCACGTCGAGGTCACGGCCAGGACGTCCGCGAGCGCGAGGGGCGCGGACGCGACGAGCGTGAAGCCCGCCTCGAGCATCGGGCCCTTGCCGCCGTGGTGGCCCCGGTGCGAGTGCCGGTCGCGATGGCAGCGCCGGTGCGCGTCGCTCTCGGCGCGCTCGCGCAGCGCGACGACGACGCCGAGCTCGGCGCCCATCGTCCGCCACTCGTGATGCGCGGGATAGACGAGCCCGCGCATCGCGTCGGGGTCGTCGGGCACGACGGCGAGGCCCTCGGGCATCCCGGCCATGGACAGGAACACGCGCCGCACGCGCGCGCGCTCACCGACCACGCCCGGATCGAGCGCGACGTGGAAGTGGAGCCCGCCGACGCCGTCCTCCTCGACGACGACGTCGCCGAAGTCGGCCTCCATGCCCCGGTGGAGCTCCACCGAGAGCGGGAAGGCGCCGCTCGTCGCGTCCTGCGCGGACGCGGACGGAGCCAGAGCGAGAGCGAGGGAGGCGAGGGACAGGACGAACGAGGGAAGCGACGTGCGACGGCGGGAGACGATCGCGGACGCGGGACCTAACGACATGAGAGCACTCCTCTTGGTGCGCTCCCGCTCCCCTCCGACGCAGGAATCCGTTCGTGTTCGCGAGCCGGCCTATCGGCACCGGCGTCGCGAATCTCGAGCCCCGCGCGCGCCGCCGCGCTCCGCGCGCCGGCGCCGACCCTTCCGTGCGCGCGCCCTGCCGCGTCGATGCGCGCGGGACGTGGGCCCAGTGCGAGCCAGCGCGGAACGCGGCACGCCCGCACGCGCATGCCGTGTGCGCTCGACGCGCGGCCGGAGCGCGGCGTACGATGCAGCGCGCGTCGACCCGCCGCGCGGAAGGGCGTCGACGGGGCTGCGGAGGGCGAGCCGTGCGGGAGGGCGAGGTCAGTCGGACGGCGCTGCACGTCGCCGCCGCGCGCGCTGCGCACCTGCGCTACGACCCACCCCCGCACCTGCTCGGCGACGTCTTCGCCGAACGCCTGCTCGGTGCGGCCGCGGACGAGCTCGTCGCCTCCTACGCCGACGACGCGAGCGGCGCGGGCGGCTCGGCGGATGCCGCCGGCGCGCGCTGGCTCCTGCTCGAGAACCGCCTGTTCATCCCGTTCCGCGCGCGCTTCGGCGAGGACGTGATCGCCGAGGCGTGCGCGCGCGGCGTCGCGCAGGTGGTCGTGCTCGGCGCGGGGCTCGACTCGTTCGCACTCCGGCGTCCCGCGGCGCTCGGCGCACTCGCGGTCTTCGAGGTCGACCACCCCGCGACCCAGGCGTGGAAGCGCGCGCGCCTCGCCGAGCTCGGCGCGTCCGAGCCCGACGGGCTCCGCTTCGTCGCGTGCGACTTCGAGCGCACGGCCGTCTCGGATGCGCTCCGCGCCGCGGGATTGCGCACCGACGCACCGGCGGTCGTCACGTGGATGGGCGTCGTCTACTACCTCTCGCGCGAGACGGTGGCGTCCGCGCTCGCCGACCTGCGCAGCGTGCTCGCGCCCGGGAGCGCCGTCGCGCTCGACTACCAGCTCCCGGTCGGCTCCCTCTCGCAGCGCTACCGCGACGTGTTCGCGAGCGTCGCGAGCTACCTGCGCGACACGGGCGAGCCGCAGGTGAACCGCTACCGCCCCGACGAGATGCGCGCGGCGATCCTCGCCGCGGGCTTCGCCTCCGCCGAGCTCCCGACGCGCGCCGAGCTGTACGCGCGTTACTTCGCGCCGCTTCGCTCGCACATCCCGATGTCGGAGCGCTTCGGCCTCGCGGTGGCGCGCGCCTAGGTCGCCGGCGCCGCGCACGCGCGCCTGCGGCGTTGACACGCATCGACGCGCGGGCGGAGCATCGCGCGACCGGAGGTGGCGATGCCCGAGATCTTCGACGGAATCACGGTGCTCGACCTGACGGACGGCATCGCCGGCCCGATCGCGACGATGATGCTCGCCGACCGCGGCGCCGACGTGATCCGCATCGAGCGTCCGGACGCCGAGCTCTTCCCGCCGCTCGGCGGAGAGCGCGTGTGGCACCGCGGCAAGCGGTCGGCCGCCTTCGATCTCGACCGCGCGCGCGATCGCGACGCCGTCGCGGCGCTCGCCGCGCGCGCGGACGTGCTCGTCGAGACGTTCGCGCCCGGGCGCGCGCGCGCGCTCGGCCTCGACCACGCGACGCTCGCGGCGCGCAATCCGGGCCTCGTGCACGTCTCGATCACGCCGTACGGGCGCGACGGGCGCGACGCGCACCGGCCCGCGTACGACCAGCTCGTCGCCGCGCGCACGGGCCTCCAGTGGGAGTGCCGCGGCTGGTACGGAAGCCCGATGGCGCGCATCCAGGGTCGCGATCGCGCGACGCCTTCGATGGCCGTCCCCGACGCCGTGCGCATCGGCTCCGATCGCGACGGCCCGATCTTCACGGCGACGCCCGCGCCGAGCATCGTCACCGCCTATCACGCGCTCCTCGGCGCGAGCGCCGCGCTGCGCGCGCGCACGCAGACCGGCCGCGGGCAGTGGGTCGAGACGTCGATGCTGCAGGCCGTGATCCTGTCGTCGTGCGCGACGTGGCAGCGCCCCGAACGGCTCGACGGCCCGGGCTACGAGCCCTTCCCCGTGACGGAGCGCCGGCAGACGTGGGGGCTCGTGCGCGCGAAGGACGGCTTCATGTGCATCTGGGTGAGCCCGCCCGCGTGGTTCGTCGCGGCGGGCGCGGGCGACGCGCTGCGCGTGCCCGACCCGGCCGAGGTCGCGGCGCGCGGCGCGGGCGGCATGATGACGATCGAGGAACGCCTGCGCGCGCTCGACGCGGCGGCGCCCGTGCTCGCGAAGTTCACGGTCGACGAGTGGGTGCGCGTCGCGGCCGAGTCGGGAGAGATCTCGTGCCAGCCCGTGCGCACGCCCGAGCAGGCGCTCTGCGACCCCGCGCTGCTCGCCGAGGGCAGCGTCGTCGAGGTGCCCGACCGCGAGCTCGGCCCGCTGCGCCAGGTGGGCGCCGCCTATCGTCTCGGCGCGCACCCGATCCGCGTGCGCGCCGGCGCACCCGTGCCCGGCGCGCACACGGAAGAGGTACGCGCGCTCGCGAGCGCGCCGCCGCCGCCGCGCCCGGCGCCGGAGCGAGCGGCCGCGTCGCTCGACGGCGGGCCGATGGCCGGCGTGCGCGTGCTCGACTTCGGCGGCGCGGTCGCCGGACCGTGGGCGTCGCAGCTGCTCGCCGATCTCGGCGCCGACGTGATCAAGGTCGATCCGCAGGGGCGCCTCGCGTTCTTCATGCGCACGCACATGGGGATCGCCGTGAACCGCGGCAAGCGCTGGGCGGGCATCGACGCGAAGACGCCGTCCGGTCAGCGCATCGTGCGCGAGCTCGTCGCGACGGCCGACGTCGTCGTGCACAACATGCGCCCGCAGGCCGCGCGCAAGCTCGGGCTCGACTGGGAGACGCTCTCGGCACAGAACCCGCGCCTCGTCTTCTGCCACACGCGCGGCTTCGAGGACGGCCCGCGCTCGCTGCTCCCCGGCAACGACCAGACGGGGAACTCGCTCGGCGGCAGCGTGTTCGAGGACGGCGGCTGCGCGGACGGCGGCCGCCCGTGGTTCGGTTCCGCGTCGAACGGTGACCTCGGCAACGGCTACCTCGCCGCGATCGCGATCGCGCAGGCGCTCTACGACCGCGAACGGACGGGCGTCGGCCAGGCGGTCGACGCGTCGATCCTCAACGCGTCGCTCGTGAACAACTCGCGCGTCTTCACGACGCCCGACGGCCGCGCCTTCGAGCGGCCGAAGCTCGACCGCGACCAGACGGGCCTCTCGGCGCTCTATCGCCTCTACCGCTGCGGCGACGACGAGTGGATCTGCATCGCGGCCTTCACGGACGCGCACTGGGCGTCGCTCGCGCGCGCGGTGCCCGGGCTCGCGGACGACGCGCGCTTCGCCGACGCGCCGGCGCGCGCGCGCGAAGACGCCGCGCTGCGCGGCGTGCTCGAGCGCGCGTTCGCGGGTGACGCGGCCGCCAAGTGGTTCGAACGGCTCGACGCGAACGGCGTCCCGTGCGAGATCTCGTCGGCCACGTTCTCGCGCGAGCTCTTCGACGACGCGGACCTGTACCGGCGCGGCTGGCTCGCGCGCTTCGAGGGCGACCCCGCGATCGGCGACGTCGACATGTACGGGCTCGGCATCGACTTCTCGGACACGCCGGGCCGCGTGCGCGGGCCGATCCCCGTGCTGTGGCAGCACACCCGCGAGGTGCTCGCCGAGCTCGGCTACGGCGCGGAGGACGTCGAGCGGCTCGTCGCCGAGGGCGCCGTCGTGACACGCGAGAGCGCGAGCGGCGCGTGAGCGTACGCCCGCGGACGTGACGTACGACGCGCGCGGTCTTGCCAAGCGTGCCGTCGCGCGTGCACCCTGGACGCGCGCGCGACGAGGCCGGCGGGACGTGCGCGGAGCGCAGCGCTCCACGACGTCCTGCCACGGCGACGCGCGAGGAGGCGAAGCGCGATGGCGAACGGCGAGCGACTGATCTCCGCGGACGACCACGTCGACCTGGCCCACGACGCGATCAAGGCCCATCTCGCGTCGAAGTTCCACTCGGACTACGACGCGGCGCTGCAACGCTTCGCGACCTCGATGTCGGGTGCGGCCGCGATCGAGGCGAACCAGCGCTGGCGCGAGCAGGAGGGCCTCGCGCCCGATCCGACGGTGAGCATGGGCGGCAACCGCGCGCACCCCGCGTGGGGTCGCAGGGGCCACACCGACGCGAAGGCGCGGCTCGCGGACATGGACGAGGACGGCGTCGAGGCGTCGGCGAGCTACTGCGAGGTGAGCGCCTTCCGCTATCTCTACATGCTCGATCGCGGCTCGAAGGAAGCGACGCGCGCGTTCAACCTCGCGCTCGCCGAGTTCGCGTCGGCCGACCCGAAGCGCCTGGTCGTCTCCTACCAGATCCCGATCCACGACATCGACGCGGCCGTCGCGGAGGTGCAGTGGGCGGCGGCGAGCGGTTGCCGGTCGCTGCAGCTCCCCGTGCATCCCTCCGAGCTCGGCCTGCCCGACTACTGGGAGAGGCGCTACTGGCCGCTGTGGTCCGCGATCGAGGAGACGGGCCTCCCGATCTGCTGCCACATCGGACTCAACACCGCGCTCAACGACCTCGCGAAGCGCGACCCGACGCCGCAGAAGGGCATCTTCGTGCCGATGGTCCCGCTCACGACGGCGGAGCCGCTCGGCATGTGGATCATGGGCGGCGTCTTCGAGCGCTTCCCGAAGCTCAAGGTCGTGTTCGTCGAGCCCGGCCTCGGATGGGTCGCCTGGTGGCTCTACATCGCCGACGACCTCACGCTGCGGCAGGGGTACGAGTTCCCCGCGATCAAGGAGCTGCCGAGCCACTACTTCCACCGCAACGTGTTCCTCACGTTCATCGACGAGCCGAACGCGATGCGCGATGCGCGCGAGCGGCTCGGCGTCGACAACATCATGTGGTCGTCGGACTACCCGCACCCGGTGTCGAGCTGGCCTCGCTCGCGCGCGATCGTCGACAAGATGTTCGCGGGCGAGCCGGCTCGCGACCGCGAGAAGGTCGTGAGCGGCAACGCGGCGCGCGTCTGGAACCTGTAGGCGCGCGAGCGAGCGGAGGCGATCGCGCGGAGCGCGCCGAGGCGCGCCGGATCGCGATCCCCGACGCCATCGACGGCGAGCCCGGGCTCTCGCTCGCGGCCGACGTGTTCGAGCCGACGGCGTCCCCGCGCGCGCTGCTCTTCTGCTTCCCGGGCGGCGGCACGACGCGCGCCTACTTCGACCTCGACGTGCCGGGCCGCAGCTTCGCGCGCGCGCTCGCGGCGCGCGGCTTCGCGGTCGCTGCGATCGACTCGCTCGGCTGGGGCGGGAGCGCGCGGCCGCGCGACGGCTTCGCGCTGCTGCCGTGGGCGATCGCGCGCGGGAACGCGCTCGCGGTCGAGGCGCTCGTGCGCGAGCGAGGCCCGGACGGCGCGCACCTGCCGCGGATCGGCGTCGGGCACTCGCTCGGCGCGCTCCTCGCGATCGTGCAGCAGGCCGAGCACGAGACGTTCGACGCGCTCGTGCTGCTCGGCGTGGGCGGCCGCGGCGTGCGCCAGGTGCTCACCGCCGACGAGCTCGGCTACGTCGACCGCCCGGACGCCGTGCGCCGCGATCTCGTCGCGCTCGCGCGCGCGCGGAGCGGCGGCGAGGCGTGGAGCGAGGCGCCGCGCGCGAAGCGCGCGGCCGAAGTCCTGGGCCCGATGCCCGACGCCGCGGCCCACGCGGCCATGCGCGCCGTGCGCTGCGCGATCCCGAGCGTGGCGTCGCTCTTCTCGCTGATCCCCGGCAGCTCGCGGCCGTTCTTCGAACGCGTGCGCGTCCCGGTCTTCCTCGGGCTCGGCGAGCGCGACATCGCGGGGCCGCCGCACGAGGTCGTCGCGAGCTTCCCGGCCAGCGCCGACGTGTGCCTGCACGTGATGCCGGGCGCGGGACACGCGCACTTCGCCTTCCCGGGCTGCGTCCCGCTCTTCGACCGCGTGGCGCACTGGCTCGCGGGCCCGGCGGTCCGCGAGAGCTTCGCCGCGCGCGCCCGGGCCGGCGCGCCCCCCGCCGTCGACTAACGACTCGCGAGCAGCCGGTCGATCGCGCCGGGGTCGAAGCCGCGCACGTACTGGCCGCCGACGTCGAGCACCGGGATGCCGCCGCTCCCCGTCTTGGCGACGAGCTCGCTCTTCACGGCCGCGATGTCGACGTCGCGCAGCTCGTAGGCGACGCCCTTCCCGTCGAGGTGCGCCTTCGCCTTGCGACAGTAGCCGCACCAGTCGGCGTAGTAGAGGACGACGTCGCCGCCGGCGCGCGCGGCGACGCGCGAGGCCACCGCCTCCCGCGCGCGCTCGCGGGTCGCCGCCTGCGCGGCGCGGCGGTCGGCCGGGCGCGCGGGCGGCGCGCTCGCCATCTCGACGCGCCCCGCCCGATCGCGCCACTCCGGCGGCACCTCGTCGAGCGAGGCGACGAAGCGCACCGAGCCGCGGTCGTCGAGGAACTGGTAGTAGGTGCGCAGGCCCGACGCGTCGCCGCCGTCCGCGCGCGCCGGCGCGTCGTCGGCTCCGGAGTCCGGAGCCGCGCGCACGGCCGCGGCGGCGCTCGCGGCCGCCTCGATCACGCGCGACGGTTCGGAGCACGCCGTCGCGCAGAGCGCGAGGGCCGCGACCGCGCAGGCCGTGCGGCGCAGGGGTCGGACGCGAAGGGCCGGGGCTCGCATGGCGGGCCCCATCGGCACGTCGCGGTGCGGAGCGAACCCCGGATTTCCGCTGCGGACGCAGCGGCACCGCTCCGCCCCGCGCCCGCGCCCGTCTCAGCGCCCTCCGAGCTCGTTCGCCAGCCGCACCGCCTCGGCGAGCGGCAGCTTGCGCACCGTCGGCAGCGGCGGCTTCGTGTCGCGCTCGCCCACCCAGCGGAACGTCATGAAGCCGCGCGCGTGGCCCGCGGTCTCGAGATAGTTCGGGTGGTCGGTGCGCGCGTGCGCGACGACGAAGCGGAGCTTGCCGTCGGGGTCGAGCACGACGTCGTCGTGCGTGCGCGACGTCTTGCGCTGCATGTAGTCGACCGACTCGTGCCACGGGCTCTCGATCGCGAAGTTCCAGTAGCGCACCTCGAGCGGCGTGAGCTCGATCAGGAGCGCCTCGTCCGGGCCGAATCCGTAGGTGCCGATCACGTACAGGTTGTCCGTGCTGCTGATGTCGGCGCCGAAGTCGTCGCTGTTGCGCAGGCCGAGCCGGTTCGGCGGGTCGGCGAGCGACGGCGACACGTAGCGGTGCAGGCGACCGAGGCCGTTCATCGCGAGCAGCGTGCCGCGGATCGAGGCCGCCACCTCGGCATCCGTCGACGGCGGGAGCGGGTCGAAGCGCTCGCGCCCGACGGCCTCGATCTCGTACGTCGCGAGCCGCTC
Organism: Myxococcota bacterium; assembly: GCA_041389495.1. Lineage (NCBI taxonomy): Bacteria > Pseudomonadati > Myxococcota > Myxococcota bacterium. The sequence goes on along the minus strand of JAWKRT010000002.1, from coordinate 1,235,793 downwards.
GCTCGCACGGTCGCCGATGTACTGGCGGACCAGCATCGAGCCCACCTGGCCGGGCTCCGTGCGCACCCAGTACCCCGGCTCCTTCGGCTTCTCCTTCGTGAGCCACAGCGTGAAGCTCCCGTCGTCGTCGACGCCGAGACCGCGCTCGTTCACGTAGCCGATCGAGCGGCTGCGCCCCGATGGCTCGCGCACGAGCACCGTGAACGACAGGTGGTCGACCGTCCCCCGGTTGCCGGTGATGCGGTAGTCGACGTCGCCCGACCACATGAGGTTGTCGTACTCGGCGTCGGGGTTGTCGCCGCCGATCTTGCGGCGGGGCGTGTCCATGCGCGCGAAGTGCGGGGCGAGCGGGTAGCCGTCGCCCGTCACCTCCTGCGACATCGCCACCACGCGCAGCAGGAAGCGCATGCCCTCGGACGCCTCGCGCGCATCGGCGGAATCCTCGAGGATCATGTCGCGCATGCCGCCGAGCGTCGCGAGCAGCTCGTCGAACGCCTTCACGCTCTCGAGCTCGCGGAAGCGATCGGCGCCGGCGGGATCGTCGGCGCGCGCGCCGGGCGCGAGGCCGATCGCGAGCGCGCAGGCGAATGCGGCGACGAGTGCGCGCGTGCGGCGCAGCGGCGAGCGGGATGCGGAAGCGTGCATGGAACCTCCTCCGAGGAATGGCGCGGTGGGAGACGGCCGCGCGGCCGGGGGAGGCGCGGGGCGCGCCGTCCCCGTCCCGGCGTCGCGGAAGCGCGCAGCTTCGCACGCGCGGTCCGTCGGGTGCGAGCTGCTTCTCGCCCGCGACGCCGATTCACGCGATGCGGAGCCCCCCGCGTCCGTCGAGCCGCGCGCGCGCGCCGCAGTGCTCGTCGCGCATCATCGCGCGCAGGACGTCGGGATCTTCGGACACGCCCCACGTGCGCCGCCCGTCGTCCGTGAGACAGGCCGCGATCGCGCGGCGCGGCTCGCCGCCCGCGTGCGCGACCGTGTAGCCCTCGATCGTGCACGCGCCTTCCGCGTCGACGCGCGCCTCGCGCAGCGCGACCCGGTCGACCTCGCCTTGCGGGCACGCGTAGCGGAAGCCGCGCTCGGGCGGCGCGGCGCCGTAGACGCCGAACGAGTGCTTGGCGAGCCAGCCGCCGTTGCCGGAGACGAGCCCGCGCGCGCCGCGATCCGCGCGCAGCACCTCGACCATGCGCGCGACCGCGTGCAGGCCGTAGTGGTTGAGCGGCCCGCCGCCGAACGTGAGCCCGCCCGTGACCGTGAGCGCGCGCTCCTCGGAGAGGCCGAGCTCGGCGGCCGCCACCTGCACCGCCGACGGAAAGCAGCTGTAGAGGTCGACGTGCTCGACGCGCGCCGCGTCGACGCCGGCCTCCGCGAGCGCGCGCGCGCCCGCGATGCGCATCGCCGGCGAGCGGTGGAGCTCGGCGCGCTCCGACAGGTAGTTGCCGTCGTTCGCCTCGGACGCCGCGTGGAGGAAGACGGCCTTCTCGCGCGGCACGCCGGCGCGCTCGGCCGCCTCGCGCGAGCAGACGACGACGGCGGCGGCCATGTCGACGCGCGCGTTCGCGTTCATGAGGCGCGTGTACGGGAACGAGATCATCGGGTTGTCGGGCCCGGCGTCGCGGATCGCCGCGGCGCCGGGCGCGCTTCGGATCCACGCGTGCGGGTTGTCGCTCGCCACCGCCGCGAAGCGCGCCCAGAGCGCCGCGATGCGGTCGCGGTTCGCGTCGATCGACTCGCCGCGCGCACGCCGCAGCGCGCTGCCCACGATCGCGAAGACGTCGGACGCGCTGTTCATGCCGCGCGCGATCTCGGCCTCGTGGAAGAGCGGCTTGTCGACGCCGAGGATGCGATCGGGCGCGCCCGGCACGTCGGTCGCCGCGAGCGTCTCGCCCGCGCGTCGGGCCCGCGCGCTCGAACGCCCGTTCTCGGCGCCCACGACGACCGCCACCTCGCAGCGCCCGGCGGCGACCGCGCGCGCCGCGTCGATCACGCACGCCTGCGCGAAGTTGCCGCCGTAGGGGGTGCTCACGCTCTCGACGACGCGCGCACCGATCGTCGCGGCGAGCGCGCGGCCCGCGTCGCCGTAGCGCCAGGCACCGCGCACGACGTAGATGGCGGTCGCGCGCGCGAGCAGGCCGGGCGCGCCGGCGTCCTCGCCCGCGCGCGCGAGCGCGCGGCGCATGAGGGCGAGCGGCTCGTCCGCGGCGCGCGCGTCCTCCCCGCGCTGCAGTACCTGCCCGACGCCGACGATCGCCGGAGCGCTCATCGGCGGTGCACCTCGTACACGTCCGCGTCGGGCTTCTCGGTGCGCTCGCGGAACTCGGTCATCGTGTGCGGCCACTGCGTGACGACGCGGCCCGCGGGCGTGCGGTAGTAGCCGTGGCAGTCGGCCTGCCAGACGGCGACGTCGGCGATCGCGCGCTGGAGCTCGTCGTTGTAGCGCTCCATCGGCTCCTCGCGGACGTCGACCCACGCCAGGCCCTCGTCCGCGATCCACTCGATGTGGCGCACGGCGTAGGCCGCCTGCGCCTCGATCATGGTGAGGATCGAGCCGTTGTTCGTGTTCGGGCCGTAGAGCATGAAGAGATTCGGGAAGCCGCTGGTCGCCACGCCGAGATAGGCGCGCGCGCCATCGCGCCAGGCCTCGTCGATGCGCCGTCCGCCGCGACCGCGCACGTCGATCGCCGACAGGTACTTCGTCGCCGAGAACCCGGTCGCGAGGATCAGCGTGTCGGCCTCGCGCAACACGCCGTCCCGGGTGCGCACGCCGTCGCTCTCGATGCGGGCGATGGGCTCGGTGACGAGCTCGACGTTCGCGCGGTTGAAGGTCGGATAGTAGTCGTTCGAGTAGAGCGGCCGCTTGCATCCCCACGGATGCGTCGGCCGGAGCTTCGCCCGCACCGTCGGGTCCTCGACGACCTCGAGCGCGGCGAGGCCCGTCGCCTCGTACTCCGCGAGCGCCCGCGCGTCGTCGAACGTGAGACCGCCGTCGACGCGATCGAAGATCTCCTGCCGGATCGCGAGCGCGGCGTCCGGATCGCCCCGGAGATGGGCGAGCTGCTCTTCCGTGAAGGGCACGTCCTCCTTCGGCAGCACCCAGTTCGCGGTGCGCTGGTAGAGCGTCAGGTGCCCCGTCCGCGGTGCGATCTCGGGCACGAACTGCACGGCGCTCGCCGCGCTCCCGATCACCGCGACGCGCCGCCCGCGCAGATCGTGATCGAAGCGCCAGCGCGCCGAGTGGAAGCGCGTGCCCGCGAACGCCTCGAGCCCCTCGACCTCGGGCCATGCGAGCTCGTTGAACATCCCGAGCGCGCTCACGACGACGTCCGCTTCGAGCTCCTCGCCACTCGCGAGCTCGACCGTCCAGACGGCGCGCGCGTCGTCCCAGCGCGCGCCCGTCACTTCGCAGCCGAAGCGGCAGAGCGGCAGCACGCCGTACTCCTCCGCGATGCCCTGCATGTAGGCGAGGATCTCGGCCTGCGGCGCGTAGGGGCGCGACCAGTCGCGCTTGATGGCGAAGGAGAACGAGTAGAGATGCGAGGGGATGTCGCAGGCGCAGCCGGGATAGCGGTTGTGGTACCAGGTGCCGCCGACGCCCGCGCTCTTCTCGAGCAGCACGACGTCGCGGAAGCCCGCTTCGCGCAGCCGGATCGCCGCGCACAGCCCCCCCGGCCCCGCGCCGAGGATCGCGATGCGGAGCGATGCGCGTCCCCGCGCCGCGACCGCCGTCACGATCGCCTCGGGCCGGGCTCCGCGCCCCACGTCGCGGTCACTTCGCGATGCGCGGCTTCGCCGACGGGGAGCTCGATGCCGAGGCTCGCCGCGAGCTCGAGCGCGGCGGAGAGGTCCTTCTTCGCCGTCTCGACGACGACGCGCGCGAGCGCGAGCCGCTGCCGGCCGACGGCCGTCTCCTCGTTCCCCTCGCGCACGGTCGGCGACGAGAGGAAGCCGTCGACCAGGTGACTCTGCCCCTCGCTGTGTCGCACGATGCGCGCGAAGGCCTCGAGCTCGACGCCCGCCTCCTCGGCCAGGCGCATGCCCTCGTAGGTCGCGGCCACCTGCCCGAAGCCGAGCAGGTTGCGCGCGACCTTCGCCTTCATGCCCGCGCCGAGCGGCCCGACGCGCAGCACGAGCCCGCCGTACGTCTCGAGCGCGGGCGTGCAGCGCGCGAACGTCGCCTCGTCGCCGCCGACCATCACCGCGAGCTGGCCGCGCAACGCGCCACTCGTGTGGCCGGACACGCCGGCGTCGAGCAGCGCGAAGCCGCGCCTGCGCGCCGCCCCCTCGACGTCGAAGAGCGTCGGCAGGTGGATCGTGGAATGGACGAGGATGTCGAGCCGCTCGGCGTTCGACGCGAGCAGGCCGTCCTTGCCGGCGACGACGCTGCGCACCTGCGCGTCGTCGAGCACGACGATCGCGACGACGTCGCACCCCTCGGCGAGCTCGCGCGGGGTCGCGGCGACGCGCGCGCCCTTCGCCGCGAGCGGCGCGGTCGCCCGCTCGCTCGGGTCGCACACGACGACCTCGCGCCCGACCTCGAGCGCGCGCGTCGCCATCGCGCCGCCCATCGCCCCCGCCCCGACGAAGCCCATGCGCACGGCCATCGGCTCTCCTCAGTCCGCCGGCGACGCGACGAGCTTCGTCTCGAGGTACTCCTCGAAGCCCATGCTGCCGTTCTCGCGTCCGATGCCGCTCTCGCGATAGCCGCCGAACGGCGCGTCGACGGAGAAGTAGGCGGCGCCGTTGATCGACATCGTGCCCGTGCGGATGCGGCGTCCGACGGCGCGCGCGCGCTCGACGTCGCGGCTCGTCACCGCGCCCGAGAGTCCGAAGCGCGAGTCGTTCGCGATGCGCACGGCATCGTCGTCGCCGTCGTACGGGATCACGCACAGCACGGGGCCGAAGATCTCGTCCTGCGCGAGCGCGCTCGCGTTGTCGACGTCCGCGAAGACGGTGGGCTCGACCCAGTAGCCGCGCTCGAAGCCGTCGGGAACGCGTCCGCCCGTCACGAGCCGGGCCTCGCGCCGTCCCGACTCGATGATCCCGAGGATGCGCTCGTGCTGCGACCTCCGGATCACCGGGCCCATCACGTTGGCCGGGTCTCGCGGGTCGCCGTACGGCGTCGCCTCGACCGCCTTCACCACGGCCTCGAGCCCCTCCGCATAACGTGAACGAGGGAGCAGGATGCGGGTGAGGTTCGCGCAGCCCTGCCCGGCGTGCGTGCAGCCGGCGGTGAACGAGCCCGCGATCTCGCCGAAGTCGACGTCGTCGAGCACGATGTGCGCGCTCTTGCCGCCGAGCTCGAGGAAGAGCCGCTTCACGTTCGACGCGCCGACCTGCATGATGCGCTTGCCCGTCGCCGTCGAGCCGGTGAACGAGACGAGGTCGACGCGCGGGTCGGCGACGAGCTGCTCGCCGACGCCGTGGTCGGACGACGTCACGACGTTCACGACGCCCGGCGGGATGTCCGTCTTCTCGGCGACGAGCCGCGCGAACGTCGCCGCCGTCCACGGCGTGTCGGGCGGCGGCTTCAGCACGACCGTGTTGCCCGTCGCGAGCGCCGGCCCGAGCTTCACGACGATCAGGTGCAGCGGCACGTTCCACGGCGTGATCGCGCCGACGACGCCGTAGGGCTCGCGGCGCAGCGTGCGCCGCGTCGGCCGCCCCATCACGGGCTTCGTCGGGAGCTCGGTCTCGAGCGGGAAGTCGTCGATGCGGTCGCGCCAGTAGAGCACGTCCTCGATCACGGGATCGAGCTGGTACCACTGCGTGAGCGCGACCGGGATGCCGCCCTCGGCGACGAGGATCGAGCGCAGGTTCTCGCGCTCCTCGGCGAGCGCGTCGCGCAGCTGCCCGAGGCAGCGCTTGCGGAGCTCGGCATCCGTCGACCACGCGGTCTCGTCGAACGCGCGCCGCGCGGCGGCGATCGCGTCCTCCATGTCCTCGCGCGTCGCGTCCGCGCAGGTGCCGAGGACGGCTTCGGTCGCCGGGTCGACGTTCTCGAAGCGGCGTGCGCCCGTCGCCTCGCGCAGGCGGCCGTCGACGAGGAGCTGCGTTCCGGGCGCCGGCGGCGCGAGCGGTGCGGGAGCGGGCACGGGGCGACCTCCGCCGCCCTGATAAACCACGCATGACGAGATTGTCAAACGGGATTGATCATCTCTGCGCCGCGCCGTAGGCTGCGCGCATGCGATCGGGCGTCGCCACTCCCGCTTCGGGGCCCGCCGCCGTGCGCGGCGCCGCGGCCGAGCGCTATCGCGTCAACACGCCGCGGCACCTGATCGGCATCTCGCGCGATCTGCAGACACGCCTGCTCCGCCGCCTCGGCGACGAGGACGGCCACGCGGGCCTGCGGCCGAGCTTCGGGCCGCTGTTCGCCGTGCTGTGGGAGGAAGGGCTCTCGCTCGCCGCGGTCGCGGACCGGCTCGGCACGAGCCGCCAGGCGTGCAGCCAGCTCGCGAACCTCGCCGAGAGCGCGGGCTACGTCGCGCGTCGCGCGGGCGGCGCCGACCGCCGCTCGAAGCTCCTCGTGCTGACGCGCCGCGGGCGCGCGCTCGCCGCCGATGCCGTCCGCGTCATCCTCGCGACGCAGGACGACTACCGCTCGCTCGTCGGCGACGCCGCGTTCGCGCGCTTCGCGCGCTCGCTCGGCGCGCTCTACGAGGGGCTCGGCATCCCCACGCACGCGAGCGGCGAGCTCGCAGCGCGGGCGCGAGGGTCGATCGGCGTGCTGCCGCTCGTCGCGACGCGCATCGAGCAGGAGCTCATGCGCGCGACGATCCCGCGCGGGCATCCCGCACTCAGGATGTCCTTCGGCCAGGTGCTGCCCTTCATCGGGCCGCGCGGCGGGCGCGTGAACGAGATCGCGCGGCTGCAGCGCGTGAGCCGGCAGGCCATCTCCACGACCTCCCGCGAGCTCGAGAGCCTGGGCTACCTGCGGCGCGAGCCCGACCCGCGCGACGGACGCTGCGCGCTGCTGCAGCTCACCGCGCGCGGGGCGCGGCTGATCGCCGACTCGGTCGCCTCGGTGGACGCGCTCGAGACGCGCTTCGCGGCGACGCTCGGCGCCGCGCGCATGCGCGAGCTGCAGCGCACGGCGCGCCTGCTGTACGACCGCCTGCATCTCGAGGAGGAGATCTTCGGCGGCGGCGAGGTCGCGCGCGCCGCCGCGCCGCGGCCCGCACCGGCCGACGGCATCGAGCGCCTCGCGCGCGCGCTGCGCCGACGTCTCGGCACCGGTGACGCCGCCCGGCTCGCCGCACTGCTCGATTCCACGACGAGGGCCCCGCGATGACCTACGAGTTCACGTACGACTGGAAGGCGATGCTCGCCGTGATCGCGATCCTCGTGGTCGCGACGCGGATCCTGTACCTGCTGATCTTCCGCGTGGCCGCGTTCCGCGAGGTGCGCGAGCTCAACCGCGTCGCGGACGAGAAGAAGATGGCGCGGCCGCGCTACCGCGAGGGCGTCAAGGCGAGCAACCGGGCCGGGCTGTTCACGAACCTCTTCTTCTACGCCGCGGTGCTCCCGTGGTTCCTGTCGTTCGACGCGCGCCCGCTCTGGCGGCACGCCGTCGACGTGGTCGCCGTGCTGCTCGTCTTCGACTTCCTGTACTACCTGACGCACCGCTTCGTCTTCCACGACGGCTTCCTGCGCAAGGTGCACGCGCTCCACCACCAGGCGCGCACGCCCACCCACATGGACGGCCTGTTCGTGCACCCGCTCGAGACGGCGATCGGCATCGTGCTGTTCCAGGGCTCGATCCCGATCGTGGCGCTCGCGACGGGCGCGCCGCTCAGCGCCTACTCGATGGCCGTGGCCACGCTGCTCTTCACGCAGCTCAACATCCTGAACCACGACTGGGTGAACCTGCGCGGCTTCCCCTACTCGGTGGTGTCGTACATCACCGGCGTGCACGCCTCGCACCACATCGACATGAACCACGGCAACTACGCGACGCTCAGCATGATCTACGACAAGCTGCTCGGGACGTACGAGCCGCCGACCTACCGGGAGACGGCATGACGGCACCGGGACGGCTCGCGGGGCGCGTCGCACTCGTCACGGGCGCCGCGCGCGGCATGGGGCGCGCCGAGGCCGAGCTCTTCGCCGCCGAGGGCGCGAAGGTCGTCGTCGCGGACGTGCTCGAGGACGAGGCGAAGACGGTCGCCGCGGGCATCGGCGCCGCGGCGCTCGCGCTGCGGCTCGACGTGACGAGCGAGGCCGCGTGGAGCGACGCCGTGGCCGCGACGACGGACGCGTTCGGCCGGCTCGACGTGCTCGTCAACAACGCCGGCGTGGCCGACGCCGCGCCGCTCGCCGAGACCACGCTCGAGAGCTACCGGCGCGTCACCGAGGTGAACCAGACGGGCGTCTTCCTCGGCATGCGCGCGGCCGTCGCCCCCATGCGCGCGGCGGGCGGCGGGTCGATCCTCAACGTCTCGTCGATCGACGGCATGATCGGGATGGACCTCTGCACCCCGTACGTCGCGAGCAAGTGGGCCGTGCGCGGCATGACGAAGGTCGCCGCGCGCGAGCTCGGCCCGCTCGGCATCCGCGTGAACTCGATCCACCCCGGCTTCATCCGCACGCACATGGGAACACCGGAGGGCGGCGACACGGCGGTGACGCACGCCGCCCTCGAACGCTACGCGGACGACCTCGTGCCGCTCGGCCGCGCCGGGCGTCCCGAGGACGTCGCGCGCCTCGCGCTCTTCCTGGCCTCGGACGAGAGCGCGTACTGCACGGGGGCCGAGTTCGTCGTCGACGGCGGCATGATCTCGGGCTACCCGCCGCCCGGCCTCTCCGGCCCGATCCGCTAGACGTCAGGCACGGCGCCCGCGGGCGCCCCGACAGCGAGGACTCGCCATGACCGCACGCATCTTCGATCGCATCCGCGCCATCGACACCGACACGCACATCACCGAGCCGCCGGACGTGTGGACCGCGCGCGTCTCGACGCAGCGCTGGGGCGACGCGGTGCCGCACGTGCGCAAGCACGAGGGCCGCGACATCTGGTTCATCCGCGACGAGACGGTCGGCGCGCCCGGCTTCACGACGATGGCCGGCTTCGACGGCTCGCCGCCCGACGGGCCGATGGGCTACGACGACATCCCGAAGAGCTCGTACGACGCGAAGGAGCGGCTCGCGCACATGGACGCGGAGGGGATCTACGCGCAGATCCTCTACCCGAACGTCGGCGGCTTCGGATCGGCCGGCTTCCTGAAGCTGCGCGAGCCCGAGCTCATGCTCGAGTGCGTGCGCGCCTACAACGACTTCCTGGTCGACTGGTGCAGCGCCGACCCGAACCGCCTGCTGCCCGCCGCGGCGATGCCGTTCTGGGACGTCCAGGCGTGCGTCGCCGAGGTGCAGCGCGCCGTCGCGAAGGGCCATCGCACGGTGCTCGCGTGCTCGCAGCCGCAGGCGTGGGGCCAGCCGCCGATCGGCCACCGCCACTGGGATCCGTTCTTCGCCGCGGCGCAGGAGGCCGGCGTCCCGATCAGCTTCCACATCGGCGGCGGCGACCTGTCCGACCTCTTCGTCGACTCCGCGGGCCTCGGCATCCGCGCCAACTTCGCGCGCGCGTCGTCGATGGTGTTCATGCAGAACGTCACGTGCATCGCCGACCTGATCTTCGGCGGCGTGTGCCACCGCTTCCCGGAGCTCGACTTCGTGTCCGTCGAGAGCGGCGTCGGCTGGATCCCGTCCTACCTCGAGGCCGCGGACTGGCAGTTCGTCAACAGCCAGACGCGCAAGGAACACCCCGAGTACGACCTGCTGCCGAGCGAGTACTTCCGCCGCCAGATCTACGGCTGCTTCTGGTTCGAGGAGTCCGGCATGCGCGACGCGGTCGGGCACCTGCCGGACAACGTCATGTGGGAGACGGACTTCCCGCACCCGACCTGCCAGCACCCCGGGCTCCGAGGCGGCCTCACGCAGCACCCCGCCGACTACGCCGAGAAGGCGTTCGCCGGCGTCGACGAGGCGACGGTCGAGAAGGTGCTCTGGTCGACGGCGGCGCGGCTCTACCAGGTGCGCTGAGCGCGCGCCGTGCGCCTCCTCGCCGCCTAGCGAGGAGGCGCGGGCGACGCTTCGCCGATCGCGCGCCGCGCGGCGTGCAGCCCCTCGATCGCGCGCGGGAAGCCCGCGTACACGACGGCGGTGAGCATCAGTTCCTCGAGCTCGGCCTGCGTCACGCCGTGGTGCAGCGCGCCGCGCACGTGCGTCTCGAGCTCGCGCGGCTGCGAGAGCGCCGTCAGCACCGCGACGACGACGAGACTGCGATCCCGGCGTGAGAGCCCGGGGCGGCTCCACACCTCGCCGAAGGCGGTGTCGACGACACAGCGGCCCATCTCGCCGAGCGCCGCGAGCGTCGCGTCGAGCACGGCCGGCATGTCCCGTTCCCGCTGCGCGAGCAGCGTGCGCAGGACGTCGGCCCCGGCGGCGCGCCGCGTCGCGCCGTCCGCGGGCGCGAGCCGCGCGGGCGCGTCGCGCCGCTGCGGCGCGCCGTCGCGCGCGGCGAACACCTCGTTCGCCACCGCGACGGCGCCGAGCGCGAACGGGACGCCCGCATAGACCGCGGTCTGCAGCAGGATCTCGTCGATCTCCTCGCGCGCGAGCCCGTGATGGAGCCCTCCCGCGACGTGCGCGCGCAGCTCGCGCTCCCGCCCGAGCGCGGTCAGGAGCGCGATCACGACGAGGCTGCGGTCGCGCCGCGCGAGGCCGGGACGGCTCCACACCTCGCCGGCGCCGAAGCGCAGCGCGTAGTCGCCGACGGCCCCCTGCGCGTCGAAGTACGCCTCGAGCCCGCGCGCGGCGTCGACTCCGCCGCCGAGCGTCGCGAGGACGTCGCGCGCGCGCGAGCCTCTCGTCGTCGCCTTCCATCGCTTCGCCCTCCCCTCGGTCGCAGCGAGCGGCGCGTCCCGCGGCGGGACGCGCCGCCCACGGTTGCTAGGCGTGCGCCGGTGCGAGCGCCTCGAGCACCGGCCAGTGCGGCTCGCTGCGGCCCTCCGGGTGCAGCGGGTGCACGCACACGTGCGTGGCGCCCGCGTCGGAGTGCGCGCGCAGGCGCGCCTCGAGCGCGGAGGCGTCGCCGATCGCGACGACGGCGTCGACGACGCGGTCGCTCGGGCCGTCCTCGCCGAAATCCGCCTCGGCGAAGCCCTGGCGCAGGAGGCTGCGGCGGTAGTTCGGGAGCGTGAGGCCCATCGCGATGGCCGCCGACGCGCGCGCGATCGCGCGCCCGCGCGCGACGTCGGCCTCGAGCACGACCTTCTGCTCGACGCACAGGAGCCGGGCAGGGCCGAGCGCGGCGCGCGCCTCGCGCGTGTGCGCGGGCGTCACCATGTACGGGTGCGCGCCGTCCGCGCGCTCGCGCGCGAGCGCGAGCATCCGCGGGCCGAGGGCGGCGAGCACGCGCGGCGGCCGCTCGCGCGGCGCGACGGCGCCGTAGTCGGCCGCGTCGAGCGCGTCGAGGTAGGCCCGCATCGTCGCGAGCGGCGGGCCATAGCGGTGGCCGCGCACGTCCTCGACGAGCAGCCGGTGCGAGATGCCGATGCCGAGCAGGAAGCGGCCGCCCGACTGCTCGGCGAGCGTGTGCTGCGCGGCCTTCATCGCGTGCGCGTCGCGCGCGTAGACGTTCGCGACGCCCGTGGCGACGACGAGGCGATCGGTGTGGTCGAGCAGCCGCGCGGCGAGCGCGAACGGGTCGCGACCGCCGGCCTCGGGCAGCCACAGCGCGCCGTAGCCGAGCGCCTCGACGCGGCGCGCGAACGCGACCACCTCGTCGCTCGCGAGCGCATCGGGGTAGAACCAGACGCCTCGCGCTCCCAGCTCGATCGCCATCCGCCTCCCCGCTAGATCTCGCTCGGCACGCCGAAGTAGTCCTGGAACGCGCGGAAGCGCGCGCGCTCCGCCGCGACGATCGCCTCGCCGCCCGTGTCGTAATCGTGCTCTCCGAAGGCGCCCTTCGGCTTGCGCGCGAGGTACGCCTGCATCGCGGCGGCCGCCTCGGGAGTCAGCGCGACGTCGAGCGCGCGGTAGAGCGCGTCGAGCTGCGCGGCCGGGTCGGCGAAGAACTCGAGGTAGCGCACCGGGCACACGCGCTCGCGCGGGATCGCGCCGCTCTCGAGCCAGCCGATCAGGCGCTCGAGGTTCGCCACGACCGGCTCGACACTGAGGAAGTGCCCGTACGAATCGCCCGAGAACGGGTCGTCGCTGCGCATCCAGAAGAGCGTGCCGCACACGTCGACGACCGAGGCGAGCGCCTTCACCGGATCGCGCAGCATCAGCACGATGCGCGCGTCGGGATAGCGCTCGAAGAGCTGCGGGAGGAACGGCAGGTGCGTCGGGCCCTTGAGGAGCCAGTGGCCCGGCCGTCCCGTCGACTGCAGCAGCTTGAGCACGCGCTCGTGCCACCAGAACGCGTAGGCCGGGTCCGTCTTCGCGACGTACGCGGAGTAGCTCGGCACCTGGAAGGACGCCGAGAACGCGTCCGACAGGAACGACGCGTACGTGAACTCGATGCACTCGACCGGGAGGTCGCCGCCGACCTTGTGCATCGCCGCCCACTCGGGCGTCACGCGATCCTGCATCGTGCAGAGCGCGTCGGCGCGCGCGATGCGCGGGTCGGGCCGCGGGTCGCCCGGCGCGGGCGGCGGCACGGGGAAGCGCGCCTCCCACATCCGCACCGTGCGCGCGCGCGGATCCGCGCCGAGGATCTCCTGCAGGATCGTCGTGCCCGAGCGCGGGAGCCCCGTCACGAAGACCGGCGCGACGATGCGCTCGTCCTCCACCTCGGGGTGCCGCGCGTACCAGTCGGTGACGCGCAGACGCACCTCGAGGTGTGCGACGAGGTCGGAGCGCGTCGTCACGCGCCCCCAGAAGTTCAGGTCGGCCTCTTCCTCGAGGGCGCGCAGGAGGATGTGGAACGGCTCGCGCCAGCCGTCGTCGCCGAAGTCCGAGAGCCCCGTGTTCGCGCGCGCGGCGTCGAGCAACGAGCGCTCGTCGAGCGGCACGACGGCCCGCGCGTCGAGGACGCGGCCCTCCTCGTTCACGCGCTGCAGCCACTCGGGACGCGGCCGCGGCTTCCAGTGGCGTCGCCGGTCGGCGGTCGGCATGTCGACGGGTCCTCGCGGTCGAGCGGCGGTGCGCGCGGCCCTTGTGCCCGCGAAGGGGGGCGGCTGTCAAGCGCACACGCCGCCGAGTGGCTCGCCTAACGCGGCTCCATCCGGAACAGCCAGACGGCGTCGAGCCCGCGCGGATCGCGCCGGAAGATCGACTGCGCCGTCCACGCCTCGGCGAACGACGCGATCTCGCCCGCGGCCGTCACGCGCTCGGCGCGCAGCGCGTAGAGCGCGCCGTCGACGCGGAGGCGCACGCGCGGATCGCCGGCGATGTGGCGCGCCCAGCGCGTCTCGGTGTCGCCGGCGTTCACGTAGAGGCGCCCGTCCACGACGGTGTAGGCGACGTTCACGGAGTACGGGTCGGCGGCGTTCGTCTCGAGCTGCGCGGTGCCCGCATCGCCGACGGCGTCCCAGCGCGCGGGCACCGGCGCGACGTCGCCGTCGAGCGCGCCGCCGGGCAGCAGGAGGAAGGGGCCGCCGCAGGCGACGAACGCGAGGAGTGCCGACGAGGCGAGCGAGGAGCGAACCGTGCGCGAACGAGCCAAGGCGAGCGCTCCGAGCGACCGGCGCGCTCCGGAGGCGCGCCGGCCCGTGCGATGCGTGGCGGACCGAGCGCGGCCGGCGACCCGCCGCGCTGCACGGCGCAGCCTACCACCGCGGCGACGCCGCCGGCGCGACGGCGAGCCTCGGAGGGCCGCTCGTCGCGCACCGCGCTCGGAGTCCGCCGCTAGGCCCGCGACACGGAGCGCTCGGCCTCTTCCCGGAGCCGGAAGCGCCCGAGCGTCGCCTGCACGGCGTCGGCGCGATCGCGCAGCGTCGCGGCCGCGTCGGCGAGATCCTTCGCAGCGCCGGCGTTCTGCTGCGTCACCGAGTCGATCCGCGCGAGCCCGCGGTTCACGCCCGCGATCGAGTCCACCTGCTCGTGGCTCGCCTCGGTGATGCGCTCGACGAGCTCCGTCGTCGTCCGCGTCGCCTCGACGATCTCGTGGAGTCGCGCGGCCGTCCGCTCGGCGACCTCGGTGCCGAGTCGCACCTTCTCGCCCGACCCCTCGATCAGCTCCGTCGTCTCGCGCGCCGCGCGCGCGCTGCGTTCGGCGAGCCCGCGCACCTCCTCCGCGACGACCGCGAAGCCCTTGCCGTGCGTGCCCGCGCGCGCCGCCTCGACGGCGGCGTTGAGTGCGAGCAGGTTGGTCTGGAACGCGATCTCGTCGATCACCTTGATGATCTTGCCGATCTCCTGGCTGTCCTCGGTGATCGCGCGCATCGAGTGGACCATCGCCTGCATCTGCGAGTCGCCCTCGCTCGCGGCGGCACTGACCTCCTGCGCGAGCCGGACCGCCTGCCCCGCGCCCTCCGCGTTCTCGCGCGTGCGGCTCTCGAGCTCCGCCATCTGCGACGTGATCTCCTCGAGCGACGCCGCGGAGTCCATCGCCGTCTGCGACATCCGGCGGCTCGTGTCGGCGACCTGCGCGCTGCTCGCGCCGACCGCGCCCGAGTCGCGCCGCAGCTCGACGAGCACGCGCTCGAGGCTCGCGACCATGCGCTCGAGGCTCGTGAGCAGCTCGTCGTCGGGCGAGCGCGGCGTGACCGCGACCGAGAAGTCGCCGTCTCCGAGCCTCGCCGCGGTGCTCGCGACGTCGTGGACCGACCTCACGAGTGCGTTCAGTCCGTCGCGCATCGCGAGCAGGTCGGCGACGACGTCGGTCTCGATCTCGTCGGGGATCGCGCCGGTCGCGAGCTCGTCGAGGTGCGCGGCGAGGCGCTCCGAGTCGAGCTCGCGCTGTCGAGCGAGCCGCCGCTGCTCGCCGAGCTCGCGCCAGTCGACGCGCTCGGCGCCGAGTGCGGTGCGCATGCCGGCCGCGCCGGCCTCGAGCGCCCTCGCGATCGATGCGAGCTCGTCGCCACCCTCGGAGACTCCGGCCGAGCGGAGATCGCCGCGCGCGACGGCGCTCGTGCGATCCGCGATCTCGCGCATCCGGCGGCGCAGGTCCCGCACGAGCACGGTGCCCGCGATGCCGAAGGCGACGGCGAGCACGAGGCTCGCGAGCAGGCCGGCCCGGCGCGCGCGCGCGATCGAGCTCTCGGCGCCGGTCTTCGCGCTGCCCACCCCCGCCTCGATCGCGTCGCTGATCTCGCCCATCGGCCCCTCGAGGTCCGCGAACGCGCGCTCGACCCGTCCGAGCGCCTCGCGCGCACGCGACGGATCGACCTTGACGAGGTCGGCCACGAGGCGCGCGCTCGCCGCGTACTCCTCGAGTGCGGCGCTCGCACTCGCGAGCTGCGCATCGACCTCGGCGCCGAGCGAGCGCTGCTTGTTCTGGTCGAGCAGCTCGGCGAGGTGGCGCAGGTGCTCGGCGAGCTGCGCTTCTCCCCGATCGCGCTCGCTCTCGTCGCGCGCGAGGAGCAGCGCCATGGCATCGCCCCGGATGCCGTCGTGGAGCATGTCGGCTTCCATGTGCGTCCGGAGCGCGCCGTTCATCGTCTCGACGGCGGCGAGCGCTTGCGCCACGTCGGAGAAGCTCCGGCCGTCGAGGCCACCGACGACGAGCGCGCCGGCCACGGCCGCGGCCGACAGCGCTCCCACCTTCATACCGATCGTCCTGGTCATGGTCTCCGCTCGCGCTGATCGAGTCGCGGCGTCCGCGCGACGCCGTCGACGACTGGGGATGCGCGCATCGTCGCCGCGCGCCGCCAGAGGCGATGCGAGCACGCGATGCGCCGTGCCGCGTCGGTCCCCGAATGGCCCAGCTTGAGGAATGAGCGCGCGCCGTCGTCGGCACGCCGTCGCGACGCCGTGCTACGTGAGCGCGCCCGCGGCCGCGAGGTCGGCGATCGCCTCCTCGGAATACCCCAGCACGTCGCGCAGCACCTCGAACGTGTGCTGCCCGATCAGCGGGCCGGCGCCCGTCGGACGCGCAGGCGTTCGGGAGAACACCGTAACGGCGCCGTCGAACTTCCGTCGACCGAAGCCGGCGTGGTCGAGCTCGAGGAAGAATCCGCGCGCGTCGAGCTGCGCGTCGCCGTGGAGCTCGCTCGCGCGGAGCACCGCATAGGCGGGCGTGCCCGCGGCGCGCAGCGCGGCCGCGAAGGCGTGCGCCTCCTCGCGCGCGCAGCGCGCCGCCAGGCGCTCGTCGATCTCCGCGCGTCGGCGCACGCGCTCGGTGCGCGCGTCGAGCGAGTCGCCGCCGAGCGCGGCGAGCTCGGGCACGACGGACCGGAGCGCCCGCCAGTGCGCAGACGTGCGGGCCTCGATCGCGACGTAGCGCTCGACGCCGCGCGTCGCGTACACGCCGTGCGGGCAGCCCCACTCCGCGTCGTGCGCGGCGCGGTCGAGCACGCGGCCGTTCACCGCGTGGTCGAGGACGGACGGCGCGAGGTAGTGGATGGCCGCCTCGATCTGCGAGACGTCGATGCACTGCCCCTCGCCCGTGCGATCGCGGTGGTGCAGCGCGGCGCCGAGCGCCGCGAGCGCGTACCGCGGCGAGATGAAGTCCGTGTACGCGCCCCACGGCGCGACGGGCGCGCGATCGGGCCAGCCCGTGATGCCGACGAGGCCGGCGAGCGCCGCGCCGTGCAGCCCGAAGCCGGTGTGCTTGCGCTCGGGCCCCGTCTGCCCGCGCATGCACGTGTAGAGCATGACGAGGCGCGGGTTGCGGCGGCGCAGCGTCTCGTAGTCGAGCCCGAGTCGCTCGGCCGTGCCGGGCGTGAAGTTCTCGACGACGACGTCCGCCCACTCCGCCATGCGGTGCGCGAGCGCGATGCCCTCGGGCTTCGCGAAGTCGACGGCGACGCCGAGCTTCGACTGGTTCATGTTCGCGGCCGCGTAGCCCGTCTTGATGCCCGGCGCGCCGATGAACGGGTGGATGAAGCGCAGCGTGTCGATGCGGGTCTCGGTCTCGACGCGCAGCACGGTGGCGCCGAGGTTCGCGAGATCCTTCGAGATGAGCGGGCCCGCGGCGATCCACGAGAAGTCGGCGACCTTGAGCCCCTCGAACAGCGAGCCGCGGGGCGCGCCGGCGACGTCGACCCGCGCGACGGGCGCGAGCGGCGCGCGCTCGGCGCGCTCGAGCAGCGCCTGGTCCTGACCGAGCTTCGGCGCGCCGCGGTCGTAGGCGATCGGCGTCGCGGCGAGTCGCGCGAACGGGCCGGGCAGCGGTGCGCCGTCGACGTCCACCCAGAAGTCGCGCGCGCGCAGCTGCGGGTCGGCGAGCAGGTCGGGCGCGAGGTTCACGGGCGCGATCAGCCACTTCTGCGCGACCGCCTGCGCGTGGATCTCGGCCTTCGTCATCGTGCGGATCTTCGCGAGCAGGGCCTGGACGCCGCGGTTCGCGTCCGCGACGGAGAGCTTCCCTTCCTGGATCTGCTGGATCCACGTCATCCAGTCGACGGCGGCGAGGTCGTCGTCGAGCTCGCCGTTGGCGGCGAGCCACTTCATCGCGGCGTCGAATCCGAACGCGCCCTGCGCGCCGAGCACGAGCGTCATCACGACGAAGCCGTCCCGGCACGGCTCGCACACCGGGAGCGAGAGCCCGGGCACCACGTCCATCGAGCCGCTGCGGCCCGCGCGATCGTCGCCGAACCCCGGCGGATCCTGGCCGAGCACCGAGTAGCCCGTGACGTTCATCAGGCTCCACACGACGGCGGCCTGCACGGAGCAGTCGAGGTGCTGTCCGCGTCCGGTGCGGTTGCGGTCGTAGAGCGCGAGGACGGCGTCGGCCGCCGCCTGCGTCGCGCCGAGGTGCGCGGTCTCCGGGAAGCCGACGGGCACGGGCGGGCGGTCGCCGTTGCCGGTCATGTTGAGCAGGCCGCCGGCGGCGGCGAGCGTGAGATCGGTCGCGGGCTCGCGCGCGCACGGGCCCGACTGGCCGAACGGCGTGATCGACACGTAGAGCAGCGACGGGTTGATCGCGAGGAGCTCGCTCGCGCCGAGCCCGAGGTCCTCCATCGCGCCCGGAGCGAACGACTCGAGCAGCATGTCGGCGCCGCGCACGAGCGCGAGGAAGCGCTCGCGGCCTGCGGCGTCGGCGAGGTCGAGCACGACACTGCGCTTGCCGCGCCCCCACGCGCGCCAGAAGAGCGACGCCTCGGGATCGCCCGCCGGCGGCTCGCACGCGCCGCCGACGAAGGGCGGCGCGAGGCGCGCGTCGCAGCCGCCGGGCGGCTCGATCTTCCAGACGTCGGCGCCGAGGTCGGCGAGCACGCGGCCCGTCGCCTCGCCGAGGGCAGTGGTCAGGTCGAGGACGCGGATCCCGTCGAGTGCGCGCGGCATGGCGCGGCAGTATAGGCGCGCGCACCCCTCGCCGTGTTCGTCGTATGCTCGCGGCCGCCGGCGCGCGGATCGCGCGCCGGCGCGCACCGCATCCGCCGGAGGATCCACGCCATGAGCGCCGCCCTGCCCGACGCCACGACCCCGACGCGCGAGGACCTCGCCGGCACGGCCATCACGTCCGTCGGCAACACGCAGGGAAGCCCCGTGCGCATCCCCGCTGCGCGCTACTGGTCGCCCGAGTTCGCGCGACTCGAGCACGAGCGCGTGTGGCCGCGCACGTGGCAGGTCGCCTGCAGCGTCGACCACGTCGCGCAGCCCGGCGACTACTACGAGTACGTGGTCGACGGCTATGCGGCGATCGTCGTCCGCGGTCGCGACGGCGTGCTGCGCGCGTTCCAGAACGCGTGCAAGCACCGGGGCAACGTGCTCTGCACCGGAACGGGCCAGGGGCTCCGCCACCTCCGCTGCCCCTACCACGGCTGGCTCTACGACCTGCGCGGCGAGCTGCAGGGCGTGCCGTCGCGCAAGGGGTTCGGCGAGAAGCTCGACCGCGCGTCGCTCTCGCTCTCGCCGGTCGCAGTCGACACCTGGGGCCCGCTCGTGTTCGTGAACTTCGACGCGGACGCGATGCCGCTCGCGGCCTACCTCGAGAAGATGCCGTCCGACGCCGCGTGGCTCGACGTCGACACGTTCCGCTGCGTCGCGACGATCACGACGCGCGCGCCCGCCAACTGGAAGCTCGTCGCCGACGGCTTCTCCGAGACCTATCACCTGCAGACGCTCCACCGCGAGATGCTGGGCTCGGTCGACGACGTCGACGCGCCGCAGGAGATCTGGGGCCACGCGGGCGTGTCGCGCCAGCTCTACGGCGTCCCGAGCCCGCGCCTCGCGCGCGCGAACGACCAGGTGGTCTGGGACTCCTTCATCGTGTCGCAGGGAGAGCGGATGGGCGTCACGAAGTCGTGCCCGGCGCCGCCCGTTCCGGAAGGGCAGACGATGATGGACGTGATCGCCGAGCGCATCCGCGCCCATCAGCGCGCGACGAAGGGCATCGACCTCTCGCGCTGGAGTGCGCGCGCGATCCTCGAGCTGCACCAGTACAACGTCTTCCCGAACCTGACCGTGCTCGTGAACGGCGACCTGCTGCAGGTGCTCGCCGCGCGGCCCGGCGACTCCCCCGACGACGCGATCCTGTTCGGGATGACGTTCGAGCGCGAGGCCGAGGGCGTGCCGCGGGCCCGCCCCTTCGACGTCGCGCTTCCGATGGCCGAGGCCGACTTCGGCTTCGTGCTGAACCAGGACGTCGAGGTGCTGAAGAACGCGCAGCGCGGCGTGCGGCAGCCGGGCTTCACGCACCTGAACCTGTCGTGCGAGGAGGCGCGCCTCATCAACACGCACCGCAACCTCGAGCGCTACATCGGGATCGAGCCGAGCGAGATCACGGGCGGCCCCGCCTAGCCGGCGCTACCGCGCGGCGTCGGCCCGCGCGTCGAGCGAGTCGAGGTCGTCGATCGCGGCGGTCATCCGCTCGATCATGCACAGCGACGCGGCTTCCGGCTGCATGTCGGGCAGATGCTCCGAGTGGCAGAGGGTCGGCGTCCACATCAGCAGCGCGTGCAGCATCTGCTGGCGGTAGTGCTTCCACGCGTCGTCGCGGTCGAACCGCTCGTGCGCCTCGCTCTCGAGCCGCTCCACGTGGCGCTCGACGAGCGCGCGCTCCCAGCGACGCCGGTCCTCGACGTCGAGCGCCGCGGACAGCACGTAGGCGACGTCGCGCGAGAAGTGGCCGCGCGAGGCGCACTGCCAGTCGCACAGGCCCATGCGGCCGTCGCGCGTCCGGTACCAGTTCCCGATGTGGACGTCCGAGTGCAGGAAGGTCGGCGTGCTGCGCTCGTGCACCGCGAGGGCCGCGAGCGACGCCGGCCAGACCTCGTCGCGCCGCGCGAGCAGGCGCGGCGGGATGAGGTCGGCGGCCTGCGTCAGCGCGAGGTCGGTGTAGTGGTCGATGCGCAGCTTCTCGATGCCGCCGCGGAACCAGCGGTCGTACGGCACCACCGCGCGGAAGGCGTCGGCGAAGCGCGGGTCGCCGTGGAAGTGGCCGTGGACGACCGCGAGCAGGTCGATCATCTGCTCGGCCATGTCGCGCGTGACGCGCGTCTCGTGGTTGCAGAAGGCCGCGCCGCGCGTCGCGCCGACGTCCTCGAGCAGGTGCAGCGCCGCGAACGACTGGCGATCGACGGACGAGTGGTAGGCGCGCGGGATCTCGAGGTCGAGCTCGGGGCGCAGCTGCGTGTAGAACAGGCCTTCGGTGCGCGCGTGGCCGGTGATGCCGGCGATCATGCGCGTCTGCACGTCCGGCAGCGACTTCGTGAAGAGCGTCGCGGGAAGGGCGCGCGCCTCGCCCGGCGGCTCCCACTCGAGGTGCACGCGATGGCGGGCGTGCGTGCCCGCGCTCACGTCCTCGACCCGGAAGGCCGCGACGCGCGCCGGGCCGCGCACGTCCGCGAGCACGTCGTTCAGCCACTCGACCGTGATGGCGTCGACGCTCGGCAGCACGTCGCCCGCGCGCCGCGCCTTCGGCCGCGCGCGCACCTGCTCCTCGAACAGCCGCGTCACGCGGCTCGCGATCTCCTCGTGCGTCGTCGCGCTGCTCGTCATCGCCCCTCCACCGGGATCCGCTGGATGCCGCGCACGATCGACGGCCACGTCTCGGGGCTCGACGGATACGGCGCGTACAACGTGATGCGGTCGCACCCGCCGCGACACCGCTCGCGCGCGAGGTCGGGGATCTCGTCGGGTGTGCCGACGAGGCAGATCTCGCGCAGCAGCTCGTCGGGCAGGAGCGCGGACATCTCCGCCCAGCGGCCCTCCTTCGACATCCGGTTGAGCCGCGGCCCGAGGTCGTCGAACCCGTGCTGCTCGAGCACGCAGTAGTAGGCGGGCGTCGAGCCGTAGAAGGCGAGCAGCCGGCGCGCCGCGCCCTCGGCCACGGCGCGCTCGCGCGCGTCGCGCCCGGTGACGGTCAGGAGCATCGCGGGCATGTCGAAGTCCGCGAGCGTGCGCCCGCTGGCCGAGAGCCCCTCGCGCAGCGCGGGGAGCTGCACCTCGCGCACGAAGGCGCTCGTGGTGAACGGGTGGCCGTAGAGCCCGTCCGCCACCTCGCCGGCCACGCGCACCATCTGCGGACCGAGCGCGCCGACGACGACGCGCGGAGGCGGAACGTCGATCGGGCCGGGGTCGAACAGCGGGTTCATCAGCGAGTGCGTGTAGAGCTCGCCGCGGAAGCGCAGCGGCTCGCCCGTCTGCCACGCGTGCCAGATCGCGCGCAGCGCGAGCACGAACTCGCGCATCTGTCGCGCCGGGCCGTGCCAGGGCATCCCGAAGCGCTTCTCGACGTGCGCGCGCACCTGCGAGCCGAGCCCGAGGACGAGCCGCCCGCCCGAGAGCTTCTGCAGGTTCCAGGCGGGAAGCGCCATCGTCATCGGCGTGCGCGCGAACGCGATCGCCACGGCCGTGACGAGCTCGATGCGCTCGCTGTGCTCGGCGGCGAGGAGCAGCGTGAAGAACGGGTCGATCGACGTGTCGAGCGTGAACAGCCCGTCGAAGCCCTGCTGCTCGAGCAGGCGGGCCCGCGCGGGCACGCTCGACAGGTCGCTCTCGTAGAGCGAGAGGTCGTCGCGGCCCGGGAAGATCGCGCCGTCGACCTTCACGCGCCCCCCGCGCCCGATGCTAGGCCGGCCGTCGCTCGTTCAGCTCGAGCGCGTTCTCGCGCAGGATGCGGCGCTTCTTCGCGGCGTCGAACTTCGAGATCTCGCCGACGTAGTCGAGCGGCTCGGGCATGCCCTCGATGTGCGGCCAGTCCGAGCCGAAGATCACGCGGTCGGCACCCATGAAGGACTCGACCTCGTACGGGTCGTCCTCCCAGAACGGGTTGATCCAGACGTGCTGCCGGAACAGCTCGCCCGGGTCCTCCTTGTAGTAGCCGGTGACCGCGAGGCGGTCGCGCGACTGCCGGAGCTTGCGGAACAGGTCGGGCAGGAACTCGGCGCCGTTCTCGACCGACGCGATGCGCAGGTTCGGGAAGCGCTCGAAGAGGCGCTCGTAGCAGAGCGTGACCAGGAAGTCGTACGCGGCGCGCTCGATGTTGAAGTGCTTGATGTTGGGCGAGATCGCGCTCGCGGCACCGACCGACGTGAAGCCGTCCCGCACGTAGCCGTGCGTCGTGTAGCCCGAGTCGCCGGCGTGGATCACGACCGTGATGCCGGCCTCGTTCACACGCGCCCAGAAGGGGTCGAACGTCGGGCTCGACGGCGAGAGCGTCCCGTCGTGCGCCGTCACGACCGCCGCGGGCCGCATCGCCACCACGCGCGCGTCCTGCGCGAGCGCCCACTCGAGCTCCTCGCAGGCGAAGTCGACGTCGCACAGCGTGATGTAGGGCGCCCCGAAGATCTTGCCCTTGTAGTTGCAGCCCCAGTCCTCGTCGACCCACCGGTTGAAGGCGCGGAACAGCACCTTCACCGCCTCGGTGTCGTGCTTGAGGAGCTCCTCGTAGAGCACGCCGAGCGTCGGGAAGAGCCACATGCCCTCGAGGCCCTGCTCCTCGAGCTTCGCGACGCGCGCGTCGCGATCCATGTAGTAGTCGGGGAGCGGCTCGCGCTCGCCCATCAGCGTCTTCGGGTCCTTCTTGTCGGGGTTGCCGCGCAGGTAGTCGGCGATCGCGCCCGGCTTCGCGATCGGGTTCCACGTCGGGTTCGCGACCGCACGCGAGAGCCGACCGCCGACGAGGTGGTGCTTGCGTCCTTCGATCTCGCACCACTGCACGCAGCGCGGCTGCATGGCCTTCGGCACGTGCCGCGTGAACGCGTCGTGCGCCTCGTAGTAGTGGTTGTCCGCGTCGAAGGGCTTGTAGCCGAGGTCGCTCATGGGTGCGGTCCTTCCTGTCGTGCCGGTGCTGACGTCGGTCGGGCGTGGGGCGGGGTCGGCGATGCGCGGAGGGGCCCGGGGCCCCTCCGCGCGGATGCGTCTCCCGCGGCGCGCATGGTACGCCCGCGCGTCGCGCGGCGACAACGCCCCGGCGTGCGGGAGCTAGCGGGAGCGCGGGCGCCGTCGGCGGCCGCCCGAGCGCCCCGGCGCGCCGCCCGCGCGGCGAGCGCCTCCGGCTCCGGGCCGCGCGCCCCCGCGCCCGCCGCCGCCGCGGTGCGGCTCGCGCTCGGGCATCGCCGCCTCGAGCTCGAAGCCCTCGACCGCGCCGCGCGCGATCGGCGCGCCGATCAGGCGCTCGGTCGCGCGCACCCAGGCCGCGTCCTCGCGCGTCACGAAGGTGGCCGCGGTGCCCTCCCGCTCCGCGCGGCCGGTGCGGCCGATGCGGTGGAGGTAGGCCTCGGGCGTCGTCGGGACGTCGAAGTTGATCACGTGCGACACGCCGGTCACGTCGATGCCGCGCGCCGCGATGTCGGTCGCGACGAGCACGTCGAACTGGCCCCCGCGGAAGCCGCGCATCGCCCGCTCGCGCTGCGACTGCGACATGTTCCCCTGCAGCGCGACGGCGCGGCGACCGCCGGCCTCGAGCTGCTGCGCGAGGCGCCGCGCGCGGTGCTTGGTGCGCGTGAACACGATCACCGACTCGCAGCCGTCCGCGTCGAGCATCCGGTCGAGCAGCGCGCGCTTGCGATCCTCGGCGACGGGATAGAGCGCGTGCTCGATCGTCGACGCCGGGGACGCGCTCGCGAGCTCCACCACGTGCGGGCGGTGCAGCACCTCGTCGGCCAGCTTGCGGACGTCCTTCGGCATCGTCGCCGAGAAGAGCAGGTTCTGACGCTCGCGCGGGAGCGCGGCCAGGATGCGCCGCACGTCCGGCAGGAAGCCCATGTCGAACATGTGGTCGGCCTCGTCGAGCACGAGGATCTCGACCTCGTCGAGGTGCAGTGCGCCGCGCTGCACGAGATCGAGGACGCGGCCCGGGCAGCCGACGACGACCTGCGGGCCGTCGCGCAGCGCGCGGATCTGGACCGACGGCGCGACGCCGCCGAACACGGTCGCCGTCCTCAGCTTCGTGAACTTCGCGAGCGTGCGGAACTCGCCGTCGATCTGCGCCGCGAGCTCGCGCGTCGGCGCGAGCACGAGGGCGAGCGGCCGGCCCGGGCGCTCGTCGACGAGCGCATCGAGGATCGGGATCGCGAAGGCCGCGGTCTTGCCCGTCCCCGTCTGCGCGAGGCCGAGCACGTCGCTCCCGTCGAGCGCCGCGGGGATGGTCTGGAGCTGGATCGGGCGCGGCTCGGCGTAGCCGGCCGCGCGCACGCCGCGGGCGATCCGCGGCTCGAGATCGAAGGCGTCGAAGCCACTCGGCGACGACGGGCTCGCGGCGCCGTGTGCGCGCGAGCCGGAATGGATCGGAACGGAAGGTGTGGCAGTAGCCATTCTTGGAAACGGTGCTCCACGGCCCGCACGCGCGAGTCTCTCGCGCGCGGCACGGCCGCGACGTTCTTGCCCCGACAACAGCGAAGGGAAAGAAGGAGTGTTGGGCGACGCGACCCTGGGGAGGGGCCGGCGAGAGCCGGCGCGCGGGTCCTGTTGTTCGCCTCGCGCGAGCCCCATCGGCTCGCGGACGGCGGGGGTATAGCGCGGATCCGGCGGCGCGCTCGCCCGCGCGCGCTCCGCGACAGGGCCGCGCACGCTCCGCGACGGGGCCGCGCGCGCTCCGCGACAGGGCCGCGCGCGCTCGGGGCGGGTCGGCGGGAGCGGCGCGAGGCGGCTCCGCGGGTGCGCGCGATGCGGCCCGCCCGCGTCGCGCGCGGCCGCATCGCGCCGCCCGGCATGGCGGGCGGGCCGCTCGGCCCCCGCCCCGCGCGCGGCGTGCGCCCTCCCCGTCTCCTCGCGTGATAGGCTCCATCCCGCTGCCTTGGCTCGCGCAGTTGCGAGTCGCGTCGGCCCGCGGCGGGACGAGCGCCTCCGCGCCGCGGCACGGCCACGCGACGCGGCCGCGAGGCGCGATCACGCGCCGCAATGGCGGGGGGAGGTGCCGGTGCTCGATGGATGGCGCTCTCGGCGGCCGCGGCCGGCCGCCGCCCCGCACGGGTCGCGCGGCCGCGCGGCCGTGGGCCTCGCGGCGCTCGTCGCGGCCGCGTTCGCGGGCTGCGCGACGGGGGGAGCCGAGCCCCGCTCGGCCTGCCTGCGGCTCGACGCGGATGCCGACCTCAACCTCTACAACGAGCAGTCGCACCCCGTCACCGTCTTCGTGTTCCCGCTGTCGAGCAGCGCGGTGTTCGAGGAGACGCCCGTCGACGACCTGCTCGCCGGTGTCGAGGGCACGGGCATGCTGTCGCGCCCCGCGCAGCTCGCGCTCGGCCCGGGCGAGCAGGGACGCAGGTTCGAGAAGCTCTTCCCCGGCGAGACGCAGCACCTCGGCGTGATCGCCGACTACTACCGCGCGCCCGGCGATCCGGAGGGCTCGCGCCGCCAGGTGGTGCCCGCGCGCTGCTCGTTCTTCTTCACGCCGCGCCTGCACCTCACCGCGCGCGACCTCTACCTCGACTGAGTCGCGCGGAGAGCGACGGACTCGGGAGCTCGACATGGCGCCGCTGCGACACCACTCCGTGGCCTGGACCGAGGGCATGTTCCTGCGCCCTCACCACTTCCAGCATCACGACCTGTTCCTGCTCGAGCGGATGCGGCGGCACGCGAGCGCGATCGATCCGTTCCACTGGGGCGTCGTGCAGGTGGAGGTGAACGAGGAGGCGCTGTCGGCCCACCGCGTCGAGCTGCTGCGGCTCGAGGCGATCCTGCCGGACGGGACGTTCGTGTCGTATCCGGGCGCCGCGTCGCTGCCCGCGCGCGAGTTCGACGCGACCGCCGAGCGCACGACCGTCTACCTCGCGCTTCCGCGCGTCGCGACGAACGAGCCGAGCGTGCAGACGCCGGGCGCCGCGCGGCGCGACGCGCGCTTCGAGCTCGTCGAGAGCGAGCTGCCCGACCTCGCGCGCGGCGGCGCGGGCGAGCCCGTCGAGCAGCTGCGCCCGAGCCTGCGGCTCCTGCTGTCGGGCGAGGAGTCCGAGCTCGAGCGCCACGACGCGTTCCGGCTCTGCGACGTCGTCGCGACCGGCGAGATCGCGCGGCCCTTCGCGCTCGCGCCCGAGGTCGGCCCGCCGCTCGTCGCCGTGCAGGCGTGGGCGCCGCTGCACGACCGCATCCAGGAGGTCGTCTCGCAGATCGCCGCGAAGGCGCGCGTCGTCGCGGCCCGCACCGCGGGCACGGGCGTCGGCGACCTGCCGCGGCTGTGGATGCGCTACACGCTCGCGCGCCTCGCGCCGCTGCTGCGCCACGTGCTCTCGACCGGGCACACGCGGCCCTACGAGCTCTACACCGTGCTCGTCGAGGCGGCCGGCGCGCTCGCCGCCTTCCACGCGGACGAGCCGGCCGAGCTGCCCGTCTACGCCCACGACGACCCGGTGCGCTGCTTCGGCGCGCTGCTCGACTTCGTCGAGGCGCGCCTCTCGTCGGCCGTGCCCACGAGCTACGAGGCGCTCGCGATGCCGTACGACGCGGAGAAGAAGGTCTACCTCACGACCGACCTCAACACCGATCGCGTCGACCCGCACCACCAGTTCTACCTCGGCGTGAAGGCGAGCCTCGAGCGCAAGGAGCTCGTCGACCGCGTGCTCGCCGCGAAGCTCGGCGCGCTCGGCGACGTGCGCGTCGCCCTGCTGCTCTCGAAGGACACGCTGCCGATCGAGCACATGGCGTCGGCGCCGCTCGAGATCGCGGCGACGCCGGGCTTCGAGTACTTCCGCCTCGATGCGCACCACGAGAACTGGAAGCGCGTGCGCGACGACTTCGACTTCGCGCTGAGCCTGCCGAAGGTGGAGAGCGCCGACGTGCGCCTCTACGTCGTGACCGGCGGAAGCTGAGGCGTGGCCGCGCCCCTCGGCCGCATCGCGTGCGACTTCGTCTCGGCCGTCGTGCTGTTCGCGTCGGCGCCGGAGGCGACGCGCCCCGCGCCGTCCGCGCTGCGCGCGCAGCTCACCGCGCTGCTCGAGCAGCTCGCGAGCCGCGCGTCCGCCGAGGGCCTCGACGCCGCGCAGGTCGAGGCCGCGCGCTTCGCGCTCGTCGCGTTCGCGGACGAGTTGGTGCTGCTGACGGCGTGGGCCGGGCACGACGCGTGGGCGCAGGAGCCGCTGCAGCAGCAGCTCTTCCGCACCCAGCGCGCCGGCAACGAGTTCTACGAGCGACTCGCCCTGCTGCGCCCCGACGAGAGCGACGCACGCGAGGTCTTCGCGCTCTGCCTCGCGTTCGGCTTCCAGGGCCAGTGGGCGGGCCACGACGCGCAGCGCCAGGAGATCCTCCGCCACCAGCTCGAGCAGCTGCGCGTCGCCGGGCGCGCCGTCGACGCGAGCGCGGTGACGCCGCTCGCGCCCGCGGCCTACGAGGTCGAGGTCGACCTGCGCCCGGCGCGCGGCGGCGCCGTCGCGCGCATCGGTGCGGGCTGGGCGGCCGCGGCGGTCGGGCTCTTCGCACTGCTCTGGGGCGTGCTGCGCTGGGTCGCGAGCGGCGTCGCGCTGCCGGCGGGCGGCTGACGATGCCGAAGGCCCCGGCGTGGCTGAAGGCCGTCGCCCAGCCGAAGGTCGCGATCCCGCTCGTCTGCGTGCTCGCGGTCGTGCTGCTCGGCGTCGCCGGCTACCTGCTGATCGGCGACTGGCTCGTCGCCGTGGTCGTCGCGCTCTTCCTCACGCTCGCCGCGCTGCTCGTCGCGTTCTGGCGCACGGTCTTCGCGCGCGAGCGCGCGGACCGGCTCGGGCGCGGCATCGACGATCGCGACGGCGGCGACGCGCCGGCGCCCGCCGCGGGAACGGCCGAGGCGCGCGTCCACGAGGCGGTCGCGCGCGCGGTCGACGACATCCGCTCGTCGCGCATCGGCGAGGCGGGCGCGGCCGAGCTGCCGTGGCTGCTCGTCGTCGGCGAGCCCGGCAGCGGGAAGAGCGCGCTGCTCGGCGCCAGCGGCCTCGACCTCCCGGCCAAGTTCGCGCACGGGCGCGGCCGCGGCCCGACCGCGACGTGCGAGTGGTGGCTCGCGAACCAGGCCGTCGCGATCGACACGGCCGGCCGCTACCTGCTCGGCGACGACGAGGAAGCGGCGCGCGAGTGGCGCGCGCTGCTGCGCCTCGTGCGGCGGCAGCGCTCGTCCGTCCCCATCAACGGCATCGTGCTCGCCGTGTCGGCGACGTCGCTGCTCTCGCGCTCGGCCGGCGAGCTCGAGCAGCTCGCGCTCGCGACGCGGCGACGCCTGAACGAGATCGAGGACACGCTGCACGTCGGCGCGCCCGTGTACGTGGTCGTCACGAAGTGCGACGCGATCGAGGGCTTCGTCGAGACGGCGGGCCACCTGCCCGGCGCGCGGCTCGCCGAGGCGCTCGGCTTCACGAACGACGAGCGCGAGCTCGCGCACCCGCGCGAGACGGTCGCGCGCGGCCTCGCGCCGCTCGTCGCGCGCTTCGAGACGCTCGTGCCCGGGCTCGTCGCGCGCGAGCCCGACGCCGCGCGGCGCCGCCGCCTGTACGCCTTTCCGCAGGAGCTCGCGGCGGTCGCCGACGCCGTCACCGACTTCGTCGCCGCCGCGTTCGCGCCGTCGTCGTACGACGAGATGCCCTTCCTGCGCGGCGTCTACCTCACGAGCGCGCGCCGCGAGGGCACGACGCTCTCCCCGCAGCTGCAGCGGCTCGGCCACGCGTGGGCGCAGCACGACGTCGCCGGGAGCTTCGGCGAGGGCGGCCTGTTCACGCGCGACCTGTTCTCGGACGAGATCGTGCTCGGCGACGAGGCGCTCGCCCTGCCCCTCGACTCCACGAGCCCGCGCGGCCGCCGCCTCCTCCATGCGCTCGCCGCGACCGTGTTCGTGCTGCTCGCGGCCTGGTGGGGCGTGTCGTTCACCGAGAACCTCGGCGCGCTGCGCGAGCTCTCGCGCACGGCGCGGCTCGCGGCCGCCGGCTCCTCGAACGTCGAGCTGCTCGACGAGCTGCGCGCCGCGATCGCGGGCGCGGAGGGCGAGCGCACCGTGCTGCAGACGGGCGGGCTCGGCGCGAACCTCGACGCCGGTCTCGCGCGCGCGCGCACGACGTTCCTCTGGGCCTTCGGCCGCGAGTTCGAGGCGCCGGCGAAGGCGCGCCTTCGCGGCGGCGTGCGCGGCGCGGACGACGGCGCGTTCGAGGCGCTCGCGAGCCTCGCGCAGGACGTCGCGTGGCTGCACGCGGGCGCCGTCGCGAGCGCGGACGCGCCCGAGCCGCGCATCGCCGCCTACGCGCCGGTCGCGACGTCGGGCCGCGACGCCTTCGACCGATGTTATGCGGCGTTCGCCGGGTGGATCGCGCCCGAGGAGCGCAAGGAGCGCGCGCGCAGCGAGTCGGAGCTCGTCTCCGAGACCGCGCGCGAGCTGCTCGACATCGAGCGCTTCAACGGGTGGGCCGAGCGCACGAAGCTCTACCCCGCGGTGACGTACGCCGCGCTCGGCGTGCCCGCCGGCGAGGACGCGCCCGCCGTCAGCGGGCCGTACACGCGCCGCGGCTGGGAGGGCATCGTCTCGACGCTCGTCCGCGCCGTCGACGCGACGGGCTCCTCCACCGAGCGCGTCGCGGCGTTCCGGCGCGCCTACGTCACCGGCTACGACGAGCGCTGGCGCCGCTTCCTCCACGCGACGCCGATGCCGCCGCGCGCCGAGGCGAACGTGAAGGGCTCGGGCTACGTGCGCCTCGTCGACGCCATCCACGAGAACACGGCGGTGGCGCTGCCGCGCGACGGCGCGCCGCCCGCGTGGATCGACGTCGTCGCGGCCGTGCACCGCACGGAGCCGGCCGACGAGGAGGAAGCGCAGGCGCCCTGGCCCGGCTACCTCGCGCTGCTCGAGCAGGTCGGCGCCGAGGTCGCGAGCGCGTCGGAGAACCCGGCGCTCGCGCTCGACCTCGCGCGCGCGATGGCGCAGCCGGGCGAGACCTCCTTCCGCAAGGCGCTGCTCGCCGTGCGCGACCTCGTGCCCGCGACGGGCGACGCCGCATCGGCCGCGAAGCTGCGCTCCATCCTGTCGATGCCCGTGCTCGACGGCGCCTCGCACGTGCTCGCGTCGTCGCTGCGCGGCCTCGAGCCCGCCTGGCGCGCCCGCATCGCCGATCGCTTCGACCGCGGGCAGCTCGACACGCAGGGCATGCTCGAGCTGTACGGCCGCGGCGGCGCGCTCGCGAAGTTCCTCGACGACGACCTCGGCCTCTTCTGGGGCGATCAGGGCGCGATCCCCGTGATCGCCGATCGCGCAGTCCCCTTCGGCGCCGACGCCGCGGCCTGGCTCGACCGCGCCGGGACGATCGTGCGGATGCTCGAGACGGGCGCGCGCGTGCCAGTGGTGATGGAGGGCATCCCCGCGACGACGACGCGCGGAAGCGTCAAGGTCGCGCGGCGCGAGCTGCGGCTCACGTGCAGCGACCCGCAGCCGGCCTTCGTGTACACGGAGGGCGGGCGCCGCCCGCACCGCTTCCTGTGGTCGCCCGACTGCAATGCGCTCGAGCTGCGCGTCGTCGGCCTCGACGCGAACAACGACGAGGTCGAGCTGCGGCCGCGCCTGCGCTACGCAGGCCCCTTCGCGTTCCCCGACTTCCTGAACGAGGCGCGTCCGGTGTCGCGCGACCGCTACCGGTGGCGCCTCGACTACCCGGAGTCGGGCGCGTCGATCGAGCTCGAGTACGTGGCGCAGGGCGCGCAGACGCTCCGCGCCCTGCAGCACCGTCCGCCCCCCTCCTCACTAGGAAGCCCTCCGCGATGACTCTCCCGCCCTCGAACGCGCGCGCTCGCCGCCTCCGCCGTCTCGCCCTCGCCGTCGCGGCGTGCGCCGCCGCGACCGCCGCGGGGTGTGCGCAGATGCAGGCCTGGATGGCGGTCGTCGAGTCCTGGATGCCGAAGCCGAGCATCATCACCGGCGGCGGCGACGCGCCCGGCGAGCCCGGCTGCCCGGCGCTCGCGCTCGGCCACTACGCGAGCGAGTCGCTCTGCGCCGACGGCGGCTGTCCCGCCTGCTATGCGATCGCGCTCGACCGCGCGGGCGATCTGCGCGTCGACGTCGTCGCCCCTGCCGAGCTCGCACCGCTTCGCGTCGACGTCGTCGACGAGAGCGGTGCGACGCGGGCGTCGGGCGAGTGGTCGCGGCGGAGCACGACCAAGCTCCTCCACGAGCGCCTCGCGGCCGGACGTTATGCGCTGCGCGTCGCGGCCGCGGACGGCGCGGCCGAGCGCGGCGACTGGGACATCAAGGCCACGATCGAGCCGCTGTCGCCCGATCGCGCGGTGCGCCGCCCGACGACGACGCCGCCGCCGACGACGACGACACCCCCGACGCCCGTTCCCGAGGCCGCACCGTCCGAGGCCGCCGCCGACACACCGCCGGCGTGCGACCCCGCGTCGCGCCTCCTGCTGCTCGCGGTCGAGCGCGACGCAGCGGGCGCGCTCGTGCTCGAGCTCAACCAGGGGAGCAGCGACGGCATCGAGGTGGGCGCCATCGCGCACGTGCTCCGCGGCGACGCGCTGCTCGGCCGCGCGCGCGTGACGGACGTGCTCCCGTCGGGCAGCCGCGCGCGTCTCGTCTCCTCGGCCGCCGCCGACGTCGGCGCGGGCGGCGTCGACGAGCTCGACGTCTGCTTGCGGCTCCGCTAGCGCGCGCCTCCGATGTCGATGCGCCTCGTCGAGCTTCGCGACGGCAAGCGACGCGGCGCGACGACGCTGCGCGGCGAGATGCGCATCGGGCGCGACGCGGCCTGCGACCTCGCCTGCGACTACGCGCGCGTGTCGCGCATCCACGCCGTGCTCCGCCCGCGCGACGACGGCCGCTACACGGTCTACGACGCGGGCAGCAGCAACGGCACGAAGCTCAACGGCACGCCGCTCGGCGCGGAGCCCGTGCTGCTGCACGAGGGCGACCGCCTCGAGCTCGCGGACGAGGTGGTGTTCGTGCTCGAGGCCGCGCCGTCGGGCGCGTCGCCGCGCGCGATCGCCGTCGGCGCGGGCGCGGCGCTCGCCGTCGCGCTGCTCGCCGCGCTCGTGGCGCTGCTCGTCGGGCGCACCGGCGACGACCCGGTGCTCGACGCGGCGCGCGCGCTCGCGCGCGAGGCCGTCGCGGCCTCGGAGGCCGGCGACGCCGAGGCCGTGAAGACGAAGCTCCGCCACGCAGCGGGGCTGCTCTTCAAGGAGGGCTACCTCGACGACGTCCCGCGCCACGACGCGCTGCGCGTCGGCATCGAGCGCATCGCCGACGGCATGGACGGCGCGCCGCCGCTGTTCGCGCTGTTCGAGCGCGCGCTCGCGGAGGACGCGGGAACGCGCACGCCCGCGGCGCGCGGCGACGACCCGCAGGCCCGGGCGACGTCGACGTCGACGTCGGCGTCGGCCGCCGCGCCTCGCCCCTCCGCGGCGCGCGGCGCGCCGGCCTCCGCGCGCTGCGCGCTCGACCGCGTCGATGCGCCCGGCCTCGACGGCTGCATCGACGAGTGGGTCCGCGTCGTGCTCGGCGAGCTCCGCCAGGACCCGGACGGCTACCCGAGCCGCCTCCCGTCGCAGATCGCGCGTCGCATGAGCGTCGAGTACGGCGTGCTCGAGCGCGCGCTCGAGCGCGGGCGGCCCATCGTTCCCATGCTGCGCCGCGAGCTCGAGGCCGCGCGCATGCCCGCCCTGCTCCACTACCTCGCGCTGATCGAGAGCAGCTACGTGACGACGGCCGGCAGCCACGCGGGCGCCGTCGGGCTGTGGCAGTTCATGCCCGCGACGGCGCGGCACTACGGCCTTCGCGTCGACGCGCAGATCGACGAGCGGCTCGACCCCGGGAAGTCGACGCGCGCCGCGGCGCACTACCTGCAGGACCTCGCCTTCGAGTTCAGCGGCAGCGCCCTGCTGCTCGCGCTCGCCGGCTACAACTACGGCGAGAACGGCGTGCAGCGCGCGCTCAAGAAGCTCGACGACCCGTTCAGCGAGCGCTCGTACTGGACGCTCGTCGATCGCTCGCTGATTCCCGAGGAGACCCGCCTCTACGTGACGCGCTTCCTGACCGCCGCGGTCGCGGGCGAGGGCGGCCTTCCGCGCGCCGAGACGCTCGAAGCTGCCGGCTACCGTCCGGTGCGCCGCTGAGCGCCTGCGCACGGCCGCAAGGCGGGGGCCGAACGGCCCGGGACCGCTACCGAAATCGCGGACTTGCGCGGGCTGCGTGGTATGGTGGGCCGTCCTGCCGGAGCACCGGATGCGGGCCGCGCGCGCGCCACGAACGCGGCCGACCGCGCGCCCGGACGCGCCGACGGAGCCCGTGTCCGCACCCCGAACGAGGAGCGAGGAGCGCGCCGCCGTGGGACTTCGCGACTGGATCGATCGCCTGAAGGGCGAGCCCCGCCCGCAGCGCGGGCGGCGCGGCGCGCGCACGCGCCCGCGCGAGCGCAGCGATCCGACGGTCCAGATGCGCGCGGTCGACCTGCCCGCTCCCGCCTCCCCCCCGCCCGCAGCCCCTCCTTCCGCACCCGTCGCGCCTCCGCCGATCGCACCGCCCGCCGTCGCTCCCGCCGCGCGCCCGGCGGCGCCGGCCCCCGCTATGCCGCCCGCACCGCGCCCGCCCGCCGCGGGTGGCAACACGAGCGCGGCCGAGACCGAGTACCACCGCATCCCGACGCTCGGCGGCAGCGTGTGCGGCGTGCTCGTCGGCATCGAGGGCGAAGAGGAGGGCGAGCTCTACGCGCTGCGCGACGGGCGCAACAAGCTCGGACGCGGCGAGCAGTGCGACGTCGTGTTCCGCAGCCAGAGCCTCAAGTTCTCGCGCGAGCACGCGGAGATCGTGCACGACCACGGCCTCTTCGTGATCGCCTCGCTCGCCGAGCAGAACCCGACGTTCGTGAACGGCGAGCCGGTCGACGGGAGCGAGCTGAAGGACGGCGACGCGGTGCGCCTCGGACGCTCGACGTTCCGCTTCCGCACCATCGAAGGGTCATGAGCGCGCACGGCCTCCCGCGCGCGCTTCCGGCGCTCGCGCTCGCGATCGTCGCGAGCGCCATCGCGCGCGCCGCCGACGACGGCGCGTTCGCGCTGCGCAAGGTCGAGCGCCTCTTCCTCGACGACGTCGTGCCCGCGCCGGACGGCGCGCGCACGGTCGAGCTCTACCTGCGCGCGGAGACGTCGATCGGCGAGCCGGTCGACGACCTGCGGCCCGTCGACATCGAGATCGTCGACGCGGGCGAGCGCATCGCGGCCGACGACCTCGAGCTGCGCGCGCTCGGAGCCACGACCCACGGCGTCGCCTGCGCGCTCGCGATCGACGTCAGCGCGTCGATCGACGCGGACGCGTTCGCGCGGGCGCGCACGGGGGCGCTCGACCTCCTCGACGACCTCGGCGAGTTCGACCGCGTCGCGGTCGTCGCCTTCGGCGACGAGGTCGAGGACGTCGCGAGCTTCGACGCGCCGCGCGCCGACGCGCGCGCGGCGCTCGAGCAGCTCGCGCAGCGCGCGGGCCCTTCGGGCCCGGCGGAGCGGAAGCGGCTCTTCGACGCGCTCGAGCACGCGCTCGGCGCCGTGCGCGCGCGCCGCGACCTGCCCCGCCGCAGCTTCCTCGTCGTGTTCTCGGACGGTGCCGACGTCGGCAGCGCGGCCACCGCCGACGTCGTCGCCGAGCTCGCCCACGGCTCCGCCGGCGACGCGCGCACGCCGATCTTCGCGATCGGCCTCGGCAGCGGCAGCGCGGCCGACCTCTCCGCCCTGCGCCACGTCGCGAAGCGCACGCAGGCGTCGTTCTTCCAGGCGTCGTCGAGCGTCTACCTGCCGGACTTCTTCGCGAGCGTGCTGCGCCAGATGAAGCAGAGCTACGTGGTGCGCTACCCGGCCGACCTCGACGGCGCGGCGCACGAGGTCGTGGTGCGCGTCGAGGGGCAGAGCGCGACGCGCGTCGCGTCGTATCCCGAAGTGGGCGGGCCGTGGTGGCCGTGGGCGGTCGGCGTCGCGCTGGCGGGCGGAGGCATCGGCGCGTTCGCGTGGGCGAAGGGCTCGGCGAGCCAGCTGCGGATCGAGAGCGGCCCGCGCAAGGGCGAGCGCCTCCCGCTGCGCGCGCGCACGACGCGCATCGGCGCGCTCGCGGACAACGACCTCGTGCTCGAGTCGCCCGCCGTGAGCCGCTACCACGCGCGCATCTACCGCCGCGGACGGTCGCTCGAGATCGAGGACTGCGCGTCGAGCAACGGAACGCTCGTGAACGGCAACCGCGTGAAGACGGCGACGCTGCGCCCGGGCGACCGTATCCGCATCGCGGACATCGAGCTGCGGGTGGAGGCGTGACGGTGGCGGGCGCCGCGCGACACGAGACGGCTTCGCTCACCGACGTCGGGAGCGTGCGCGCGCACAACGAGGACTGGTGCGGCGAGTTCACGCGCGGCGACGGCGCGCATCTGCTCGTGCTCGCCGACGGCATGGGCGGCCACGCGGGCGGCGCGACGGCGAGCCACCTCGTCGTCGAGACCGTCGGCGCCGAGTTCGCGCGCTCCGAGGCGCCGCCGCCGCAGCTGCTCGAGGACGCGCTCCGCGCGGCGAACGAGGCCGTGCAGCGCGCCGCCGACGCCGATCCTTCGCTGCGCGGCATGGGCGCGACGAGCGTCGCCCTGCTGCTCGCCGCGAACGGCGGCGCCTTCGTCGCGCACGTCGGCGACAGCCGCGCCTATCGACTGCGCGCGGGCCGCCTCGAGGCGCTGACCGAGGACCACTCCGTCGTCGCCGAGCTCGTGCGCCGCGGCCTGCTCGACCCCGCCGACGCCGCGCACCACCCGCGCCGCAACGAGATCCTGCGCTCGGTCGGCGTCGAGCCGAAGGTGCTCGTCGACGTGCGCGCCGTCGACACAGTGCCGGGCGACCGGCTGCTCCTGTGCAGCGACGGGCTCTGCGGCTGCGTCGACGACGACGCGATCGCGCCCGCGCTCGCGGCCGGCTCGCCCGCGCAGGCGGCGCGCGCGCTCGTCGCGCTCGCGAACGCGAACGGCGGCCCGGACAACGTCACCGTGCAGGTCGTCGCGATCGCCGGCGCCGAGCGCGCCGCGAGCCGCGCCGACGCGAGCACGGACGAGATCGAGGTGCCGCCGTTGCCGCGCACCACCGCCGCGCCGCGCGTCGACCCGCGCGTGCGCAGCATCGCCGCCGCGACGACGGTCGTCACGGTGCTGCTCGTGCTCGCGACGGCCTGGCTCCTCTGGCAGGGATGACCCCGATGGACCCCCGATCCCTCTCGCGCATCGGCCGCTACGACGTCGTCCGCTACGTCGACGAAGGCGCGTTCGCGTGGGTCTTCGAGGTGCGCGACCTCGACCCCGTGTTCGCAGGCCGCCGCCTCGCGCTCAAGATGCTGAAGCCCGAGGCCGCGCGCGGCGACGAGTTCCAGCGGTTCAAGAACGAGGCCGCCTGGCTCGCGCGCATCGAGCACCCGAACGTCGTCGCGATCTACGACTTCGGGCAGGACGACGAGACGGGCAACTACTACTACGCGATGAGCTTCGTCGACGGGCCGACGCTCAAGATGCGGCTCAAGGAGCGCGGGCCGCTCGGCGTCGACGAGGCGCTGCGGCTCTTCGACGGGCTGCTCGACGGCCTCGAGGCGCTGCACGCCAACCAGATCGTGCACCGCGACATCAAGCCCGCGAACGTGCTGC
This sequence comes from Myxococcota bacterium, assembly GCA_041389495.1. Taxonomy (NCBI): domain Bacteria; kingdom Pseudomonadati; phylum Myxococcota; species Myxococcota bacterium. Next base: position 1,198,732 of record JAWKRT010000002.1, on the reverse strand, counting down.
TCGACAGCCGCGGCATCGCGCGCCTCGGCGACCTCGGCATCGCGCGCGAGCAGACGGCGAGCAGCCAGACGCGCACGGGCGTCGCCGTCGGCACGGCGCTCTACATGTCGCCCGAGCAGGCGCGCGGCCGCCCCGTCGACGCGCGCAGCGACCTGTTCTCGCTCGCGCTCACGCTCTACGAGGCGCTCACCGGCAACGTCGTGTACGACCACGTCGAGTCGATCGACTCGACGAGCGGCATGGAGGTGCTGATGTACATCGGCAGCCTCGTCATGAACCGCTCCGAGTTCGACGTCCGCTTCCCGAAGGAGGCGGGCGTGCCGCGCGCCGTCCAGGACGTGCTGCGGCGCGCGCTGCGCATCGCGCCCGACGATCGCTATGCGAGCGCCGCCGAGATGCGCGCCGCGCTGCGCGAGGCCGCGGCGCCCGCACCCGTCGCGCAGCCGCGCCACGCGGGGCCGCCGCCGTGGGCGATCGCGGCGGCACTGGTCCTGCTGCTCGCGCTCGCCGGCGGCGCCTATGCGCTCTTCCGCTCGCGCGAGCTCGCATCGCTGCGCGAGGCGGCGGCGGAGGCGCGCGAGACGACCCGCGCGCACCGCGAGCGCGCGCTCGCCGCCGTGCGCGCCGCGGCCGACCTCGGCCCCGACGCGGCGATCGGCGCCGCGGCGCTCGGGCCCGTCGTCGAGCGCGCCGAGCTCCTCGTCTCGAAGGCGACCGACGACCTCATGCGCGGCGAGCAGACGCTCGAAGCCGGCGCCGCCGAGGGCGACGCGCAGAAGCTCTCGTTCGCGCAGCAGCGCTTCGCGGACGCGCGGGCCGCGCTCGACGACGCGTGCGAGATCGTCGCCGACGAAGCGCTCGCCGCGCAGACCGAGGCGTCGCTCGCGCGCGCGCGCGAGGCGGGCGCGCGGCTCGTCGAGGCCGGCGCGCCCGAGGTCGCGGGCGACGCGTGGACGGCGCTGAGCGACGACATCGCGAAGCTCGGTCAGGCGCCGACGGCCGCCGGCTGCGCGCTCGCCGACGCGCGCGCCGCCCGCGCCGCGCGCGGAGCGAGCGCACTCGCCACCGCCGCGGAGCTCGAGCGCGGACTCCCCGCGGCGTGGGAGCGCGCCGCGAACGAAGCCCACGCGAGCGCGCGCGCCGCGGACGAGGCCGCCGACGGGCCGGGCCTCGACGACGCCACCTACCTGCGCGCCTACCGCACCGCGAAGCTCGGCCTCGTGCGCGGCGAACGCGCGCAGCGCGCGGGCGACTTCCGCGCGGCGCGCGGCCTCTTCGCGACCGCGAGCGCCGACTTCGAGAACGCCGCCGCGATCGCCGCCGCCGCGCGGCCGAAGCTGCGCGCCGAACGCGCCATCGAGGCGCTGCGCGAGCGCGGCGGCGACGCGGGGCGCGCGCCGTTCCTGCTCGCCGAGGGCAACGAGGCGATGGGCGCCGAGGACTGGCCGCGCGCCGCCGGGCTCTTCGCGCAGGCGGCCGACGAGCTCGAGCGCGCGCTCGGCGCGGAGGCGGGCGGCGCCGGCGGTCGCGAGGGCGCCACCGCGCCCTGACGACGGACGCGCGGCGCGCGGCCTCGAACCCGACACGCGCTCGACGCGCGGCCCGACGCGCGCCGCGCGAGGCCGCACGCGCGCTCGGCGCGCGGCTCACGCGGGGTCGTCGACCTCCCAGCCCGGATCGTCCGCTTCCTCGTCGCCGTCGTCCGCGTCGTCCGCGGGCTCGTCGTCCGCCGCGGCATCCGCGGCGTCTTCGTCCGCCGCGTCGGCGGCGGCGCCCGCGCCCTCGTCGAGCCACGGCAGCTCGACGTCCACGCTCACGACGTCCGAGGTGTGGGCGCCGATCGCGGCCACGAAGTGATAGCGGTCGCGGCGCGCGACCGGGCGGAAGGCGCGCAGGACGTCGACGTTGAAGTGGGCGGTGACGCGCTCGCCCGCGACCACGTCGTCGTCGAACAGCACGGCGTCGGCGGCGACGCGGTGCGGCTGCGACACGCGGTCCGCCTCGGGCGTCATCACGATCGCGATGCGGCGCAGCACGTCGACGGGCCGGTCGAGGCCTTCGGGCAGCGCGATGCGCACGACGCCGCGCAGCGGCCACGTGCGCGCGTCGCGCGACGCCACGACCCCGTCGGTCGCGAGCGCGATGCCGAGCGCGCCGTCGTCGAGCCGCGGGCTCGTCGGCGCGGCGCGGAAGTGCGGGAGGCGTTCCGCGGTGCGCGCGTCCGCGTCCGCGCGGTCGCTCACTCCTCGCCCTCCGGCACGACCTCGACCGAGCACGTGTTCGACTTCATGTCGTCGAGCAGCGCGGTGACGTGGTAGCGCCCGGCGCGCGCCGGGAGCGCCGCGAACTCGAGCAGATCCGGGTTGTAGAACTTCGTGAGCGTGACGGCGGCGAGCGCGTCGTCGCTGCGCTCGGGGCGCTGCGCGGGCCGGCGCGTGCGGTCGCGCCAGACGCGGCCCGCGAAGACGCTCTCGCCGGCGTCGTCGACGACGACGACGTTCACCGCCTCGAACACGCTGTCGTAGCCGCGCAGCTCGAGGCCGCTCATCTGCACGGCCATGCACAGCGGCAGCCGCGCGTCGGGCTCGAACGCGCCGCCCGCGACGGGCAGCACCGCGCGCGCCGGCATGCGGATGCGCAGCCCGCGCTCGTCGTCGTCGAACACGGGAGAGCACTCCGCCTCGCGGAAGCTCCCGACATCGACCGCCTCGAAGGCCGCCGCGTCCTCGACCGGATCCGTTCCGCTCATCGCTCCCTCCCCTCCCGCGGCGTCTCCCGCGCCCACACCCGCACTCGCGCCGGCGCTCGCACAGCCCGACGCGAGCGCGAGCGCCGCGGCGATCGCCCACGCCCACGCCGCGCCGTTCCGCCCGCTCGCCGGGCCGCGCCGCATCAGAACTGCCGCCGCAGGCCCTGCTTGCGCGCGGGGCTCACGTCGAGCCGGCGCACCGAGCGCAGGCAGTAGCGGCAGAACCGGTCGGTGTCCGAGCTCGTGTCGCCGAACATCGTGCAGCGCGGGTCGATGGACGGGTTGCCCGCGGCCATGTAGTTGGCGAGCAGCGGCGCGCCGAAGTGGCAGTGCCCGCCGCTGTGCCCGCGCCCGTCGTAGTACTTGGGTTGGCGGTCGAGGTCGGGGTCGCCCTGCGGCCCGGGCACCATGCCGATCTTGTGGCCGACCTCGTGCACGATCACGTTCAGCATCTCGCGGCTCGGCACCGTCGCGTCGAGCGAACGCGAGGCGACCGTGCACAGGTTCTCCGTCGGCAGCGACAGCCCCATCCCCTCGATCTCGACCACCTTGAGCGACCAGCGCAGCCGCCCGGGCCCCGACGCGAGCGCCGACGCGTCGATCGAGAGCGTCCACTTGTCGACGACCGTGATGGCGCTCCGCGGCACGACCTCGGGCGGGCCGCCGTCGGGCGTCCACGTCACGCGGTTGTAGTAGCCGACGGACGGGTCGGCGTAGTGGAAGAGCGGGTCGTTCGTCTGGATCTGCAGCGCGCCGCCGCCGTTCGTCGCGCGCTGGCTGCCGTTCTCCGTGCCCTGGATGCAGTTGCGGTTGACGAAGACGACGACGAACGAGAACGGCGCGCGCGACGCGTCGTACTGGCCGCGCGCGTCGCGCTTCACGCGGTCGGCGACCGACTGGATCGTGTCGTCGAAGTTCACGAGGTTCGGGATCGTGCGGCCGGTCGCGAGCTCCTCGAGCTTCAGGTAGAGCTTCGAGCCCGTGTCCCAGAAGCGGTCCTCGAAGCGGCGCGCGTGTGCGGCGGTGATCTTGCGCGCGCGCCGCATGCGGATCAGCTGGAAGAAGAGCTTGCGCCGCGTCTCGATCTCGACGTCGCAGTCGACGGTGTGGCCCGTCGCGGGGTTGCGCGCGCGGAAGCGGAACTTGTCGCCGCCCGCCGGCGGGAGCGTGACGCGGAAGCGCGCGCGCCCGTCGCGCGCGATGCGCACGCCGCGCTGCGCGGACGGCACGAAGATGCCCGCGTGGCTGCTCCGCTCGCGCAGCGAATAGCGAGCGTTGTCGCCGTCGGGAATGATCTCGAGCTTCGCGACCCCGCCCGACTCGTTGCGCCGGAAGCGCGCGCGCACGTAGACGACGCGCCCCATCCGGCTCGTCGAGGGCACGTCGCCGTCGACGAAGTCCGCGCGCGTCACGGCCACGCTGCCGATGCGGCCGTCGCGGTCGGGGAAGTTCACCCACTGCTGGAACGTCGGCATCGCGCCGCCTCCTACTCCGACTCCTCGCGGTCGTACTCCTCGACGTCGATGACGGCGACCTCCTCGAGCTCGTCGTCCTGCGCCTCCGGGTCGGCGAGCGGCACGGCCACGGCCGGCGGCTGCACCTCGGGCGCGGGCGGCGTGTTCGGCGAGCCGCCCTTGTTCTGCAGCATCAGGTCGCCGAGCCGCGGCACGTTCTTGCCCTCGGCCTTCACGTCGAACGAGTAGTTCACGAACTCGGCCTTGCCCTTCGTCTTCGAGGACACGACGCCGCCCGCCGAGCCCGCCTCGTCGCCCGTGCTCGTCTTGAAGTTCGAGCTCGCGAGCGCGACCGGGTTGCCGTCGACCTTCACCTTCTTCGCACCCTTGTCCGTGTCCGACGACATCGCGACGTTCGGATACGGAATGGGGACGGGGCCGCCGGGCGTCGGCGTCTTGCACACGTCGGGGAAGGCGGTCGAGACGCCGCCGCTGCCCTTGTGCACGGCGGTGCGGCCGTTGACGATCACGGTCGAGCCCATGGGCCTGCCTCCTCGTTCGCGCCGACGATCGCCGCGGCGCGCGCGGCGCCCTCCGACGCGCACCAGACGAGCGCATCGCGGGCCGGCGCGTAGCCGCGCGCGTGCGCGCGCGCCACGAGCGCGACCCCGAGCGCGCCCGACGCCGCCCCGACGTCGCCCGCGCAGTCGGCCGGGTGCCACACGGCGGGGGACGCGAGCTCCGCCGCGAGCCGAGTCGATACCGTGCCCCACTCGTGGGCGCGATGGCTCTCGCCGTTGAGGTCGCACACGACCCAGCGCGCGCGCTCGAGCGCCGCTCCCGCGAGCGCCGCCCGGCACGCCTCCGCGAGCCCCGCGCCCGTCGACGCGGCGTCCGACCGGCTCGAGGACGGCTCGTCCCCGCGCGCCACGCCGCGAATCGCGACCGGCGCGTGCGCGCCGCGCGCGCGCGCCGCGTCGGCGCGCTCGACGAGCAGCGCGACCGCCGCCTCGCCGGGGATGTAGCCGTCGACGTTGCGCGCGCTGCGCAGCCGGTAGGCGGCGTCGAGCGACGCGAGCACGTCCTCGTCGAGCTGCGAGTCGACGGCGACGACCAGGCAGCGCGGCGCGCCGCCCGCGAGTTGCTCGAGCGCGCGCGCGAGCGCGGCGTGCGCCGCCGCGTGGCCGTCCTCGCACGCGCCGGCGAATGCGAGCGCGAGCCCGCTGCGCGCGGCGACGTCGCGCGCGAGGTCGGCCGCGTCGACGTCGGCGATGCCGTCGCGTCCGCGCTCGGGCAGCGCCCACGCGACGGGAAGCCCCTCGCACTCGTCGCGCCGCAGCCCGCTCGTCGCGGCGAGGTCGGCGAGCGCGGCGAGCGCGAGCCGCGCGAGTCGCTCGCGCAGCCCGACGCCGAGCCCGGGATCGAGCACCCACGCCGCGCGCACGGGCTCGGGCTCGCCGTCGGGGATCTCGGGCTGGATCGGCACGTAGCTCGGATGCACGCGCAGGCGCGCGATGCCCGCGCGGATCGAGGCGCCCGTCTCGACGACGCCGCAGCCGACCGGGGTCACGGCACCGACGGCCGTCACGACCGCGCCCGGCGCGGCGACGGCGCTCACGCGACCTCCGCGCGCGCGTCGCCGCGCGCGTCCCCGGCGCGCTTCACGAACACGTACTGCACGTAGAGGAGCGTGCGCGGGCACGGGATCGCCGCGCGCCAGACTGCGACGAGCCGGCGCGCGTCGGGCTCGATCACGACCGTGTCGAGGCGCGACTCGCCGCGCACGGGCTCGCCGCGGATCCACGCCGTCACCGCGAGCGACTCGGCGGGAAGGCGGAAGTCGAGCGTGCCGTCGCGGCTCGCGTTCACGATGCGCACGCGCTCGCCGCCCGCGAGCGGCTGCGGGGAGCAGAGCGCGGGATGGGCGGCGTGGAAGAAGCGCTCGTCGAAGTCGAGCGGAAGGAGCGGACAGCGATCGCGTTGCCACGCGTCGTCGTACGTGCCCGCGCGCTCGGCGCGCGGGCTCCACGCCGGCGCGACGAATCCGAAGCCCGCGGGCGCCGGGCGATCCTTCGGCCGCCCGATCGGCGCGCCCGGATCCTCGAGGTTCGGCAGCGCGAGATCGCGCAGCCGCTCGCGGCCGCCGCGTCCGACGAAGCCCGTGCCGACCGGGTTGCGCGGCTCGAAGGCGTGCTTCGCCGGGTCGCTCGGGCAGAGGTCGGCGCCGCCGAACGCGCGCTCGTAGACGAGCGGCACGCGCTCGACGGGCTCGGGCGGCGTGGGGCGCCAGCCGAGCAGGCCGCGCTCCCAGTGCCGGTCGCCGAACACGCGCACGACGTGGATGCGCTCGCCCACCTGCAGCGACACGTCGAACTCGCGCGCGTCGGCGGTCGGCGGATAGGCGTGACCGACGAGCGCGACGTCCGCGCCCGGCTTCGGCGGCGTCGAGTCCGCGGCGTAGCGCAGGCTCGACGCGCCGGGCTCGCCGTGCCACGCGTCGGCGAACGCGACCGGCTCCTGCTCGTCGGCGAGCGCGACCGGCTCGCCCGGGCCCGCGATCTCGAACGTGCCCTTCGCGACGACCGCGAGCCCGTCGCGCCCGTGCTTGTCCGCATACGGGATCGCCGCGACGGCGTAGGGCGTCGCGTTGTCGACGCTCAGCACGCCGCGACCGCCGCGCGCACGAGCGGCGACCGCAGCGCCTCGACCGGCTCGAGGACGGCCGCGGGGCGGGCGAGCGCGGCCGCGACTGCCTCGAGGCGCTGCAGCGGGAGCGGGCTCGTCGGCGCCACCCCGGCGTCGATCGCGAGCGCGACCCCGGCGCGGTGGCGCGTGCGCGGCGCGAGCGCGGCGCGACGCGCCTCCCAGTCGGCGCGCACGCGCGACGGGTCGAACGCGGGCAGGTCGGAAGACGCGTCCCACGCCTGCGCCTCCGCGACGAGCGCGGCGTCGTCGCGCGCGCGCTCGGGCGGCTGCGCGTGCAGACGCTCGGCCGGGCGCTCGTCGAGCGCACCGACGACGTAGAGATAGGCGACGCCCGCGGTTCCCGACTCGCGGCCGGCTTCGACGCACGCGACGATCGCCTCGACGGCCTCGGGCGTTCCGAGCCCCGCGAGCGCGAGCAGCGCGGCGCGCGCGACCGGCGCCGCGCCGCCCGTCGCGAGGCGGCCGATCGCGTCGGCGTCGTCGGGCGACGCGATCGCGCCGAGCACCTCGAGGGCGGCGCACGCGAGTGCGAGGTCGTCGTCCGTCGGCGCGTCGCCGCTCGCGCGCGCGGCCGCTTCGAGGCAGCGCGCGCGCGCGTCGGGGGCGGTGACGAGTGCGAGCGCGCGGAGCGCAGCGGCGCGGAGCGCGGCGTCGGCGGCGCCGGCGCGCTCGCGCACGGCGTCGGCGAGCCGGTGCAGGCGGAGCGCACCGATCGCCTCGCACGCGGCGCGCTGCGGCTCGACGGCGGGAAGCGCGAGACACCGCGCGACGAGCGCCGCGTCCGCGTCGCGCGCGGCCGTCGCCGCGCGCAGCGCCGCCGCGGCGCGCAGCGGGTCGTCGAGGTCGCCCTCCGCGATGCGCGCGCGCGCCGCGGCGCCCGCCGCGGCACCGCCGAGCCCGAGCGCGAGCGCGAGGCCCTCGAGCGTCGGTCCGGCCGCCGCGCCGAACGCGCGCACCACGTCGTCGACGCGCTCCGCGTCGCACGACGCGAGCGCCGCGAGGCCGGCCGCGCACGCGCGGCCGCGCGACCCGCCCTCGAGCTCGGACGCGCACGTCGCGCGTCCGACGCGGCCCGCCAGCGCGAGCGCGTCGACGTGCGCGACGAGCCGCTCGTCGAGGTCGGCGAGGTCGGCCGCGTCGAAGTCGAGCGACGCGAGCGCGAGCTCGCGCTGGCCGAGCAGGAACTCGGCCATGTCGACGTGCTCCTCGACGATGTCGGGCGTGGCCTGCGCCATCGCGCGCTCCCGGGCTCGCTAGTTGATCTGGACCGATCCGCCCTGGATCCGGTGCGCGCCCGTCGCGCGACTCACGACGTAGCCGCCGAGGATCACGATGCGGCCGTCGGCGCGGAGCTCGACGCTCGCCGCGCCGCAGCGGAGCACGAGCTCGTCGGCGGCCTCGATCTCGACGCGCCGCGGCGGCGACGCGGCGCGCGCGGTCGGCGCGCACGAGGCGGCGTCGCCCGCCGGCGCGACGAGCAGGCCGGTGACGATCGGGCGCGCGCGGTCTCCGTCCTCGAACGCGACGACGGCGTCGCGCCCGACGTCGCCGGCCGCGACGGCGATCGTCGCGCGCGCCGCGACGCGCGCGACACCGCCCGCGACGCCGAGCGCGACGACGGGGGCGCCCGCCTCGTCGATCGCGACGACGCGGGCCACGGCGACGGCGTGCGACGGTGCTCCGTCGCCGCGGGGCGACGCGAGGATCGCGTCGAGCAGCCCGTGCGCCCCGCGCTCGCCCGCGCGCGCGTCCGTGCGCGCGCCGCTGCTCGCTTCCGAGGTCGCGTCCGCGCCGACGGCGTCGCTAGTTCTGCTTGATCGACTTGCCTTCGAGGATGACATCTCCCGTCCCCTTGACGTTGATCTTCTTGCCGCTGATCGTGATGTCGCCGTTCTTCTTCATGACGATCTCCGCGGAGCCCGTGCGGATGCGCACCTCGTCGGCGGCCTCGAACGAGATCGTCTTCGCGCGCCCCGACCACGCCTTGCGCACGTCGAGGTCGTACTTGCCCTCGACCACCTCGCCCTGGTCGTCGCGGATCGTGATCTCGTGCGCCTTCCCGACGGTGAGCGTGCGCTTCTCGTCCACGGAGATGCGCTGGGCCTTGCGGACCGCGACGTCCTCGTTGCCGGTGACGGAGCGCGAGCGGTCCTCGCCGACCTCGAGCTTCTCGTTGCGGCCGACCTTCTCGGTGTGGTCGTTCTTGACGTCGACGGTGCGGTCGTTCCCGATCTCGACCTTCTCGTCGTTGACGACCTTGCGCGTGCGGTCGCGGCCCACCTCTTCGAGCGCGTCGTTCTTGACGTTCGCCTGCCAGTCCCGCTGCGCCTGCACGAAGAAGAGCTCGCTGCCCTTGCTGTCGACGAGGCGGATCTCGTTGAACTCGTCCGCCCCGCCCTCCTTCGTGCTGCGGCTCTTGATGCCGCCCTCTTCGGGGTTCGCGTAGGGCGGCTTGTTCTGGCCGTTGTAGACGCGGCCGGTGACGAGCGGCCGGGCGGGATCGCCGTCGAGGAACTCGACGATCACCTCCTGCCCGATGCGCGGCGCGAAGTAGGCGCCCCACTCCTTGCCGGCCCAGTGCTGGGCGACGCGCACGCGGCAGGTCGGGCTCGGGAGGTCCTCCTTGCGCCGGTCCCAGTGGAAGCGCAGGTAGACCGAGCCGTAGTCGTCGACGTCGATCTCGCGCCCGGCCTCGCCGACGACGACCGCCGTCTGTGCGCCGTGGATGCGCGGGCGCGGCGTCGTCGCGAGCGGGCGGTAGCGCACCGACGCCGGCATGCAGACGAACTCGTTGCGATAGGCGGACCCGCCGGCGTCGGGCTCGAGCGCGTGTCGCACCTCGCGCAGCAGGTAGCGGCCGGCGAAGTCCTTGCGGTCGTGGCCGCGCAGCTCGAAGCGGTAGCCCGGCGAGAAGTCGTGGCACGTGCTCGCGCCGTCGACGACCTGCGCCGCCGCCTCCTCCGCCTCGATCCGACGCCGCGCGCGCGCGCTGCCCTCGGACGTGCTCTGGTGCGAGCCCGGGTACTCGTAGACCTCGAGCCGATCGTTGCCGCCGACGGGCTTCGTCGTCGGCTGCGTCGCCATCAGGTCGACGCTCGGATCCTCGAAGTTGTAGTCCTGGAGGGCGCACGCGCCGCTGCGCAGGTCGAGCCGTGCGTTCCAGCGCGTCACGATGCCGGGCGTCTGCTCGGCCTCCTCGCCGACGTACGACGCCTTCGCGTGCACGGGGCAATCCGGGTTCTGGTCGGAGGCGTCGAAGAGCACGAGCGTGTGCTTGCTCTTCTCGTGCTCGAAGTAGAAGCCGATGCCGTGCTCCTCGAGCAGGCGCGACACGAAGTCGAGGTCGGTCTCGCGGTACTGCACCGTGTACTCGAGCGCGGGATAGCTCCCGGCGTCGGCGTCGATGCGGTAGTCGGTGAGGTCGAGCGCGTCGAAGACCTCCTTCGCGATGTCGAGCACGGACTTCTGCTGGAAGATCCGGCAGTCCGCGCTGCGTCCGAGCAGCCACGGCCACGGCACGAGCTTCGCGCGGTACTCGACGCGGTCGCCGCCCGCGCTCGCGAGCCCGAAGCTCGCGACGATGCCGTGGAAGAAGCGCTCGCCGGTGCCGAGCGCGACCTCGACGGCGAGCGGCTGGCCGACGAGTGCGTCGAGCTTCACGTCGACGTCCTCGGAGGCGAGCACGAGGTCGAGCTCGTAGAGCCCCGAGATGCGCTCGGTGCCCGAGAGCGAGACCAGCTGGAACACGTCGTCGCCGTTCGGCGCGTGGACGCGACAGGTGCGGTTCTTCGTGCTGAGCGCCATGGGGCGTCGCTCCTCGGCCGCCGCTGCGCGACGGGCCCGTGACTCCGCTAGGAGAGATCGAAACGGAAGCCGCCGTCGTCGTCGACCGCGACCGCGACCTTCGCGAACGCGCGCCCCTCCGCCATGCGGGCGAGCACCTCGGCCGACAGCTGCGGCAGCATCGAGTGCGTGAGGATGTTGTCCACCGCGCGCCCGCCGCTCTCGACGTCGTTGCAGCGCGCGACCACGGCCGCGACCAGCTCGTCGCCGTACACGAACTCGGCCCCGTGGTTCGCGCGCACGCGGCGCGCGATGCGATCGACCTGCAGGCGCACGATGCGCGCGAGCACGTCGCCCGTCACCGGGTAGTACGGCACCACGACGAGCCGCCCGATCAGCGCGGCCGGGAACGCCTTCAGGAGCTCGGGGCGCACGGCCTCGACGATCGCATCGGGCTCGGGCCGCGTCTCCTCGTCGGCGGAGAGCGCCATGATGGTGTCGCTCGCGACGTTCGAGGTCAGCAGGATGACGGTGTTCTTGAAGTCGATCTCGCGGCCTTCGCCGTCCTCGAGCACGCCCTTGTCGAACACCTGGAAGAAGAGCTCCATCACGTCGGGGTGCGCCTTCTCGACCTCGTCGAGCAGCACGACCGAGTACGGCCGGCGGCGCACGGCCTCCGTCAGCACGCCGCCCTCGCCGTAGCCGACATAGCCGGGCGGGCTGCCCTTCAGGCTCGAGACGGTGTGGGCCTCCTGGTACTCCGACATGTTGATCACGATCGCGTTGCGCTCGCCGCCGTAGAGCTGCTCGGCGATCGTCATCGCCGTCTCCGTCTTGCCGACGCCCGAGGGCCCGACGAGCAGGAACACGCCGATCGGCTTCTGCGGGTTGTCGAGGTTCGCGCGCGACGTGTGGATGCGGCGCGCGATCGTCTCGAGCGCGTGGTCCTGGCCGAGCACGCGCTGACGGAGCGTGTCCGAGAGCGCGAGCACGGAGCGGATCTCGTCGGCGAGCATGCGGCCGACGGGGATGCCCGTCTGCGACGAGATCACCTGGGCGATCGCCTGCCCGTCGACGTCGATCGAGACGAGCGGGTCGTCGCCCTGCAGCTCCGCGAGCTCGCGCTTCGCGGCGTCGAGCTCGGCGCGCAGCGCGTCGGGGTCGGGCGCACCCGCGACGTCGGCCGCCTCGTCCCCGCTCGCCGCGCCGTGCGCACCGGCCGCCTCGTCCGCTCCCGCCGCCTCGTCGTCGCCGTCGCCGACGAGCGCGCGCCGCAGCCCGGCGATGCGATCCACGATCTCCTTCTCGCGCTCCCAGCGCTCCTCGAGCGCCGCGAGGTCCTCGCGCGTGCGCGCCGCGTCCGCATCGATCGCCGCGACGCGCACCGAGTGATCGGCGCCGAGCGCGCGCTCGCGCAGGAGCGCGCGGCGCTCCGTCTCGAGCGCGTCGATGCGCCGCCGCAGGTCCTCGATCGGCGCGGGCACGCCCGCGCGCCCGATCGCGACGCGCGCGCACGCCGTGTCGAGCACGCTGACCGACTTGTCCGGCAGCTGGCGCGCGGGCACGTAGCGCGCCGAGAGCCGCACCGACTCGACGATCGCCTCGTCGAGCACGTGCACGCCGTGGTGCGCCTCGAACCGGTCGGCGACGCCGCGCATCATGCGGATCGCCGTCTCCTCGTCCGGCTCCTCGACCTTCACGGGCTGGAAGCGCCGCGTCAGCGCGGGATCCTTCTCGAAGTACTTCTTGTACTCGGCCCACGTCGTCGCGGCGATGGTGCGCAGCTCGCCGCGCGCGAGCGCGGGCTTGAGCAGGTTCGCGGCGTCGTTCTGCCCCTCCTGCCCGCCGGCGCCGATCAGCGTGTGCGCCTCGTCGATGAACAGGACGATCGGCTGCGGCGAGCGCTTGACCTCGTCGATCACCTGCTTGAGCCGGTTCTCGAACTCGCCCTTCACGCTCGCGCCCGCCTGCAGGAGCCCGAGGTCGAGCGCGCGCACCGCGACGTTGCGCAGCGGCTCGGGCACGTCGCCGAGAGCGATGCGGCGCGCGAAGCCCTCGACGACCGCCGTCTTCCCGACGCCCGCCTCGCCGGTGAGGATCGGGTTGTTCTGCCGCCGCCGCGTCAGCACGTCGACGATCTGGCGGACCTCGGCCTCGCGGCCGAGCACCGGATCGATGCGCCCGGCGCGCGCCTCCGCCGTGAGGTCGACCGTGTACTGGTCGAGCGCGGGCGTCTGCGACGGCCCGCCCGACGGGGCGCGCCCGTCGCCGCGCGCCGCGCCGCCCGCGCTCGCGAGCGCCGCCTGCGCCTCGCCGTCCTCGCGCCCGCCCGCGACGAGCGCGACGAAGTCGCGCGCGAGCGTCTCCGGGTTCACGCGCTCGACTTGCGGCTCGATCTCGACGAGGCGCCGGCGCAGCCGCGCGTCGTGCAGCGCCGCGAGCAGGAGCCCGCCCGAGCGCACGCGCGCGAGCCCGTAGTTCACCGAGCACCACACCCACGCGTCGCGCGCGACGTCGACGATCGTCTCGGTGAGGTCGGGGCGACGCTGGTTGCCGCTGCGCAGCCGGTCGAGCGCGGCGTCGATCGCGCGCGCGACGCGATCCGGGTCGAGCTCGAAGCGCCGCAGCACGAGCGCGACGTCGCCGTCGTCCGCCTCGAGGAGCTTGGCGAGCCAGTGCTCGAGCTCGACCTCGTAGTGCGTGCGCGAGAGCGCGAGCCCGGCGGCGCCCTCGAGCGCGCGCCGCGGCGTCTCGCCGAGCTTGCCGATCAGCTGACGGAGATCGAGCGTCATCGGGGGGCACCTCCGGCCGCGCGGCGCGCGCCGCGCGCGCCGTCGAGACGCGCGGCCGTCGCGTGGAAGATCGCCTGGTCGACGGGCTCGGCGGCGGGCTCGCGCCGCAGCCACGTCGCGTGGCCGAGCCGCGGCGCCTGCTCGCCGCGCCCGCGCAGCACGAGCGGCGGCACGCTCGCGCCGTCGAGCACGAGACACACGTCGAAGTCGAGCTCGTTGCCGACGGCGAGCCGCACCACGGACACGAGCGCCGTGAAGCCCTCCGAGCCGGGCAGCAGGCTCCGGTAGCGCTCCCAGTCCATCGGCCCGATGCGGATGCGGAAGCGCGCATCGACGAGGCAGACCGAGGAGCCGAGCGCGGCGTCGCTGCCGAGCGTCGCGTTCGCGACGCCGAGCCGCGCGCGATCCTCGGGATCGATCTCGAACCAGCACGGCGAGAACGGCACGACCTCGACATCGAGGTCGAACAGGCTCGCGAGCGCACCCTCGAGCGCAGCCGCGGGCGCCGGCCGCATCGCGAGGAGTCCCGCGCGGCCGAGCAGCTCGCGATCGTCGACGGGAACGCGCTCGGCGAGGCCCGGCCCCTCGAGCCCGAGCACGGCGCGCAGCACCGCGCGGAAGGCGTTGTCGGGCGCGCGCTCGTGCGCGACGTCGATGCGACTGCGCTCCCACGCGCGGTAGAAGAGCGAGACGAGCCGGTGGTTGAAGACGTCGAGGAAGTCGCGCAGCGCGGTGCTGCGCGCGCTCGCGCGGCGGTGCACCTCCTCGACGTACGGCGCGGGCAGCGAGCCGAAGCTGTGCGGCGACGCGACGCCGAGGAAGCCGACCTCGACGCGCACCGGCCCGTCGTCCGCGACCTCGACCCGTTGCACGTCGCGCGCCGCGAACGCGAGATCGGTCGCCGAAGCGAAGCGCACTGCCTCGTCGGCGGGCTCCGACGCGTGGCCGACCGCGCGCCGCGCGGGGCGCTCGCGCTGCAGCCGCCGCACGAGCTGGAAGAACTCGACGCCGTCGTAGGCGCTGCGCTCCGCCGTCACAGGAGCGCCTGCGCGCCGACGCGGGGCGGGAAGCGCTTGAGCGGCGTCGCCTGGCCCTCGAGGCTCGCCACCGTCTGCGTGAACGAGTTGACGGACGCGTAGAGCGCGAAGAAGCGCTCGAGCACCGACGCGAAGAGCAGCACGCCCGCGCCCGTGTACTGCGACGGGTCGAAGCCGAGCTCGACCTCGATGCCGCGCGCGAAGCCGCCGCCGCGCGCGTGCGCGATGCGACGCACGACCGCGCGCGTGCGCATCGATGCGATGCCCGCGATGCGCTGGCGCGTCACGGGCGAGTCGTCGAAGTCGTAGAGCCGCAGGATCTCGCGCAGCGCGACGAGCGCGTCGCCGGCCGCCTCGGGGCGCCCCGCGAGCGAGCCGCCCGGCGCGCCCGACAGCGACAGGTGGTTGAGCGCGAGGTGCGAGACGAGCCGCCAGCGCGCTCCCGCGCCGATCGGCGGCGCGTGCGGCGCGGTGGGCTTGCGCAGCGCGACGATGCGGCGCACGCCGGGCCGTCCCTCGAGCTGGAAGTCGCCCTTCGGGTCGCCGAACGGGAGCCGCGCCGGAAGCTCGCGGTTCGTGCACAGCGTCTCGACGTGGAGCACGGCGCCGTCGACGTCCGCGGGCTCGAAGTCGGCGTCGACGAGGGAGATCGCGACCTCGGTCCCCGCGTCGGCCTTGCGCAGCGACGCGCGCCGCGTCGCGTGCCAGAAGGCGTCGCCGCGCGTCGTCGCCTCGCCGTAGCCGAGGCCGTAGAACGGACGATAGGCGCGGCGTTCGCGGCCGGGCCGCGACGTCTCGACGCCCGTCACCGAGTGCACCTCGAACGCGAGCGGCGCGCGCGCGTCGGGCACCACGGGGTGGTCGACGGTGGCGTTCGTGAGGCGGATCGGGTCGGCGGTCTTCGGGAAGAGGTTGATGACGGGCGTGCAGCCGAGCCGGAGGTTCTCGGGCCCGACGTTCACGTCGCGCTGCGCGAGCGACGGCCCGAGCAGCACGTCGACGACGAGCTCCGTGCCTGCGATGCGCGACGTCGCGGGCGCGAGCTCGGCGAGGTCGACGAACAGGAACTTCTCGGGGAAGGCGAAGTACTCGTGCAGGAGCCGGTAGCCGAGGAACGACTCGCGCGGGTACTCGAGCAGCCCCTCGTCGCGCTCGAACCCGACGGCGCGGATCGCATGCGCGCCGACGGCGACGGGCGGTGCGTCGTCCGCGCCGCGCACCCACAGGCCGCGCGCGTCGCGCAGGAAGAGCTCGTGGAGCGCGTGGATGTCGCCGCTCACGGCGTCGAGGAAGAAGCGCAGGCGGTCGATCGCGAGGCCCGCGACGGGGACGCCGCCCTGCGTGCGCAGACGGATGCGCAGCGCCGACAGCACGTCGTCGGGTGCGGGCGCGCCGAGCGCGGTCGCGCTCACGCGCTCGACCGAGACGATCTCGATCGGGAAGAGCTGCACCGGATAGGCGGTGCGGAAGCGGCAGCGCACGCCGCCGACCGGCTTCGACTCGAGCAGGGAGTGCGCGTCGACGCGCAGCCCGCCCGCGACGGCCGCGGCCGCCGGGTCGGCCTCGAGCTGCGCGATGCTCATCGACGGCACGGGCCGCAGGTAGTGCGGGTAGAGGACGTCGAGCAGCGACTCGTTGATGTCCGCGAAGCCGTCGTCGAGGCGCAGCTGCACGCGCGCCGTCAGCATCGCGAACGACTCGATCAGCCGCTCGATGTGCGGGTCGTCGCACTTCGTCGGCTCGAGCAGCAGGCGCCCCGCGACCTCCGGGTACTTCTCCGCGAAGTCGGCGGCCATGCGCCGGATGAAGCGCAGCTCGCGCTCGTAGTACTCGAGCAGGTCGTCGCGCCTCATTCGAAGCTCTCGATCCGGAAGCTGCCCCCCGCGAGGTCGAGCCCCGAGTCGAAGACGACGGGCTCGAGGATGGGCTCGACGTGCAGGATCGCCTCGATGCGCACGCGCAGGCGGAAGTCGGCGACGTCGTCCGCCCGCTGCACGGCGCAGCGGACCGAGCGCTCCTGGATGCGCGGCTCGAAGCGCTTGATGCGCTCCTCGATCAGCGCGGCGATGCGGCGCCCGTGCGCGGCCTCCGTCCACGAGTACGACGAGAGGTCGGGAAGGCCGTAGGTGAGCAGCGAGGCGCGCGCCTCGTCGTGGCCGGACAGGTCCCACGGGCAGAAGACGCGCGTGTTCAGCAGCCACTCGACGTCGCGCGCGACCGAGGCCTTGAGCTCGCGCACCGTCACGCCCTGGAACGACGACGCGCCGCTGTCGTCGATCAGCCGGTCGAGGATCGACGGCCGCAGGACGTCGCTCGTCTCCGCGCGCGCCACGCCGACGCCTAACCGCCGAGCTCGAGCGAGCGCAGCGCCGCGAGCGGAATCTCGCCGAGCGCGTCGCCGCGCGCGACGAGGAAGCGGCGGTGGCCGCGCGCGAGCTCGAGCCCGCCGCTCGCGAGCGTCTCGGTCTCGCGGCCGACCGCGACGAGCGGATTCGCGCTCTCGCGGCTGCGCGGATAGATCGACGGCAGGAAGACGCGCGCCGTCGCGCCGCTCGCGTCGACGATCTCGGCGGGCCGCCAGAGCACGTCGATCGCGCTCGACGGCGCGTGCACGTCGACGCGCCGCACGCCGTCGAGCGGGATCCACAGGTAGCGCCCGCCCGCGTGCACCTCGAGCACGGCGCCGAAGCGGTCGTCGAGGTCGCAGAGCCCGTCGAACGGCTCGCCGTCGAGGAGCCCGGCGAGCGGCGGCGTCGCCTCGACCGCTTCGGCGACGAGACGCGACGCGCCCTCCTCGTCGCCGTGCCCGAGCGCGGCGAGCGCCTCGACGCGCAGCCGGGCGTGGCGCGGCGCATCGGGAGGGAGCGACGGCGCGCGCGCGCCGTCGAAGACGAGCGTGCGCTCGAGCTCGGACGCGAGCAGCGCGCGGTGCACGACCGCGCTCCGCGCGAGCCCGTCGTCGCGCGTCGCGAGCGCATCGAGCTGCTTCTCGGCGCGCTCGAGCTCGCCCGCGAAGCAGAGCAGCACGAAGAGCTTCCAGCGCGCATCGGCGTCGAGCGGCGCCGCGCGCACGACGGCGCCCTGCTCCGCGACCGCGTCGTCGAGCTTCCCCGCTCGGAAGGCGTCCTCGGCGCTCACGTCGACGACACTCCCATCGACGCACGCCGACCGGCTCCGTCGCGCGGGCGACCTCGCCGCGGCGCCGTCGGATCTACTTGGCCTTCAAGCTGCCTTCGTTCTTCTTGAGGTCCCAGAAGAGATCCTTGTCGGTCTTGTACTTCCACGTGATCTTCGCGAAGGCGATGCCGAGCGTGACCTCGGGCGAGCCGGCCGCGTCCGCCTGCACGTTGCACGACGTCACCGCGACCTTGTCGCCGAGCTCGATGCGGAGCAGCGGGTCGGACTCGCCCTCCTCGCAGATCTCGAACTCGGCCTTGTCCCACACCTTGCCGACGGCGCAGTAGGCGAGCAGCTCGGGGATCGACTTGTCGACCTCCATCTTCACGCTGATGTTGGAGAGCGTCGCGGCGGCCCCGCTCGACTTCCCCTTCGCCGCCTGCACGCAGTTGACGGCGTTGCCGACGCCGGTGGAGATGCTCTTCACGTCGCTCCAGCCGTCGTGCTTGCCGTCCTTCGAGTTGCCCTTCACGCTCCCGATCTTCATGAACTGCTTCGTGGCCATGTGGTCCCCCGACCGCTTCGGATCTCGGATCGTTCCCCGCGCTCGGACCCTCCGACCGCGCCGAACGAAGCACTACTTCTGCGCCGGCTCCGGCAGGTCCGCGACCAACCGCAACGACACGCCCAGCTCGTCGAGCTGGAAGTGGGGCTTGAGATAGGCGATCGCCTGGTAGCAACCGGGCCTCGCCTTGTCGTCGATGACGTCGATGCGCGCCTCGCGCAGGGGCCGCTGCGCCTTGGCCTCCTGCGTGGCGTCGTCCATGTCGAGCTCGAGGTTCTTGATCCAGCGGTTCAGGAACGTCTCGCACTCGCTGCGGGACATGAAGGAGCCGATCTTGTCGCGGCAGATCGCCTTGAGGTAGTGGGCGATGCGCGAGGTCGCCATCAGATACGGGATCTGGCTGGAGAGCTTCGCGTTCGCCGTCGCCTCCTTCGTGTCGTACTTCCTGGGGCGCTGCACCGAGTTGCCGCCGAAGAACGCCGCATAGTCGGTGTTCTTGCAGTTGAGCAGCCCGATGAAGCCGAGATCCGAGAGCTCCTTCTCGCGCGTGTCCGGGATCATCACCTCGGTCGGACACTTCGCGGCGACGTCGCCCTCGGCCGTCTTGAAGGTGTGGATCGGCAGGTCCTCGACCATGCCGCCGCCCTCGGGCCCGCGGATCGCGACGCACCAGTGGTGCTGCGCGAAGGCCGCCGTGAGCCGCTGCGCGTAGTCGTAGGCGGCGTTGCCCCAGCAGTAGTGGTCGTGCTCGGTCGCCTGCTCGTCGAAGTCGAAGTTCTCGACGGGATTGTCCTTCATCGAGTACGGCAGGCGTCGCAGCACGTGCGGCAGCACCATCGCGACGAAGCGCGAATCCTCCGAGTCGCGGAACGAGAGCCACTTCGTGTTCTCGGGGTTGCTCTTGTCGAAGATCTTCGCGAGGTCGCGCGGGTTCGGCATCTGCGTGAACGAGTCCATGCCGAACATGTCGGGCGCCGACGCGGTGATGAAGGGCGCGTGCGCGGCCGCCGCGACCTGGGACATCTCCGTCAGCAGCTCGACGTCCTGCGGCCCCTTGCCGAACTCGAAGTCGCCGACGAGCGCGCCGTAGGGGTCGCCGCCGTAGAGCCCGAACTCGTACTCGTAGACCTTCTTCCAGAGCGCGCTCTCCGTGAACTCCGGCGCCGCCTTGAAGTCCTTGAGCAGGTCCTTCTTGGAGACGTTGAGCACGCGGACCTTGAGGTTCTCGCCGGTCTCGCTCCCGTGCACGAGCTTGTGGAGCCCGCGCCACGACGCCTCGAGCTGCTGGAACTCGGGGTGGTGGAGGATCGCGTTCACCTGCTTCGAGAGCAGCTCGTCGATCGCCGCGATGCGCGCGTTGATCGTCTTCGTGACGCCCTTCGCGGTGACCATCCCCGGGTCGAGCAGCTCGGCCACGAAGTTGCGGACGAGCTCGCGCGCGCGGTCGTGCGCCTCGTCGCCGCGCGGCTTGATGCCGGTGTCGATCATCTGGGCGAGCAGGTCCTCGCCCTCGAGCTCGCCGAGCTTCTCGACCTTCACCGCCTTGGTGCGGGCTGCCATCGACTACTCCTCTCCGTCGCTCGACGCCGCGTCGTCGCCCGCGTCGCCGGCCCCCACGCCCGTCGCCGCGCCGAGCTTCGCGCGCAGCTCCGGGCTCTCGATCACCGCGTCGAGCAGCTCCTCGAGGCGGTCGTTGCCCTCGGTGCGGCTCTGGAGGTCCTTCAGCTTGCTGCGCACCTCCATCAGCTTGCGCAGCGGCTCGACCTTCTCGACGAGCGCGTCGGGCGAGAAGTCCTCGAGCTTCGAGAACGCGAGCTCGACCTTGAGCTCGCTCCCGTCGCCGACGAGCGCGTTGTCCACCTTGATGTCGAGCCGCGGCTTCATGCTCTTCATCACGTCGTCGAAGTTGTCGCGATCGATCTCGGTGAACTTGCGGTCCTTGAGCTTCGGGAGCGCCTCGGCGGGGTGCCCCGACAGGTCGGAGACGACGCCGACGACGAAGGGCAGCTCCTTCGCGACCTGCGCGCCGCCGAGCTCGACGTCGTACGTGATGTTCACGCGCGGCGGACGCACGCGCTTCTTCTTGTCGTACACGCTCTCGGGCATCTCGCCACCTCCAGGATCTCGCGCGCGACGCGGTGCCCGCGTCGCGCGACGTGTTCGTCAGTCGTCGTCGGACGAGCGCGCGGGCTCGATCCCGAGCGTCTCCCAGATCTTCCCGAGGAAGTCGTCGTCGCGCGCGAGATCGCGCAGCACCTCCTCGAACGACATCGACCCCCAGCGCACGCCGCGCGCGATCAGCGACGCGAGCGGGCTGTGCGGCTCCGTGCGGCGGAAGTAGTCCGCCACCTCGCGCAGCCGGCGCAGCGCGTCCTCGCGCGACGCGATGGGGCCGCTCGGCGCGCCCGACGCGCGCGCGGCGGGAGCGCGCGCGCCCTCGGGCGCGGACGACGTCTCGCCGGCCGACGCGTCGTCGTGCGCGCCGCCATGCGCGCCGCCGCCGCCGAGCGTCTCGTCGATGTCGCGCAGCAGGCGCGCGAGCCGGTGCAGCTCGGGGGCCTCGTCGTCCTCGAAGAGCGAGGCGACGCGGTCGCCGAGCGCGTCGACGTGCCCGCTCGCGCGCGCGAGGCTCGCGCGCGCATCGTCGAGCTCGGCGGGCGAGACGCTGTCGAGCGCGGCCGCCCACGCATCGCTCGTGATGGCGCCGGCCTCCACGAGCTCGGCGCGCCGATCGTCGCCGACCGTCGGCTCGTCGAGGCGCTGCGCGCCCTCGTAGAGCGCCCACGTGAGGACGCGCCCACCGGAGGCCTGCACGAGCGGCGCCTCCTTCAGAGACTGGAGGAAGGACTGCGAGCCGCCGAGCCACGCGAGCGGGCGCGCCCGCACGGGCAGCGTCACGCCGTCGTCCGCGTCCCAACCTGGATGGAGGCGCTCCCAGTAGCGGTCGACGAGCTCCGCGACGAGCGCGAGCCCGCGCTCGAGCCCCGCCGGACCTTCGAGCCGCGCCCAGGCCTCGGCGAGCCACCCGGCGACCTCGAGATCCTTGGTGCGCGTGCGGAGCAGCGTCTCGCACTCGCGCGCGACGCCGCGCCAGTCGGCATCGCGCCCGCGGCCGTCGGGGTCGAGGTCGGGCGAGACCGCGGTGCGCAGCTGCTTGATGCGGTCGAGCGCGAGGTCGGCCGCGTCGTAGCGGACGTCGGCCCCGGTCGGGTCGGCGTCGGACACCGGCTTCAGCAGCTCGTCGAGGTCCGCCATCGACGCCTCACCTCACGCGGCCCGCGAGGGCCGCACCTCTGCGGCGCGGCGCGCCGTCGCGCGCGTCGCACCCTCTGCCGCGCTCTGCGCGTCCCCACGAGGAGGCCTCGCGATTGGAGCCCTTCCACTGCCGCAGGTCAAGCACGCCCTCCAGCGAACTCCTCGCAGGACCGTGGGAGTTCCTCCCCGCGCCCACTCGCTCGTGGGTGGCCGCGAGCGCGGCGTTCGTGTCTCGCGGCAGCGGGAAGGCCGCGCGCATCAGTTGAACGGCTCGTCGACGAAGGGGCGCGCGCCGCCGTGCGCGCCCTCGAGGTTGCGCGCGAGGCTGCCCATCGAGTGCGCACCCGTGATCGAGCTCCCGAACGCGAGCGTCACGACCTTCCCGATGTGCTCCGAGACCTTGCTCACCGGGTCGTTCGAGTCGCGCACGTTGATGCCCTGGGCTCCGTCCTTCGACCACTTCGCGACCTGGCCGATCGCGTTCGAGCCGTCCTTGGCGAGGGCGAGCGTGCCGTAGGCGTTGAAGGTGACGAAGGGAAGATCCTGCGCGGTCGCGACGAGCTGCGTCAGCGCGCCGCCGAGCGAGTGCCCGGCGACGACGAAGGTCTTCACGCCCTCGTGGCTCTTGGCCCAGGAGCCGTACGTCTGGATCAG
Source organism: Myxococcota bacterium (assembly GCA_041389495.1). NCBI lineage: Bacteria > Pseudomonadati > Myxococcota > Myxococcota bacterium. The sequence goes on along the minus strand of JAWKRT010000002.1, from coordinate 1,176,620 downwards.
GTCGGCCGCGCGCTGCGCCTGGGCGGGGATCTGTCCGCACACCATGCGGACGTCGGCGACGAGGTCCTTCATGCTGCGCGCGTTCGTGCCGGCGAAGACGATCGCGGCGGTGTCGTCCTTGACGTAGCAGCCGCCGTGGAAGCCGGTCTTCGCCGCGGCGAGCGTGTCGATCGTGCCGTCGTCGAAGGTGCGCTCGTGGACGCCCGGCGTGACCCACTTCTGCCGCTCGCCGAGATCCTTGTGGTAGACCGCTTCGCAGAGCTTCGCGAGCTCCGCCACCGTGAATCCCATCGGACCTCCCTTCGACGGCTCGGGTCGTGCCGCGCCGGGTCGCGCTCGGGCCTGCCCGCGTGCGGGCGCTCCCCGAGCGGACGCGAGGCAGTCTACACGCCTGGGGCGGCCCGCCGTATACGCCGATCGGCCTAGGTCGTCTGCACGGGAGCTGCGCGCGGAGCGCGCACGGGGTGCGGGCCGATCGGCCCGTGGACGCCGGCCACGGCCCGTGCGTGCCGCGCCGCGGCCTGCCTAACGAGCCCGCTCCGCCGCACGCGCCTCGCGCGCGGCGACCCACGCGAGCGAGCGGCGCCCGTTCGCCGTCCGCTCCGCGGGAAAGAGCCGCGCGAACGTCGCGTCGAGCGGCCCGCCCTTGTAGTGGCGGAACCAGAGCTTGCGAACGACGAACTCGCCCGCGAAGAGGAGCCCCATCAGCACGTAGCCGACGGCGCCCGTGTAGAGCGTCCACCACTCGATGGGGCCGGCGACGGCGAGCACCGCCGCGACGAGCGCGTTCGCGAGCAGGAATGCGCACCAGACGATCGTCACCTTGCGGCAGTACGGCACGCAGAAGCCGGGGAGGTCGCCGTCGACCGTGCGCGCGAAGCGCTCGATCACGGGCATCCCGACGAACAGGCTGTGCGCGAACGTCGCGAACAGGAAGAGGTTCACGACGACGGGCATCCAGAGCAGCACGACGCGCTCGCCGGTCGCGACCGCGAGACCGACCAGGGCGACGAGTGGCGCGTACTGGCGGGCGAGCGCGGCGAGCTCGCCGGGCGCGCCCCGTGCGCGGAGCGCGGCGGTCGCGGCGACGAGCCCGAGCAGCAGCGCGCCCGTCGCGCGCACGTCGAGGCGCGTCCACGCGAACCACACGACGAGCGGGTACGCGACGACGAGGAGCGTTGCGAGCGCGGCTCCCGCTCCGCGCGCGACGGCGGCGATGCCCGGCATGGCGCGCACGCTACTCGCGCACTCCCGGATCGACAAACACCGGCGGCCGCGATTCCATCCTGTCATGGCGCTCCTCCCGTCCCGCTCGTCGCTGCGCGTCGCCGTGGTCGGCGACGGACCGGCCGGGACGGCGGTCGCCACCCACCTCGCGCGCGCCGGCGCGCGCGTCGTGCTGTTCGCGCGCGGTCGGCCGGCGGGGCTCGTCGTCGGAGAGTCGCTCGTGCCCGGCGTCGTCCCGCGTCTGCGCGAGCTCGGCATCGAGGACGAGGTGCGCGGCTACGCGACGCGCAAGCCCGGCGCGACGTTCGTCGTCGCGGACGGGAGCCGCGTCGCGATCGACTTCGCGAGCTCCTGCACGAGCGCCCCGCCCTACGCCTACAACGTCCCGCGCGATCGCCTCGACGCGTCGCTGCTCGCCGCGTGCGAGAAGAGCGGCGCGCAGATCGTGCGCGAGCCGGCGCACCTCGAGCGCGCGCCGCGGGGCGGCGACGGCGTCGCGCTCGCGGGCGCGTCGCGCGCGGCCGCCGCCTCCGCGCTCGGCGCGCCGCCCGACTTCGTGATCGATGCGACGGGGCGCGCGCGCGCAGTCGCGCGGCTGCTCGGCCTCCCGACCGAGGCCGGCCCGCGCCGCGACGCGGCGCTCTTCGCGCACTGCGAGGGCGTCGCGATCGACGCGCCCGGCCACGTGCACACGGACCAGCTCGCGCGCGGCTGGTGCTGGCGCATCCCGCTCCCGGGCCGCGTGTCGCTCGGGGTCGTGGCGCCGCCGGACGCGCTCGCGGCGTACGGGCCGACGGCCGAGCGCCAGTACGACGCGCTGCTCGCGACCGAGCCGCGGCTGCGCGAGGTCGCCGCCGGCGCGCGGCGGATCACTCCGGTGCTCCGGTACTCGAACTACCAGCTCGCGACGCGGCGCGGCGCGGGTGCGAACTGGGCGCTCGCCGGCGACGCGTTCGGCTTCGTCGACCCCGTGTTCTCGAGCGGGCTCCACCTCGCGCTCTCGTCGGCCCGCGCACTCGCGGACGCACTCCTGCGCGGGAGCACGCGCGCACTGCGCGGCTACGAGCGCCGCCACCTGCGCCACCTGCGCGCGTGGCAGCGCGCGGTCGACCTCTACTACGACGGCCGGTTCGTCGCGCTGCTCGCGATGCGCGACCGCGCGCCGCAGTCGCTGCTGGGGCGCGCGTTCGCCGGGCATCTCGATCGGCACCTCCCGCGCGTGTTCACGGGCGAGGGGAGCGCCGGGCTCTACGACCCGTGGCTGCTGGGCGTCGTCGCCCGCGCGGCCGCGCGCGAGCCCGTGGCCGCGGTGGCGCGCGTCTCCGACTAGCGACGCGCGCGCGCCGGACCGAGCCGCGCACGCTTCCTCAGTCCGCGATGCCCACCGAGAGATCGGTCGGGTCGGCCGCGCACGAGCGCTCGCTCAGCTGCAGCGTCTTCGGCGGCTCGGGCCCGTCGACGCCGGTGCGTCGCGAGAGCCCGACGAACGCGACGGCGTCGATGCGCTCTCCCTCCCGCGCCGCGCGGTTCCACTCGCGGCACACCCAGGCGAGGTAGCCCTGCCGCAGCGCCTCGACGCGCTTGCCCATGCGGAGCCCCGTCTCGAGATAGACCTTGAGGCGGTGCCCGTCGTGGAGCGCGACGACGCGCTCCCAGCCGGCGCGCTCGGGCGAGCCCGCGGCGCCGGGCGCGCGCGTCGCGGGCGCGCGGAAGCGCGTGCTCGACACCGGCCCGAGCAGCCGCTCGATCTCGCCCGACTCGAAGTGGCCGAGCACCTCGACGTCGAGGTCGAACTCGATCGGGCTCGGCGCGTACATGGTCCAGGACTGCTCGAAGCCGAGGAAGCCGCCCGCGCGGTCGAGCCAGCGCGGCGCGGAGGCATGCACCGCCGTCGCCCCCGCGAGCGCGAGGTTGGCCGCGAGCGCGACGAGCACGGCGGCGTCGCCCGCGGCGCGCAGCGCACCGGGCGGACGCGCGAGGAGCGGCGGTGTGTCGTACGCGTCCGGCCCGGTCCGCGCGCGGATCCACGCCCAGAAGCGCGGCGGAAGGAAGGCGAGCGTCCCGCACGTCGACGCCCACGGAAACAGGTTGAGCACGAAGGTGGAGGCGAGCCCGGCCTGGAAGATCCACAGCCCGAGCACCGTCGCGATGCGCGCGCGCTGCCCGGCGCGGTCGCTCGCGAGCGCCGGAACGAACAGCAGGAGCGGCAGCGCGATCTCGAGCCAGCGCGTCGCATACGTGCCGACGACGAGGCCGTCGGGATGGCTCGCGAGCACGAAGGCGAACTCGCGCGTCCAGTAGCGCTGATCGAGCGCGATGCGGAGCGCGCTCCCGTCCACCCATTCGGGCCCCGTCTTCGTCACGCCGGCGACGAAGTAGAGGATGCCGAGCTGGAGCATCACGGCCGCGGTCGCGGGCGAGCACGCGAGGAACGGGCCGGCGGGCGCGCCGCGGCGCCGGGCGCGGAGCGCGTCGATCGACGCCGTCGCGCCGAGCGGCAGGAACATGCACCAGAACAGGAGCATGCGGAGGAACGCGTCGCCGCCGTTGTTCACGAACGGGTTGCGCAGCTCGAGCGACGCGACGAGCGCGAAGCTCGCGACGGACGCGGCGCGCGTCCGGTAGCCGACGAGCAGCATCGCGCACGCGATCGCCTGCGCGGCGGCGAGGGCGAGCGCGAAGGCCTCGCTGCCGTCGAGACCGTAGAGCGAGAACGTGCGCCCGAGCGTGCGGCCGAGCGCGAGCGGCGCGACGCCCGCATCCGTGTACAGCGCGTCGAACCCCGTGAGCCGGTTCGCGAGATCGATCAGCGCGAGCGACGCCACCGCGATGCGCAGCGCGGCGAGCGAGCGCGTGTCGATGCCGAACACGCGCGCCGCGAGCGAGGGCGAATCAGTCGCCATAGCCGAGAGCCTCGAGCTGGCGGCGCTCCTCGTCCCCGATCGGAACGCTCTCGGGAGCGGAGGCCGCGCTGCGTTGGTCGAGCCAGCGCGCGAGCGCGCCCGCGAGCTGCGCCTCCTCGGGCCGCCCGCCCCCGGCGACGTCGTCGCGCGCGTGCGGATCGCGTTCGAGGTCGTAGAGATGGGGGCCGCGCGGAAGCCGCGGGATGCCGCGGCTGACGAGGTACAGGAACGACGGCGTCCGCATCATCTCGCCCCGATCGTTCGCGTGGTTCGCGAAGACCGCGTCGCGCACGGGAGCGTCGGCGCTCTCGGCGCCGCGCGCGAGCAGGTCGATGCCGTCCTGCGCGGGCGCGGCGAGGCCGAGCCGGGCGAGGACGGTCGGGAACACGTCGAAGTGCTGCACGAGGCCGCGGTGCACGCGCCCCTCGCGCTGGCCCGGCACGCGCACCACGAGCGGCACGTGCGTCGTCTCCTCGTAGAGGCCGACGTGGTCGAAGAACGAGAGCCGCTCGCCCAGCGTCTCGCCGTGGTCGGCGACGAAGACGACGAGCGTCTCGTCGAGGAGACCGGCCGCGTCGAGGAAGCCGAGCAGGCGATCGAGCTGGCGGTCGAGGTACGCGACCTCGCCGTGGTAGAGCTTCGCCGAGCCCCCGCCCGGGCCGCGCGCCGAGGGCTCGAGCGCGACGCGCCCGGGCTCGCGGAACTCCGCCCAGGCCTCGACCGGCCCCATTCCGTAGGCGGCCGCCGGGTGGAGCCCTTCGTCGTAGGGCGAAGGCGGCGTGTGCGGGATGTGCGGGTCGAAGAAGTGGAGCCATAGGAAGAATGGACGCGGGCTCGGCTCCGACAGCCAGTCGATCGCCATGTCGACGACCGTCTCCGCGAAGAACTGGCCTCCCGGGCGCGTGAACGAGTCGAACCCCTGGCGGAGCCCGGCGCGGCCGAGGTGCGCGACCGAGACGATCGCCTTCGTGTCGTAGCCCGCATCGCGCAGCACTTCGGCGAGCGTCACGTGCGCGTCGGGGAGCCGCGACTTGAGGTCGAAGACGCGGTGGTTCTTGACGTACTTGCCGGTCATCAGCGACGCGAAGCTCGGATTCGTGTTGTTGATGCTGCTGTAGGCGTCGGTGAAGACGTGACTCCCGGCGGCGAGCCCGTCGAGCGCCGGCGTCGGGCTCGGCGCGCGCCCGAGGAAGCCGACCGCGTCGGCGCGCAGCGTGTCGGCGCCGAGGAAGAGCACGTTCGGGAGCTGCGCCCCGCGCCCGCGCGCGGCGATGCGCGCGCGGCGATCGACGACCACGGGGCTGCCCCACGCGGCATCGCACGGCACGCCGCTCGGCGCGGTCGCGGAGAGCGCGAGCTCGACGCGCGCGCCCGCCCACTCCGCGAGATCGACGTCGACGACGCGCGGAAGCGTGTCGCTCGCGGGCGCGACGTCGCGCGCATCGACCTCGCGGCGCCCGCTCGCGCGCGGGGCGTCGAGGCGCTCGTCCGCGCGGGCCGCGGCGGCGGCGCGCGAGCCGTCCTCCTCGCCTGCGCGGCCCACCGCGACGGCGAACCGGCACCCCTCGGCCGCGCGCGCGAGCGGCCGGAACGACAGCCGCGGCGACGCGCCGAGCGCGAGGTCGAACACGAGCGGAGCGCCCACGGCGGGCGCGACGGCGCGGATCGTGCGCTGGTGGCGCGTCGCATAGGTGGTGCGCGCGGCCTCGGGCGCGGCGCGCCACAGGTCGACCTGGCTCCAGGCGTCGCGCGGCGCGGACGGCGGGCCGCACGCGAACGCGACGGCGGCGAGCGGAGCGAGAGCGAGCGGCGCGGCGCGAGTCCGGAGCGGCACGGCGCGCGCATCCTAGCAAGGCGCCGCCCCTCGGCGCGCGGCCGCCCGAGCGCGCGTCCCGCCCGTGGCCGCGCGCACGCGGCGCGGAGCTAGGATGCGCCGCCGCGGCGCAGCTCGAACCGCGGCGGCCGCGCCGACGGGAGGCCTAACATCGTGCGCATCGGCATGAACCTGCTGCTGTGGGGCGTCGAGATCGACTCGTCGCACCTCCCCGTCCTCGAGATGCTCCGCAGCGCCGGCTACGACGGTGTCGAGATCCCCGTCGTGGGACAGCCCGACGCGGAGATCGCGGCGCTGCGACGCGCGACCGAGACGCTCGGCCTCGCCGTCACGACCGCCACCTTCATTCCGCCCGAGGCGAATCCGATCTCGCCCGACGCCGCGGTGCGACGCGCCGCCCTCGCGCTGATCGCGCAGCGCATCGATGCCGCCGCCGCGCTCGGTGCCGACCTCCTCGTGGGCGCGCTCTACCAGGCGCACAAGGTGTTCACCGGTCTCCCGCCGACCGAGGACGAGTGGCGGCGCAGCGCCGACTTCCTGCGCGCGGCGGGCGAGCGGGCGGCCGCCGCGGGCATCCGCCTCGGCCTCGAGTTCCTCAACCGCTTCGAGGTGCACCTCGTCAACACGTCGGAGCGCGCGGCGCGCATGGTCCGCGACGTCGGGCTCGCGTCGGTCGGCGTCCTCTACGACACGCACCACGCGCACATCGAGGACCCCGACGCGCGGAGCGCACTGCCCGCGGTGCGCGGCGAGCTGCTGCACGTCCACGCGAGCGAGAGCCACCGCGGGACGCTCGGCACGGGCCGCGTCGACTGGAGCGGCACGTTCGAGGCGCTCGCCGCGATCGGCTACGACGACTGGGTCGTCGTCGAGGCGTTCGGCACGCGCGACCCGGGCCTCGTCGCCGCCGCGAACGTCTGGCGCAACGCGTTCGAGTCGGAGGAGCAGCTCGCGCGCGACGCGATCGGCTTCCTGCGCGCGCGGCTTCGACGTTAGGCGACTGCGGGGATCGGGCGTTCCTCCGAGCGGGCTTCCGGCGATCCCGCGAGGGCGCCGGCGCGTCGCGCGCCGTCGCGCACTTCGCCGTGGAGTCGACGCCGCATCGCACCGATAGCCGGCCATGTTCTTCCGACGCGACAAGTCCAGCAGCGACCCTCCGGCCGAGCGCGCGGCGGCTCCGGCCGCCGCCGGCGTCTCGGCCGACGACGCACTCGACCTCGCCGCCGACCTGCTCCGCACGTACGGCGAGAACGCCTTCGACCTCGACGAGGCCGGCGCGCTCGAGACGCGCGGCGCGTTCGACCAGTGGGCGCGCCACATCCTCGTGGGCGCGCCGATTCCGGGAGAGGGTGCTCCGGAGGGCGGCGGCCCGCCCGCGAAGCGCGAGACCGGCCGCGCGCGGCGCGCATTCCGCGACCACCGGCGCGCCGAGCGCGACTTCGTGACCACGACGCTCGGCCACTACCGCCAGGCGACGTGGGCCTTCCTCGGCGGACTGCGTCGCTCGCTCGCCTCCGACCGCATCAGCGACGACCAGGTGAGCGCGCGCATGCAGGGCCTCGAAGCGGCCGTCCGCGACGGCGACGCCGCGCGCATCAAGGCCGAGGCGCAGGACGCAGTCACCGTGATCGCGCGCGTGCTCACCGAACGCGAGGAGCGCAGCGCGACGCAGGTCGCCGAGCTCGCCAGCCGGCTCGACGCGCTGCGCGCCGAGCTCGAGGCCGCGCGCAGCGAGGCGGCCACCGACGCGCTCACCGGCCTGTTCAACCGCGGCGCCTTCGACGAGCAGCTCGAGCGCGAGGTCGACCTCTCCCTCCTCTTCCGCACCGACCGCGCTCTCCTCATGCTCGACATCGACCACTTCAAGCGCGTCAACGACGAGCGCGGCCACCGCTTCGGGGACGAGGTGCTCCGCCGCGTCGCGGACGTGCTCGCGCGCTGCTTCATGCGCAAGGACGACTACATCGCGCGCTACGGCGGCGAGGAGTTCGCGATCGTCCTGCGCGAGGTGAACGAGCACACGGCGCGCCAGCTCGCCGAGCGCGCGCTCCACGCGCTGCGCGAGCTCGAGATCGCCGTGGACGACTGGCCGCCGATCGGCGTCACGGCCTCGATCGGCGTGGCGCAGCTTCGCGACGGCGAGTCGCCCCCCGAGTGGGTCGAGCGCGCCGATCGCGCCCTCTACCGCGCGAAGAACGGCGGCCGCGACCGGGTCGAGGTCGCGTCGGAGAGCGCCGCGCTCGCCGGCGAAGCCGCGCAACCCTCCGCCGCGTCGCCGACTCCCCGGTAGCCGACCGCGCATGGCCGGCGGCGGGCGGCTCGCCTAGCGTCCGCGCCGTGGAGCCGTCGCTCGAGGCGCGCGAGGAAGGCGTCGTCGTCTGCGTGCGCGTCGCGCCGCGCGCGCGGCGCGACGCCATCGCGGGCGTCCACGACGGCCGCCTCAAGGTCGCCGTGACGGCACCGCCCGAGAAGGGGAAGGCGAACGACGCCGTGGCGCGCGTGCTCGCGCGGGCGCTCGGCGTGCCGCGCTCGCGCGTCGCGCTGCTCGCGGGCGCGACCTCGCACGACAAGCGCTTCCTGATCTCGGGCGAGGCGCTCGAGGCCGTCCGCGCCCGGCTCCGCGCGCAGGTCGAAGCGCCGCGCGGCTCGACGAGCTAGCGACCGCCGCGCCGGCGCAGCTCGAGCAGCAGCGCGCGCAGGTCGCGCCGCGCGCCGATCAGCTCCTCGCGCATGCGCACGATCACCGCCGCGCCGGCGAGATTCACCTCGAGCTCGTCGACGAGCTGGTGGGCGACGCGCACCCGCTCGAGCATGCGCTCCGAGTAGCCGCCGCGCGCGTCGTCGGGCGCGTCCATCTCGATCACCCGCTCGCGCTCGAGCGCCGCGACGAACGGCTCGTCGAGCTCGAGCAGCACCGCGATCTCGCGGCGCGTGTAGGTCCGCGTCGTCATCGCCGCGCCGCCTCCGCCACCGCGGCGCGCACGTCGGCGCCCTCGTAGAGCGAGCGCATCTCCTCGGCGACGCGCCGCAGCGCGTCGCTCTCCTCGGGCAGCACGGCGACGAGCCGCACGATGAGGTCGCCGCGCGCGCCCTCCCCGCTCTTCGCGCCGCGTCGGGTCGCGCCCTTGCCGCGCAGGCGCAGGCGGCGGCCGTTGGGAGAGCCGGGCGGAACGGTCATCGAGACGGCGCCGTCGGGCGTCGGCACGTCGACCTCCGCGCCGAGCACGAGCTCGGGAAGCGTCACGGGGAGGTCGTACGAGAGGTCGTCGCCGTCGCGCTCGTAGAGCGCGTGCGGGCGCACGTGCAACGCGAGCACGAGATCGCCGGGCGGGCCTCCGTCGCGTCCCGGCTCGCCCTTGCCGGCGAGGCGGATGCGCGTGCCGTCGTCGGCCCCGGGCGGGATGCGCACGCGCAGCCGCCCGTGCCCCTCGAGCTCGATCGACACCTCGCCGCCGCGCACCGCGTCGAGGAAGCCGACTTCGACGTCGCCGCGCGCGTCGCGACCGCGGCGCGGCCCGCGCGCCGCGCGCCACTGCGCGGAGCCTCCGCCCGGCGCGCCACCGGGCGCGCCGCCGAAGAAGCTCGAGAGCAGCTCCTCGATGTCGACGTCCTCGTCGCCCGCTCCCTGCGCGCGGAACGTCTCGTGGTAGGGGCTGCGGCGCGCGCCCTCCGCCCAGCGGCGGTAGGCGCGCGCCTGCTCGGGGTCGAACCCGTCGGCGAGCCCCGCGCGCCCGAACTCGTCGTAGAGCTTGCGCTTGTCGGGGTCCGAGAGGACGTGGTGCGCGGCCGAGACGCGCTTGAAGCGCTCCTCCGCCGCCGGATCGTCGGGGTTGACGTCGGGATGGTGCTCGCGCGCGAGCCGTCGGTAGGCCGTGCGGATCGCGTCGGCGTCCGCCGTGCGATCGACGCCGAGCACGGCGTAGAGGTCCTCGTCCTCCATGGCCGCGCACCATAGCGGCGCCGCTGCGCTGTGGTCGACGGCCGGCGCGGCTATGCTGCGCGACCGCCCGGGAGGGAGTCCTTCCCGCGGCCCTGCGCCACCCGCTCCCAGCGAGGCCGCCCGTGCCGGACAAGACGCGCACCCTCCACGAGACCCTCGAAGCGCTGCACGCCGAGCTCGAAGGGGTCGAGCTCGACGGTCCGCTGCGCGCGGAGCTGCGCCTCGCGGCCGACGACATCCGGCGCGCCCTCGCCGAGTGTGGCGACGGGCCTCCCGAGCTGCCGTCCGGCCTCGGCGCGCGCCTGCGCGCGGCGCTCGAGGAGTTCGAGCGCACGCACCCGAAGCTCACCTGGGCGACCGGGCGCGTCGTCGACGCGCTCGCCGAGATGGGCCTCTAGCGGGCCGATCCCTCGCCGCGCCCGGCGCGGTCCGCATCCCCGGCGCCTCCGCGCGCCGCGCGCGGCTTCATGTGCTCGTCGAGGAAGCGAAGGACGTCCTCCAGGATGTCGTCGGCCGTGGCCGGGCTCCCGAACGAGTGGTCGAGCCCCGCCAGGACGCGGAATCGCACTGGCACGCCCGCGCGCTCGAGCGCGAGGCGCATGCGGTAGGCGTGGTCGACGTCGACGTTCACGTCCTTCGAACCGTGCACGAGGAAGACGGGCGTCGAGATCTCGCTCGCGCGATAGACGGGCGAACGCTGGACCATGTCCTCGAGATCGCGATCGGGGTCCCCGACCAGATCGACCAGATGGTTGCGAACGCGCTCGGAGCGCCGCGCCGGCCATTCGTCGAAGAGGACCGGAAGGTCCGTCACGCCCGCGAAGCTGACGACGCACCGGTAGCGGTCGGGATGCCGGATCGCGCCCATGAGCGAGGCGTACCCGCCGTAGCTCCCGCCGACCGCGGCGACGCGATCCGGGTCGACCCAGCGCTGCGCGACGACGTAGTCGTAGGCGGCGTCGATGTCGTCCTCGATGCCGCGGCCGACCTCGCCGAAGCCCGCCGCCTCGAACGCCTTGCCCCGCCCGCCCGAACCCCGGTAGTTCACCTGCAGCACGGCGTACCCGTAGTAGGCGAGCAGCTGGGCCACGGGATCGAAGCCGAGGTCGTCGCGCACGCCGAGCGGCCCGCCGTGCGGGAGCACGACGAGCGGCGGCGTGCGCGGTGCGGCGGGCTCGTCCCACGCGCGGATCGGCGCAGGCGGCTCCACGGGCTCGGTGAAGATCGCCTCGATCTCCGGCCCCTCCGCCGCGCGCACGGTGAAGCGGCGCCGCGGCGCGAAGTCGATCGCGTCGAGCAGCGTCGAGACGCGCCCGATCTCGCGCGCGCTGCCGTCCTTCGCGTCGAACAAGGAGAAGCCGCCGCTGTCCGTATCGGAGTAGGCGGCGTACGCGACGACGCCGAGGTCGGCACTCGTCGACAGCACCCGCACCGTGTGGCCCGGCGCGAGGGCCGCGATGCGCTCGCGCTCTGCCGCGTAGGCGCCGTCGAGGTAGTGCATGCGCGGCTCGCCGTTGTCGAGGTAGACCACGCCGGCGAGCGAGGCGCGGTCGTAGCTCCAGGCGAGGTCGACGATCTCGGCCGTCTCGTGCTCGAAGATCACGCGCCCCTCCGCGCCCGTCGCGGGGTCGAGCTCGACGAGGGCGAAGCGGTCGCGATCGCGGTTCGACGCGACGAGGAGTCGCTCGCCGTCGGCCGTGAAGCCGAGTGGAGCGACGAAGAACGGCTCGTCGGCATCCCACGCGAGCACCTCGCGGAACGCGCGCGCGCCCCGCGCGCGGTGCACGATGCGCCGCCGCGCGACCTCGCCGTCGTCGTCTTCCAGCACCAGCGCGGCGCGCACGTCTCCGTCGCGGTCGACGACCGCGGTGGAGGCGCCCTCCGGAAGCCGCGTGACGCGGCGGTCGTCCGCGATCCACTTCGCGACGGCCTTCTCGTCGGCGATCTCGCGCAGGTCGATCCGGTAGACGTCGCGAGCCCGCTGGAACAGCACGTGGCCGTCGCTCCCCGGGAGCGGCGCCACGATCGTCCCGGCCACCGCGAGCGCGTGGCGCGACTGGATGACCCTCCCCTCGTCGCCGCCGACGACCACCACCTCGTACGCCCACTTCGTCCCTCTGCGCCGCCACGACTCGATCACGAAGCGGTCGCGGGCGACCCACTCGACGTCGAGGTCGACGCTGCTCGGGACCTTGAGCGCGACGTCGACCTCCATGCTCGAACGCCGGTAGACGCGGATCTCGCGCTTCGCACCGAGACGCACGATCGCCGTGAGGAACGCGCCGTCGGCGCTCACGCGGACCTGCTGCACCTCGGGCGGGCGGAAGAACGCGGCGATCGCGACCGGCTTGCGCTCGAAGGCCGGCGCGTGGCGCGCGCCGGCGACGAGCAGCGCGAGCGTCGCGACGCAGGCGAGCGCGAGCCGGCGCGCGCTCACGGCGCTCCCGCTCCTTCGCGCGCGGCATCGCCGCGCCCGACCACGCGCTCGAGGAAGACGTCGCGCGTGCCGCCCGTGTAGACGAGCGGGAAGCGATCGACGAGCTCGCGATTCCACTCGCGCAGCGTCGTGTACACGAGCGCACTGCGGTCGACGACGCGGGCGTCGGCGATGCCCTTGCGCAGGCCGCCGGCCGTGTAGACGACGAGCTGCCCGGGGTAGTTGAGGACGCCCGGCTCGACGCGGAATCGCCAGTAGTCGTTCACGCGCCGCGTCTGCACGCGGCTGCGCAGGACGCGCGACTCGTCGTCGCGCTCGGCGAGCATGAACCCGCTCCACCGATAGGAGCCCGCCTTCGCGACGACGATCTCGTAGCGGACGCCGCGCGCGAGCCCTCGCACGACGCGCTCGCCGTCGACCGCGACGTACACGATCGGGCGGTCCGTCTCGGTGTGGACGACGAGCAGGCCCTCGTCGGGAGCGAGGGCGAAGTCGGAGCCCTCCGGAAGCGGCCGGAAGGCGGCGCAACCGACGAGCGCGCCGATGGCGAGAACGCCGAGGCACGCGAGGGCGGCGCGAGAGGCAGGGACGGGGGCCACGCGCACAGCCTGCCCGCCGCGCGGCCGCCGCGGCAAGTCCGGGATCGGAGTCGACGGGCGAGCGGGGCGATTTACAATACGCCTCGTTTCGTATAGCGTGCCGGCGCCGCGCGCGACGGCGTGACGAGCGCGGTCGCGCCGTTTGCGCCGTTCGCGACGGTCCGCGACCGCAAGAGACCGAACGCGACCGCCGACGACTCGACGGTTCCGGCGCGCGCGAGAGCCGGCACCGCTCCGGTCCGCGTGCGGCCGGCAGCCCGACACCCTCAGGAGGAAGCTCCGTGGACTTCGACTTCTCCCCCATCGAGCAGAAGTTCGCCGACGAGGTCGAGCAGTGGCTCGTCGACAACCACGACCCCGTCGTGATGGACCACCACCGCGAGAACTTCACGCAGCTCTCGGATACGCCCGAGCGCCGCGCGTTCATGCAGAAGCTCGCCGACAAGGGCTGGCTCGGGATGTCGTGGCCGAAGGAGTACGGCGGCCAGGAGATCGAGGGCGTCTACGAGTACATCCTGAACGAAGCGCTCTCGAAGCACGCCGCGCCGCAGATCGGCAAGGGCGTCGGCATCATCGGCAAGACGCTGATCCGCCACGGCAGCGACAAGCTGAAGCAGGAGTTCCTTCCGAAGATCCTGCGCGCGGAGATCGAGTTCGCCGTCGGCTACAGCGAGCCGAACGCGGGCTCGGACGCCGCGAACATGCAGCTCAAGGCCGAGAAGGTCGACGGCGGCTGGCTGCTGAACGGCCAGAAGATGTGGACGACGTCCGCGCACTTCGCCGACTGGTACTGGGTGGGCGCGCGCACCGACCCGGACAAGCCGAAGCACGACGGCCTCTCGCTCTTCCTGATCCCGATGGACCACCCGGGCCTCGAGGTCCAGAGCCTCCCGACGATCGGCAAGGACACGACGAACCAGGTCTTCTTCCACGACGTGTTCGTGCCCGACGACTACCTCGTCGGACAGCGCGGCAAGGGCTTCCAGTACATCTCCGAGGCGCTCGACCTCGAGCGCTTCACGATGTTCACGCTCTCGCCGATCGCGAACCGCACCAACGTGCTCGTCGACTGGGTGAAGCAGGCGACGCGCGACGACGAGCCGCTCAAGGACGACCCGAACGTGCGCCGCACGATCGCGCAGATCGTGACCGACACGGCGGTCGCCAAGGCGCTCAGCACGCGCTTCGTGTGCGCGGCGAAGAGCGGCGGCAAGCCGCCGACCGTCGAGTCGTCGCAGTACAAGCTGTTCACGACGACGCTGTCGCAGCGCGTGTGCAAGGACGCGCTCGACATCATGGGCGCGACCGGCACGATCATGGAAGGCCAGGACGAGGCGCCCCTGCTCGGCCGCTTCGAGGGCGCCTATCGCGCGACGATGAACGAGACCGTCGGCGGCGGTGCGTCCGAGATCCAGAAGAACATCATCGCGCGCCGGCACCTCGGCCTGCCCAAGAACTTCTAGCGGGAGCCCCTCCGATGGACCTCGACCTCACCGAAGAGCAGCAGATGATCGTCGACATGACGCGCTCGATGCTCGAAGAGCACTCGACCGCGGAGACGGTCCGTCTGATGGAAGACGACCCGAAGGGCTACCCCGACGACCTGTGGAAGCAGATGGGCGAGCTCGGGCTGAACGGCATCCTGATCCCCGAGTCGTACGGCGGCGGCGGCATGACGCTGTTCGACGCCGCGCTCGTGTACGAGGAGATCGGCCGCGCGATGGCGCCCGTCCCGCACTTCGTCTCGTGCGTGATGGGCGCGGGCGTGCTGCTCGCCGCGGGGAGCGACGAGCAGAAGCAGGAGTGGCTGCCGAAGATCGCGAGCGGCGACGCCATCCTGACGCCGGCCTGGCTCGAGCCCGACCGCGGCTACGGCGAGCGCGGCATCGCACTTCGCGCGAAGGCCGACGGGGGCGACTTCGTGCTCGACGGCGTGAAGCGCCACGTCGGCTACGCGAGCTCGGCCGATCGCCTGATCGTGCTGGCGCGCACCGACGCGGGCGTCGACCTCTTCCTCGTCGATCCGCAGGCGAAGGGCGTGACGATGAAGCACGTGCTCGCGCAGGGCCGCGACCCGCAGTACCGCGTCGAGCTCGCGGGCGTGCGCGTTCCCGCGAGCGCGCGCATCGGTGCGCCGGGAACCGGATGGGCGACGTGGAACGCCGCGATGCACGACGGCATCGTGCTGCTCGCGGCCTCCGCGGTCGGCGGCGCGCAGCGCTGCCTCGAGGAGACCGTCGACTACGCCAAGCAGCGCGTGCAGTTCGACAAGCCGCTCGGCGCCTTCCAGGCCCTCGCGCACTACATGGCCGACGCGTCGACGCGCATCGACGGCGGCCGCGTGCTCGTGTGGGAGGCGGCCTGGAACCGCGCGCAGGGGCGCGAGGTCGCGCGCCTCGCCCCGATGGCGAAGCTCTTCTGCTGCGAGACCTATCGCGAGACGACGCGCGTGTGCGCCCAGATCTGGGGCGGCGTCGCGTTCACCATCGAGTACGACCAGCAGATGTTCTTCCGGCGCGCCAAGGCGCTCCAGCTCTCCTGGTGGGACACGCCCTACCTCGAGGAGCTCGTCGCGGCGGACGTGCTCGACTGAGCGAACGATCGGCGCGCAGCCCCGCGCGACCCCCATCGCCCGCGACCCGAGCCCGCCCTACGCTCCCGCGCCGTGACCGCCGCGGCATGGGCCACCTCGTGCGTCGTCGTCGCGATGTTCGCGCTCATGGTGCGCGGGACGTCGCCGGCGATCGCGGTCGTCGGCGCGCTCGTCGCGCTCCTCTCGCTCGGCGTCGTCGACGAGCGGCGCGCCTTCGCCGGCTTCGCGAACGCGGCGCCGATGACGGTCGCCGCGCTCTACGTGGTCGCGCGCGCCGTCGAGCGCAGCGGCGTACTCCGACCCCTGCTGCGCGGCGCCGTCGTCGCCGGAGAGGCTCCCGTGCGGGGCCTGCTGCGCCTGCTCGTGCCCTCCGCCGCCGCCTCCGCGTTCCTCAACAACACACCCATCCTCGCGGTGCTGATGCCCGGGATCCTGCGCGCTTCCGAGGCGCAGCGCGTCCCGCCTTCGCGCACGCTGATGCCGCTGTCGTTCGCGGTCGTGCTCGGCGGCGTGGCGACGACGCTCGGCACGTCGACGAACCTCGTCGTCTCGGGATTGCTCGACGCGGCGGGCGGCGAGCCGCTCGGCGTGTTCGAGATCTCGCGCGTCGGCGCGCCGCTCGCCGCGCTCGGCGTCGCGCTGCTCGCGTGGACGGCGCCGCGCCTCTTGCCGGACCGGGACTCGCCGCGCAGCCGCCTCGCTGCCGCCGAGCGCGAGTTCGTCGTGCGCATGCTCGTCGACCCGCGCGGCCCGCTCGTCGGGCGCACCGTCGAGGCGGCGCGCCTGCGCAGCCTCGAGCGGGTCTTCCTCGCGCAGATCGAGCGCGCGGGCGAGCCGCTCGCGCCGGCCACGCCGGAGACCGTGCTGCAGGCGGGCGACCACCTGCTCTTCGTCGGCGAGGCGCGCGACGTGGCCGAGCTCCGCGCGCACGCGGGCCTCGTGTCGGCCGAGCACTCGCACCTGCTCGGGCTCGACGGCAACGCGCACGGGCTCGTCGAGGTCGTGCTCGGTCCCGCTTCACCGCTGCTCGGGAGGACACCCAAGGAGGTCGGCTTCCGCGCGCGCTACGGCGCGGCGATCGTCGGCATCCACCGCGAGGGCGCGCCCGTCGCGGCGAAGCTCGGCGCCGTGAAGCTGCGACTCGGCGATACGTTGCTGCTGCTCGCCGACGAGGGATTCTCCGCGCGCTGGAGCGACCGCCCGGACTTCGTCGTCGTCGCCGACGACGACGCCACGCCGGTGCGGCCCCGCGGCGTTCGCGGCGTGCTGCCGGCGGCGATCGCCTTCGGCGTCGTCGTCGTCGCGGGCAGCGGCGCGCTGCCGATCCTGCACGCGTCCTTGCTCGGCGCGCTCGCCGTCGTCGCGACGCGCGCACTCACGGTGCACGAGGCGCGCGCGTCGATCGAGATCGACGTGCTCGTCGTCATCGCGGCGTCCTTCGGCATCGGCGCCGCGATCGAGGACTCCGGGCTCGCCGCTGCGCTCGCGCATCGCGTCGTCGAGGGCGCGTCCGGCCTCGGCTGGCGCTTCGCCCTCGCGGCCGTCGTGCTCGCCACGTTCGCGCTGACCGAGTTCATCTCGAACAACGCCGCCGCCGCGCTCGTGTTCCCGATCGCCGTGGCCACCGCGACCGAGGTCGGCATCGAGCCGCGGCGCTTCGCGATCGCGGTCGCCGTCGCCGCCTCGTGCTCGTTCCTCACGCCCATCGGCTACCAGACGAACCTGATGGTCTACGGACCGGGCGGCTACCGCTTCGGCGACTACGCGCGGCTCGGCCTCCCGCTCAGCGCGCTCACCTTCGCCTGGATCATCGCCGCCGCCTAACTACGTTCCCCGCGCTCGCCGGGCTGCGGCACCACGGCGATCAGCGCGAGGCCGGGAAGCGCGAGCGCGGCGGTGAGCGCGAAGAACGCGCCCCATCCGAGCTCTGCGGCGAGCCACCCGGAGGCCGCGCCGAAGAGCGCGCGCCCGAGCGCCATGAGCGACGTGAGGAGCGCGTACTGCGACGCGCTGTACGGCCCGCGGCTCCAGCCCGAGAAGTACGCGACGAAGGCCGTGGCAGCGACGCCGCCCGTGAAGCTGTCCGCGACGACGGCCACCGCGAGCGCGGCGACGTCGTGGCCTTCGCCCGCGAGCCACGAGAACAGCAGGTTCGTCGCCGCCTGCAGCACGCCGCCGACGAGGAGCGCCGGCCCGAGCCGCGCGCGCGCGACGAGCACGCCGCCCGCCGCGATGCCGACGACCTGCGCGGCGACGCCCGCCACCTTCGTCACGCTCGCGATCTCGACGCCCGAGAACCCGAGGTCGACGTAGAACGGGCTCGCCATCGCGCCCGCGACCGCGTCGCCGAGCTTGTACAGCAGTGCGAACGCGAGGATGGCACCGACGCGCGGCCAGCGGAGCACGTCGGCGAGCGGCTCGACCCACGCGCGCGCGATCGGCGCGTCCGCGATCGAGGCGCCCGCGGTCGGCGCGGGCTCGGGCGCGGCGACGACGAAGAGCATCGCGAGCGCCTGCACGCCCGCGAGCGACGCGAAGACGAGGTTCCAGGCGACGAAGTCCGAGAGCGCGATCGCACCCGCACCGGCCAGCACGAGGCCGACGCGATAGCCCGCCTGTGTCGCGGCCGCGCCCGGCCCCTGCTCGTGCGTCCCCAGGATCTCGATGCGATACGCGTCGACGGCGACGTCCTGCGTCGCGGACAGGAAGGCGATCGCGAGGGCCAGCAGGCCGGTCGCGAGCGGCCGCGCCGCGGGCTCGGCGCCGCCGAGCGCGAGGATCGCCGCGACGAGCCCGGCCTGCGTCGCGAGGATCCACGAGCGTCGCCGGCCGAGGCGCCCGATGCCGGGCCACGCGACGCGATCGAGCACCGGCGCCCACAGGAACTTGAGCGCGTACGGCAGGCCCACCGCGGCGAACAGGCCGATCGACGTCGTGTCGAGGCCTTCGCGCGCGAGCCAGTAGGCGAGCGTCGACGTCGTGAGCAGGAGAGGCAGCCCGCTCGCGATGCCCATGCCGAAGATCGCGAGCAGGCGGGCGTCGCGATAGACACCGAAGGCACCGAGGAGCCCGCGCCCGCGCGGCGCGTCCGGGCTCACGCGCCGCCCTCCGGCGCGCGCGGCACCGCGGCGGGCTCGCGGGCGCCGCGCGCACGCCGCACCCAGAGCTGCGTGCGCGCACCCGGCTCGGCGCCGCAGGCGAGCGCGTAGTCGCGCGCGAGCGCACGCCCGAGGGCGCCGGGCACGCTCGCGGGCGCCTTCCACAGCAGCACGGCGTCGACGGGCCGCGGGTAGGCCTCGAGGTCGAGGTCGACGGGCGGCATGCACTCGACGCAGCCGATCGTGCGCACCGGCACGAAGCCCGCGCGCCACACGAGCGGGTGGTTGCCGTTCTCGGCGGTGTGGTTGTCGAGGTTCACCGCGCCGCGGCGGAGGGCCGAGCGCGCGCCGGCGTGGACGAAGGGGTCGACCGGCGCGTAGAGCGAGCCCACGCCCGCGAAGCGCGCCGTCGGCTCGAACGTGAGCGGGAGCAGCACGGCGCCCTCCGGAATCGCGGCGTCGCACGCGTGATAGGCGGCGAGCTCCGCCGACGCAGCGCGCTGGTCGAGCGCGGCGACCGCGGCCGCGAGCAGCGCCGCGAGGCCGAGCGCGACGCCTGCGAGGCTCGCGGGCCGCGGGCCCGCACTGCCCGTCGCGTCGCCCGCGCGGCCCGCTCTACCCGCGTCGCCCGTGCCGGCGCCGCCGGCGCCGTCGGCGTCGGGCGTGCGCGCGCCGATCCACGCGGCGGCGAGCAGCACGGGGTAGAGGACGAGGCGCGGCGTCAGCATCTCGCCGGCGAGCGACGACGACGGCATCACGACCGCGAGCGCGAGCAGCGCGAGCGCGGCGATGCCGAGCCCGCGCGCGGCCGGGTGGCGCGCGCCGCGGCGGTCGAGCGACGTCGCGAGCAGCGCGAGCGCGAAGAGCATCGGAGCGAGCGGCGCGACGTCCTGGTCGCCCCAGGCCGAGAAGAAGACGAGCGCGAACGTGTTGCGCACGTTCACGAGCACGGCGCGACCCGCGAACACGAGACCCGCCGGCCCGCCCTCCGAGCTCGCGAACCACAGCACGAGGAGCGCGCACGGAAGCGCCGCGACGGCGGCCCGGCCGACGCGCGCGGCCTGCGCGCGCCACGCGCGCGGCGCGCGCGCGAGCTCCGCGAGCTCGAGCGCGCCGATCGTCACCGCCAGCGCGAGCGTCGAGACGACGTGCGTGAAGTAGAGCAGCACGCACGCGGCGCCGAACGCGGCGAAGCGCGCGACGCCGCCACGCTCCGCCGCGCGCACGTACAGCGCGAGCGCCCACGCCCACAGCGCGACGCTCAGGCAGAAGTTGTAGAGGCCCATGCCGAGCGCGAAGCCGTGCGCGAGCGGCACGGCGGCGAGGGCGAGCCACGGCCGCGCGTGCCCGAGCGCGCGCAGGAGCGCGTGCAGCGCGAGCGGGAGGCCCACGACGTACGCCGAGACGAGCACGCGCTCCGCGACGTCCGGGTCGAGCGCGCGCGCGAGCGCCGCGAGCACGAGCTGCGCCGTCCAGTTCGGGTTCGGCTCGCGCGAGACCGCGAACACCTCGCGCAGCAGCGCGCGCGCGGGGTCGGACCACTCCGCGAGCGCGACGGCGTTGAACAGGTGCGTCGCACCGTCCTGCGTCGCGAACGGCCCGAAGGCCCAGACGGGAACGAGCTGGAGCGCGACGAGCGCGGCGAAGGCCGCGCGCTCGCGCGCACCGGTGCGCGCGCTCATTCGATCGGCGCGTACTTGCCCGGCGCGTGGCGCGCGAGCTTGCACGCGACCGGGAAGACGAACAGGAAGGCGAGCCCGATGAAGGCGTAGGCGTCGTAGAACGCCTCCATCGAGGCCTGCATGCCGAGCATGCGATCGATGATCCCGGTCGCGGCGACCTGCGCGGCGGCCGGGTCGACGCCCGCGTAGACGAAGTGCTGCGACAGGGCGTCGAGCCGTGCGACGGTGGGGAGGTCGAAGGGCCCGACGTGCCGCGCGAGCTCGGTGCGGTGCAGCTCGGCACTGCGGTCGAGGATCGAGGCGAGCGCGGCGATGCCGAAGCTCCCACCGAGCTGCCGGAACAGGTTGTACATCGCGGCTCCGTGCACGATCTCGCGCGACGGCAGCGAGCGGAGCGCCGCGGTCGAGAGCGGCACGAACAGGAAGCCCATCGTGATGCCGCGCATGAGCTGCGGGAGCAGCACGTCCTCCCAGCCCGACGCGAGCGTCCACTGGCTCATCATCCACAGCGTCACGGGCATGAGCGCCATGCCGACGAGGAAGATCGGCCGCGGGCCGACGCGCCAGACCATGGGCCCGATGATCGCCATCATCGCCGCCGTCGCGATGCTCGACGGCAGCACGGCCAGGCCCGAGTTCCACGCCGTCCAGCCGAGCAGCGTCTGCGTGTAGACCGGGAACAGGAAGATCAGTCCGAAGAGGCCCATGCCGGTGACGGCGCCGAGCACGCAGCCGATCGCGAGCTGCGGGCGGCGCAGCACGCGCAGCTCGATGATGGGGTTCTCGATGCGCAGCTCGCGCCAGACGAGCCCGCCGAGCCCGACGGCCGCACCGATCGCGAGCGCGACGATCTGCGGGCTCTCGAACCAGTCGTCCTTGTGGCCGCGCTCGAGCATGGTCTGCAGCGAGCCCACGCCGACGACGAGCAGCGCGATGCCGAGCCAGTCGACGCGCCCGCCCCGGCCGCCCGAGAGATGCGGCGGATCCTCGAGGTTCGCCATCACGAGGGTCGCGGCGAGGATGCCGAGCGGCACGTTGATCAGGAAGCACCAGTGCCACGAGTAGTTGTCGGTGAGGAAGCCGCCGAGCGTCGGCCCGAGGCTCGGGCCGACCATCGCGCCGATGCCGAACAGCGCCTGCCCCACGCCCTGCTTCGAGGGCGGGAACGACTCGACGAGGATGGCCTGCGACGTGGCGACGAGTGCGCCGCCCCCGAGCCCCTGCACGATGCGCCAGAAGATCAGCTGGTCGACCGTCATCGACGCGCCGCACATGAGCGACGACGCGGTGAAGATGCCGATCGAGACCGTGAAGTAGCGCTTGCGCCCGAAGCGCGCCGCGAACCAGCCCGTGAGCGGGATGATCACGACGTTCGAGATGATGTACGACGTGATCACCCAGTCGATCTCGTCGAGCGTCGCGCCGAGGTTCCCCATCATCGACGGGATCGCGACGTTCACGATGCTCGTGTCGATGATCTCGAGCAGCACGGCGAGCATCGTCGAGAAGACGATCAGGATGCGGCGCAGGTCGAGCCGGTAGTCCTCCTCCGACGTGAGGGAGGGCAGCGCCGCTCCGTCAGCGGACATCGACCGCCACCTCGGCGGAGAGGCCGAGCGCGAGCACGGGGGCGTCGGTCGCGCTCGCGACGGGCGCGCGACCCTCGTCGTTCTCGACCTCGTCGAGCACGATCTTCACGGGCACGCGCTGCACGACCTTCGTGAAGTTGCCCGACGCCGGCTCCGGCGGGATGAGCGCGTACTTCGCACCGCTCGCGGGCGAGAAGGACTCGACGTGGCCGTGCCACGTGAAGGCGGGGAAGGCGTCGACGCGCACGTCGGCCGGCGCGCCGACGCGCATGCGCCGCAGCTGCGTCTCCTTGAAGTTCGCGACGATCCAGCTCGCCTCGCTGCGGCGCAGGGCCATCAGCGGCTGCCCCTCGCGCACGATGTCGCCCTCGTGCGCGCTCTTGCGGCCGACGACGCCGTCGAAGGGCGCGCGCACCTCGGTGCGGGCGAGCGCGAGCTCGGCCTCGCGCAGCGCCGCCTCGGCCTGGCGGAGCGGCGCCTCGTTCGCGACGACCTCGCGCTCGGCCTTCGCCTGCAGCTCGAGCGCGCGCACGCGCGCGACGGCCGCGTCGTTCGCGGCGCGCGCCGCGTCGAGCTGCTGCGCGCTCGCGGCCGCACTCCGCACGAGCTGCTCGACGCGCGCGAGCTCGCGCCCCGCGCGCCACACCTCGACGCGCGCCGCCTTCGCCCCGGCCTCGGACGAGGCCGCCGAGGCCTGCGAGGCCTCGATCCGGTTGCGCGCGGCGTCGAGATCGGCGCGCGCGCGGTCGAGGCGCGCGACGAAATCCGCGCGGTCGAGCCGCACGAGCACGTCGCCGGCCGCCACCGCCTCGTGCTCGTCGACGAGGATCTCGACGATGCGCCCCGACACCTCGGGCGCGAGACGTCCGAGCGTGCCCTCGACGAACGCGTCGTCGGTGCGCTCGAAGCCGGAGCGGCGGTGGTACTCGAACGCGCCCGCCGCGATGGCGACGACGAGCGCGACGATGCTGATCCACGTGCCGGGCTTGCCGCCGCGGAGCGAGAGCGCGAAGCGCCGAGCCGGAGTCACGAGCCTTCTTCCCTTCCGGCGGCCGCGCCGCCCGTGTCCGCCGAGGCGGCCGCGCCGCCGCCCACGCGCGGGGCCGCGCCGCCGTCGTCGCGACCCATCGCGATGCCCGCGAGGAACAGGTCGACGAAGGTGTCGACGACCTCGTCGAGGCCCTGCGGATACACCTCGGCCTGTCCGTGGACGACGCGGACGTTCAGGTAGTCCCAGATCATCCCGAGGAACGCGCGCGCACCGAGCATCGGATCGATCGCGCGGAACGCGCCCTCCTCGATGCGCGACCGCACGTAGCTCGTGACGAACGCGCGCACGGGCTCGATGCGCCCGACGTAGAGCGGCGTCGCGAGCGCGTGCGACTCGAGGCCGGTGAAGAACATCAGCCGCACGAAGTCGGGGTCGCCCGTGCCCGCCTCGAGGATCGCGCGCGCGAGCCCGCGGAAGACGGCGTCGTCGTCGCGTCGCGCCGCATCCGCGCGCACGGCATCGACGAGCGAGGGCGAGCGGAGCTTGCGCTCCACGATCGCGTCGTAGAGCGCGTCCTTGCTCGCGAAGTAGCGGTACAGCGCCGCCTCGGTGATGCCCACCGCCTCGGCGATGCGGCGCGTGGTCGTGCCGTGGAAGCCGCGCTCGGCGAAGCAGCGGATGGCGGCGCTCACGATCTCCTCGCGGCGCTCGTCGGCGGTCGGCCGGCGGCGCGCGCGGCGGGCATCGCGCGCGGGCGGCGCGGCGGGCTCGGGGGTCTCGGACATGCGGGGGGTCTCGTGTCGGCGGCGAGGCCAGCGGTTAGTGAACACTTACTAAAACATGCAAGCGCCCACTCCGCAAGGGAATTTCTTGCATCGAACCGCGCGTTCGGCGCGTTCGCAGTCGTCCGTTGACGCTCGCGGGCGGCGGCGGGCAGGCTCGGACGCCGCGCGACGCCGCGGTGCGCCGCGCACTCCGGCCCGCGCCTCCAGGAGGAGCCCCCATGACGCGCTCGACCCCGCCCTTCCAGGTCCGCCCCATCGCCGGCGCGCTCGGCGCCGAGGTCACGGGCGTGGCGCTCGGCGACCTCGACGAGAACGGCTTCGCCAAGCTGCGCGACCTGCTGCGCGAGCACCTCGTGCTCTTCTTCCCCGAGCAGCACCTCGCGCCCGACGCGCACCGCGCGTTCGCGCTTCGCTTCGGGCCGCCCGAGATCCACCCGTTCATCCCCAAGCTCGACGACGCGCACCCGGAGATCGTCGTGCTGCGCGCGGGCGGCGGCTACATCGCCGACGTCTGGCACACGGACGTCACCTTCGACGCGTCGCCGCCCGTCTGCTCCGTGCTCAACGCGCTCGAGATGCCGGCCTCGGGCGGCGACACGATGTGGTCGAACCAGCACCTCGCCTACGAAGCGCTCTCGGCGCCGATCCGCGCGCTGCTCGCGGGGCTGCACGCGCGGCACGACGCGTCGAACTACGGCCATCCCGAGAACCACGCGATCCACCCCGTCGTGCGCCGACACCCGGAGACGGGGCGCCCTTCCCTCTTCGTGAACCGCCAGTTCACGCGCCGCATCGTCGAGCTGTCGCGCGACGAGAGCGAGGCCCTGCTCGCCCTCCTCTTCGACCACGCCGAGAAGGCCGAGTTCACCTGTCGTTATGCGTGGCGCCCCGGGACGATCGGCATCTGGGACAACCGCTGCACGCAGCACTGCGCGGTCAACGACTACGAGGGCGAGCGCGTGATCAGCCGGGTGACGATCCTGGGCGACGACCCGCAGCCCGCCTTCGAGACGCCGCGCTGGGACGCCTTCCGTCCGCGGCGTCTGTCGGCCGCGACCATGGGGCTCGACCGCGCCTAGCGACGGGGAGCCGGCGCGACGCGCGTGACGCGATCGGCTTCGTCCGCGCGAGGTGGCTCGGCGCGCGCGATCTGCGCCTCGAGCACGTCGACCGTCGCCTCGGAGGCGTCGTCCGCGCGCTCGGCGCGCGCGGCGACGCGCGCGCGCAGCACCGCCTCGTCCGCTTCGAACACGAGGATCTCGAACGGGACGCCGAGCTCGCGGGCGAGCGCCCGGAACGGAGCGCGCTCGGCGCGCGCGAGGAACGTCGCGTCGACGATCGCGTCGCGACCCGCCGCGAGCGCGACGCCGGCGAGCTCGCGCAGCCGCGCGTAGGTGCGCGCGCTGGCGTCGGCGCCGTAGATGCCGGAGCCCGGCGCGGCGCCCGTGCGCGCGAGCGCGTCGAGCCCGTGGAGGCGCTTGCGCTCGACGTCGGAGCGCACGCGCACCGCGCCGCGCTCCTCGACGAGCGGCGTCGTGCCCGTGGTCTTGCCGCTCCCCGAGAGCCCGTACGTGATGGCGAGCGTCGGCGCGCGCGGCGCGGCGAGCGCCTCGGCGAGTGCGACGTAGCCCGCGAAGTCGCGCTCGAGCTCGCGCACCGCCCCTGCGTCGCCGGCCTCGCCCGCTCCGCGCGCACTCTGGTCGCGCCGGATCTCGTCGACCTTCGCGCGCACGAGCGCGCGGTACGTGGCGTAGAAGGGCAGCACGCGCAGCGCGCCGTAGTCGCCGCTCGCCTCGCACCACGCGTTCACGAAGCGGTGCGCGAGCGCGCGCTGGTCGCGGCGCAGCAGGTCCATCTCCGTGAACGCGATCTCGCTCGCCGTGTCGATCCAGCGCAGCTCGGGCGCGAACTCGATGCCGTCGAAGACGACGACCTCGTCGCCCTCGAGGATCATGTTGCCGAGGTGCATGTCGCCGTGGCACTCGCGCACGAAGCCCTGCGCGAGCCGCTCCGCGAACACCGGCGCGAGCCGCGCGCGCTCGGCCTCGCACCACGCGCGCAGCGCCGAGAGCCGCTCCTGCATGCGCGGCGCGTGCGGGTGCCCGCACAGCAGGGCGAGCGTGTCGTCGACGGCGCTCCACACCGCTTCGGGCGTGCCGAACCGCGAGCCCGCGGGCGCGACCTCGACCTCGGCGTGGAAGCGCGCGACGCGCGCCGCGAGCGCGTCGACCGCCCCGCCCGCGAGCTCGCCGCGGCGCGCGACCTCGGACAGCAGCCGGTCCTGCGGAAAGCGGCGCATCCGCACCGCGTACTCGATCGCGTCCGCCGTCTCGCCCGGTTCGCCCGGTGCGCCCGGTTCGCCCGGTTTGCCGATGCGCGCGCGCTCGGGCGGCCCGAGGACGGGCACGACCGCCTCGTACATCGCGGGCGCGAGCCGGCGGTTCAAGCGCAGCTCCTCGCGGCAGAAGTGCAGGCGGCGCTCGAGCGTCGAGAAGTCGAGGAAGCCGAGGTCGACGGGCTTCTTGAGCTTGTACGCGCGATCGCCCGCGAGCGCGATCCACGACGCGTGCGTCTCGAGCACCTCGACGGGCTCGCGCACCGGATGCGGGTAGGCCTCCGGACGCCGCAGCGCCTCGATCATCCGCTCCGCACTGCCCGCCACCCGCACACCCCCTGCTTCGCGATCGCCCCCGCCGACCGGGGACGCCCGTGCACGCTCGCGCAGGCCGTCAGCCTGTCACGCGAGCGTGGCCGCGCGACACGCCCCGCCGGCGCGCACCCCGCGAGCGGGCGTTACGCTCGCGAGACGGCCCGGCTCGCCGGCACGCGTCCTGCACTGCGGCGCGGCGACACGCACGCGCGACGACGCCCGAACCGAGCACGGAGGACCGACATGACGCCGAACGAGCTCCGCGAACGCATCCTCTCGGACCACGCCCAGCTGCGGCGCGCTCTCGCCGACCTCGAGGAACTGTCGCACGCCGCGCTCGATCGCGGTGCCACCGGTCGCGAGGAGCTGCGGCGCGCCGGCGAGCACTTCCTGTTCCAGCTCGAGGAGCACATGCGGCACGAGGACGACCAGCTCGTGCCGCTCCTGCGCACGATCGACGCCTGGGGCCCCGAGCGCGCGCACCTCGTCGAGGAGGACCACCGCGCCCAGCGCGCGCAGATGCGCGTCTATCTCGACGCCCTCCGCCGCCGCGACGCGCCGCGCGCCGAGCTCGCCGACCTGCTGCTCGAGATCGCGTCCTGGCTGCGGCGCGACATGGACGACGAGGAGGAGGTCACGCTCCGCCCCGACGTGCTGCGCGACGACGTGGTGGGCATCGACGTCGAGGCGGGCTGAGCGCGCGCACGCGCGCACGCGCGCGCGGCGCCCCGACTAACGTCCGTCCAGGAGGCTCGCGAGCACCGCGCGCAGCTGCACGGGCAGCACGGGCTTGCGCAGCAGCGGGAGGCCGCGCTCCGCCGCGCGCGCGGCGACGTCCGGCCCGGCGTCGGCCGTCACGAGCGCGGCCGGCAGCGGCCCGAACGCCGCCTCGAGCTCCGCGAGCGCGTCGAAGCCGGTGCCGTGCGCGAGCGCGTGGTCGAGGAGCGCGACGGCCGGCGCGCGCGACGAATGCGCCTCGATCAGCTCGCGCGCGGTCGCGGCCGCGGCGACGTCGCACGACCAGTGGCCGAGCATCGCCGCGAGGGCCTCGCGCGCGGCCGCGTCGTCGTCGACCACGAGGACGAGGGCGCGCGCGCCCTCGCTCGCGTCCGCCCTCGCACTCGCGGCGATGCGCGCCCCGGGCCCGTCCGCGAGCGGCGCGCCGCGCGCGCGCGGCACGCGCACGCGGAAGCGCGTGCCCTCCCCCGGCGA
This sequence comes from Myxococcota bacterium, assembly GCA_041389495.1. Taxonomy (NCBI): domain Bacteria; kingdom Pseudomonadati; phylum Myxococcota; species Myxococcota bacterium. The sequence continues at coordinate 1,149,080 of JAWKRT010000002.1, read as the reverse complement.
CGAATCGACCTCGACGTCGTGGCCGAGCGCGGCCGCGAGGCGCGCGACGATCGAGAGCCCGAGGCCGAGACCCGCCGCATCGCCGCGCGCGCTCTCGCCGCGCTGCCACGCGTCGAAGACGTCGCGCAGCTCCTCACCGTCGATGCCGCGCCCGGTGTCCGCGACCTCGATCTCGACGCGCGGGTCGCCCGCGCCGCCCGCGCGCGCGGCGCCGGGCTCGTCGTCCACCGCGCGCGCCGCGATGCGCACGCGCCCCGCGTCCGTGTAGCGGACCGCGTTGGCCGCGAGGTTCTGCAGGATCGAGCGCAGGAGCGCCGGGTCGCTCTCGACGAGCGCATCGCTCGGCTCGACCTCGAGCGCGAGGCCCTTCGCGCGCGCGAGCGGCGCGAACGTCGCCTCGAGCTCGGCGAACGCGCTCGCGAGCGCGACCGCCTCGACGCGCGGCGCGAGCACGCCCGCCTCGAGCCGCGCCTCGTCGAGCAGTGCGTCGAGCGACTGCTGCAGCGAGAGCGTCGCGAGCTGCGCCTTGCGCGCGAGCTCGCGCTGCGACGGCTCGGCGGCAGAGGCCTCGAGCGCGCCGAGGAAGAGGCGCAGCGCCTGCAGCGGCTGACGCGCATCGTGGCTCGCGGCCGCGAGCAGCCGCGTCTTCTCCGCGCTCTCGCGCTCGGCGCGCGCCTTCTCCTCGCCGAGCGCGACGTTGCGCGCGCGCGTGCGCGAGAGCAGGCCGCGCTCCTCGACCGACGCCGCGGCGGCCGCCGCGCGCGCGGCGACGAGGGCGACGAGCGCGGCGTCCTCGTCCTCGAAGTCCTCGCCCGAGCGCGGCGGCGCGAGCGCGAGCGCGCCGCGCACGGGGCGGCCGTCGGCCGTCGCCTCGAGCGGCGCGACGAGCACGCCCCCGCGCGGCGCTCGACGCCACCGCGTGCGCGCGCGGCGCTCGTCGCTGGGAACGCATCCGCTGCGGTCGCCGGCGGCGCGAGCGCCGGCGCCTCACCGACGGCGACCTCGCACGCGACGCGGCCGTCGATCTCGACGCGACATGCCGCGCCGCGCGCGCCGAGCACGTCCGCGAGCCCGGCCGCCGCCGTCTCGGCGACCTCGCGCAGCTTCTCGCAGCGCGAGAGCGGCTCGAGCAGCGCGTGCGCGCGCGCGGCGCGCGCGGCGATCGCGGAGCACCCAGTCGTCGAGCCGGCGGCGCGCGGCGAGCGCGGCCGGCGCGACGAGCGCGGCGCCGCCCACGCCGAGCGCGAGGCGCGCCGCGCCGCCCGAGAGCCCCGCCGCCTCGAGCGCGCGCGCGGCAGCCGGGCCCGCGAAGAGCGCCGCGCCGACGAGCAGCGCGAGCCCCGCGACGGCGACGACCGTCGCGTCGAGCAGCCGGTCGATGTCGAAGAGGCGATGGCGCGTCACGCCGACGTACAGCGCGAGCGGGATCGCGAGCTGCGCGAGCTGGCTCGGCAGGAACCAGCGCCCGAGCTCGGGCCGCACGGCCGACGCCAGCGCCACCATCGCCCCGGGTGCCGTGCCGACGAGCACGCCGAGGAAGAGCCACTTGAAGCGCCGCCGGTCGGTGCGGTTCGCCGCGCGGTAGCGCACGGCGCAGATCGCGGCGAAGAGCGCGCCGCCGACGACGGCGAACGCCCGGCCGGCCTGGCTCGCCACGCCATCCGGCAGCACGCCTCCCATCGTTCCGTCGACGAGCAGCACGCCGTTCAGACCGAGCAGCGCGGGCCAGCCCCGCGCCCACGGCACGCGGTCGACGCCGTCGGGGAAGCTCCGCAGCGCGCGCACGGCCGCGGGCTGCAGGAAGCACAGCGAGCCCGCCCGCAGCGCGAATGCGGCGAGCCACTCCGCGGGGGTCGTCCCGAAGTAGCTCCCCGTCCAGATCGCGGCCCCCATCAGCGCCGGGAAGCCGAGGCGCGCGACGCGCAGGTGCGGGAATCGCAGCAGCGCGACGAGCGCGGTCGCGGCGAATGCGAGCGACACGGCGAGCACCGGCCACTTGGGAATCGTGCCGGGGATGCGCGCGACGAGCGGCAGGCGCGCACCGTCGCGCTCGACGACGAGCGCGAGCGCGCCGCTCGCATCCATGCCGTCCCACGCGAGCGCGATCGCGCGCGGCGCCGACGCGCCGCGCGCGTCGACGCCGCCGATCTCGACGAGCGCATCGCCCGCGCGCAGCCGCTCCGCCGCGCGATCGGGAACGATCGTCCACTCGGGAATGCGCGACACGCGCGGGTAGGCCGAAGCGCTCGCCGCGCCCGTCGCGCGGAAGGGCGCGACCACCTCGTCGCGGCCGAGCGAGCGCACGGAGAGCGCGAAGGCGACGAGCCACACGGGCGTGAGCAGGAGGAGCAGCGCGCGGTCGAGCCGGTTCATCGCGCGGGCCGCCGGCGCCGGCCTAGCTTCCCGCGCGCGGCGGCGCCACGATCCCGCGCTCGACCAGCACGAGCACCGCCTCGGTGCGGTTCGTGACGTCGAGCGCGACGAGGATCGCCTCGACGTTCTTCTTCACGGTGCCGAGATGGATGCCGAGCTGCTCGCCGATCTCGCGGTTCGTCAGGCCGCGCACGAGCAGCTCCGCCACGTCGCGCTGCCGCGGCGTGAGGTGCGTCGACGCGAGCGCCTCCGCCGCCGCGCGCAGGCCGCTCGGCACGAACACCTCGCCATCGAGGATCTTCGAGAGCGCGGCGAGCAGCTCCGAGCGGCTCGCCGACTTCGGGATGTAGCCCTGCGCGCCGCGGTCGAGCGCGGCGCGCACGTCGCTCGGGCGCTCGGAGCCGGAGAAGACGGCGACGGCGGTCGCCGGATGCGCGGCGCGCAGCTCGGCGAGCAGGTCGAGACCATCGACGTCCGGGAGCCCGAGGTCGAGCAGCACGAGCGCGACGTCGCCCGCCTCGCGCAGCAGCGCGCGCGCCTCGGCCGCGTTCCTCGCCTCGAGCAGCTCCGGCGTCCCGGGCAGGTCGGCCAGCACGTGCTGCAGGCCGTCGCGCAGGAGATCGTGGTCTTCGCACGAGAGGATCTTCACGCTGGCCCCGGCGGTGGAACCGGGGGAGCATCGAAGATCCGGAACGGGCGCGCCACGCCGCCGCGCAGACGGCGGAGGCGTCGCGCGAGCGCTCCCGCCGAGCGGCGCGTTGCGTGCTCACGACGCGCGGAGCCTACGCCCGCCGCGGGCGGGCGCCGACGGGCCGAACGGCCCGGGTCGCCCCGCAGCGAGGACACGCGCCGAGCGCGCGCGGCGGCGCGGCGGCCGAGGATGCGCCGCGCGCCGCTAGACTCGGCGCGCCCTCCCCCACCCTCGCGCCGCGCTCGCGCGCCCGGGCTCCGGCTCGCGCGCTCGTCGCGGCGCCGCCGAGGTGCCCGCACCCATGTCGCCGCTCCGCCGCGTCGCTCCGCTCTTCCCGCTCGTCCTGCTCGCAGGTCTGGCCTTCGTCGTCGCCGCCGCACCCGCCCGCGCGCGCGAGACGGAGCGCTTCGTGAACGCGCGCGAGGTCGCCGCGACCGAACGCGCGCGCGACTTCCTGCTCGACGTCCCCTTCTTCTTGAAGGGCGAGCCGCACCCGCCCGTCGCGCGCACGCTCTCGACGCTCGAGGTCGAGCGCACCTCGAGCGGCGCGCTGCGCTCGGACGCGACCGCCTGCGAGGCCGCCTTCCTCGACGCGCTCCGCATCCTGCAGGAGAAGGCGCGCGCCGCCGGCGGCGACGCGCTCGTCGACGTCGTCTCGATCACGCGCGGCGTCGAGTACGAGAGCGCGAGCGCCGTGCGCTGCGTGGCCGGAGCCGTCGTCGTGCACGTCGGACTGCGCGCGAAGGTGACCGTGCGCGGCGAGCCGGCGGCGAGCGGGAGCGAAGGATCCGAGACGACGCCCGACGAGTGAGGCCGGCTTCGCGGCGCAGCGCGCGGGTGCTTCGTCAGAACCGCGCGCGGGTGCGCGCTAGTGCGCGCCGCCCGGGCGGTCGTGCAGCGGGCCCGCGGGCAGGCGGCCGTCGACGTCGGTGAAGCCGTAGACGTCGGCGAGCTCGCGCGAGGCGACCGCCCGTCCGCTCCAGCGCAGGCGACCGGGGTCGGCAGCGAGCGCGACGATCGCGCGGCCGGTGAAGCGCTGCGACTCGGCCGTCGTGAAGTCGAGCGTGGGGAGCCGCTTCGCCGCGCCCTCCATGCGCTCGGTCATCACGAGCCCGGGCCAGAGCGAGACGACGGCGACGCCGTGCGCGCGGAGCTCGTGCGCGGCGTCCGCCGTCAGGCGATCGAGCGCGCACTTCCCGACGCCGTAGGCGACGTGCCAGGCGTACTCGGCGGCGCCCGAGCTCGAGACGTTCGCGACGAGGCCGTCGCGCGCGCGCACCATGCGCCGCGCCGCACAGTGCGTCGCGACGTAGGCGCCGCGCGTGCCGACGCCGACCATGTCGTCCCAGTTCGAGAGCGGCGTCTCCCAGAACGGCCGTCCCGCGGTGAGCTCGCGCGGCACGACGTAGGCGCTGTTCACGAGCACGTCGAGGCGGCCCTGCTCGCGCTCGACGCGCTCGAAGAGCGCCTCGGTCTGCGCGTCGTCGCGGTGGTCGCACGCGACGGCGATGCCGCGCCCTCCCGCCTCGTCGACCGCGGCCGCCGTCGCGCCGACGGTGCCCGGGAGCGGCGCATCGCCCTCGCGCACGCTGCGGCCGGTGACGTAGACCGTCGCGCCCGCGGCGCCGAGCTCGATCGCACAGCCCTTGCCGATGCCGCGGCTCGCGCCGGTGACGACGGCGACCCTTCCGGAGAGGGGCTGCATGCTAGGCCGGCGCCCGCTCCGCGGCGACGACGCGCGCAGCCTCGGCCTCGACGCGCGTGCCGCGGAAGAAGTCGGGGTTCACGCGCGTGTAGAAGCGCACGGGGTTCGCGAACACGAAGTCCCGGAAGTCGTCGGGCCCGAGGTGCCCGTGCTCGACGAGCTCGAAGGCCTCGCAGAGGATCTCGCTCATGTCGGGGACGTCCCAGTGCCCCATGTCCGAGCTGAACATCGCGCGCAGCCGCGCGCCCATCGGGTTCGAGGCCGCGCGGAACGCCCAGGCGACGGTCGGGTCGTCCGCCTCGCAGCCGAAGTAGAAGTGCGGCACGAAGCGCGCGGCGAGATCCTCGCGCCGCTCGATGCCGCAGGCCTCCCACTCGTCGAGGAAGGGCGGCTCGGGCTCGAGCTTCGCGAGGCTCTCGGCGAGCCCGGGCACGCCCGCGTGGAAGTGCGCATCCGCGTACTCGTCGAAGAGCCGCACGATGGCGTCGACGTCCATGCGCTTCGGGTCGAGGTGGTGGATGGCCTCCTTGTTGCGCTTCTCCCAGTGCGAGACGATGTCGGCGAACAGGATGCACGCCCATCCGACGCCGCCCTCGAGCAGCCCGAACGCGAGCTCGGGGAAGCGATGCGTCACGCCGCCCATGAAGAGCGAGCGGCACACCGCCTCGGCACTCGCGGCGAACGAGCCGAGGTGGTTCGCCATGTAGCTCGACACCGAGCGGCGACTTCCCCAGCCCATGCCCGGCGTGTGCGACGCGGGCGCGACGCGCAGCTCGACGCAGCGACGCCAGAACGGGTCGTAGTCGTACTCGGCGTCGATGCCGAGCGCATCGATGCGCTCGCCGCTCCCCGAGCCCCAGTTCGGCAGACGCGGGTCGTGCGCGGCCGCCTCGCCGCCGATCGGCCGGTGCACGAGCCCGTTGATCATGATCGCCTTCATCCCGAGCCCGCCCACGGCGTGCTCGAGCTCGGCGATCGCCTCCTCCGGCGTGTGCGTCGGGATCTGCGCGGCCGGCGTCATGCGGCTCGCGTACGGCGCGTAGGCGTCCGCGTTGAACGCGTTCAGCGCGCGGCACGCGACCTGCCTCACCTCGGCGTCGCGGATCGCGGTCGTCGTGAGCGTGCGGCTCCCGTAGAGCACGGCGAAGTCGATGCCGAAGTCGTCGAGCCGCTCGTAGAGGAGCTTCGGGAGGTGGCTCGTCGCGCGGTCGAGCGAGTTCGCGGCGGGCAGCGACCACCACGACGGGCGCGTCGCCCAGGCGGCGCGGCGCTCCTTCCACGAGAGGCCGCTCCACGGCCGCAGCACCATGTCGTCGAAGTCCATCCCGCCGACGGCGCGGAAGCGCTTCACCATGTCGCCGCCCGCGATGTCGCGGACGTAGTCCTCGAAGAACGGCATGAAGACGGGAGGCGTCTCGATCACGTGCCCGTCGGCGTCGATCACGGGGTGTCCGAGCTCGGTGCGCAGCCGCGCGGCGCGCGTCTCGCCGGCGCCGACGCTCACCGCGCGCCTCCGGCGCGCGCGAGCGCCTCGGCCTCGAACGCGCGCGCGTCGCGCTCGGCGAAGCGCGCGCGATAGGCGCACTCGGCGATGCGCGGCAGCGCCGCGTCGAGCGCGCGCGCGTCGAGCGCGGCCGCGACCTCGGGTGCGCCCGCGCGCGCGAGCATGGGCGCGAGGCGCGTGCGCAGGCGCTCGAGCGCCCACGCGAGCGGGTCGCCGTCGGCGACCGGGTCGAGGTGGATCATGTCGTTCGCGCGCTCGCGCCACGACACGTAGTGGTAGTGCGGATCCTCGCGGAAGCAGTCGAAGCGCAGGAGCTCGCGCTCCTCGCCGTCCTGCGTCGCGACCACGTGCAGCGACACCCCGCAGTCGTCGAGCGCCTCCGTCTGGCCGCGCTCGTCGCCACTCGCCGCGTCGAGCGTCGCGGCGGCCGCGATCGCGTCGGTGAGCAGCCGGTACTCGACGCCGACGCGCACGGCGCCGGCGTCGAACCACGTCGTGTGCGCCTCGACCGGCGGAATCGGCATCACGCTGTAGCGGGTCACGTGCGACACGGCGCGCGAGTCTACACCCGCGCGCCGGCCACTCGGGTAGGATCGTGCGCATGAGCACGGAGCCCGTCGCGACGACGGCGCAGGGGAGCTTCCGCGGCATCCGCGCGACGTTCGGCGAGCGCGTCGTGCATCGCTTCCGCGGGATTCCGTACGCCGCGCCGCCCGTCGGCGCGCTCCGCTTCGCGCCGCCCGCGCCGCCGCCTGCCGCACGCGGCGCCGCCCCGTTCGACGCGACGCGCTACGGCGCGGCGCCGCCGCAGCGTGCGACGCCGCTCACCGAGCTGCTCGGCATGACGCCGCTCGTCGCGACCTCCGAGGATTGCCTCACGCTGAACGTCGATGCGCCGCAGGACGCCGACGGGCCGCGGCCCGTCCTCTTCTGGCTGCACGGCGGCGCCTATCAGACCGGCACGGGCGCGGCCGCGACGTACGACGGCCTGCGGCTCGCGGCGCGCGCGAACGCCGTGGTCGTGACGTGCAACTACCGGGTCGGCGCGCTCGGCTTCGCCTACCTCGATGCGAGCGGGCCGCCCGGCGCGCCGCGCTGCGCGAACCTCGGCCTGCTCGACCAGGTCGCGGCGCTCGAGTGGGTGCGCGCGCACGTCGGCGCGTTCGGCGGCGACGCCTCGCGCGTGACCGTCGTCGGCGAGTCGGCGGGCGCGGGGAGCATCCACGCCCTGCTCGCGATGCCGCGCGCGCGCGGCCTGTTCGCGGGCGCGATCGCACAGAGCGGCGCTCCGGACGGCTTCCTCCTGCCGCAGGAGGCTCGCGAGCGCACGGCGCGCCTGCTCGACGTGCTGGGCGTCGACGCGCGCGCGCTTGCGCACGCGCCGGCCGATGCGCTGCTCGACGCGCAGGAGGAGGTCGCGACCGAGCGGCTCTGGCGAACGGGCATGTTCTTCGCGCCCGTCGTCGACGGCGACGTGCTCCCCGAGTCCCCGCTCGAGGCTGCGCACGCGGGGCGCCTCGCACCCGTTCCGCTCGTCGTCGGGACGACGCGCGACGAGCTCCAGCTCTACAAGTACGGCGCGCCCCGCATCGACATCCCGGCGGACGCCGTCGCGAACGCGCTCGCCGGCCAGCTGCCCGGCCGCGCGTGCGGCGACCGCGCGCGCGCGCAGCGGCTCGTCGACGTGTTCCGCGCCGGGCGCGCGGCGCGCGGCGAGAGCACGGACGGGCTCGACCTCGTCTACGCGATCCAGGCCGATCTCGCGATGCGCACGCCGGCCGCGCGCATCGCCGCGCTGCACGCCGCGCGCGGCCACGCGGCCTACGCGTACCGCTTCACGTGGGCCTCGCCGCTGCAGGACGGCGCCCTCGGCGCGTGCCACGCGCTCGACTGTCCGTTCGTCTTCGGCACGCTCGACGCGGCGCCCGCGCTCGTCGGCGACGCGCCGTCCGCGCGCGCCGTGTCCGACGCGATGATCGACGCGTGGGGGCGCTTCGCGCACGGGGGCGCGCCCGCGTGCGATGCGCCGGGCCTCGGCGACTGGCCGCGCTACGACGCGCGCGAGCGCGCGACGATGGAGATCGGCGACCCCTGGCGCGTCGTGCGCGCACCGGCCGAGGAGGAACGGCTCGCGATCGAGGCGCTGCTCGACGCCGCGTGAAGCACCGCGCTTCCGCACCCGGAATCACTCGCGCGCTATGGTCGCATCGCGCGCGACCGCGAGAGCCCACTCTCCCCGCGACGTCGCGCGAGAAGGGAGCGCCGCGTGAAGGACCTCGATCTCGACGATTTCCAGTCGAAGCTCGTCGTGCGGAAGATCCGCCTCGAGGACTTCGACGCCCTCGTCGCGCTCGAGGAGAAGTGCTTTCCCGGCGCGCAGACGTGGGAGCGCGCGCAGGTCGAGAGCCAGCTCGCGACCTTCCCCGAAGGCCAGATCTGCATCGAGTTCGACGGCGAGGTCGTCGCGTCGTCGAGCAGCCTGATCGTCGACTTCGGCGACTACGATGCGTGGCACAGCTGGCGCGAGATCGCCGACTCGGGCTTCATCCGCAACCACGATCCGGACGGCGACACGCTGTACGGCATCGAGATCATGGTCGACCCCGAGTTCCGCGGATACCGGCTCTCGCGGCGCCTCTACGAGGCGCGCAAGCAGGTGGCGCGCGAGCACAACCTGCGGCGCATCATCATCGGCGGCCGCATCCCGGGCTACGGCGACCACGCCGACGACATGACCGCGCGCGAGTACGTCGAGCGCGTGATCGAGCGCAGCCTGTACGACCCGGTCCTCACCGCGCAGCTCGCGAACGGCTTCGCGCTCCAGGGGCTGATTCCCGACTACCTGCCGAGCGACGTCGAGTCGCGCGGCTACGCGACCTACCTCGAGTGGCGCAACCTCGACTACCGCCCGAACCCGGGCCGCCACCTGCGCTCGGTCTGGAACCAGCGCATCGGGCTCGTGCAGTACTTCATGCGGCGCATCGACTCGTTCGAGGAGTTCGCGACGCAGTGCCGCTACTACGTCGACACCGCGGGCGACTACCTCGCCGACTTCGTCCTCCTGCCCGAGCTCTTCACCACCCAGCTCCTCTCGTTCCTCGACGAGCGACAGCCGGGCTTCGCGGCGCGCAAGCTCGCCGCGTTCACGCCGCAGTACCTCGAGCTCATGTCCGACCTCGCGATGAAGTACAACGTGAACGTGATCGGCGGCTCGCAGTTCGTCGAGGAGGAGGACGGGCTCTTCAACGTCTCGTTCCTGTTCCGCCGCGACGGCACGATCGACCGGCAGTACAAGATCCACGTGACGCCGAACGAGGCGCGCTGGTGGGGCGTGCGCGGCGGCGACCGCGTGAACGTGATGGACACCGATCGCGGGAAGATCGCGGTGCTCGTCTGCTACGACATCGAGTTCCCGGAGCTCGCGCGCATCGCGGTCGCCCAGGGTGCGAACGTGCTGTTCGTCCCGTTCAACACCAACGACCGGCTCGGCTACCTGCGCGTGCGAAGCTGTGCGCAGGCGCGCGCGATCGAGAACCAGTGCTACGTGGCCATCGCGGGCTGCGCGGGCAACCTGCCCTCGGTCGAGAACGCGGACATCCACTACTCGCAGTGCGGCATCTTCACGCCGTCCGACGTCGGCTTCGCGCGCGACGCGATCGCCGCCGAGAGCACGCCCAACATCGAGACGGTGCTCGTGCACGACGTCGACGTCGAGCTGCTCCAGCGCAACCGCGCGAACGGCACGGTCCGCCCCTGGACCGACCGCCGCAAGGATCTCTACTCCGTCCACTGGACGGCCGACGACGGGACGGGACGCTCGGTCTAGCGCGTGCCGCGGCGCCCCGACCCGCTCGCCAGCACGCTCGGCCGTCGCGCGTTCTTCGCGCTGCTCTACTTCACCGAGGGCGCGCCGATCGGCTACGTGTGGTGGGCGCTGCCGACGCGGCTGCGCGACGCCGGCGTCGCGATCGACGACGTCACGAAGCTGTCCGCGCTGCTCACGCTGCCGTGGGCCTTCAAGTTCCTGTGGGCGCCGCTCGTCGACGCGCTGCGACCGCGGCGCGCGGGGCTGCGCGCGTGGATCTCGGGCGCGCAGCTCGCGATGGGTGCGACGCTGCTCCCGATCGCCGGCCTCGACCCCGTCGCCGGCTACGACCTGCTGCTCGTCGCGCTGCTCGCGCACGCGTTCGCGGCGGCCACGCAGGACGTCGCGATCGACGCGCTCGCCGTCGCCTCGACGCCGGCCCGCGAGCGCGGCGCGACCACGGCCTGGATGCAGCTCGGCATGCTCGCCGGGCGCGCCGCGTTCGGCGGCCTCGCGCTCGCCGCCGAGGCGGTGGTCGGCGCGCGCGAGGTCGTGCTCGCGCTCGTCGCGGTGGTGTGGGCGTCGAGCGCGTTCGTGTGGCTCGCGCGCGAAGCGCCGAGCGCGGTCGGCGGGAGCGCGCGCGAGCGCTTCGGTCGCTTCGCGCGCGGGCTCCTCGAGGTGCTGCGGCGTCCCGTGACGTGGCTCGGCCTCGCGATCGCCGTCGTCGCGGGCGCCGCGATGGAGGCGGCGGGCACGGTCGCCGGCCCGCTGCTGATCGACCGCGGCCTCGACAAGACCGACGTCGGCGCCTTCTTCGCGGGCCCGGGCGTGCTGTGCATGGCGATCGGCGCGCTCGTCGGAGGCCGCCTGTCGGACGGCCCGCGCGATCGCGCGCACGCGCTCGCCGCGGCGATCGGCGTGCTCGCGCTCGGCGTCGCGGCCCTCGCCGCCGCGGCGACGCAGGGCGCGGGCGTGCCGCGCGCGCTGCTGCTCCCGACGCTCGGCTTCGTGTACCTGCTGTTCGGGATCTACACCGCGAGCGCCTACGCGCTCTTCATGGAGATCACCGACCCGCGCCTCGGCGGCACGCAGTTCAGCGCGTACATGGGCGGCATCAACCTGTGCAGCGTGTGGTCGGCGTGGACGGTCGGCGCGCTCGCGGCGCGCTTCGACTACCCGCTCGCGCTCGGCGCGATGGCCGCCCTCTCGCTCGCCGCACTCCCGCTCGTCGCCCTCGTCCGGCGCCTCGGCCCGCCGCGCGACGCGTTCACACCCCCTTGAGGTCGCGCAGCGCGGCGCGCGCCTCGAGATCCTCGACGGCGGCCTCGGCGCGCGCGAGGAAGGCGTCGGCGAACACGCGGCGCGCCGGCGAGGCGTCGTCGGGGAACGTCACGACCTGACAGCTCGCGGGCACGGTGTAGGCGGCGTGGAGGCGGTGCGCGCGCCACGCGTCGTCGAACGCGATCGGCTCGCCGCCGTTCGCCGCAAAGGCGTCGAGCCACACGCGCCACAGGTCGCGCTCGTGCGCGCGGCGGTCGTCCACCGCCATCGCCATCGTCAGGAAGTAGGAGACCTCGCGCAGCGGCGTGCCCACGTGCACGATGCCCCAGTCGAGGAAGCCCGTGCGGCCGGCGTCGTCGAAGAGGTTCCCGACGTGCGTGTCGCCGTGCACGACGGTGCGCGGCCCGTCCTCCCAGGCCGCGTGCACGGCGTCGCGCCGCGCGACGTAGAGCTCGGCGAGCTCGGCGAAGGCGGGAGCGAGCCGCTCGCGGTGGTGGTCGAGCCCGTAGCGCAGACGCGTCACGCCGTAGTCGCTCGGCGGGTCGGGCGCGCGCACGAACCCGGCCTCGGCGCGGCGCCGCTCGGCGCTCGCATAGCGAGCGTGCATCTGCGCGAGCTCCTCGAGCGCACGCGCGGCCGCGTCGGGCGCGACGCCTTCCGGCCCGGTCGAGATCGTGCAGCCCGTCGCGCGCAGGTCCTCGAGCAGGAGCGCGAAGGCGCCCGTCGCCTCGTCGCAGAGCGCCGCGTGCACGGCCGGCGTGCGGAGCGCGAGCCGGTGCGCGAGCCGCTCGTAGAAGAGCGCCTCGCGCAGGCCCATGCCGGTCGCGGCGATCGCGGCGCGCGTCGGCTCCCGCGTCGGCAGGAGCTTGCAGAAGAGCGTCGCCGGGCATCCAGCGTCCGCCTCGTACGCGACGCGAAGACGCGCGTGCGCGTTCGTCGCCTCGTGCGCCTCGACGAGCTCGACGCCCGCGACGCGCACGCCCGGGTGGCGCGCGGCGAGTGCGGCCTCGAGCCAGCGCGCATCGACGTCCTCGGCGGTCGCGGGCACACCCGGCATTCGCTCCCCCTCTCGCGCGCCGCCGTCGATACCATGCGCGCCGCGGCCCGGGCAAGGCGGGAGCGCGCACCCGAGCCGGTGCGTGCGGCGGCAGGAGGAAGGCGCGTGCGCATCGGGATCTTCGTCTCCGAGACGTGGGGCGGCGGGTCGGACGTCGCCGAGGTGCGCGCGCGCGCGCAGCGCGCCGAGGCGCTCGGCTTCGCGAGCGCGTGGGTGCCCTACCTGCCTTGGTCGCTCGACGCGCTCGCCTCGATCCAGGCCGCGGGCGACGCGACGCGCGCGATCGCGCTCGGCACGGCCGTGATCCCGACCTACCTGTTCCACCCGCTCGCGCTCGCGCGCCAGGCCGCGACCGTGCAGGCCGCGATCGGGCGCCCGATCGAGCTCGGCATCGGCTGCTCGAACGAGGCCGTGATCGCGATGCACGGGCTCGCCTACGAGCGCCCGGCGCAGCACGTGCGCGAATACCTCGGTGTGCTCGACGCGGCGCTGCGCGCGGGCGCCGCGCCGGCCGGCGAGCGCGAGCACGCGGGCCTCGTGCAGTTCGAGGGCGAGCTCTTCCGCGTCGGCTCGATCTACGGGACGCCCGGCGCGAGCCCGCTCGGGAGCGTGCTCGTCGGCGCGCTCGGCCCGCTCATGCTGCGCGCGGCCGGCGCGCTCGCCGACGGCACGATCGCGACGTGGAGCCCGCCGCGCGCGATCGAGCGCGCGATCGCGCCCGAGCTCCGCCGCGCCGCGCAGGACGCGGGCCGGCCCGAGCCGCGCATCGCGGGCGTCGTCCCGGTGCTCGTGACGAACGACGCCGCGCGCGCGCGCGACGCCGCGCGCGCGCACTTCGCGACGTACATGCAGCTCCCGCGCTACCGGCGGATGGTCGAGCTCGGCGGCACCGACGACATCGCGGACGCGTGCATCGTCGGCGACGAGCGCGCCGTCGCCGGCGCGCTCGCGCGCTACGCGGACGCGGGAATGACCGATCTCCTCGCCGCACCCCTCTCCGACGCGGGCGCGACGTGGGAGCGCACGGCCGAGGCGCTCGCCGCCCTCGCCCGCTGAAGCGCGGCGGCGACGCGGGGCGGGATATGCTCCGCGCGCCGTGGCCCCCGACGACGACGCACTCCGCGACCGCGCCGGCGACCGCGACCGCACCGCGAGCGCGCACGCGGATGCGGACGCGCGCCTGCGCGTGCTCGCGCTCGAGCTCGGCACGGACGAGCCGGAGAGCGCGCTCCGCGCGCGCGCCGCCGCGGCGCTCGGAATCGCCGCGCACGAGGTCGAGCACCTGCGGGTCGCGCGCAAGGCGCTCGACGCGCGGCGGCGCGGCGGCGCGCACGCGCTGCGCTTCGTCGTCCACGCGGACGTCGCCGTCGCCCGCTCGGCGTCGCGCGCGGCGATCGCGCGCGCCGTGTCCGCGAACCGCGCGCGCGAGCTCCCTCCGCCCGCGCGGCTCGAGGTCGCCGACGCGCAGCCCGGCTGGCGCGGGCGGCGCGCCGTGGTCGTCGGGAGCGGGCCGGCCGGCGTCTTCGCCGCACACGTGCTCGCACTCCACGGCGTGCGCGTCGACGTGCTCGAGCGGGGGCCGGCGCTGCGCGAGCGCGGTCGCGCGGTGGCGCGCTTCGTGCGCACGCACGAGATCGACCGCGAGGCGAACCTGCTGTTCGGCGAGGGCGGTGCGGGGACCTACTCCGACGGGAAGCTCTATACGCGCACGCAGCACGCGCTCGAGGAGCCGATCGTGCGCGCGCTCGTCGAGTGCGGCGCGCCCGAGGCGATCGCGTTCGACGCGCGCGCGCACATCGGCACGGACGTGCTGCACCGCGTGCTGCCGCGGCTGCGCGCGCGGCTCGAGGCGCTCGGCGTCGCGTTCCGCTTCGGCGTGCGCGTCGAGGGGCTGCGCACGGCGGCCGGCGACGCGGATCGACGCGTGACGGCCGTGCGCACGACGCACGGCGACGTCGAGGCCGACGCCGTCGTGCTCGCCGTCGGGCACAGCGCGCGCGACACGCTGCGCGCGCTCGTGCGCGACGGCGTCGTCGCGGTCGCGAAGCCCTTCCAGCTCGGCGTGCGCGTCGAGCACCCCCAGGAGCTCGTCGACCGAGGGCGCTACGGGCCGCGCACGGCGGTGTCGGACGCGCTCGGCCCCGCCTACTATGCGCTCGTCCGGCGCGCCGACGGCGCCGCGCCGGGCGTCCACAGCTTCTGCATGTGCCCGGGCGGACAGATCGTCGCCGCCGTCTCCGAGCCGGGCCTCCTGTGCACGAACGGCATGAGCAACTCGCGCCACTCGTCGCCCTTCGCGAACGCGGGCATCGTGGTGACGGTGGACCCGCGGCGGCTCGCGGGCGACGACGCGTTCGCGGGCGTCGCGTTCCAGGAGGAGCTCGAGGCGCGCTTCTACGAGGCGGGCGGCGGCGGGTTCGCCGCGCCCGCACAGCGCGTCGACGACTTCCTCGCCGGCCGCGCGAGCCGCGCGCTGCGCGCGACGAGCTACAAGCTCGGCGCGGTGCCGGCGCGCATCGACGCGCTGCTGCCCGGCTGGATCGCCGACGCGCTGCGGCGCGCGCTCGGCCGCTTCGACCGCGAGATCCCGGGCTTCGCGAGCGACGCGGGAATGTTCGTGGGCGTCGAGTCGCGCAGCTCGGGGCCCGTCCGCCTGCCGCGCGACGCGCGCACCTTCCGCGCCGAGGGCTTCGCGAACCTGTTCCCGGCCGGTGAGGGCGCGGGCCACGCGGGCGGCATCATGAGCGCGGCGATCGACGGAGCGCGTGCGGCGCAGGCGATGCTCCGATCGCCTGCGCCGCTTTCGTCGAGCCAGGGGTAGCTGCTGCTCGCTTCGAACCCGTTCTGCGTTTCGTGGAGCCCGGCTAGAGCTCCCAGGTCGCCATCGCGGTGAGCCGGCGATCGTAGATGTCGTCGCGCTCCGAGACGGCGGCTTCGTACATCACGCCGAAGGACACGCCCCACTTCGTGGGCAGCCGGATGCCACCGCCGAAGGTCACGAGGTCGTGACCGGCGATGTTGGGCGATCCGAGGTTCGCCACGTCGGCGCCCTCGAACGGCCCGGTGGCGAGCGCGGCCTGCGCCGTCGCGAGCGTCAGCGTCCCGCCGCCCGCCGCCTTCGACAGATGGATCGGGTTCGTGCCGTCGCCGCCCTTCGTGTAGTGGAGCCCGTTGACCTCGAGGAACGGCACCACGTACTTCACGGCGGAGTTCGTCACCTCGAAGCCGTAGTCGATGTGGAAGTTCCAGAACATCGACTGGCTGTTCGCCTTGCCGTCGATGGGAACCTGGCCGCCGAGGCCGGCGACGACGTTGGCGTTCTCGAGCCCGAGCGCACCGAGGCCCCAGCGGAAGGTCGCCGACGGGATGATCACACCGTCGCCGTAGCCCTGGAAGATCTCGTCGTTGCCGAGCGGGATCTCGTAGCGGAGCGCGCCGGACAGGATGAAGTCGTGCTCGGGCATGTCGACGAGCGACGCCTTGAGACCGACCGTCATGTCCATGAAGCCCGTGTCGTCCTGCACGATCGGATTGTCCGGCCGGAAGATCGTGACGCCGTCCTTGGTGGCGATGAACGCGATCCGGTCGGTGAGCGCGAGCCGGATCTGGAGTGCGGCGACGTTCACCGTTCCGCCGAGGAACGCGCCGTTCTCCGGCAGCTCGTGCCGGACGTACACGAAGTTCAGGCCCGACGTGATGTGCGGATCCTCGAACAGGTAGGGCATGCCCATCGGGCCGAACGCGTTGCTCGGCCGCGGGCTCCGCTCGGCGCAGTTGAAGTCCGGAAGGAACGTCCAGTCGTCGCAGCCGTCGGCGGCCGACGCGCCCCCCGCGACGACCACCCCCCACAGCGCAAGCACGATCGTGACGCGACGCTTCGAGATCCTCGACATCCTCGCTCCCCGTTCCCCGTCCGCGACCCCATCCATCGATGGCCCGGACGTGTGACGCCCCCGCCCGGCCTCAGCCTCGTGCGACCAGCGGAAGGCTCGTGAACCCCTGGACGAACTCGGTGCGCAGCCGCTCGGCGCGCGCGAGATCGAGCTCGTACTCCGGCGCGACGGCGAGCAGCTCCTCGAGCGCGATGCGCGCCTCGAGCCGCGCCGTGTGCATGCCCAGGCAGACGTGCGGGCCGTGCCCGAACGCGATCGTGCGCTCGCGCCTGCGTGCGATGTCGAAGCGGTCGGGCTCCGGGAACTCGCGCTCGTCGCGGCCGGCCGACGCGAACAGGAACATCACCTTCTGCCCGGGCCGGAGCGTCTCGCCGTGGAGCTCGATCTCCTGCGCGAGGGTGCGGCCGAGCATCTGCGTCGGCGTGGTGTGCCGCAGCGCCTCCTCGAACGCGTCGGGAATGGCGGCGGCGTCGGCAGCGAGCACGCGGCGTTGATCCGGGCTCTCGCGCAGCCGGCAGACGAGGCTCGCGAACGCCTTGGGGAACGTGTCGGTGCCCCCGATCAGCGCGAGGCACAGGTACGAGGCGATCGTCGCGTCCGACATGCCGCCGTCGAGGTCGGTGCCGAGCAGCACGCCGAGCAGCCCCTTCCACCGATGGGGCTGTGCGCGCATCTCCTTCACGTACTCGAAGTAGTACGAGAACATCTCGCGCGCGGCCTGGTGGCCGGCGTCGGTGATGCCGCGGTGGCCGTCCTCGCGCTCCATGATCGCGTTCGACCACGCGAGCATGCGGTCCTTGTCCTCGAAGCGCGTCCCGCCGAGCTCGCACACGACGCGGATCGCGACCTGCGCGGCGAAGTCGCGCACGACGTCGATCCCGCCCGTCTCGCGCAGTCCGCGCGCGAGCGAGCGCGCGCGCTCGCGCACCACCGGCTCGAGCGCCTTCACCGCGTTCGGCTTGAACGCCGGGCTGATCAGGCCGCGGTACTTCGAGTGCGCGGGCGGGTCCATCGACGTGAGCGCCGGGTTCACCGCCTCGGTGCCGATCAGCAGCTGGCCGGGCGTCGTGCCGCGCGACGAGTCGAGCGCGCGGTAGCGCGAGTTGACGGACCAGATGTCCTCGAACCGCGACAGGAACCAGCAGTCGTACTCCTCGAGGTAGAGGGCGGGCCGCTCGTCGCGCATCCGGCGATACACCGGGTAGGGGTCGTCCTTGATGGCGTCCGAGTACGGGTGGTAGTCGACCATGCCTGTCTCGCTCTCCTGACCCGGACGGCGCCGAAGCGCGTTCCTGCGACGCACGCATGCGTGTGCAGACGGCGTGCCATCCCCGGCCGGCGCGAGCGCGACCTCACCCGTGCGCCGCGGCGCACGCGCGCGCGCGGTGCGTCGCGTCGTCGCAGCGCACTGCCCCACAGCGAGACGCCGAGACACGCGCATCGCGCAGTCCGCGCACGCGGGAGCGCGTTAGGCGGCCCGTTGCGACGCGCAGCCGCTGGCACGTCGATTGCTCCTCGGGAACATGGGAGGGCCGGGTGCAACAGTGCGTTGCACGGTCGGTCGTCGCGAAGGAGCGCGGGCCTCGGAGCGGGCTCGCCTCGAAGAGGAGCTCGAGTCGTGGCACGTACGGTCTTCACCGGCGCCAACCTGATCGACGGCCTGCACCCCGCGCGCCCCGCGCAGACGGTGGTCGTCGACGGCAACCGCATCGCCGAGGTCGGCGACGACGGCCGGGTCGCGACCCGGCCCGACGACCGCGTCGTCGCGCTCGCCGGCCGGACGCTGATGCCCGGCATGGTGCAGTGCCACTTCCACTCGCACTTCGGCGCGTTCGGCGACGGTGTCACGGCGCCGGCGCTCGGGCTCGAGGCCGCCCCGCCCTACCTCTCGATGCTCGCGGCCGTGAACGCGAAGACGTCGCTCGACTGCGGCTTCACGAGCGCGATCGGGTCGAGCAACGCGTTCGCGATCGACGTGAGCCTCAAGGAGGCGATCCTGATGGGGCTGATCCCCGGGCCCCGCTACCTCGCGGGCTCGCGCGAGATCGTCGTGACGGGCGAGGCCTCGGACTACCCGAACAACCGCAACTTCTTCATGGAGCTCGGCTGCACGGGCCTGACGCGCGCCGCGAACGGCGCGGACGGCTGGCGGTTCGCCGCGCGCGAAGAGGTCGGACGCGGCGTCGACGTGCTCAAGATCGCCGCCGGGCCGGGCCACGGCTCGTCGCCGGCGGTCGACTACATGTACCCGTCGCGCGAGGAGCTGCGGGCGGCGGTCGACGAGGTGCACAAACGCGGCCGCAAGACGCGCGCGCACGCGCCGTCGCGCACGTCGATCCTCGAGTGCGCGCTCGCCGGCGTCGACATCATCGACCACGCCGACATGCTCGACCAGGAGTGCATCGACGCGATCCTCGACGCGGGCTCGGTGGTCGTACCGAGCATGCTGTGGTCGAAGCGCTTCCTCGAGCTCGCGGAGAGCTGGGACCACGACGCGCAGGTGCTCCCGATCAGCGAGGGCTTCCGCGAGACGCCCGCGCAGGTCCGCGCGCGCATCGCGGCCGTCCGCCGCGACTACGAGTACACGCGCGAAGCCATCCCGGCCGCGGCAGCAGCGGGCGTTCCGATGGTCGTCGGTGACGACTTCGGGACGCCGCTGCTGCCGCATGGCGACTACGCGGCCGAGCTCGTGCTCTACGTGAAGGAGCTCGGCGTCGACCCGCTCGACGTGATCCGGTGGGCGACGGTGAACGGCGCGCGCGCCATGGGGATGGGCGACGAGCTCGGCGTGGTCGCGGCGGGGCGGCTCGCCGACCTCGTCGTCGTCGACGGCGACCCGCTCGCGGACATCGCGGTCCTCGGCGACCGCGCGCGCATCCTCGCGGTCCTGAAGGACGGCGTCTTCGAGCGCGACGCGCTCGGCGCCGCGTCGGCGCGCTAGGCGGACCTCCGCGCGGAGTCGGGCGCCCCGCTCCGCGCGCAGGCGAAAGAAGGAAGGAAGGCCATGTCGAAGCACGATCGCGCGGAGGACCTGCTCGAGCGGTTCCTCGCACTGGCGGTGGTGGGCATGCTCGCAGAGGTGTTCGCCCTCGTCTGGATCGGCGTCTGACCGAGCCGCGCCGCCGGCGTCCCGCGCCCGGACGCTAGGCGGCGCGCGTCACCCCGCTCGCGGCGCTCTGCGCCGCGAGCGCCTTCGCCACGACCGGGTGCACGACGGCCCCGGCGCGCACGTTGACGCCCGCGGCGAGGCCGCCGTCGGCCGCGACCGCGCCCTCCGTGCCCGACTCCACGAGCTTCAGCACGTACGGCAGCGTCGCGTTCGCGAGCGCGAACGTGGAGGTCCGCGGCACGGCGCCCGGCATGTTCGTCACGCAGTAGTGCACGACGCCGTGCTCGACGAACGTGGGCGCGTCGTGCGTGGTCGGCCGGCTCGTCGCGAAGCAGCCGCCCTGGTCGATGGCGATGTCGACGACGACCGCGCCGGCCGGCATCGCGGCGACCGTCTCGCGCGACACGAGCTTCGGCGCCGCTGCACCGGGCACGAGCACGGAGCCGATCGCGAGGTCCGCGCCGCGCACGAGCGCGTCGACCGTCTCGCGCGACGAGCGCGCCGTCGAGATGCGGGCGCCGAAGCGCGCGGCCAGCGCGCGCA
The DNA here is from genome assembly GCA_041389495.1 of Myxococcota bacterium. Lineage (NCBI taxonomy): Bacteria > Pseudomonadati > Myxococcota > Myxococcota bacterium. The sequence goes on along the minus strand of JAWKRT010000002.1, from coordinate 1,129,119 downwards.
GGCGGGCCAGCGAGAGGTCGACGACCGTCACGTGCGCGCCGAGCCCGATGGCCATCTCGGCCGCGTTCGTGCCCGCGACCCCGCCGCCGAGCACGACGACGCGCGCGGGCTCGACACCCGGAACGCCCCCGAGCAGCACGCCGCGCCCGCCGTTCTCCTTCTCGAGACAGTGCGCGCCGACCTGCACGGACATCCGGCCGGCGACCTCGCTCATCGGCGTGAGGAGCGGCAGCGAGCCGTCGGGCGCGGTCACGGTCTCGAAGGCGATCGCGGTGGCGCCCGACGCGCACAGCGCGCGCGCCTGCGCCGGGTCGGCGGCGAGGTGGAGGAACGCGAAGAGCGTGTGGTGCGGGCGCAGCCGGCGGCACTCCTCGAGCTGCGGCTCCTTCACCTTGACGATCAGGTCGGACTCGGCGAACACGGCGTCGGCATCGGGAGCGATGCGCGCGCCCGCCGCTTCGAACTCGGCGTCGTCGATGCCGACGCCCGCGCCCGCACCCGCCTCGACGACGACGGAGCCCCCGGCCGCGACGACCTCGCGCACACCCGCCGGAACGAGTCCGACGCGGTACTCGCGCACCTTGACCTCTCGCGGAACCCCGACGCGCACGGACATGCCCTCACGCCTCCCCGATGCGTCCTCTCGCGGCGTCGCGCGCGCGGCGATGCGCCCGCGATGCCCCCGGCGGCGGCCCTCGTTAGCGGCGAACGCGCGCGCGGGTGGAGCCGAAAGCTTGCGGAGCGGGCCGATCCTCGATTCGATACCCGGCCCGAAGGCCATCGAAGCCGTCGCGAGGCTACTCCCGAAGCCCGTCCGACCCAAACCGGCCCGTCGCGCGCCGCGCCCCACGGACCGATCGGAGCCGCTCCGTGCTCGTCGACCTGCTCGTGACCGCGCTCGGTCTCGCCCTGCTCGTCGGCGGCGGCGACGCCGTCGTGCGCGGGGCGTCGGCGCTCGCGACGCGGCTCGGCGTTCCGCCGGTCGCCGTCGGCCTCACCGTGGTCGCGTTCGGCACGTCGGCGCCCGAGCTCGCGGTGAACCTGACGGCCGCGCTGCACGGCTCGACGTCGCTCGCGTTCGGCAGCATCGTCGGCTCGAACCTCGCGAACATCGGGCTGATCGTCGGCGCCGCCGCGCTCGTGAGCCCGCTCGCGATCCACGACGTGATCATCCGGCGCGAGGTGCCGATGATGCTGCTCGCATCGCTCGTCGCGCTGTGCGTCGGCGCCGACGCGCTGCTCGCGGGCGGCCGCCCCGACGCCTTCGATCGCGCCGACGGTCTCGTCCTCCTCCTGCTCTTCTGCGTGTTCGCCTACTACACGCTCGGCGACCTCGCCGCGCGCGGCGACGCGCACGCGGACCCGGAGCGCGCCGCCGCCGTGCGCATGCCGCGCGCGATCGCGCAGACGGTCGGCGGGCTCGTCGGGCTCGCGGCCGGCGGCGCGACGACCGTCGAGGGCGCGACGGGCGTCGCGAGCGCGCTCGGCATCTCCGACGACGTGATCGGCTTCACGCTCGTGGCGGTCGGCACGAGCCTGCCCGAGCTGACCGCGAGCGTGATGGCCACCTGGCGCGGCCACACCGACCTCGCGGTCGCGAACGTCGTCGGCTCGAACATCTTCAACCTGCTGTTCGTGCTCGGCCTGACGTCGACCGTCGCGACCGTGCCGCTGCCGCCCGGCGGCGTCACCGACCTCGTCGCGGTCGTGCTCTTCTCGCTGGTGCTGCTCGGCGTGTCGCTCAGCCAGGGGCACCGCATCATCCGCGGCGAGGCGGTCGCGCTCCTGGCGGCCTACGCCGGCTATCTCGGCTACCGACTCCTCTAGCGCGCGCGGCCGCGCGGAGGGCCCGCGCGACGCGACACGGGAGGCGCGATGAGCGACGAGCGGAACGACGGCGAGCGGACGAGCGACGCCGCGCGCGGCGGGCGGGGCTGGGGCCTCGCGCTCGGAACGGCCGCGGCGATGGCGGCGATCGCGCTCTGGGTCGCGACGCGGCCGGTCGCCGCGCCGCCGCCCGAAGGAGCGCCGAGCGGCGGGGATTCGCCGACCACCGCCGCGCGGGAAGCCGATGCGGCCGCGCGAGGCGAGAGAGAGAGCGCGCCCGACGACGCTCGCGAGCCCGCGCCGCCGGGCCCCGCACCGCTCGTCCGCAGCGGCGAGACGCTCGCCCTCGACGCCGCGCGCGTGGCGGAGCGCACGACCTTCGCCGTCCGCGTCGCGCTCCCGACGCCGCCGCCGGGCGCTCCGCCCGCGCGCGCGCGGCTGCTCGGCGACGGCATCGAGCCGCAGTGGCGCGAGGTGCGCGTCGCGCCGGGTGCGGACGCCGGCGCGGACGGCGAGGCGACGATCGAGCTCTTCGCGCCCGAGCTCGTGCCCGGGCGCTACGTGATCGAGGTCGAGACGCACGAGCACTCGCACATGCCGCTGCGACGCTATGCGATCGAGGTGCGCTAGGCGCGCGGCCCGGAGCGCCGGGCGCGCGTCGCGGGGCGTGCGGGCCCGCGAAGCGCGCGCACGCTAGGCGCGCCGCGCTCCTCGGCGGCGCGCGCGCCGCGCGAGCCCCAGCACGCCGATCGCACCCGCGCCGACCGCCCAGGCCGGAAGCGCGGGCGCCGCGTGCTGCGGCGGGTCGTTCGGGTCGAGCGGGTCCCAGCCGTTCGCCACCTCGGTTCCGTCGTCGATGCCGTCGTCGTCGCTGTCGGGGTCGAGCGGGCTCGTGCCCCAGGTGGCCTCGTCGACGTCGGACAGGCCGTCGCCGTCGTCGTCCGCATCGCAGGCGTCGCCGAGCAGGTCGCCGTCGAAGTCCTCCTGGAGCGGGTTCGGCGTCGACGAGCAGTTGTCCACCGCGTCGAAGACGCCGTCGCCGTCGGTGTCGTTGGTCGCCGCGTCGCAGGCGTCGCCGATCCCGTTCGTATCCGCGTCGCTCTGCGTCGGGTTCGCGACGTCGACGCAGTTGTCGACGCCGTCGAACGCGCCGTCCTCGTCGCGGTCGATGCCCATGCGCGTGCCCGACCCGGGCGGCGCGCACGTGTAGGTGATGGGGCCGTTCGCGGCGACCAGCGCGCGCAGCGCGGCGGACGTGAGGAGTGCCCCCGTGTCGTCGCGGTAGTCGCCGCTCGCCTCGCGCGCGAAGCCGCGCGGCACACCGCCGACGGCGCCCTTCGCCACGACGTCGCACTCGGTCACCGCACCGCCCAGCACGAGCGACGAGAAGGACGTGCCCGCGCGCGCCTCGAGCAGGTCGATGCGCGGCCCGGCGACGCCGGCGTTGGTCGCCGTGAGCGTCACCTGCTGCCCGACGACGGGCGCGAGGTCGGACGGGAAGGCGAGCGCATAGGCCTCGAGCTGGGACTCCTGCGTGTTGTTCAGGCTGAAGACGGGCGCCTCGAGGAAGTGGTCGACGGTGTCGACGCTGCCGTCGTGCAGGAAGCCGAAGCCGCGGATCTGGTCGCCCATGAAGGTGCTGCCGGTCGAGAGACCGAACATGCCGACCTTCGCATAGAGGTTGCGCATGTGCGCGACCTTGAAGAACTGCGGCTCCGCCTCGAAGCTCTGCTCGCCGCCCGAGCCGAAGAAGCCGAGCGCCGGGTTCAGGTTGTGGCAGCCCTGGCAGGTCGCGATCGTGTCGGAGTTCGGCGGGGTGTTGCCCGGCGCCTGCTCGAACGAGCCGAACAGGTTGGCGCCCGTCTGCTGCGTCGCGGTGAGCGAGTTGTCGAGCGCGCGCACCGGGTTCGGCGGCAGCACGACCTGCAGCATGAAGTCCGAGAACTGCTGCATCTCGCCGGCGGTGATGGTGCCGTGCTTCCCGACGAGCCCCTCGAACGCGACGATGAAGTTGCGGAACGAGAGATCCTCGTCGCAGGGCGCCGTCAGGTTCGGGTTCTGGTTGCACGGGTCGGTCCCGAAGAAGCCGTCGACGCGGTCGCCCCGCCAGTGCATGCCGCCGTGCGTCGCGAGGCCGCGCAGGGTCTGCGTCGTCATCGGGCCCTTCATGGGATGGAAGGTCGCACCCGTCGGCAGCAGCGGAACCGCGCCCGGCTGGTTGTTGGTCGAGACCGCGGCGTCCGGGTCGCCGAGGTTCCACCCGAGCTGGTCCATGTCGCCGAACGTGTGGCAGCTCGCGCACGACGCCTCGCCGTTGCCCGACGTGAGCGTCGCGTCGTACAGGAACCGGCGGCCGTCCGTGATCGACGCCGGCTCGGGATTCGGGAGCGCGTGCGTCTCGACGATGGCGCCCGTGCCCGTGTCGATCACCTGGAGCGCGTTGTCGAAGCGCGCGAGCACGAACAGCCGGTCGTTCGTCTCGTCGAGCGCCATGCCGCTCGGCCCGCCGCCCGTCGCGATGTAGCCCGCGCTCGCGATCGTCGGGTCGAAGTTCGCCTCGAACGACGGGTCCTCGATCGCGGCGGCCGCGAAGACGCCGATGCGGTTCGAGCCGAGGGCCGCGACGTACACCGTGCTGCCGTCGCTCGACACGAGGATCTGCGTCGGCGTCGCGAGGCTGTGCGCGATCTGCGCGTCGATCGCGGCGTGGTTCGCGCCCGCGTCCGTGTGCCGCTGGCCGTAGTCGATGTGCTGGTTCAGGTGCTGCGGGTCGACGCTCGGCCCGAGCGGGTCGAGCACGCTGATGCGCGACTCGGAGAGGTGGCCCTGCACGGTGGAGCCGCCGTGCACGCCCGGCCCCTCGAACAGCACCTCGTTCCGCGACTCCGTGTTCGTGACGTAGACCTTCCCGGTGACCGGGTTCACGGCCATGTTGAAGAGCGTCGTGCCGACGTGATCGAACTCCTGCACCGAGGCCGGCGCGAGCGTGTCGGCGTCGATCGAGAAGACGTCGTGGTCGGGGAGGTCGAAGGCGACGAGGCCGCTCCAGTCGCGGCCGAGCGTGTCGCGCCAGGCCGAGCCGTCGTAGCGCACGATGACGCCCGTCTCGGGCGCGGCCGCGCCGGCCGCGTTGTCGTCGGGGCCGGGCACGCCGCCCGGCGCGGCGCCGCTCGGCCCCGCGCCCGCGAAGCCGTCGGGCACCATCGTCTCGTTGATCACCGTCGTCTCGTTTCCGGACTGGAAGGCGGCGACGTAGACGGTGCTGCCGTCGGGCGTCGCCGCGAGCGCGCGCGGCGTGTCCGCGAAGAACGAGAGGATCTCGACCGGAGTTCCGCCGACGGTCGCGCCGAGGCTCGTCGCGTCGAAGACCCAGACGTCCGCGCGCCCGACGCCCGGCGTCGTCAGCTGCGGATCGCCCGCACCGGCGACGCCCGCGATCGACGCGTCGGTGCGGTGCTGGCCGCGATGGGCGGTCGTGATGAACGCGCGGTCGAACGCGGCGCCCGCGAAGACGATGTCGCGCGGCTCGTCGCCGACGAGCAGCGTGCGCACGACGCGCGCGGGCGTCGTCGACAGGTCGACGATGCTCACGCTGTCCGAGAGGTGGTTCACCACCCAGACTTCGGTGTTCGTGCGCGCGGCGACCGCGACCGGCTCCATGCCGACCGGCACCGAGTCGATGCGCGTCAGGCTGCCCCCGGTGTTCGCGAACACCTCGAGCCGGTTGTCGGGCGTGTTCACCGCGAAGACGAGGCTCCCGTCCGGCGACAGCGCGACGGGCCGCACGTGCCCGCTCTCGAACGCGACGAAGGACGTCTGCGCGAGCGCGGCGGACGCGGCGACGAGGGACAGGACGAGCGGGACGAAGAGCGCGGCGAACGGGCGCGGCGACGGAGAAGGCGGAACGTGCCGCGACGGCGGCGGTCGGAGCAGCGGGGCGCGCACGAGCATTCCTCCCGGCGGTCGCGCGCGGGAGGCGTCGTCGGCGCGCGACCGGGACGAGCCCGCGGCGGCCGGCGGCGCGAGGCCCGCGCCGGGCCACCCGGCAGGGGCGGCCCTTCGTCGGAGCCGCCCGCCGGGCGGCCCTTGCCAGGTTGGGAGTACCACGCGAGGCGCGGATGTGTCACGCGCGGAGAGGCGGAGCGGGTGCTCGCCGCGCCTAGCGCCCCACCGCCTTGCGGAAGCGCTCGACGACCTCGCCGAGCAGGTCGCGCGCAGCGCCCTCGTCGCCCGGCACCGGGAGCTGCGTCAGCTGGAAGTCGGTGATGCCCTGGGCGGCGAGCGCGGCCACGGGCTCGAGCGTGCGCGCGACGTCGACGCGCTTGCTCGCGTCCTTGTGGATGCGCAGCGTCAGCGTCGTCTGGAAGCCGGTCGCATCGCGTCCCGCCTCGGCCAGCGCCTCGCGCACGAGCGCGAGCCCCTTCGCCGGCTCGATCGCGTCGTCGCCCCACGGAATCCAGCCGCTCCCGAAGCGCGCGATGCGCCGCAGCACCATCTTGTTGAGCCGGCCGCTCACCCAGATGGGCACGCCGCCCGGCTGCACGGGCTTCGGCATCATGTGGATCTTCTCGAACGCGAGCTCGGGTGCCGCGTAGGCGGCGCGCGGCTCGCGCCACAGCAGCTGGCAGACCTCGAGCGTGTGATCGAGCAGCCGGCCGCGCCCCTCGAAGCCGAGCCCCGCGGCCTCGTACTCCTCGCGCTGCCACCCGACGCCGACGCCGAGGTCGAGCCGTCCGCACGAGAGCACGTCGAGCGTCGACGCCACCTTCGCGAGCACGACGGGCCGGCGGAGCGCGGCGATCAGGATGCCCGTCTGCAGACGCGCGCGCTTCGTCACGCCCGCCACGACCGCGAGCGTCGTGAGCGGCTCGAGCCAGAGCCCGTCGGAGTCCGTCGGCTGGCGCCCGCCCGCGATGCCGCCGACGGCCGGATTTCCGTAGGCCTCGAGATCCTCGCCGTACACGACGTGGTCCGAGACGATCAGGCGATCGATGCCGCACTCGTCGAGCAGGCGCGCGCGATCGAGCAGCGGCTGGAAGCCGCCGACGCCGGGGTCGGTCGCCGCGAAGTTGCCGAGGTGCATCGAGAGCGCGGGAGTCGCGGGAAGCGGGCTCGTCATGGGGGCTCCTGTCGGGGTCCGCGCCGCGCGGCGCGGCGGTCGTGGGCGGGTGCGCGCGCGTCGCGGACGCGGCTCAGCCGACGTCGATCTTCGCGCTCGGGAGATCCTTGTTGCTCCAGTGCTGCTCGAGCACGCGGCGGTAGCCCGTGTACCGGATGCGCCAGCGTCCGTCCTGCTTCACGTACTCGTCGCGATAGAACGAGGCCATCTCGATGTTCGTGCCCGACGGCTTGTGGATCGTCTTGTGCGTGAAGAACCAGACGCCGGTGGCGCGGCCGTCGGCGTGGATCTCGATCTCGGGGTGGCCGAGCTGCCAGATCGAGCGCAGCCCCGAGCCCTCCGCGTGCGTGCCGCGCAGGAACTCGAGCACGGACTCGACGCCGTCGTAGCTGTACTTGCCGTCGGAGTACTCCGCCTTCACGTCGGGCGTGAGCAGCTCGCGCATGGCTTCGACCTCGCCCAGCATCATGAAGCGCATGTAGCGGTACTTGAGCGTCTTGATCTCCTCGACCTCGAGCTGGTCGAGGAGGCGCTTCTCGGTCGCGGCGTCCATCGGTTCCCTTCCGCTTCGTTCGCGGCGTGTCGTCGCCGGCTTCGTCCGCGCGACTCCGGCGCGCCTAGCCGACGCGGCGGATCACGTCCTCGGCATAGCGTTCCATCGCCTTCTTCTTCACGTCGAGCTTCGACGGATCCTCGCCGTCGTGGAGCCACGGCATGTTGCCCCACGGCGTCTGCATCCACGGGAGCGTCCCCGTGTCGCCCGCGCCGAGCGACTCGAGCTCGCGCGCGAGGTCGGGCTTGAGGAAGCCCATCAGGCTGAAGACGATCTCGAAGGGCCGATCCGCGCAGCCCTGCTCCTCGCGCAGGGCGTGCAGCTCGCGGATCGTCGCGAGCAGCGCGTCCTTCGGCTGCGGGACGCCGAACCAGCCGTCGTTGCGCGCGGCGCGGCGCAGCGCCGGCCGGCTCGAGCCGCCGACGAGGATCGGGACGTGGCGACGCGGCGGGGCGGGCGCCATCAGCGCGTCCTGGAACGCGAAGCGCTCGCCCTGGTGCGAGACCGTCTCGCCCGTCCACAGCTTTCGCATCACCGCGATCATCTCGTCGATGCGCGCGCCGCGGTCGTCGAAGTCGACGCCGACGATGTCGTACTCCTCGCGGATCCAGCCCGAGCCGATGCCGCAGCGGATGCGGTCGCCCGAGAGCACGGCCGCCGTCGAGATCGCCTTCGCGGCGGTGAACGGGTCGCGCAGGCCGAGCAGGTAGATGTTGGTCGCCAGCTCGAGCCGCGTCGTCGCCGTCGCGATCGCCGCGAGCGTGACCCACGGGTCGGCCCACGGGAGGTCGTCGGGCCACCACGTGCGGCCGTCGGGCGTGTAGAGATACCGGCTGTCGTGCTTCATGGGCATCACGAGGTGGTCGGCGATCGTGATGCCGTGGAAGCCGACCTCCTCGGCGAAGCGCGCGATCTCGACGTACTGCTCCACCTCGGGAACGTTCACGAGCGACAGCCAGAACCGCATCCGCACCTCCCTCTCGACGCGCCGCTCGACGAGCGAGCGGCCGCGCACGATACGCCCTCGGCCCCCGCGCACGCCAGCGCTTCCGACCGCGCGCCTCGGGAGGAGACCCCACTGCGCGCAGGGGCTTCCCCGTCTCCAGCGCGAGTGCGCTCGGAGCCGATGAAGCGCGAGCGGCCGAGGCCGCTTGCCCGGGCCGCTGCGCGCGTCGTGCCGCCGCTCCGGACGACCCTTCGTCGATGGAGAGGCCGACGATGCCCGAACCGAGTGCGATCGCGCGCCTGCTGCTCGACGAAGGCGTGATCGATCGCGCGCAGCTCCGCTACGCGGAGCGCGTCCACGCGAAGCTCGCGACGAAGCGGCCGATGGCCGACGTGCTGCGCGAGCTCTTCGCCATCGAGCTCGAGACGGTGCGCGACGTGCTGCGCAAGCGGCGCACGGAGATCCGGCTCGGCGAGCTGCTCGTCGAGCTCGGCCACCTCACGCAGGACGAGCTCGCCCAGGCCCTCGAGCTCCAGCAGGGCGCCACGGACGAGAAGCAGCGCCTCGGCGAGGTGCTCGTCGACCACGGCTTCATCGACGAGTCGACGCTCGTCGACGTGCTGTCGCTCCACCTCGGCGTGCCGCGCGAGGAGCCCGACCCCGCGCGCATCCGGCGCGAGGACCTCCCGCGCTTCCCCATCAAGTGGTGCCAGGAACACGACATCGTCCCGATGCGCCGCGTCGACGGCGGCGTCGTCGTCGCCTTCTACGACCCGACCTCGAAGCGCATGCTGCGCGCGGCCGAGGAGATCTACGGCAAGGGCAACGTGGTCCCCGCGATCGCGCGCCGCAGCGCCATTCGCGAAGCGCTCGCGAACCTCGGCGGCGTGCGCGAGGAGCACGGGCCGCTGCGCGTCGAGGAGTCCGCCGTCGTCCGCGTCGTCGACGAGCTGCTGCAGTCGGCGGTGGAGCGCGGCGCGAGCGACGTGCACGTCGAGCCGCGCAGCGATCGCATCCACGTGCGCTTCCGCGAGGACGGCGTGCTCGTGCCGTACCGCGACTTCCCGCTCTCGATGGCGAGCCCGCTCGCGAGCCGCATCAAGGTGCTCTGCAACGCCGACATCACGGAGCGCCGCCGCCACCAGGGCGGCCGCTTCATGTTCGACACGGGCCGTCACCACCTCGACATGCGCGTCTCGATGTACGTCACGGTGCACGGCGAGAAGATCGTGCTGCGCCTGCTCAATCACGATCGCCGGCTCGTCACGCTGCAGGATCTCGGGATGGGCCCGCGCATGCTCGAGCGCTTCCGGGAAGGGGCGCTCGAGCTCCCGAGCGGCGTGCTCCTCGTGACCGGCCCGACCGGCTCCGGCAAGACGACGACGCTCTACAGCTGCATCGACGAGATCCGCAACGAGGAGACGAGCATCATCACCGCCGAGGACCCGGTCGAGTACGTGATCGACGGCATCGCGCAGTGCTCGATCAACCCGGCGATCGACCTCTCGTACGAGGAGACCCTCCGCCACATCGTGCGCCAGGATCCGGACGTGATCGTGATCGGCGAGATCCGCGACACGTTCTCGGCGGAGGTCGCGATCCAGGCCGCGCTCACCGGCCACAAGGTGCTCACGACCTTCCACACCGAGGACACGATCGGGGGCCTGCTGCGCCTGCTCAACATGGACATCGAGGCGTTCCTCGTGTCGTCGACGGTCGTGAGCGTGCTCGCGCAGCGCCTGCTGCGGAAGATCTGCGACGGCTGCTCGCAGCCCTACGTGCCGACGCCGGCCGACGTGCGACGCCTCGGCTACGCGAAGGACGCGCTCGCGGGCGGCGACTTCCGCGTCGGCGCCGGCTGCGAGGCGTGCCGGCACACGGGCTACAAGGGGCGCATCGCGGTCTTCGAGCTGCTCGTGCTCGACGCCGCCGTGCGCGACGCGATCCTGATGCGCCAGACGTCGCACCAGATCCGCACCATCAGCCGCGAGTCGAGCGGGCTCGTGAGCCTGCTCGAGGACGGCATCGCGAAGGCCGCCGCGGGGCGCACGACGATCGCCGAGATCGTCCGCATGCTCCCGCGGCTCGACCGGCCGCGGCCGCTCTCGGAGCTGCGGCGCCTGGTCGGCGCATAGGAGGCTCCGTGTCCCGCTCCCTCACCGACATCGTGCGCGAAGCGATCGAGTCCGGCCGCGCGCGGATTCCCGTCTTCGACGCGAACGCCGTCGAGATCCAGCGCATGATCTCCTCCGGCGCGTTCGACATCGGCGAGCTCGAGCGCGTCGTCGCGCGCGACCCCGGACTCTCGGGCGCGCTCCTGCGCGTCGCGAACTCGTCGTTCTACGGCGGGCTCGAGAAGGTCCTGACCATCCGCGACGCCGTGATGCGCCTCGGGGCGAAGCGCTGCTCGGAGCTCGCCGCCGTCGTCGCGCAGAAGAAGGCCTATCGCGTGCACGACGCGAAGCTGCAGAAGATGAGCCAGGAGCTGTGGCGCCACGCGCTCGGCTGCGCGCTCGGCTCCTCCTGGCTCGCGAAGCGCATCGAGATCCCGGAGATCGAAGCGCAGGCGGCGCTCGCCGGCCTGCTCCACGACGTCGGCAAGCTGCTCGTGCTGATCGTCATCGACGACCTGAAGCGCGCCGACGCGCGCTTCCAGCCGACCGAGGACTTCATCCGCGAGGCGATCCGCGCGCTCCACACCGAGCACGGCGAGACGCTCCTGCGCGCGTGGGGCCTGCCGGACGACTACGTCCGCATCGTCCGCCACCACCACGACGACGACTTCGACGAGTCCGACCTCCTGCTGCTCGTCGTGCGCGTCGTCGACCAGGCCTGCAACGCGCTCGGGATGGGGCTCGACCCCTGCCCCGACCTCGTGCTCGCGAATTCGGCGGAGGCCCAGGCGCTCCGCATTCCCGAGCTCGTGCTCGCCGAGCTCGAGGTGCAGCTCGAGGACGCGGACGAGCTCGCTCGCTAGTCGTGCCGCGCGACTAGCGAGCGCACGCCTCCACGAGCCCGGGCAGGAAGGCGGCCGCGAAGTTCGGAAGCGCGGCCGCCGCCGCGTCGCCCGCGCGCATCGCCACGAACTTGAGCTCGAGCACGATCGCGTAGCGCACCACGGCGAGCAGCTCGTAGTAGGCGACGTCGTCGATCGGCAGGCCGGTGAGCGCGTGCCACTGCGCGTAGGCCTCGCCGGGCTCGGGCACGCCGGCGAGCTTCCCGGCCCCGAGCCCCACGCTGTTGCAGCGGTCGATCCAGATCCACCACGCGAGGTCGAGCAGCGGGCACGAGAGGCTCGCCATCTCCCAGTCGAGGACGGCGACGGGAGCGAGCTCGCGCCAGACGATGTTGCCGACGCGCGAGTCGCCCCAGCACACGCGCACCGGGCCCGGCCCGGGCGCGTGGGCGAGCGCGAACCGCCACGCCTCGAGGATGCGCGGGTCGCCCGACGCGCGCAGATCGGGGCGGAACATCGAGTCGAACTTGCGGAGCTCGTGCGCGACGACCGACTCGCCCGCTCCCGCGCGCGGGAGACGCGCGACGTCGTGCTTCGCCGGGTCGATGCGGTGGATCGCCGCGAGCGTCTCGAGCCCGCTCCGCCACATGCGCTCGCGCTCCGCCGCGCCGAGCTCCTTCACCCACCCGGCGAACACCATGGGCGGGTTGTCCGGCGGGATCTCGCCCTCCGTGAAGCGCATGACGTAGAAGTCGCTGCCGAGCCGGCGCGCGTCGGGCTCGTAGCCGACGACGTCGGGCACGGGGACGCCCTCCGCGCGCGCGATGTCCATCATCTCCACCTGCAGGCGCAGGTCGTGCGTCTCGAACACCTGGCTCGCGCGCGGCGCCATGCGCAGCACGAAGCGCTCGACGCGCCCGTCGGCGTGCTCGCCGTCGAGGAGCAGCGTCACGCTGCTCTCGCCGCTCGCCTTCGGGAAGGCGAGGTCCGCGATGCGCAGCCCCCTTCCGTCCGGCAGCCGCTCGCGCAGCCACGCCTCGACGCCCCGTCGCACGACCTCGAGGTCGCCCACGTCCTGCTCGCCCATCCGATCCCGTCTCCCTTCACTTCCGCTTCCGGCCGTCGCCGCTGCCGCGCGGCGACGAGCGTACCCGCGCCCCGACCGCTCACTCGTCCGCGAGCGCGGGGAGCGCGAACGCGTAGATCTTCGACGACCGCTCCCCGAAGTTGTGGAAGCGGCCGCCCGACGCGACGACGGCGACGTACTGCCGCCCGTCGAGCTCGTACGTGAGCGGCGGCGCGCTTCCCGACGCGGCCAGCCTGTAGGACCACAGCTCGCGCCCGTTCGCCGCGTCGAGCGCGCGCAGCTCGCCGTCGACGGTTCCGGTCGCGAACAGCAGGCCGCCGCGCGTCGCGATCACACCGCCGTAGTTCGGCTGGCCGGTCACCGGGACGCCGCGCGCCGTGAGCTCGGGGAACTCGCCGAACGGGACGCGCCAGCCGATGCGGCCCGTCGGCAGGTGCAGCGCGACGATCTCGCCCCACGGCGGCGCGCCGCCCGGATAGCCCTCGTGGTCGACGAGCTGCGCCGTCGTCGCCGTGATGCGCGTGGCCTTGCGCGCGAGCAGCTCGGCGTCGAACGCGTCGAACGCCGACGAGAGCGCGTCGAGCTCGCGCTGGTCGACGACGAGGCCGGGGACGTCGCGGTGGCGCGCGCGGAACCAGTCGAGTCGATAGGCGCGCTCGAGCCCGGGGAGCTGCGTCAGCGAGACGAGCGAGGGCGCGTAGGCGACCTCCTGCTCGCCGCGCTCCTCGTAGTTTCCCTCGCGCGCCGCGCCGTGGCAGCGCGCGCAGCGCTCGGCGTAGAGCGCGAAGGGCGGCGTCGCGGGCAGCGCCTCGTCGCGCGCGAGCATGTACAGGCGGATCTTCCACGGGATGTGGTTGATCGGGACGTAGAGCCAGCCCGTGTCGGGGTCGGCCGCCGCTCCCGGCCACTCCGCGCCGCCGTGCTGGCCGAACACGACGAGCGGCCGCCCGACGGTCGCGGTCGCGAACCATCCCCACGTCGCGTTCGCGATCTGCCACTCGACCGACTCGCGGTTCGCCGCGCCCACGTCCGTGACGCGCTCCGGTCCGAACTCCATCGACGCGAACGGCTCGGGGAGCACGGGGTCGGGTTGATAGGCCGCGGTCGACTCGCCCGCGAGCACGGAGGGCTGCGCGAGGCGCCGGCGCTGGTCGAAGATCGGGAGGCCGGTGTCGCGCTCGAGCAGCACGGTGGTGCCGATCTTGGTCGGTGCCGCGACGACGTCGACGCGGCGCCCGCCGATCTCGATCGTCGTGAGCACGGGCGGCGAGGCGATGTCGAAGTTCCACAGGTCGTGGCGCACCTCCTGCCACGCCCAGTCGATCGCGCCGGTCTCGAGGTCGACGCACACGACGCTGTTCGCGTGCTCGTTGTTGCCGGGGCGGTCCGCGCCGTAGAGCGGCGGGCGCGGGTTCCCCGTCGTGACGTACGCGCGGCCCCGCCGCGCGTCGACCGAGAAGCCGCCCCACGGCGCCGCGCCGATCGGGCGCCCGTCGGCCACGAGCGGCGTGCGCCAGAGCGGACGCCCCGTCGCGACGTCGAAGGCCCGCACCGTCGCGGGCGAGTTCGTGGTCGCGACGAGCCGGTCGCCGACGACGGCCGGCGCCGCCGTCGCCTCGCCGATCGCGACGCTTCCCGCATCGCCGAACGACGCGACGGGCGCGCCCGTCGCCGCGTCGAGCGCGAGCAGCTCGGCGCCCGCGACGAAGTAGAGGCGCGGCGCGACGCCCTCGCGCCCTTCCCAGTACACGAGGCCGCGCCGCGCCGGTACGGCGCGCGGCACGAACTCCCAGCGCAGCGCGCCCGTCGCGGCGTCGAGCGCGACGAGCGTGTCCTGCGCGGTCGCCGCGTAGAGCGTGCGACCCGCGACGACCGGGTTCGCCTGCACGTTGCGGCGCCAGACGCCGTCGCCGCGCAGGCGCGCCGCCTCGCCGTCGAAGACCCACGCGACCTCGAGCCGCCCGACGTTCGCGCGATCGATCCGGTCGAGCGCCGAGAACTTGAGCGAGCCGTCGCCGCCGTGGCTGCGCGTCCAGCGCGTGAGCGACGCGGGCTCGACGCCGAACGCGCGCAGCGACGCGATGCGCGGATCGGGCTCGCCCGTCCCGTCGCCGAAGAGTCCCGGAACGACGCGGTACGGAGGCAGCGCATCCGCGCGCGCGGCCTCCTCGCGGCGCGCGAGCCACGCGCTCGCCGCCGCGCCGAGTGCCAGCACGACGACGGCCGCGGCCGCGTAGTGCGCGAACGTCGGCTCGAAGCGGGGTGCGCGCGGCGACGCTCCGCCCACGCGACGCTAGGCCCGGCGCGCCATGCGCCGCAGGTCGGCGACGGGCGCCGCGTGGCTCACGATGCCGCCGTCGACGCGCAGGATCTGGCCGGTGACGAAGCCCGACTCGTCCGAGGCGAGGAAGACCACGGCGTTCGCGATGTCGTCCGGCCGGCCGACGCGCGGCGTCAGGTGGTGCTCCTCGAGCATGTCGACGTAGCGCTGGCCCCCGAAGTGCTCGACCGGGTGCGAGAGCACGAGGCCCGGCGCGATCGCGTTGCAGCGGATGCCGCGCTTGCCGTACTGCGTCGCGACGTAGAGCGTGAGCGTGTTGACGCCGCCCTTCGACACCGCGTACGCCGCGTTCGCGAGGTCGCCCTGCAGCGACGAGCCCGACGACGTGTTCACGATCGAGCCGCCGCCGCGCTCGAGCATGCGCGGAATGGCGTGCTTGCAGCCGAGCCAGACGCCGCGCAGGTTGACGGCCATCGTCCGGTCCCAGACGTCGACGTCGATCGACGCGACGTCGTGGTCGGCACCGGGCTTCGCACTGCCGATCGCCGCGGCGTTGTTGTGCAGGACGTCGAGGCCGCCGAACGCGTCGACTGCGGTGTCGATCATCGCGCGCACGGCGTCCTCGTCGGCGACGTCGACGCGGCACGCGACCGCCCGCCCGCCCGCGTCCGCGATCTCGCCCGCCACGACCTCCGCGCCCGCCGCGTCGAGGTCGGCGACCACGACCGACGCCCCCTCGCGCGCGAGCGCGTGCGCCGTCGCGCGGCCGATGCCCGACGCCGCGCCGGTGACGATGCCGACCTTGCCTGCGAGACGCGTCACGAGCTTCCTCCCGAGCGGGGGCCCGCGGCCCGCGCGGCGCGCGAGGATACGCCTTCCGGACCGTCCGGCGCGTCGCTCGCGAGGGCGGCGAGCGACCCGGACGCGATCGCGCGCAGGCGCTTCGCGCTCCACAGCGGCGCGCGCGCGAGCAGCTCGACGCGCGCGAAGAGCGGGCGGAGCTCCGGCGCGAGCGCGCGCGCGTCGCCCGTGCGGCGCGCCTCGAGGTAGCCGTCGGGCAGCGCGCGCGGCAGGTGGCCGATGCGCCACGGGCGCGCCGGGTCGGGCGCGCGGCGCGCGAGGAACGCGTCGCCGAGCGCGTGCGGGTCGACGATCTCGACGCGCGGCCCGGCCGCGAAGCCCGCGAAGCCGATCTCGCCCTGCACGGCGACGACGGGCGTCGCGCTGCGCTCGGCCTCCGCGCGCAGCGCCTCGCCGCGCGCCGCGAAGACGCGGGCCATCGGCGACGCCGTCCAGCGCCCGTCGAGCCCGAGCTCGAGCCGCGCGAGCGAGAGCGCGTGGATCGGGCCGGCGGCGGGGGTGCGGCGCGCGACGACGACGCCCGCGAGCGCGAAGAGCGCGACGAGGAGCGCGGCGCCCGCACCGGCGACGAGCGGTCGCGCGTCGCCGCGCGCGGCGGCGGCCCGAGCGGCGCGCAGCGCCGGGAGCGACGCCGCGACGACCGCGACGCTCGCCCACACGCTCGGCACGAGGAAGCGGCCGGAGAGGAAGTCGCCGCCCACCGCGACGGCGTAGCCCGCGTAGGCGAGCGAGCGCACCGAGTGCGAGCCCCGCCCGTGCGCGCGCGGATGCGGAGCTCGACGCGGGTGCGCGCGCCGGTGCGCGCGCGCCGTGTGCCGGCGGGTCGCCCGCCCTCGCGGCGCGCGCGCCGCGCGGCGCGGCGACGCCGATCGCGGCGCACGCCGCGGCGGCGAGCACCGCGATGGCGGCCGCCGGGTCGCGCTGCGCGAGGTCGGCCACGTAGCGGAGCCCTTCGCGGGCGTAGAAGCCGCGCGGCACGCCGGGCGCGAGCTTCGCGAGCGCGGTGTTGGGCACGACGCTCCCGTAGTAGAGCGCCGCGAACGCGAGCCAGGCCGCGAGCGGGAGCGCGCCCGCGGCGACCGCGCGCGCGCACCGCGCGACGCCGTCGCGCGCGGCGGCGCCGCGCGCGGCGACGAGCAGCGGCGGCGCGAAGAGGACGGCGAGGTCGAGCCGGTTCACGGCGCCGATCGCCGCCGCGAGCGTCGCGAGGCCGAGGGCGCGCGCGCCCGGCGCGCGCGCGATCGCGAGCGCGAACGCCGACACGATCGCCATCGTGAGCGACGTCTCGAAGCCCGAAGTCGCGTAGCGCGCGAGCGTCGGCGACGACGCCCACGCGAGCGCGACGACGGCCGCCGGAAAGATCGCGTCGGCACGCGTCGCCGCCTCGCCCCACCGCCCGCGCGCGAGCAGCGCGACCGCGAGCGCCGTGCAGGCGAGCGCGACGGCCGTCGTCGTGTTCGCGACCTCGCGCGTCAGCAGATAGGCGCCCGCGTTGAGCGCGAGCCACGCCGGGTGCGTGTACACCTGCACGCGCTCGCTCGGATTCCACCGCAGCCCGAGACCGTTCGCGAGGTTGTCGATGACGCGGAAGGTGATGAACGCGTCCTCGCCGACCCACGCGTGCGTCGCGGCGCGCGCGAGCGCGACGGCGAGCGCGAACGCGACGGCAGCGGTGCGGAGGCGCGACATCGGGCGCGAGCGTAGGCGCGGCGCGCCCGCTCTACGAGTCGCCCGACGCGCCGGCCTCGCCCGGCTCGCTCGGCGGCTGCGCGCGCACTGCCCACGCGGCCGCGAGCATCACCGCCCACCACGCGAGGAACACGGCCCACGCGCTCGTCCCTTCCCGCCACGCGAGCGCGCCCCACGAGAGCCCGACGAAGGCCGCGATCGCGTCGGGCGCGGCGCGCAGCGGGAGCCGCTCGCGCGCGCGCCACAGCGCGAACGCGGGCAGCGCGAGCACGACGCCGTAGTGGTGCTTCGTGCCGGGATACACGACGAGCGCGAACGCCGCGGCCGCGCCGAGCGCGAGGCCGTCGGCGACGGCATCGCGCGGGAGCGACGCGAGCCCGCGCGCCGACCCGAGCCCCGCGAGCGTCGCGAGCGCGAGTGCCGCCGCGGCGGCGAGGAACAGGGGCTCGCGCTCGGGCCGCCGGCCGCGCTCGAGCGAGTGGAGGCGCCGCCCGATCTCGGAGGCGAGCGCCTGCGAGACGGGCTGCACGGTCGCGATCACCGGCAGCGAGAGGCTCGGCGGCGTCGCGGCGAAGGCGACATAGCGTTGCGGCCCCCAGACGACGGCCGAGGCGACGACGAGCGCGGCGCCCGCCGCCGCCGCCGCGCCGAGCACGCGCCACTGGCGCCGCGCGAGCGGTGCGATCGCGACGAGCGCGGCGAGGGGCTTCACGACGACCGCGAGCGCGAGCGCGACGCCCGCGCCGGCCGCGCGCGGCGCCACCGCCATCGCGACGAGCGCGAGCAGGACGAGCCCCGAGCTCTGCTGCACCTCGACCGTGAGGCGCGTCGCGGGCAGCAGCGCGACGAGCGCGGCGGCGAGCAGGGCCCCGTGCGGGTGCGCGACGAGCAGCCGCCGCCCCGCGAGCGCGACGGCGGCCGCGACCGCTGCGGCGTTGCACGCGAGCCACAGCCAGTAGGCCGTCTCGAACGAGAACGCGCCGAACGGCGCGAACAGGAAGCTCGTGAACGGCGGATAGACCGAGCCCGCGACGAGCAGCTCGGCCGCGAACCCGTCGGAGGGAGGCCAGGGCAGGTCGAGCGCGCGCATCGCCTCGTTGTCGTAGAAGTCGCGCCCGAGCCACGCGGCACGGCCGTGCATCCAGAAGCCGAGGAAGTCCCACTCGGCGTGCACGGCGAGACGGTGACGTGCGATCGAGACGGCGCGCACCGCGAAGGCGGCGACGGCCGCGACACAGCCCGCGGTCCACGCGACACGCAGGCGCGCGGGGAGACGCGGCCAGCGGTGCCACACCGCGAGCGCGGCGAACGCCCCGAGCGCGGCGACCCACGGCAGCTCGATGGCGCGCGCGGCCGCGAGCAGCGCGTCCACCCGCTAGCTCGCGCGCGCGACCGGCGCGCGCTCGCCCAGCCGTTCGCGGAACGGGATGCACGCGAACCGCGCGGCGATCGCGCCGAGCACGGCGTCGAGCGTCGCGACCTTCGCGGCGAGCGGGCGATCCATCCCGGGATGCCGTGCGAGCCGGGCGTCGACGCCGTCCTCGGCCAGGCCCAGCGCGTCGACGGCGTGCAGCGGATAGGAGAGCGCGAGCCCGCGCCGCGCGACCGCCTCGACCATGCGCACGAGGCGGCGCTCGCCGAGCAGGTAGGCGGCCGTGTGGTAGACCGGAAAGCGCGTCCACGTCGTCACCGAGACGGGAAACTCGCGCAGCGCGCCGCGCTCGAGGTCGAAGACGCGGCGCGACCACGAGAAGGGCAGGAAGCGCAGCCCGGCCGCCGAAGCGCCCTGCCCCTTCGCGAGCAGCACGAGCCGCGCCGCGAGCAGCATCGGCGTCGGGTAGGCCGATGCGTCGTAGGCGTAGCCCGCGCGGACGAGCTCGCGCGCGGTGCGCGCGTCGAAGTCCCAGTTGGGCGCCCGGAAGCCCACGACCTCGCTCCCGCACGCGTCCTCGAGCCGCGCGCGCGACGTCGCGAGCTCGTCGCGGAGCGCCTCGTCCGGCAGGCTCGCGAAGGCCATCGCGTGCGAGACGGAGTGGCTCGCCACCTCGTGACCCGCCGCCGCGACCGCCGCCACGGCCGCGCGCTGGGCCGGGAGGTCGCGCGCGACGAAGAAGAACGTCGCGCGCACGCCCGCCCGCGCGAAGGCCTCGACGAGCCGGGGAACGGCGCGCTCGTACACGAGGGCGCAGGCGGGCGCGTCGCCTACCCCGTAGCCGAGCAGGTGCAGGTCGACGGGGTCGACGTCGACGCTCACGGTGGCGGCGAGGCGCCCCGCTGCGGAGCCCCGGATGGCGCGCTCGGACGGCGCCGCATGGGGACCCGTCGCCTCGATCGTGGTCATCCGCTTCCCCTTCGCGTCGGCCTCGCGGGAACGCGCCACCGGCAGGCGGCGCGCCGTTGCGCGGCCATCCTTCCGTCGCCAAACGCGTTCCCGTGCTCCACCTTGGTGGAAGCGGCATTGCCGTGGGTGGCACGCCGCTTGCTCATCGGAGGCGGCGACGGACGCCGCACCCGTCCGCGCCGTGCTGCCGCTGCACATGCTCCTCCGGTCTCCCGAAACGGCGCGAATCGACGCGGGTGCGGACACCACGGGGAGCGACACGTGCGGGCAGCGATCGTCGGCGGAGGCATCTCGGGGCTCGCGAGCGCGTTCCGCATCGCGGAGCTCGGCTGCGACGTCACGCTGTTCGAATCGACCGACACGCTAGGCGGCCTCGCGACGAGCTTCGCGTACACGGCTCCGAACGGCGAGACCTGCGAGCTCGAGAAGTTCTACCACTGCCTGCTCCCGAACGACGACTCGCTGCTGCGGCTCGTGCGCGACGTCGGCCTCGAGGGCGACCTGCTCTGGCGCGGCACGAGCATGGGCTTCATGGTCGACCGCCGCATCCATCCACTGAACACGCCGCTCGATCTCCTCGGCTTCTCGCCCCTGCGCCTCGACGAGCGACTGCGGCTCGGGTTCATGGCCGTCTGGGCGCGGCTGCGCGGGACGAACCCGCGGCTCGACGACGTGACGGCCGCCGAGTGGATCCGCGGCATCGTCGGCGAGCGCGCCTTCGAGCTGATCTGGAAGCCGCTGCTCGCGGCGAAGATCGGGGATTCCTACGACCGCATCCCCGCGCTCTGGATGTCGAGCCGGCTCCACCGCGAGAAGAACACCGAGAAGGAGCGCAAGGGCGTGCTCCGCGGCGGCTACCGCTCGCTCGTCGAGGCGATCGAGCGCGGATTGCGGGCGCGCGGTGCGCGCATCCGGCTCGGCGTCGACGTGCGCGCGATCGAGGCCGGCGCGGACGACGCGACGGTCGTGCTCGCCGACGGCGCGCGCGAGCGCTTCGACTTCGTGGTCTCGACGGCGCCGCTCCCGGCCTTCCAGCGCATGACGCAGGGCGTCCCGATCGCGCCCGCGACGCGCGACCTCGAGCTCGACTACCAGGGCGTCGTGAGCGGCGTCCTGCTCCTCGACAAGCCGCTGTCGACCCACTACTGGATGCCCTTCGTCGCGAGCGGCGCCACGTCGCAGGGCGTGATCGAGATGTCGAACCTCATGCCGCTCGACCGCTCGGCCGGCCTCTACGTCTGCTACTTCGTCAACTACACGCACCGCGCGAGCGAGCTCTACGCGCGCGGCGACGCCGAGATGCTCGACGCCTACCGACGCGACCTCGACGCGCTCTTTCCGCACGTCGGCGCCCGCGTCGTCGACGCGTTCCTGTTCCGCGCTCCCTTCGTCGAGCCCATCTGGACGCTCGGCTACTCGCGCCGCAAGCCGCCGCTCACCGCGGTGCACAAGCGCGTGTACATGGTGTCCACCGCGCAGCTGTACCCGCGCGTGAACTCGTGGAACTCGTGCTGCGAGGTCGTGGACGAGCTCGTGCCCGAGATCGTCGCCCAGCACGGCGCGCTCGCCGCGCGCGCGCGGGAGGCGGCATGAACGTCGTGCTCCTGTGCGCGTTCAACGAGGAGGCGGTGATCCGCCCCACGCTGCTCGCCGTGCACCGCGCGCTCGGCGGCGGGCCGGAGCCGCTGCGCGTCGTGCTCGTCGACGACGGCAGCAGCGACGCCACCGTGGCCGAGGCGCGGCGCGCGGTGGAGGAGACGGGCGGCGCACTCGACCTCGAGATCGTGAGCCACGCCCGCAACCGCGGGCTCGGCGCCGCGCTCGTGACGGGGTTCGACGCCTGCCTCGCGATGGCCGCGGACGGCGACGCCATCGTCACGCTCGACGCCGACAACACGCACCCGCCCCGGCTCATCCCGACGCTGCTCGCGCGCCTCGACGAGGGCTACGAGCTCGTGATCGCGTCGCGCTACCAGCCCGGCGCGAGCGTGCGCGGCGTGCCGCGCTCGCGCCTGCTGATCTCGGACGGCGCGCGCTTCCTGCTGCGCGCGGTCTTCCCGATCCGCGGCGTGCGCGACTACACGTGCTGCTTCCGCGCCTATCGTCCGGCCGCGCTCCGCCGCGCGCTCTCGGCGTTCGGCGACGAGCTGACGAGCGCGCGCGGCTTCGAAGCGGTGATGGACATCCTGCTGCGGCTCCGCGCGACGGGCGTGCGCGCCTGCGAGGTCCCGATCGAGCTCGAGTACGAGACGCGCGTCGGCAGCAGCAAGATGAAGGTGCTCGCGACGATCCGGAAGACGCTCGCGCTGATCGCGCGGCGCCGGCTCGAGGCGTTCACGGTGGACCGGCCGAGCGCGGTGCGCGCGCGCCTCGCCGCCGCGACGCGAGGAGCCCGACCGTGAAGGTGATGACCGTGCTCGGGACGCGCCCCGAGATCATCAAGATGTCGCCCGTCGTGCGCGCGTGCCGCGAGGCGGGCGTCCCGCACGTGCTCGTGCACACCGGCCAGCACTACAGCTACGAGCTCGACGAGGCCATCTTCCGCGACCTCGAGCTCGCGCCCGCCGACGTGAACCTGCACATCGGGTCGCGCCCCGACGGCGACCAGATCCGCGGCATCCTCGCGAAGACGGTGGCGATCATCGAGCGCGAGCGTCCGGACGTCGTCGTCGTGCAGGGCGACACGAACTCGGCGCTCGGCGGCGCGCTCGCGGCCGTCAAGACGGCGACGCCGCTCGCCCACGTGGAAGCGGGCCTGCGCAGCTACGACCGCACGATGCCCGAGGAGATCAACCGACGGCAGATCGACCACGTCGCCGACTTCCTCTTCGCGCCGACCCGCATCGCGCGCGACACGCTGCTCACCGAGGGCGTCGACGGCACGAGCATCGTGATGAGCGGCAACACGGTGGTCGACGAGCTCGAGCGGCTGCAGGGCGACGTGCCGGACTCGGAGCTGCTCGCGAAGCACGGCCTGCGGCGGCGCCGCTTCGCGCTCGCGACCGTGCACCGGCGCGAGAACGTCGAGAACGAGGAGCGCCTGCGCGGCATCCTCGCCGGCATCGCGTCGACGGCCATCGAGCTCGAGCTCCCCGTCGTGGCCGCGCTCCACCCGCGCACCGTCAAGAAGATCGACGAGCTCGGCATCGCGATCGACGCGAAGCACGTGCGCGTCGTGCCGCCGCTCGGCTACCGCGAGTTCCTCGCGCTCCACGCGAACGCGGCGCTCATGCTCACCGACTCGGGCGGCCTGCAGGAGGAGGCGTGCTGCCTGGGCGTCCCGTGCGTCACGCTGCGCGACAACACGGAGCGCCCGGAGTCGATCGCCGTCGGCGCGAGCACGCTCGCCGGCGCGCGCGAGCGCGCCATCGTCGAGCGCGCACGCGAGCTCTACGACCGCCCGCGCACGTGGCCGAACCCGTTCGGGGACGGGCACGCCGGCCGCCGCATCGTCGAGCAGCTCGAGCGCCTGCTCGCGCGCTGAGATCCCTCGCGCGCGCCCTTCCGCGCGGGCCCGCCCTTCGAGTAGGCTGGCGCGGCGAGCCGTCCCCCGCGACGCCGCGCACCGCGCGGCGCGGTCGCGACGACCGGGCGGCGCGCGAGGAGGCCCCATGGATCCGAACGCGGATCGCGCCGGCTCGAAGCCCGTCTCCGATCGACGACCGCACGGCATCGCCGCGGCGCTCTGCGCACTCGCCGTGCTCGCGAACGCAGCGCCCGCGCGCGCAGGTGCGGAGGGCCGCGGGCTCCCCGCGCCGGTGAGCGGCGTCGGCGAGGTGCGCGCGACCTATCTGCGCTTCTCCGACCCGAACGGCGACGTGCTCCAGGGCGGCGAGGCCCGCGACCTCTGGGCCGTCGGCGCCGACGCGTCGATCGACGTCGCGTTCGGCGACGTGCACGTGCAGGCCGACCTCGGCGGCGACGCCGGCACGCGCACGCGCCGCGCCGACGACACGTACGAGGGGAGCTTCGGCGCGGCCGTGCACGCGAACGTGCGCGACTTCCGGCTCGGTGCGATCGGCGTCTTCGGGAGCCTCGGACGGCTCGCCATCCACGACCTCGACGCGCGCGATCCGCACTCGAACGTGTGGTCGATCGGGCTCGAGGGCGCGGCCTTCTTCCCGCGCGCGACGGTCGTCGCGCAGGCCGGCTACCTCGACCGCACCCACTCGCGCGGCGCCGATCCCGACGCGCTCGAGAGCGGGCGGCTCGCGCGCGGCGAGCTGCGCTGGTTCCCGCGCGACACGGTGCGGCTCGCGGCGGGCGCGGGCTACGTCGGCGGGCGCATGGACGACGACGACGACCACGTGTGGGTGATCGACTGGCTGGGCGAGGCCGAGGCGCTCGTGCCGGGCTCGCGCGTCGCGGGCTTCGTGCGCTATGCGGGCGGCTACTACCACCAGAGCGACGACACCGATTCGCTCGTCGAGCACCGCGTCGTCTTCGGGCTGCGCGCGTACTTCGGCGAGGCGACGCTGATCGCACACGACCGCGACGGCGCGACGTTCGAGGCGCCGCGCGCGCTCGAGTGGAACGGCGTGATCGCGGGGCCGCTCGAGTAGCGAGGCGCGCGCGGGCGCGCGCGAGGGAGGATCGGATGCAGGAGTTCCGCGGCCGCGTCGCCGTCGTCACGGGCGGCGCCAGCGGCATCGGCAAGGCGCTCGCGAAGGCGCTGCTCGCCGAGGGAGCGAAGGTCGTCGTCGCCGACGTCGAGCGCGGTGCGCTCGACGCCACGGCCGCCGAGCTCGCCGCACGGGGCGGCGACCTCGCGAGCGTCGTGTGCGACGTCTCCGACCCGGCCTCGGTGAGCGCGCTCGCCGACGCGGTCTACGCGCGCCACGGCGCCTGCCACCTGCTCTTCAACAATGCGGGCGTCGGGGCGCCGAACCTCAACGTCTGGGAGACGACGCCCAACGACTGGAAGTGGGTCCACGGCGTGAACGTGCTCGGCGTCGCCTACGGCGTGCAGGCCTTCGTGCCGCGCATGCTCGAGGGCGGCGAGGAGGGCGTCGTCGTCAACACGTCGTCCGGCGACGGCGGCATCCACCCGCTCGCGGGGCAGGTGGTCTACGCGACGAGCAAGGCCGCCGTGTCGATCCTGACGGAGTGCCTGCAGGCGCAGCTCTCCGGGCTCGGCACGAAGCTGCGCGCCTCCATCTTCTATCCGTCGGGCGGGCTGCTGCCGACCGGCATCTGGACGACGCGCCGCAACCGCCCCGCCGAGCTCGCCCGCGAGAAGCCCGCGCCGGAGGGCTCGGAGATCACGTTCGACGCGTTCATGGAGAGCATGAAGAAGGTCGGCGTCGAGCTCCCCGTGCAGGACCTCGACGAGCTCGCGCGCTTCGCGCTCGACGGCATCCGCGCGGGCGACTTCGTGATCATGATCGGGCGCGAGCAGATGGAGGCCCAGCTCGCGGACCGCGCCCGCAAGCTCGCTTCGGGCGCGTGCCCGACGACGCTCGAGCTCGGCTAGCGTACGGCCGGCCTCGGCCGAGCCCCGTTCCGGACCGGACGCGCGCAGCGACGCGCCAGGAGACCCGCGATGAGCACCGCTCCCACGACGAACCCCGGCGACATCTTCCACTGGCCGATCCTGAAGGTCGTCTACCGCACGGACGCGGAGCGCATCGCCGACCTGCTCCCGCCGGGCATCGAGCCCGGCGCGCAGCCGCTCGTGCACGTCCACATCTACAACTTCCCGGTGCCGGACGAGCCGGAGTACGGCGTCGTCGTCACCGTCGACGCCGACTACCGCGGCACGCCCGGCCTCTACACGCTCGGCTACGGCATCGACCAGGAGTCGGCCATCTTCATCAGCCGCGATACGAACGGCCAGCCGAAGTACCCGTGCGAGACGACCTACTACCGCGTCGGCGAGCGCGTCGTCGCGCGCTGCTCGCACCAGGGATACACGTTCCTCGAGTTCGAGGGGCGCACGACCGGCGTCGAGGCCGAGCTCCCGAAGTACGAGGAGAACGAGTGGTGGATCAAGGTCTCGCGCGCCGTCGGCGGGGCCGAGAAGAGCTACGACTTCCCGCCGCACGTCGTGCGCGTTCGCAGCGCGTTCGCGACGCGGCACCGCGAGACGGTCGAGGGCACGCTGACGCTGCGCGAGAGCCCGTGGGACCCGATCGCGTCGCTGCTCCCGAACCGCGGCATCGAGTCCGCGCGGCTCGACTGGCCGCTCTTCGAGGCGCGCGAGATCACGCTCGAGGGCGCGCTCGACCCCGACGGCTTCTGGCCCTTCGTCGACACGATCGGCGGCTCGCGCTGGCCGGGCCGCAACGGCGGCCCGCGACGCGCCTAGCCCCCGTCCCGGCGGTGCGGGCCGACGACCGAAGGCGCGCTCGAGGTGTGCGCTAGCAGCGCGCGGTGCGACGCGAGCGCCCCAGCACCACGCGACGGAACTCCTGCACGACCGGCAGCGCGTCGAGCCACGGCGAGGCGTCCGCCTTCGCGTCGTCGTGCGGGCTCTGCGCGCCCGCATAGCCGTCCGGGATCTGGCTGTAGAGCGCGGGCGGGTCCTGCGTGTCGTCGACGAAGTGGTACTCGTAGCCGGGCACGAACAAATCGTCGTCCGCGACGACGTCGATCGTGCGCACGCCGTAGCTCGAGAGCTCGGTCGTGAGCGCCTGCGGCGGCAGGAGCCACACGTGCCGCGGTGCGGCGATGAACGTGTACTGGATGCGCCGGTTGCGCGAGAGGATGCGATGGCGCCCGAGCGGGCCGCCGTAGAGCGAGCTCTTCGTGAGCAGCGTCTCGAGCGCGCCGCCGCGGAAGTCGGGCTCGTAGCCCTTCGCGAACACGAGCGAGCCGGGGTCGCCCGGCCTGCGGAAGCGCGCGATCGCCCGCCCGCCGTTCACGAGGTTGCGCGGGTCGGCGGCCGCGCGCGCGCGCGGCTCGGTGAAGTCGGCGTAGGGCTCGATGCGCCACGACGGAGCGCGGTGCAACACGAGGTCGAGCGCGCGCTCGTCGTTGCGCACGCGCTTCGTCCGGCGCAGCGCGTCCTCGAGCGCGGCCTGCATCTCGAACGGCAGGTCGGTCGTCGACTCGATCGACGTGACCATCTCTCGGCCGTCCTCGACGTAGGAGAGGACGTCGCCCTTTCCCACCCAGAGCGCGCCGTCCTCGCGCGAGAAGTGCGAGGACGAGCGCCAGACGAGCGACAGATCCTTGTAGAAGATGCGCGCGAACGCGTCGAGCCCGCGGCCGCGGCGCCGCGGCTGCACGACGTAGGCGACGAAGAAGCGGATGTCGGGGTTCTGCAGGGCGTCGGTGACGAAGACGCGCGTGTCGAAGAGCTCGAACGCGAAGCGCGGCACGTAGCCGCGCGCGAGCAGGTCGAGCGGGCGACGGCGCGCCGCGCCCGAAACGCGCAGCCGCGCGCCGTCGTCGAGCAGCGCGCGGAAGGCCCGCGCCACGCGCGCCGGCGAGAGCGGCGAGAGCGCGGCGCTCGGCTCGATGCGCGTCGGAATCGGCCGCTCGCGCTCACGCTCCCGGACGGCCACCCGCTCCCCCTCCCCGCTTCGGGTGCACGGCGCGCCGCGCGCGCATCGCGCCGAGACCCGCGAGCGCGGCGCCCGCGAGCGCGCCGAGCCCGCTCCCGACGGCCGGCACGGCGGCGGCGACCCTCGCCTCGGCGCTCGCCGTCGCGCCGTCGACCTTGCCGTCGTTCGGCGTGACGTCGCAGCGCACGATCTGGCCGGCCCCCGCGACGCCCCGCGCGAGCACGTCGCTGCGCCCCGCCGACACGACGTCGCGCTCGACGGCGCCGTCGACGCGCCACACATAGCGGTAGCGCACGACGTCCCAGTCGAGGTCGTCGAGCAGCGCGTCGCCGACGACCGCGCAGCGGAGCGGCGCCGTCGTCGTGAGCGGCGAGGGCGAGAGCGCCGCGGAGATCGGCTCGGGCGGCCGGTTGAAGAGCGGGTCGACGGTGTCGACGACCTCGAACGGCGCAGCGACGACGGGAGCGCCGTCGAGCGACAGCTCGATCGTCCAGGTCCCCGTCGCGAAGCCGAGGAAGTAGCCGCCGATCCAGCGCTGGAAGCGGCGCTCGAACGCGCCCGATCCGAGCGCGAAGGTGTCGTCGACCCAGACGGAAGCGTCGGGCTGGCGCACGACGACGTGCGCCGTGGCGCCGGCCGCCAGGTTCCCTCCGCGCATCCAAAAGTAGAATGGCACGCCGACCGGGAGCTGCGCGTCGCGCGGCGGGCCGAACGGGAAGAACGGCGCCGCAGGGTTCGTGAGGTCGTCGTCCGTCACGCCGAAGTCGTTCAGGTACACGGCGAGCTCGAGCGCCGGCTGCACGGTGAAGCGCGACGGGCCGGGGTTGCACGCGCCCGCGTAGGGCTCGACGACCTGTCCGTTCTCGAGCACCTCGAAGTGCAGGTGCGGGCCGAAGCTCTGGCCCGACGACCCGACGAGGCCGAGCGGTTCGCCCGCCGCCACCGCCTGGCCGACCGTCACCGGCACGCTCGCGTGGCGCAGGTGCCAGTACTGGGTCTCGACGCCGTCGCCGTGGTCGACGTAGACGCGGTTGCCGGGGCTCGCCGAGCCGCTCGTGTTCGCATCGTTCGGATCGGACTGCTCGACGAACGTCACGACGCCGTCCGCCGCCGCGAAGACCGGAACGCCGATCGCCTGCTCGTCGAAGGTGCGCAGCTCGAAGTCGAGGCCGCGGTGGCCGTCGCGCGTCCAGTCGTTGCACGCGAAGGTGAGCAGCTCGTTCGCGTCGGGGTCGAGGTCGACGAAGCTCCCGATGAAGAGATCCTGCTCGAGCGTCGCGCCGACGGGAAAGGCGAGGGTCGCGGCGGACGACGGCGGCGCGGCGGCGATCGCCCCGAGGAGTGCGGCGACGAGCGCGTGGGCGAACGCGATCCGAGGCGGCTCTCCGGGCCGCGCAGCCGCCGTGCCGAACGCCATCCCGCCCTCGCTCCGCGCGCCGCGTCCCGGAGTCGCGCGCGCCCGCCGAGGGTACACCGCGGCCCGTGGTCGCGGCCCGTGGTCGCGGCCCGCGGCCGCGCCCGGGCGGCGCGACCTACCGGGTCGCCCCGCCCGTGTGGTAGAAGCGCGCGGCCGGACCGGCCCCGCAGAGGAGGCGACGACGACCGCCATGACGAGGAACCCGCTCCCGAACACCGTGGAGGGCGCGCTCACGAAGCGCGCCATGGGCATCGCGCCCGGACTCCCGCTCGAGGCGTCGAGCGGCGGCATCGAGGAGCTGCGCCGCGACGTCCAGCGACTGATGGACATCGAGGCGATCAAGCAGCTCAAGCACGCCTACTTCCGGTGCATCGACACCGCGAACTTCGAGGAGCTCGCGACGCTCTTCCACGAGGACGTCGCGGTCCACTTCACCGGCGGAACCTACGAGTGGAAGCTGCAGGGACGCGACGCGTACGTCGCCTCCGTGAAGCAGTCGTTCCACCGCGAGGCGATCGGCCACCACAACGGGCACCAGCCCGAGATCCAGATCCTGAGCGACACCGAGGCGACGGGCATCTGGTACCTGTCCGACAACATGTGGATGCTCAACCACAAGTTCTTCACCACCGGCACGGCGCTCTACTGGGACCGCTATCTCAAGGTGGGAGGCCGCTGGACCATCAAGGACACGAGCTACCGGCGGATCTACGAGATCAACCGACCGGTGGACGACCTGCCCCATCTGTCCACGCACTACCTCGGCGCGAACGGGACGCCGCTCTGACGGCGCGCGAGCGCATCTGACCGCGCGTCAGCGGAGCGACGGGCGCCGTCGGACGGGCCTTCGCGCCGCGGGAATGTGGGCGGAGGTCGGCTTTCGTTCGAATGCCCTCCGCGCTAAACCCGTCGCTCCGGCCGCGCGGATCCAGGGTGGGCTCCGCACCGCTCCGGCGGGCACCCACCCCGAAGATCGAGCCCCGGGTCGAGGACCGGGAACGGGGCCATCCGCGGAACCCGAGTCGCCGACGTCGCGCGGATCGACTCACGACCAGGAACGAGGAGAACCCAGGGATGTTCCATCGACTCACGCTTCTCGCGATCGCAGCCCTCGTCTTCGGACCGTCGAGCGCCTTCGCTGCGAGCAGCAGCTGCGCCCTCTTCGCCGTCTTCAAGTCGTACGACGCGGCGAAGCACGAGGTCGAGGTCGACTTCGTGAAGGGCAACGAGCGCAAGTTCTTCCCGCGGCCGGACAGCGGCGGCGGCAACCAGCAGTCGAAGCTCCCCAAGCAGTGCTCGGGCAAGTTCAAGAAGGAGAAGATCTTCTCGGTGAAGGAGACGGGCGGGCGCCTGAGCGTCACGCAGGTGCGGTCGAACTTCGAGGGCCGCATGCTGAACGACCTCGAGGACCCGAACTGGCTGCCCGGTCAGCTCCAGAAGCTGATCGCCGAGAAGACCGAGGTTCCCGTCGTGATCCGCCCCGGCATGGGGAAGAACGATCCGCTCTCGATCACGACCCTCTACCTGCCCATCACGGACGACGAGCTCAAGGAGATCGAGCGCATCGAGGCGCAGGTCGAGGACGTCGACTAGCACCGATCGCGCACCGCGCGGCTCGCACGAGCGCCGGGAGACGGCAGCGTCTCCCGGCGCTTCGTCGTTCGGGGCCCGCGCCTCTCCGCGCGCGCGGAGCGCGCTCCCCGACCGCCGCGCTTCGCGCCCCGGACGCGACCGGCGTCGGTGTAGGCTCGCGGCGATGGCCGACGCCGCGACCGCCGCCCTCCCCCTCGACGCCTTCGCGAGCGCGTTCCGCGCCTGGCTCGACGAACGCGCCTCCGCCCACGCCCGCCATCGCCGCGTCCTCGAGGACGTCGACGCGCGCGTCGCGCAGGCGCGCGCCCTGCAGCGCGAGCTCTTCGACGCGGGCTGGGCGCGCTGCGGCTGGTCGCCCGCCTGCGGCGGCCTCGGCGGCGACATCCTCCACCGCGCCGTCGTGATCGACCTGCTCGAGGAGGCCGGCTACCCGCCGCGCTTCGTCTTCGAGCACCTCGAGGTCCTGATTCCCGCCTTCGAGCGCTTCGCGAGCCCCGCGCTGCGCGAGCGTCTGGCCGCACCGACGCTGCGCGGCGACCTGCTCTGGTGCCAGGGCTTCTCCGAGCCGACCGCCGGCTCCGACCTCGCCGCGCTGCGCACGCGCGCCGCGCGCGACGCGCGCGGCGACTACGTCGTCGACGGCCACAAGATCTGGACGAGCTGGGCGAAGTGGGCGAGCCACGTGCTGCTGCTCGCGCGCACGGGCGCGCCCGAGGACCGCCACCGCGGGCTCTCTGCCTTCGCGATCCCGCTCGACGAGCCCGGCATCGACGTGCGCCCGATCGAGCACCCGAACGGAAGCCCCGAGCTCGCGGAGGTGTTCTTCGACGGCGTGCGCGTCGGCGCCGAGCAGCGGATCGGCGCCGAGGGCGAGGGCTGGGCGGTCGCCATGCACATCCTCGCGGGCGAGCGCGGAAGCTATGCGTGGATCCGCAGCTGCGAGATCCTGCCGCGGCTCGAGGCGCTCGCCGCGCGCCCCGGCGCGCGCGGACGCGAGGCCGACCTCGGCGACGCGCTCGCGCGGCTCGTCGCACTCCGGTGCCGTTCGCGCGCCGTGATGGAGACGCTCGCGCGCGGCGAGCAGCCGGGCCCCGAGGCCTCCGTCTCGAAGGTCGCCGTGATCGACGCCGAGCAGCGCTTCTACGACGTCGCGCGCGAGGTGCTGTCACCCGGGCTCGACCTCGGCGAGATCGACGAGGCCGCGCGCTGGCAGGAGCAGTACGAGTACTCGCGCGCGGCGAGCGTGTACGGCGGCGCGCGCCCGATCCAGCTCAACGTCATCGCGAAGCTGCTCGTCTCGCGCGGCGGCTTCGTCGACCCGCGCGCGAACGACGACGAGCTCGCCGCGGTGCGCGCGAGCGTGTCCGACGCGCTCGACAAGGCGGGTGACGCGCGCGCCGCGCTCGACGGGCTCGACTGGTGGGCGTTCGCGGCGCGACCGCAGGACGCCCTCGGCGCCGCGGCGTTCGCCGCGTGGTTCGAGCGCGAGGGCGCGGCGGGCGTCGCGAGCCCGGCGCTCGCGGGCGTGCGCGCGAGCGCGTACGCCGACGCGCTCGGCGCGGACGCCGCCGACCTCGCGTTCGCCGTGGCCTCCGACGGCGCGCCCGACGCGGTGGCCGCGCTCGGCTGGGACGCGCGCACGCGGCACCTCGTCGTGCCGGGCGCCGGAAGCGCGCGCGGCTTCGACGCGCGCGAGTGTGCACCGCACGCGCCGGCCGCGGTCGACGCGGCGCTCGTCGCGCGCGTCTCCGGCGCGGGCGCGCGCGCGCGCGGCGTCGAGGTCGACGCCGGCGGCGATGCGCGCGCGCTCGCGCTCGCGCGCATCGGCGCCGCACACGCGATGCTCGGCGCCGCGAAGGAGCTCCTCTCGCTCGCGATCGCACACGCGAACGAGCGGCAGCAGTTCGGCCAGCCGCTCGCCTCGTTCCAGGCCGTCCAGCACCTGCTCTCGGAGTCCTACGTCGACGTGTCGGGCACGGACGAGCTGTGCCGCTCGGCGATCGAGCAGTGGACGGCCGGCGACGACGCGCAGCTCGCCGCGATCGCCAAGGCGTTCGCCGGCCGCGCGGGGCTCGCCGTCGCGCAGCGCGCGCTCCAGTGCTTCGGCGCCATCGGCTTCACGCGCGAGCACGCCCACCCGCGCCTCGCGCGGCGCATCCACGTTCTCGACGCCGTCCTCGGGAGCCGCTTCGCGCTCGAGGCGGAGCTCGGCGCCGCGATCGCCCGGAGCGGACGCGCGCCGCGCGGCATTCGCGCCTGGCGCGCGCTCGCCTAGCGACGCGCGCGTCCGCCGATCCCGCGCGCGGTGAACACGGGCAGATCGAGCGTCGAGATCACGCCCGGTGCGTGCGCGCACACGGCCGGGATCGCGTTCACGACGCGCATCGCCGTGCCGAGGATGCCCGCCGTGTTGTGGTCGCCGTCGTCGCCGACGGGCTCGATCTCGCACGTGAGCGACGGCGAGCCCTTCACCTCGATGCGGTAGCCCGAGTGCTTGTCGCCCGAGAGGCGGTCCCAGTGCGGGCCGATGTCCTGGCGCAGCCGGTTCACGTGCGCGGCGACGAGCGCGGGCCGCCCGTCGACGATGCCCTGCACCTCGAAGCGCACTCCCGCGCAGGTGCCCTTCTCGATGCGGCCCATCTTCGTGTCGAACGACTCCGGCGCGGGCAACCGCTCGTGCACCTCGCGGATCTCGTCGAGCGTCACGCCGAGCGCATCCGCGAGCAGGAGCACCATGCAGCCCCAGCCGCCGCGCAGCATGCCGGGCTGCAGCAGCGGCGCGGCGTAGTCGAGCGGCCGGCCGTAGCCGAAGAAGACGCCCGTGAAGCCCGGGTCCTCGTACGTCGAGTAGTCCATGCACTCGGTGACGCGGATCGAGTCGACGCGCTCGCACGTCGACGCGAGCGCGAGCGGGATCCAGTCGCCGGAGAAGCCCGGGTCGAAGCCCGAGGTGAGGAAGGTCGTTCCGCCGTCCGCGCACGCCCGCGCGAGCTCGTCGCGGATCTTCGGGCTGAACGCCGGATAGCAGAGCGAGACGAGCGACGTGTTCACGACGTTCTTGCCGGAGCGCAGGATGCGCGCCAGCTCCTCGACGGTCTCGCGCACGCGCGTCTCGCCCTGCGCCATGTAGCAGACGCAGTCGGCGTCGAGCGCGAGCAGCGCATCGACGTCGTTCGTCGCGCGCACGCCGGTCGGCGCGTCGAGCCCGGCGAGCTCGGCGGCGTCGCGCCCCTGCTTGTCGGCCGCGTGCGCGTGGAGGCCGACGAGCTCGAGGTCGGGGTGCCGCACGATGCCGCGCACCGCGCAGCGCCCCGCATTGCCGGTGGACCACTGGATCACGCGCAGCGGGCGCCGCGCGGCGTCGCGCACTCCGGCCACGGCGCCCTACCCCTTCGCCAGGTGCTCGCGGCCCTTCGGCAGCGACGTGTCGCGGACGGGCTGCTTCGGCGGGAAGTGGAACCCCTCCGGCGGGCGCCACTTCATCTCGCGCATGAGCTGGTCGACCTCGCCCATGTTCATGAGGTCGTGCTCGTAGCAGAAGAGCCCGTCGCCGGCGTAGTAGAGCGTCGAGATCCCGATGCACTCGATCGACGTGCCGTCGGCGCGCGTGCCCATGCGCTGCGCGAAGCACGTCACCAGCCGGTTGCCGTCGACGAAGTTCCACAGCTCGGGGAAGGTCCAGTCGTCGAGCCCCGCCATGCTCTCGTCGAGGAAGGTGCGCAGCGCGGGCTTGCCCTCGATGCGCCCCCAGGCCGGGTCGATGAACACGACGTCGTCGGTGAAGCAGTCGGCGAGCGCCGACCACGGCAGCTCGCCGCGGTCGATGCGCTCGCGCAGCGCGAGGTAGCGGCCGAGCGCCGCGCGGATCTCGGACTCGGGAAAGGCCATGCGGTTCGTCTCCTCGTGGAGCGGCGATCCTTTCACGAGCGGCACGCCCGGCTCAAGCCCCGCGCGCGGGCGCGGCGCGACCGGCTCGGGCATGCTCCGCCCCCGCGCACGCGCCCGCGCACGCTCGCGAGGCCCTCGACGCGGTCGGGGGCGCCGAGGAGAGAGGAGCCCATGCAGCCGCAGTCCGTCCTTCCGCTCGACGAGATCGACCTCTCGCAGCTCGACTTCTGGCGGCGGCCGATGCCCGAGCGCGAGGGTGCGTTCGCGACGCTGCGACGGGAGGCGCCCGTGCGCTTCTTCGAGGAGGTGATGCCGGAGACGCTGCCGCTGCCGAAGGGCCCGGGCTACTGGGCGCTCACGAAGCACGCGCACGTGCTCGAGGCGAGCCGGCTCCCCGCGGTGTTCAGCTCGGGGCGCGGCGCGACGTCGATCGCCGACATGCCCGAGCCGATGCTCGAGTTCTTCGGCGGCATGATCAACATGGACGATCCGCGCCACGGCCGACAGCGCCGCATCGTCTCGCGCGGCTTCACGCCGCGCGCGCTCGGCGCGGTCGAGGCCGGCATCGACCGCCGCGCGCGCGCGATCGTCGACCGCGTCGTCGAGCGCGGCGAGTGCGACTTCGTCGCCGACATCGCCGCGCCGCTCCCGCTCGAGATCATCTGCGAGATGATGGGCATCCCGGACAGCCAGCAGCGCTTCGTGTTCGACAAGACGAACCTGATCCTCGGCCTGACCGACCCGGAGTTCGTGCCGGAGGGCGAGAACCCGCTCGCCGCGGCGATGACGGCGGGCGGCGAGCTCGCCGCGCTCATGCGCGAGATGGCCGAGGACCGCAAGAAGAACCCGCGCGACGACCTCACGAGCCAGCTCCTCCACGCGTTCGAGGGCGACACGGACGTGCTCACGAGCGAGGAGGTGCTCTCGTTCTTCATCCTGCTCGTCGTCGCGGGCAACGAGACGACGCGCAACGCCATCAGCCACGGCATGAAGGCGCTCTGCGACCACCCCGCCGAGCGCGCGAAGTGGGCGGCGGACTTCGAGGGCGTCGCGGAGACGGCGGTCGACGAGATCGTGCGCTGGTCGTCGCCCGTCATCTTCATGCGGCGGACGCTGACGCGCGACCACCGCCTCGGCGACACGCTGCTCCGCGAGGGCGACAAGGCGCTGCTCTTCTACGCCTCGGCCAACCGCGACGAGGACGTCTTCACCGACCCGTTCCGCTTCGACGTGACGCGCGACCCGAACGAGCACGTGGGCTTCGGCGGGCCCGGGCCGCACCACTGCCTCGGCGCGAACCTCGCGCGGCGCGAGATCCGCGTGATGTTCCGCGAGATCTTCCGCCGCCTGCCGGACCTCGAGATCACGGGCGAGCCCGACCGGCTGCTGTCGAACTTCATCCACGGGATCAAGCGCATGCCGTGCGCGTTCACGCCCGGACGACCGGGGCGCGACGCCTAGCGTCGATCGCGCGCGCCTCAGGCGGGGACGGCGACGACCTCGACCGGGATCCCGTTCGCGACGTGCGTGCCGGAAGGGACGTCGAGCGGCACCTCGTCCGTCAGGTAGTTCGAGCACGCGCCGGGCTGCTTCTCGGCGGCGACGCGCATGCGCGTCCCGACGAGCCCGTGCCCGAAGCCGTGCGGCAGGCTCACGACGCCCGGCATCATCTCGTCCGTGACCTCGACGGCCACCTCCACCTCGCCGACGCGCGAGCGCACGCGCGCGCGGCCGCGCGTCGCGAGCCCGAGGCGCGTCGCGTCCTTCGGGCTCACGAGCAGCGTGCAGCGGTCGCGGCCCTTCGCGAGCGCGGGCAGGTTGTGGAGCCACGAGTTCATGTTGCGCACCTGCCGGCGGCCGACGAGCACGAGGCCGCCGTCGCGGCTGCGCTCCGCGAGGCCCGCGCGCAGCCGCGGCACGTCCGCGAGCAGGTAGTCGGGCGCGAGGTGCAGGCGCGCGTCGGGCGTCGCGAGCGCCTCCGGAAGGCGCGGCGCGAGCGGGCCGAGGTCGACGCCGTGCTCCGCCGCGCGCAGCTTCGCGAGGCCGAGCCCCTCGCGCGCGTCGTCGAAGCCGTCGCCGTACGGGCCGACGCGCACCATCGCGTCGACGAGCCGCATCGGGCCCTCCTCGTCGCCGAGCTTCACGCGCGCCTCCTCGGGCGCGACGCCCGGGTGCTTCGTGCCGGGTCCGACCGCCATCGCGAGGAGCCCGCCGACCATCATGTCGTCGACGACGCGCCCCTCGACGCCCGCGAGCCGCGCGCCGAGCTCGCGCAGGATCCACCAGTGCGGGCGCTGGTCGTCGTCGGGCTCGAAGAAGCGCGGCGAGTAGCGCGCGAAGTTCCGCACCGCGGTCGACTCGAACAGGAAGTCGTAGTTGTCGTGCTCGAGCTGCACGGTGCTCGGCAGGATCAGGTCCGCGTGCCGCGTCGTCTCGTTCAGGTAGATGTCGACCGACACCATGAACTCGAGCTCGTCGAGCGCCTTCGCGAGACGCTCGCCGTTCGGCGCGGAGAGCACGGGGTTGCCGCACACCGTGACGAGCCCGCGCATGCGCTGCTCGCCGGCGCTCGCGCGCTCGATCTCCTCGGCCATGACCCCGCACGGCACCTGGCCCGCGACCTCCGGCACGCCGCGCGCGACGGTGCGGTAGCGCGCGTGCGCGAAGGGCTCGACCGGCCGGCCGGCCTCGCCGCGGCCCGTCGCCGGGCGCGGGAACATCATCCCGCCCTCGGCGTCGAGGCGCCCGGTGAGCGCGTTGACGACCACGACGAGCCAGCTCGCGAGCGTCCCGAACTCCTGCGTGCACAGGCCGATGCGCCCGTACCAGGCGCCCTTCGACGCCGCGAACTCGTGCGCGAGTCGGCGCGTGACGTGCGGGTCGACGCCCGTCGCGGTCGCGACGGACTCGGGCGGGAACTCGCGCACGAGGGCCTCGACCTCCTCGACGCCGTCGGTGAACGCGGCGAGGCGTCCTGGGTCGACGAGCCCGTCGGCGAAGAGCACGTTGCACACCGCGAGCAGGAAGTAGGCGTCGGCGCCCGGCTTGATGAAGACGTGCTCGCTCGCGATCTCCGCCGTCTCCGTGCGGCGCGGGTCGACGACGACCACCTTGCCGCCGCGCGCGCGGATGGCCTCGAGCCGCTTCTTCGCGTTCGGCGCCGACATGAGGCTGCCCTGCGACACGAGCGGGTTGCCGCCCATGCACACGAAGTAGTCGGTGCGATCGAGGTCGGGGATCGGGAACATCCAGCCGTCGCCCGTCATCAGGTGGAGCGCGACGTTCTGCGGGAACTGGTCCATCGTCGCCGCGGAGAAGCTCCGCTGCGTGTTCGCGAGGCCGCCGATCAGCGCCGGGATGTAGACCTGCCCGCCGACGTTGTGGCCCGTCGGGTTCCCGATGTAGTAGCCGTTCGCGTTCGGCCCGTGCGCGTCGCGGATCGCGCGCAGCCGCGACGCCGCGAGGTCGAGCGCGGCGTCCCACTCCATCTCCTCCCACGTGCCGTCGTCGCGCTTGCGCAGCGGGCGCCGCAGGCGCTCGGGATCCTCGAAGATCTCCTTCATCGCGTACGCCTTGGGGCACAGGTAGCCGCGGCTGCGCGGGTCGTCGGGGTCGCCCTCGATGCGGAGCACGCGCTTCGCCTCGCGATCGATCTCGCAGCGCAGGCCGCAGCTCGCCTCGCAGGTCGGGCAGGAGCGGTAGACGACTTCGGTGGACATGGGGCGGCTCCGCTTCGGGTGTTCGGGGTCGGTGGCGTCGGGAACGGTCGAGGGCCGGAGGACGGCGCGGCGCGAGCCGCGCGACGCCGGCGACGGCGGCCGCTCGCGGCGCGAGCGCGCATTCTACGCCGAACGCTTGACCGCGGGCACGCGCGATCCGCAGGAGCGCGCGCTCCGCCGCGAGGCGTGCGCGCGCGACGCGCGCGCGACGACCGAAAGGCGCGAGGCGAGCGCGCGACGAGCGCGCGCGGCGCCGTCGGCGAGGGGAGCACCGCGATGCGAGACGAGCCCGCGAGCGCCGCACGGCGCGCCTTCCTCGAGGGTGCGGGCGCGCTCGGGCTCGCGACGGCGCTCGCGCCGCTCGCCGGCGCGCGCGCGGCCGCGGCGACGTCGCCGCCCGAGCTCGCCGCGACGCCGACACGCACGGCGCTGCTCGCACTGCTCGACGTCGTGCGCGACCTCGACGCGCGCTTCGTCACCGCCGAGCGCGGCTTCACGGCGCCGTGGCAGGTGGCCGAGGGCCACCGCTACCTCGTGCACCTCGTCGCCGCCGCGCACCGCCTCTTCCTCGAGAACGACCCCGAGCGCCCGCTGCTCGTCCGGCTCGAGACGCCGTGGCGCAAGTTCATGGGCGGCAACCCCGACGCCTACTACTTCTACGCGCCGATCCGCGGCGACCGCGCCTACCGCATCCGCGGCCGCCACCGCGGCGAGGTCTACCGCTCGGTGACGACGCACGGCGGCAAGGAGGAAGGCGGCTGGGGCTCGTACGTCGTGTCGCACCGCAACGACCGCCAGTACGCGAGCGCCGCCGACGGCAGCTACGAGCTCGTGCTCGCGCCCGCGCGCCCCGACGGCGTTCCCGAATCGAACTGGATCCCGACGCGCCCCGACGTGCAGGCCGTCATCACGCGCCACTACTTCCTCGAGCAGGAGTACGCGCCGGCGGCGAAGGGCTGGGAGATCCCGATCGCGATCGAGCCCGTCGTCGATCCCGGCCCGCGTCCCGAGCCGACCGAGGCGAGCATCGAGCGCAGGCTGCGCGCGATGGCGTCGTTCGTGCGCGACAACACCGTCGTGCTCTTCGGGCCCGAGGAGAAGCTCCCGAGCTGGTTCGGCCGCGGCTGGAACCGCTTCGGCGAGCCGAGCTTCTGGGGCGGCGCCGACGACGGCGGCGGCTGGGGCGCCGTCGACAACTCCTACAGCTCGGCGCGCTACCGGCTCGCGCCGGACGAGGCGCTCGTGATGCGCGGGCGCTTCCCGAAGTGCGCGTTCGCGAGCGCCGTCCTCGTCAATCGCTGGCTACAGTCCTACGACTTCACGCAGCGGCGCATGTCGCTCAACATGCGCCAGACGGTGAAGGAGGAGGACGGGAGCTTCGAGATCGTCGTCGCGCACGACGATCCCGGCCCCGCGCACCCGAACTGGATCGACACGGGCGGCCGCGGCGAGGGGCAGGTCGACTGGCGCTTCCAGCTGCCCGAGACGAAGCCCGAGCCGATCCGCACCGAGGTGGTGAAGCTCGCCGCGCTGCGCGCCTGAAGCGCGCGGCGACGACCGACGCGAAGACACGAGAGCGGGCCCAGCGCGGATCCGCGGGGACACCGAGAGGGAGACGATGGGACTCGAGACGACCGGCAAGATCCACGTGCTCTTCGAGGCACAGCAGGTGACCGAGCGCTTCCGCAAGCGCGAGTTCGTGCTCGAGCTCGCCGACAACCCGCAGTACCCGCAGTACGTGCAGTTCCAGCTCACGGGCAACCGCTGCGAGAACCTCGACGGCTTCGCGGTCGGCGACGAGGTGCGCGTCGAGTTCAGCCTGCGCGGCCGCGAGTGGAAGAGCCCGAAGGGCGACATCAAGTACTTCAACAGCCTCGACGTCTGGACCATCGAGCGCACCGGCGCCGGCGCCGACTTCGGCAGCGGCTTCGGCCCCGGCCCGTCCGACGACGTCCCGCCGCCCTCCGACGACGACATCCCGTTCTGAGCGCGGCGCGCGGGCGGCGGGCGCCCGCACCGCGCGAGCGCGCTTGACACCGGCGCGCGGCGCGAGGTTAGGCTCCGCACCGCTCCCCGGTGGAGCGGAGGACGTCTCGATGAAGTCCGCGCGGAAGCGTGTTCGCCGAACGGGTGTCGCGCTCGTGCTCCTGCTGTCGACGGCGGCCGCGTCGGCCGGGCTCGCCGCTCCGACGCACGTCGGCGTGAAGACCGACGATCTCGTCCACCTCCAGCTCTTCTCGAACCAGTTCCGGCGCGTCGAGGCGTCGGGGCTCCTCGGGTCGACGCCGTTCGTGGTGCCTCCCCGGATGGCGCTCGTCGTCACCGACGTGGTGGCGGGCGTGTTCGCGGGGCCGGCCTCCGGCTTCGTCGCCGTGCGGCCGCAGCGCAGCTGTCCCGCCAGCGGGAGCCCCGCCGTCTTCACCATCGTCGACGTCCTCGTGCAGCTGGGCACTGCCGGCTACGGCGGCGGACGAGCGAGCCTCACCTCCGGCGCGGTCGTCGGCCCGGGATGCGGCTTCACGAACTCCGTGTTCAGCGCGCAGGGCGGCTCGCCCGTCGTCACCGTCGACGTGTACGGCTACCTGACGCGCGCGCCCCGCTAGAGCGCGGCCGCGCGCCGGGCTCGCGCGCCGGGCTCGCGCGCCGCGCTTGACACGACGCGCCGCGGCGCATTCCAATGCGCCCCTTCCGCCCGTACCCGCCATCGGAGGACGACATGAGCAGCGGCGCCGACTCGAACCCCTACGACGACCGCACCCTGCGCGTGAGCCGCCCGCTCTCCGCCGACGACTACACCGTGATCCTCGTCGACGAGCCGGCGCCCCACGTCCGGCGCGTCACGCTCAACCGGCCCGAGAAGCGCAACGCGCTCAACCACGCGCTGCGCGGGCAGCTCCTGCACGCGCTGCAGCAGGGCGACCTCGACCCCGACGTGCGCGTCATGATCGTGCGCGGCGCCGGGCCCAGCTTCTCAGCCGGCTACGACCTCGGCGGCGGCAACGAAGGCCTCGAGTACCCGTTCTTCACCGCGCCCGGCGAAGGCCAGTGGCCGCGCCACGTGACCGACGGCTGGATGGGCATCTGGGACATGTCGAAGCCCGTGATCGCACAGGTGCACGGCTACTGCCTGGCCGGCGGCTCCGAACTCGCAACCGGCTGCGACCTCGTCTACATGGCCGAGGACGCGCAGATGGGATACCCGGCCGTGCGCTTCGGCGTCCCCGACATGCAGTTCCACGCGTGGCTCGTCGGCATGCGCCGCGGCATGGAGATGATGCTGACGGGCGATTCGATCAGCGGCATCGAGGCCGCGCAGCGCGGCTGGGCGACGCGCGCCTACCCGATCGAGGAGCTCGAAGAGCGCGTGCTCGAGATCGCGCAGCGCATCGCGCAGATCCCGCCCGACATCGTGCAGCTCAACAAGCGCGCCGTGCACCGCCAGATGTCCGTGATGGGCCTGCGCGAGGGCATCCGCCAGGGCACCGAGCTCTGCACCCTCGCGACGCACCAGCAGGGCTTCAAGGACTTCATCAAGGACGTCGGCCCCGGCAAGGGCAAGCTGACCTCCGCCCTCCAGAAGCGCGACGAGAAGTTCGGCGACTACCGAACGGGCGCCGAGCAGCCGAGCCGGCCGGGGAAGTAGGCGACGGCGCTCCTCTGGTCCGTCGTCCCGACGCCGGCCCGTTCGAACGGCACCCGCGCCGAGCCGCTCGCTAGTCCCCCACCCCCCGCAGCCACTCCCGCTTGATCGCGGCGAAGGTCGCGCGGGGCTTGGTGGCGAGGGCGCGTGCGCGTTCGAGGGCGCGGGGGAGGACGTCGGGTTCGGGAACGCAGGCGTCGACGACGGCGTTGGCGAGGGCCTCGGGGCCGGTGAAGCGGCGGGCGGCGAGCAGGGCGTCGCGGGCGACGGCGGGCGTGAGCTTCGCGCGGACGACGTTCATGAGGCGGCGGGGGAGCGGCACCTGGACGTCGACCTCGTTGAGGCAGAGCCAGCCGCGGTCGGTGCGCATGACGCGCTCGTCGCAGGCGAGCGCGAAGACGGCGCCGCCGGCGAAGGCGTGGCCGTTGAGCGCGGCGATGGTGGGCACGGGCAGGAGGGCGAGGCGGACGCCGAGGGCCTCGAAGTCGTGCGTGAAGGCGCGCAGCCCGTCGGCGTCGAGCGTCGCGGCGGCGGCGAGGTCGATGCCGTTGCTGAAGAACTTGCCTTCGCCGGTGACGACGAGCGCGCAGGCGCCCTCGCTCTTGGCCTCGACGTCGTCGAGGACGGCGCCGAAGCGCCGCACGAACTCGGGGCCCATGCGGTTCTCGCCGTTCGTCATGCGCAGGACGTGGACGTCGCCGTCGCGGGTGTGCTCGATCATCCGTCGTACCTCGAGGCCGAGCGCGTTCGGCCGACGCTAGGCGCTTCGCAGCTTCGCGAAGCGCACGAGCGGCAGGCGCCGCTCGGTGAGCTTCTGGTAGTCGCGATAGTAGGCGCGGTCCGTCGTGAGCGCGTCCCACACGGCGCGGTACTCGTCGCCGTCGAGGACGTCGGCGCGCGCCCAGAAATCCTCGTGCTGGAAGCGGCAGAAGACCTCGGGGTTCGCGCTGCGGTCGGCGAGGTTGAGGTACCAGGCGGGGTGCTGCGGCGCGCCGGCGTAGGACCCGACGACGACGGGCCGCCCCTGCGCGTCGAGCCAGTAGGGCAGCGCCACCTTGTGCTCGCGGCCCGACTTGCGGCCGAGCGTGCGCACGAGCATGTGCGCCATGCCGGCGCGCACCCAGACGGCGTCGTCGTTCGACGCCTCCATCTCGGCCACGTGCGCGCGCGTGATGCCGGGGATCGCGGCGCGGTCGGGAGTCTCGAACTCTTCGCTCTTCTGGTCGCTCATCGGGCCCTCTGTTCGCGGCGCGCGGCGCGCGCCCGCCATCGGGCGCGCGGCGCGGCGCGCGCCTAGTACTCGATCGCCTGGAAGACCAGCGTCTGCATCAGCTCGCCGAGCGGCAGCTCGCCCGGGAAGCGCTGCGTCATCACGACGCCGGTGAGGCGCTCCTTCGGGTCGATCCAGAAGCCCGTGTTCGCCGCGCCGCCCCACCAGTAGGTGCCGTTCGACGCCGTCGTCCCGGCCTTCGCGCGGTCGACGATCATGCCGAAGCCGAGCCCGTAGCCGCGCCCGGGAAGCTCGTAGGCGCCGGCGATGCGCTGCACGACGCCGTCGGGCATGTGGTTCATCGTCATCAGCTCGATCGTCTTCGGCCCGAGGATGCGCGCGCCGTCGAGCTCGCCGCCGCGCAGCAGCATCTCGCAGAAGCGCAGGTAGTCGCGCGTCGTCGACACGAGGCCGCCGCCTCCCGAGAAGAACGTCACGCCCTCGCCGTAGGTCGTGTGCTCCGGCCCGTCGACGAGCTGCCGCCCGCCCTCGCCGAACACGTAGTTCGACGTGAAGCGATCGAGCTTCTCGGCCGGCACGAAGAAGCCCGTGTCGCGCATGTCGAGCGGGCCGAAGATGCGCTCGGCGAGGAAGCGGTCGAACGGCACGCCCGAGAGCACCTCGACGAGCCGGCCCTGCACGTCGTTCGCGAGGCTGTAGCGCCAGTCGGTGCCGGGCGGGTAGAGGAGCGGCAGCTTCGCGAGCTTGGGAACGAACTCCGCGAGCGTCGTGCCGCGCGCGCGCAGGTCGGCCGCGCGGTAGAGGTCCTCGCCGCGGTCGAGGCCCTCGGGAATGATCCCGTACCCGAGCCCCGCGGTGTGCGACAGCATCTGCCGCATCGTCATCGGGCTCTTCGCGTCGACGAGGACGGGCTGCCCCTTCTTGTCGAAGCCCGTCATCACCTTCATCGCGCCGAGCTCGGGCAGGAACTTCGCGACGGGGTCGGAGAGCGCGAACGCGCCCTGCTCGTGCAGCATCATCAGCGCCGTCGCGGCGATCGGCTTCGACATCGAGTAGATGCGGAAGATCGCGTCGGCCTGCATCGGGCGGCCGGATTCGAAGTCCATCGCGCCCTGCGTCTGCAGGTGCACGACCTTCCCGTCGCGCGCGACGGCGGTGACGATGCCCGCCACCTTCCCTTCGTCGATGTAGCGCTGCATGGCCGTGCCGAGGCGCGCGAGGCGCTCGGCCGAGAGCCCGACCGACTTCGGGCGCGCGGTCGGCAGCTCGCCCGCGCGCGCGGGCGACGCGAGCGCGCAGGCCGCCGCGAGTGCGACCGCCGCCGCGAGGGCGGCGCCGGGAGCGCGAACGGCGCGGACGAACGGAGACGGCGATCGGCGCACGCGGGGTCCCTCCTGCCCGGATGCGGGCTGTGCCATGATGCCCGTCCGCCGCGCGAAGCGGAAGCCCGCACGCGCTCCGCCGCGCCGCCCGCCGCGCGCGCCACGAGGCCCCGTGTGAACACGCTCGAGCTCGAGTACCCGAAGCCGCAGGTCGCGCTGCTGCGCCTCGCGCGCCCCGAACGCCTGAACGCGCTCTCGTGGGAGCTCGTCGAGGAGCTGCACGCCGCACTCGACGCGATCGACCGCGACAACCGCTGTCGCGTCGTCGTGCTGACGGGCGCGGGCCGCGCGTTCTGCGCGGGCCTCGACCTCGTCGACCAGTCGAACCCCGGCGCGATCGTCGAGGGCGTGTCGGGCCCGCGCGCCGGCCTCCTCGCGCAGAACCGCATGGCGAGCCTCGTGCCGCACCTGCGCCGCATCCAGCAGCCCGTCATCGCGGCGATCAACGGCGCGGCCTACGGCGGCGGGCTCGGCCTCGCACTCGGCTGCGACCTCCGCATCGCCGCGCGCTCGGCGAAGCTCTGCGTGCAGTTCATCCGCGTCGGCGTCTCGGGCTGCGACATCGGCGTGAGCTACACGCTCCCGCGCCTCGTGGGCGCCGCGCGCGCGCACGACCTGATCATGACGGCGCGCCCGTTCACGGCCG
The DNA here is from genome assembly GCA_041389495.1 of Myxococcota bacterium. Taxonomy (NCBI): domain Bacteria; kingdom Pseudomonadati; phylum Myxococcota; species Myxococcota bacterium. Next base: position 1,084,435 of record JAWKRT010000002.1, on the reverse strand, counting down.
AGGAGGCCGAGCGCTGGGGCGTCGTCACGCGTCTGTCGGACGACGGCCGCGTCGTCGACGACGCGCTCGCGCTCGCCGACGAGCTCTGCGACTTCTCGCCCTTCGGCCTGTTCGCGACGAAGCAGGTCATGTGGGCCAACCTCGACGTGCCGAACCTCGAGGCGGCGATCCAGCTCGAGAACCGCAACCAGATCATGGCCGGGAGCTCGGGCGAGACGGAGGAGGCCGCGCGCGCGTTCTTCGAGAAGCGCAAGCCGCGCTGGCCGGGCAGCGAGTGAGGAGCGCGCGTCGCGGCGCGGCGCGCCCGCGCGCGATCGCAGGCGCGCTCGCGGCCGCCGTCGCGCTCGCGGCCGCCGGCGCCGGCGCCGCCGACTTCACCGTCACGACGATGGACGACGCCGGCGCGGGCAGCCTGCGCCAGGGCGTCGCGGACGCGAACGCCGCCGCGGGCAGCGACCGCATCGTCTTCCAGGGCTTCGGCACGACGAGCGCCATCCAGCTCCTGACGCCGCTCCCCGACATCGCGCAGACGCTCTCGCTCGACGGCACGACCGCGTCGTCGGGGCTCACCTTGATGGGCGACGGCATGCTCGTCGCGAGCGTCGACCCGAACCAGACGCTCACGCTGATCGACGTGAAGGTCGCGGACGGCGACATCGCGCTCGAGAGCGGCGCGACGCTCGTGCTCGACGTCCGCAGCGCGCAGACGTTCGACCAGGTGATCCGCGACGCCGCCTCCGGCGCGGCGGGCAAGCTCGACAAGCGCGGCACCGCGCGCCTCACGCTCACCGGCGCCAACGCGTTCACCGGCGGCACGAAGGTCACGGCGGGCGAGCTCGAGGTGGCGATCGGAAGCCTCCCCGGCAACGTCGACCTCGCGACCGACACGAAGCTCCTCTTCACCGACGCCGCCGACGGCACGTACGGCGGCATCATCAGCGGCACGGGCGCCGTCGTGAAGAACTCGACCAACCGGCTCGTGTTCGCCGGCGCCAACACGTACAGCGGCGGCACGACCGTGAACGCGGGCACGCTCGCCGGCCTGCCCGGCGCGTTCCGCGGCGCCATCAGCGTCGCTTCGGGCGCCACGCTCGAGATGAACCCGATCGGCACGCCGACCTACACGGGCTCGATCGGCGGCAGCGGGCTTCTGCTCGTGACGGGCGGCGGCGACCTGCGGCTCGCACCGAACGGCGCGGCGAACTCGTTCGCGCGCGCGCAGGTCGGGAACGTGACGACGCTGCGCGGCGCGGCGGCCGCGATCGCGGGCGACGTGCAGATCGACGCCGGCGGAAGGCTCGTGATCGACGAGCCCGCCACCGCGACGTTCGCGCGCGCCCTCTCGGGCGCGGGCGACTTCGAGAAGGACGGCGCGGGGACGCTCACGCTCGCGGGCAACGCGAGCGCGCTCGCGGGCGGTACGGCCCGCGTGAACGCCGGCGCCCTCGTCGTGCGCGCGGCGAGCCTCCCGCTCGACACGCTCGTGCAGTCGGGCGCGCGGCTCGTCTTCGACCAGCCGACCGACGCGATCGCGTCGATCGCCGTCTCGGGCGCGGGCGACGTCGAGAAGCGCGGCGCGGGCGCGCTCGCGCTCGCGGCCGCGCACACGTACACGGGCGCGACGAACGTGCTCGCCGGAAGGCTCGACGTCGGCGGGAGCCTCGCGACGAGCGGCGTGGGCGTGGCCGCGCCGGCGACGCTCGGCGGCGGCGGCGCGATCGCGGGCGCCGTCGCGAACGCCGGCCGCATCGCGCCGGGAGCCGCCTCGGGCGCGGCGATCGACACGCTCGCGGTCGACGCCGTCGCATTCGCGAGCGGCTCGGTGCTCGAGATCGAGGTCGCGCCGGGCGCGGGCGCGAACGACCGCCTCGCCGTCGCGAACGCCGCGAGCCTCACCGGCGGCACGCTCGAGCTCGTCGTCGCGCCCGGCACGTACACGAGCCAGACGGCGACCGTGCTCACCGCCGGCTCGATCACGGGCGCGCTCGCGTTCACCGACGACTTCCCGCTGCTCGACGTCTCGATGACGACGCTCCCAGGCTCCGTGCAGCTCGTCGTGAACAGCAACGCCGCGAGCTATGCGAGCGTCGCCGCGACGCCGACGCAGGCGAGCGTCGCCGCGGCAATCGACGCCGAGCTCCCGACCGCGACGGGCGACCTGCTCTCGCTCTTCCAGGGCTTCTCGACGCTCACGACGCGCAACTTCCGGCGCGCGCTCGAGTCGCTCGCGGGCGAGACGCTGACGCAGCTCGCGACGGTGCGGCTCGAGAACGCGCGCCGCTTCGAGCGCACGCTGCACGGGCGGCTGCGCGACGCGAGCGACGCGTTCGGCGCCGATCGCCCGCGCGGCGAGGGCCTGCTGCTCGACGCGCCCGTCGCACACGCGCCCTTCGACCTGTGGATCGAGCCGTACGCCTCGTTCTCGGACGTCGACGGCCGGCGCGGCGCGAGCGCGCTCGACACGCGGGTCGCGGGCGGCGCGCTCGGCGCCGAGTGGCGCCCGTTCGCGGCGAGCGCGAGCGCCGCGCTCGCGAGCGCGCGCCTCGGCGCCGCGTTCGGCTACGCGAATGCGGACGTCGACTTCGACGACCGCACCGGCACGACCTCGGCGGACACGTACACGGGCGCGCTCTACGGGGGCGTCGCCGGCGAGCGCCTGCGCCTCGGCCTCTCGGGACGCGTCGCGTACTCGAAGATGGAGAGCGATCGCACCGTCGCCGTCGGCGCCGACGTGCGGCGCGCGAGCGCCGCGTTCGACGGGCTCGACGCGGGCGTGCGCCTCGAGGCCGCGGCGAAGCTCGTCGCGACCGACGCGTGGCTCGTCGAGCCCTACGCGTCCGTCGCCTGGGCGCACGTCGAGCGCGACGCGTTCCGGGAGAGCGGCGCGGGCGCGGCGTCACTCGACGTCGCGCGCGAGCGGCTCGACTCCGTCGTCGTCGGCGCCGGCACGCGGCTGCGCGCCGCGTTCGAGATCGAGCGCGACGTGTGGCTCCTGCCCGAGGTCTACGGCGAGTGGCAGCAGGAGGTGGCCGACCGCGACCGCGCGATCGACGCGCGCCTCGTCGGCCAGACGACGTCGGCGCGCCTGCTCGTGCGCGGCGCCGAGCTGCAGCGCAACGGCGCGAACGCGGGCGTCGCGTGGACGGTGCGCACGGCGAACGGCTACGAGGCGCGCGCGGCCTACGACGTGGGCCTCGACGCCGATCGCACGACGCACGCGGTCGGCATCCGCGTCGGCACGTACTGGTGAGCGGGCGCGCGACGCGCGCCGTCGCGCAGCGGGCGCGCGGCTACTCGAGCGCGACGCCGAAGTGCGAGAGGTAGGGCGCGAGGTCGTCGCGCAGCCCCTTCGCCGTGAAGCCCCAGTCCTCGGGCGCGTAGCGGTGCACGCCGAACTTCCCCTTCGGCTTCTCCGCGAGATAGGCGACGATGCGCTCGCCGTGCTCGGCGGCGAAGGGCCGGCCGATCTGGTCGTAGGCGCGGCGGATCGCGTCGACCGGATCCTTCAGCAGCTCCTGGAAGTGCACGTCGCCGAACTGCGCGGCGGGGAGGCTCCCCTCCGCGCGCCGCTGCGCGACGGCGTTGAGCGCCGCCGAGAAGCCCGCCTGCACCGCGCCCGTGAGCAGCTCGAGATCGATGTCGTTCGAGCGCATCCACATCACCATCGCGGTGGTGCTGACCGTCGACGGCATCGTCTTCGCGGGGTCGCGGTGCGTCTGGATCACGCGCGCGTCGGGGAACGTGCCGAGCAGGAGATCGATCGTCATCAGGTGGCCCGGCGTCTTGAGCAGCCACGTCGCGGGCGGCCGCCCGCGCTGCAACAGCTGGAGCGCGCGCTTCTCGTACGCGTACATCTCGACCGGGTCGAGTGCGAAGCCCTCGAGCTGGCCGATCATCGGCCAGTGCGTGCCCGCGAAGCACGGCTGGGTGAGCGTCACGCACTCGACGGGAAGGTCCGACCGCAGCTCGTGGACGGCGGCGAACTCGGGCTGCACGTCGGCCCACAGCTCCTGCTCGCACTCGCTCGCGCGCACGCGCACGGACTCGGCGTCGCCCTCGGGCATCGGCAGCGGATGCAGCGCCTCCCACGCGAGAGGCGCGCGCACGCCCGGGTCGAGCCAGAGCAGCTCGAACAGGATGGTCGTGCCCGAGCGCGCCGGTCCCGTGACGACGAGCGGCGCCTCGATGCGCTCGCTCGCGATGCCCGCATCCTGCGCCCACGCGCGGTTCTGCAGCAGCCGCGTGCGCAGTGCGCGGAAGAGCTCCTGGCGCGTCATCAGGCGCCCGACCACCGTCATGCGGCTCCCGTGCACGGCGCGCGCGAGCGCGTCGAAGCGCGCGCGCCAGCCCGGGTCGCCGAAGTCGCCCGCGAGCGCGTCGCCGGCGAGGCCGAGCGAGCGCACCGCTTCCTCCACCATCGCATCCGGGTCGATCGGGACGAGCCGGCGCGCGCCCTCGACGGGCCCTCCGAGCGAGTCGCCCATCGCGTTGACGCGCCGCACCCAGTCGGGGCGCGGATAGCGCTCGGCCATCGTCGCGAGCCTGCCTGCCACGGGATGCGTGCCTCCGGCGTTCGTCGCGCGCGGCGGCGCGCGAGCGCGCGCACGCTAGGTCAGCGGGTCGCCGCGCGTCAACGCGCGCGCGCGCGCGGCACGACCTCGATACCGAGGATTCCGGCGAGCTCGCGCGCGCGCCCGCGCCGCACGACGACGTAGAGGTCGCCGGGTGCTCGCCCGGCCGAGGGCGAGCCCGGGAGCGCCGCCGCGTCGACCGGGAACGCGACGCGCGCCGTCCGCGCGCGCCGCAGGTCGACGTCGCGCGGCGCGCCGAGCGGCGCGCCGTCGGGCGCGCCGACGCGCAGCTCCACCCGCGCGCCCGAGGCCGACGCGACGCCCGCGACGAGCACGTCGATCGACGCGACGCCGCGCAGGTCGACGGCGTCGAAGCGCAGCCACGCGCCCTCCTCCACCGCGACCACCGCGTCGACGCCGCCCCCCGCCGGCGCGAGCTGCACGCCCGCGGCGGCATCGTGCTCGTCGGCGGGGAAGCGGAGCGCGCGCACGAGGCGCGACGCGCGCTCGGTGCCGTCGACCTCGACGCTCACGCGGTAGCCGCCGCGCACGAGCGGGCCGACGCGCGTGTCGACGACGTGCGCGGCGTGCTCGCGCAGCGCGAGCGAGCCGCTCGCCGCGGCCTCGTGCACCGCCGGCGCCGCGCGCGGCGCGAGCCAGTGGGCCAGCATGCGCCGCAGCGTCGCGCGGTCGATGCCCGTCTGCGGCGGCATCGGCACCTCGCCGAAGCTCCCCGCACCGCCGCGCTCGACCTTGTCGGCGAGCGCCTCGAGCACGGCATCGGTCGGGGCCGCATAGCGAGCGCGCAGGGCGTCGACGCCGGGCGGCGCGCCCGGGCCGGCCTCGCCCGCGGCGAGCGCGACGTGACAGCTCGCGCAGCCGTGCGCCTCGAGCGCCTCGGCGGCGCGCGCGTCGCCGCGCTCCTCGACATAGCGAACGCGCACGCGCGCGCGCGCGGCGTCGCCCGCCTCGCCCGCGAAGCGCCACGCGAGCGCGCCGTCGCGGTGGAACGACGCGCTCCCCGCGAGCGCGATCCAGCGCTCGAGGGCGCCGCCGCCGGCGCGCGACGCGCGCGCATCGGGCGCCGCGCGGGCGTCGTCCGGCGCGCCCGCGTCCGGGCGCGGGACGAGCCGCGCGAGCTGCGCGTCCGTGTTCTCGCTGTACCACCCCGTCCCGTACTCGAGCACGTAGATCGCGCCGTCGGCGCCGATCGCCGCGCCGACGGGCGAGCTCCACGCGACGCCGGGCGCGACGGGTTCGATGCGCGCCGCCGCGCCGCCTTCGTCGATCGCGACCCAGTGCAGCGACTCGCGCATGAAGTCGCCGACGAGCAGGCGCCGCCCGCCGCGCACCGCGTCGTCGACGACGCCGCCGACGAAGACGCTGCGCCCGCCGCGCCCGAGCTCGGGGTAGTCCGCGGACCACGCGTAGGGATAGGCGAGCCACGCGGCGCGCGCGGGCGGCAGCGCGCGGCTCCCCGCGGCGTGCGGCGACGCGTTGCGCGGCGCCTCGGCGGGCTGCTTCGCCGGACCGTACGCGCTGCCGTCGCCGCCGAAGAAGGGCCAGCCGAAGTTCCCGGGCGCGTCGACGCGCTCGATCTCGTCGTAGCCGCGCGGCCCGCGCACGGCGTCGTCGCGCGACGCGTCGGGGCCGGGCTCGCCGACGAACACGGCGCGCCCGGCCGCGTCGAGGGCGAGCGTGAACGGGTTGCGCAGGCCCATCGCGAAGATCTCGGGCCGGCCGCCCGGCGCGTCGCCGCCCGCGTCCGCGCCGTTCGCGCGCGCGGCCGCGCCGGCGTTCGCGCGCGCGCCCGCTGCGAACAGGTTGCCGTCGGGGATCGAGTACGTGCCGTCGCGCTCCGGGCGGATGCGCAGCAGCTTGCCGCGCAGGTCGCCCGCGCTCCCCGCCGTGCGCGCGGCGTCGAAGCGCTCGCGGCCCGGCGAGAAGTCGAGCGGCGCGTAGCCGTCCGAGCCCGAAGGCTGCGTGTCGTCGCCGGTCGCGATCCACAGCAGGCCGTCTCCGTCCATCGCGAGCGCACCGCCCGCGTGGATGGCGCCCGCCTCGTCGAGCGGGATCTCGAGCAGCACGCGCTCGCTCGCGGGGTCGATCGCGCGCGCCTGCGCGTCCCAGTCGAAGCGCGCGACGCGGTGGCGGCGCGGCGACGCGCCGTCGCGCGGCTTCGTCGCGAGCACGTACAGCCAGCCCGTCTCCGGGAACGACCGATCGAGCGCGATGCCGAGCAGCCCGTACTCGTAGGCCGCATCGACATCGACGTGCCCGGCCGCGCGCAGCTCGGATTCGCCCGGCATCCAGGACGCGAGATCGCCGCGGCGCTGCGTGACGATCGCGCCGCCGCCCGGCAGCAGCGCGAGCGCGATCGGCTCGCGCGCGTTCCCGGCGAGCACCTCCTTCGCGAGCGAGCCCGCGCGCGGCATCGCGCGCGCGAAGTCGAGCGGCGCGCCGTCGCCCGCCGCCCAGACGATCCCGTTGCGCAGCGCGTCGCGCGCCGGCGCGAGCGCGAGCGACGCCGCGTCGTGCCCGAAGTCGGTCGCGAAGACGCGCGCGCCCTCGACCGTGCGGCGCCACGCGAGCGGCGCGCCGGCGCGGTCGACGACCTCGACCGCGCTCCCGGCGAGCAGCGGGCCGACCGCGTGCCAGCCCGAGTCGACGGCCCGCGTGCCCACGTCGCGCACGCGCTCGGGCCCGTGCATCGCGCGCGTCGTGCCCGCGAGGCGACGCATCCACCCCCAGTCGTTGCGGTAGGCGAGCGTCGGGTGCACGAGCACGACGCCGCCGCCGGCCTGGACGAAGCGCCGGACGTCCGTGCGCAGCGCCGCGTCCCAGCTCGCGCCCGACGTGTGCACGAGCGCGAGCAGGCGCGCGTCGGCGAGCGCGTCGCCCGCGAGCGCGTCGGCGTCCGTCGCGACCTCCGCGCGCAGCCCCGCCTCGGACGCGACCGCGGCGACCTCGTCGGCGACGGCGCGCGTCGCGCCGTGCACGGTGCCGTCGCCGCCGGCGAAGACGAGCACGCGCTCGCGCGCGGGCGTCGCGAGCGCGGCGTCGCCGCTCGTCGGAGCGGGCGCCGGCGCGTCGTCGCGCTCGGGCGCGCAGCCGGCGGCGGCGACGAGCAGCAGCGAGGCGACTGCGCACAGGAGGGCGGCGCGCACCGCGCGCGCGGGGACGGGAACGGCGGCAGGCGGGCGCGCGCGCATGCGCGAACGATCGCGCCGGCGCGCGCGCGCGGCAAGCGCGCGCGGACGCCACGCCCGCGCTGCGATCGCGCCCCGGGCTGCTCTACGCGAGCGTCAGCAGCCGGTGCGCCTCGATCGCGCGCTCCTGGATGGCGATGCCGAACGGGCACGCGCCCGCGCACGGCGCGCTGCAGCCGATGCACACGTCGGCCCGCTTCTCGAGGCGCGCGTAGTCCTGCATCGCGCGCTTCTGCGTGCCGTAGTCCTCGAAGTACATGCGGTGGCGCAGCACGTCGTCGATGCGCAGGCCCTCCGGGCAGCGGTCGAGGCACGCGCCGCAGTGCGCGAGGCAGTGCGTCCCCGCGATCGCGCGGTCGTACTCCTCGAGCAGGGCGACGTCGTCGTCGCGCAGCGGCTTGCCCGACGCGTGGATGTATTCGTCGACGTGCTGCGGGTCGTAGAAGGAGGCGACGAGGCAGCTCACGCTCGGGTTCGAGAGCACCCACCGGAAGGCCGCCTGCGAGTACGCGCCGCGGCGACCGACGAACTCCTCCATCCCGCGGTGCTTCGCGCCCTTGAGCGTCTTCATCGCGACGACGCCCATGCCCGCCGCGTGCGCGCGGTCGATCACCGAGCCGAGCTCGCTCCAGCCGCCGAAGTGATAGGCGAGCATCATGACGGCGAAGCGGCCGCTCTCGATCGCGCGGTTCGCGACGGCCACGAGGTTCGGCGTGTGGCTCGAGAAGCCGAGGAAGCGCGCCTTGCCCTGCTCGCGCAGCCGGTCGAACGCCTCGTGCGCGTTCGGGTCCATGAGGCGCTCGATGCTGTCGCAGGCGTGCACGTGCACGAGGTCGACGTAGTCGGTGCGCAGCCGGCCGAGGCTCTCCTCCACGACGCGCACGTAGTCGGCGACGCTCGAGCCCGCCGGCAGGTGGCCCTGCCCCGTGCAGAACTTGGTCGCGAGGAACATGCGGTCGCGGCGGCCGGCGATCGCCTGGCCGAGCAGCGTCTCCGTCCCGGTCGCCGCGTAGTCGGGCGCCGTGTCGAAGTAGTTGACGCCGCGCTCGATCGCCGCGCGGGCGATCGCGGCGCCGACGGGCGAGTACGCGAGCGCGCCCGAGCCGAGCGCGATGTCGGAGACGGCGAAGCCCGTGCGGCCGAGCGGTCGATGGGCGGCGATGTGCGCGTCGCGCCACTCGGGCAGGCGCTCCTTCGCGGTGCGCCGCACGGGCACGCCCTCGGTCACGGGCCGGCTCACCGTCCACCAGCCGAAGACGCGCGCGAACGCGCCGAGCGCCGAGGCGACGAGGCCCGCCGCGACGCCGCCCGCGAAGACGAAGAGGCGCCGGCGCGGCGAGGCCGGCGCACCGTCCGCCGCGACCCGATCGCGAACCCACAGCGGCGTGATGGCGAGCGCGACGAGCAGCGCGCCCGCGAACCCGAAGATGCCTCCGTACGGAATGCGCGCCGGGTCGATGCCCTCGAAGCGCGCGGCCCAGTACTCGCCCGGGCCCGCCCAGGCGGCCGCCACGCACGCGGCCCACGCGAGCGCGACGAGTGCGCCCGGAACGCGCCGGCCGGCCGTCGGGGGCGGCGCGGGAGTCGGCTCGGAAGGGGAACGCGGCGAGGAGTCGTCGGTCATCGGTCGCCTCCGCCGGCAGGTGCGCGGCGCGCTCGCCGCGACGCGCTCGGCGCGCTCGGCGCGCACGAAACCCGCGAGCGCGCATCGTACCATGCGACCTCCCGCGCGAGCGGCGCGCCGCCGAGCGCGAACGAGCCCGCGAGGGAGCGCGCACGCGAGCCACCCGCGCTCGCACGCGCGGCCCGACGCATCCGCACGCGACGGCGCGACCGAGCGAGGAGCCCCGAGGAGTGCAGCGCACGTGAGCCCGCGGCCCGACGAGCGCGCGCCGCTCCCCTCGCCCGAAGCCGACGACGCCGACGCGCGCGAGCGCGCGCTCGCCGACGCGCTCCGCGAGGTGCTCGAGCGCGCGACGAGCCGCGCCGTCGACGACGCGACGCTCGCGCGCGCCCACGCGCTCGCGAGCGAGCTCGCGAGCCTGCTCGACGGGCCCGTGCGCGAGCGCTGGTACGACGTCGACGCCGAGGCGCCCGAGCGCGCGGGCGCGAAGCTCCACTACGAGCAGATGAGCCCCTTCCGAGGGCGCCTCAATCCGCTCGCACCCCCGATGCGCGTCGCGCTGTCGGAGGACGGCGCGCAGCTCGTCGGCCGCGTGCGCGTCGCGCGCCGCTACGAAGGCCCGCCGCACGGCGTGCACGGCGGCGTCGTCGCCGGGCTCTTCGACGATCTCCTCGGCGGCGCGCAGATGCTCGCGCCCCCGATCGGCGTCACCGCGAAGCTCGACGTCGTCTACCGCAACATCACGCCGGTCGAGACCGACCTCGTGCTGCGCGCCTGGATCGTCGACGACGGCGCGCGCCACGTGCGCGCGCGCGCCACGTGCCACGCGGGCGACACCCTCACCGCCGAGGCGAACGCGCTCTTCATCCGCGTCGACTTCCGCGAGGTCGAAGAGCGCGGCCGTGCTCGTTAGGCGGCCCGCGCGCGCTCGCGCGCGCGCACGCGCCGCGCGCGGCGCGCCCGCGGCGCCGCGCGCGCCAGCGGCATCGCGGCCGCCCTGGCGCTCGGCGCGGCCGGGCTCGCGCTCGGCGCGAACGCGACGGCCGCCGAGCCCGCGGCCGCCGCCGGCGCACGCGCGCCGGCGGGCGAGCCCGCGGCCGCGCGCGACGCTCGCGCGCCGACGGCTGCGTTCGCGACGCTCGGCGACCTGCCCGGCGGCGCGTTCGCGAGCGAGGCGACGGGCCTCTCGGCGGACGGCGACGTCGTCGTCGGCGCGTCCGTCGTCGACGACGAAGGACGCACCGCGGCGTTCCGCTTCGCGCGCGAGCGCGGGCTCGAGGCGCTCGGCGACCTCCGCGGCGGCGCGCTCCGCAGCCGCGCCGCGGCCGTGTCCGCGCGCGGCGACGTCGTCGTGGGAACCGGGCAGTCGGGCGCCGGCACCGAGGCCTTCCGCTGGACGCGCGAGGACGGCATGGACGGGCTCGGCGATCTCGCGTCCGGCCTGTTCGCGAACGGCGCGCGCGACGTGTCGGCCGACGGAAGCGTCGTGGTCGGCGCCGGTCAGACGCTGCGCGGCGCGCGCGCGTGGTCGCGACCGTGGCGCTGGACGCGCGACGGCGGCATGCAGGATCTCGGCGAGCTCCCGGGCGGGCTCCCCGGCGGCGAGGCGCGCGCGGTCTCGGCGGACGGCGCGATCGTCGTCGGCCAGAGCGCGTCGGCGCGCGGCCCCGAGGCCTTCCGCTTCACCGCGGAGAGCGGCATGGAGGGCCTCGGCGACCTGCCCGGCGGCGCGTTCGCGAGCGGCGCGCTCGCGATCTCGGCCGACGGGCGCACGATCGTCGGCGTCGCGACCGACGCGCGCGGAGAACGCGCCTTCGCATGGACGCGCGAGCGCGGCCTGCGCGCGCTCGCGCGCCTCGCGGGGGCGGAGGGCGACGCGTCGCGCGCACGCGCGGTGTCGGGCGACGGCCGCATCGCCGTCGGCGAGCGCGCCGCGCGCGCGAGCGCCGGCGCGGAAGAGAGCGACGCGGAGGAGAGCGGCGCGGACGAGAGCGGCGCGGAGGCACGCGCGAGCGCCGGCGTGGCGCGCTCCACCGCGGCGGTCGTCTGGCTCGACGTCGGCAGCGCGCGGGAGCGCGCCGTCGACGTCGCCGCGTGGCTCGAGCGCGAGCACGGGGTCGACCTCGGCGGGCTCCACCTGCTGCGCGCGACGGCGATCTCCGACGACGGCCGCGCGATCGCGGGCGATGCGGTCGCGCCCGACGGCCGCCGCGAGGCCTGGCTCGCCCGCATCGGACGCTAGTCGGGGCGGAGCGCGCTCAGGCCGGCGCGAACGCGAGGCCGCCGTCGATCTTGAGCACGGCTCCCGTCGTGAAGCTCGAGGCGTCGCTCGCGAAGTAGAGCGCGGCGCCGACGATCTCGTCGGCCTCGCCGCCGCGCCCGAGCGGGATGAGGCTGCCGAGGCCCGCGATCATCTCCGGCGTCCACGCGTTCGAGATGTCCGTCAGGAACGGCCCGGGCATGATGCAGTTGACGCGGACCTTCGGCGCGTAGGCGCGCGCGAGGGCGACCGTCAGGTTGTTGAGACCGGCCTTCGCGGCCGCGTAGGGAACCTCGCCGGCCGTCGGCATCACGGCCGCGCCGCTCGACACGTTCACGATCGAGCCGCCGCCGCCGGCCGCCATGCGCTCGCCGACGAGCGTCGAGAGCCGGAACGGCCCGCGCAGGTTCACGTTCATCACCTTGTCGTAGAGGTCCTCGGTGATCGCCGTGAGCGACGGATAGAGCGGCGACATGCCGGCGTTGTTGACGAGCACGTCGACGCGCCCGAAGCGCTCGTAGGCGCGCTCGACGAGCGCGTCGCAGTCGCTCCAGCGCCCGACGTGGCACGCGACGGCGAGCGCCTCGCGGCCCGTCTCGTCGCGCACGAGCTCGGCGAGCGCCTCGCACGCGTCGAGCTTGCGACTCGCGACGACGACGTCGGCGCCGCGCTCGGCGAAGGCGCGCACCATCGCGCGGCCGAGCCCGCGGCTCCCGCCGGTCACGAGCGCCACCTTCCCCGTCAGATCGAAGCGATCGCGCGCCATGGCCCGGCCTCCCCTCGCGTGGACGCCGCGTTCGCACACGCCGCGTTCGCGGACGCGCACGCTAGCACCGCGCCGGCCCGCGCTGCGCGCGGGTTGACGCCCGCGAGCGCGCCCGACATGCTGGCGCGCCGCGCGCCTAACGCCCGCGCCGCGACGGAGGGACACCCGTGACGAACGCGACGACTGCCGCAGCGAAGGCGCGCCGCGCCGTGCTCGTCGGGCTCGGCGCGATCGCGCTCGCGGTCCTCGTCGTGCTCGGCGCGCGGCTCTCCGACGGCCCGGTCGGCTTCCTGCCCGGCGGCGCGCTCCGCTCCGGCGAGTGGGTCGACGCGCCCGTCGCCGACTGGTCGTTCGCGAAGGACGTTGCGGAGGTCGAGCTCGCGCTCGAGGGCGAGCGCAGCTCGCGCACGACGTGGATCCTCGTCGACGGCGGACAGGCGTGGATCCCGTGCAGCCTCTCGTTCCCGCCGTTCAAGCGCTGGCACGAGCGCGCGGCGGCCGACGGCCGCGCCGTGCTGCGCATCGACGGCCGCCGCTATCCCGTGACGCTCGTGCGCGAGGACTTCCGCCCGACGCGGCGGCGCCTCGAGCTCGTCGCCCACGAGAAGTACGAGAACCTCCCGCCGACGGACGGAGGCGTCTGGCTCTTCCGCGTCGAGTCGCGCGCGCGCTGACGCTAGGCGCGGCGCAGCCGGTTGCGATCGGTGTGGTGGTACTCGCCGGGCATCTCGGCGAGCGCGAGCACCGTGTCCTCGCGGTACGCGAGCGCGCCGCCCTCGACCGCAACCTCGAGCTCGTAGCGCAGCACGCGCGCGCGCTCGTCGAGGTACGGGTTCGCCAGGATGCCGAAGGTCGTGCTGCCGCGTTCGGCGCGCATGCGGAACGCGCGCGCGTCGGCGGCGGCCGGCCCGCCGGCGAGCACGGTCGCGCCGCGCGGCACCATGAAGCAGCGCATGACGCTGCCCGCGGCCGCGTCCCACAGCCAGTAGCCGACCTCCATGTGGAACGGGTCCGCCTCTCCGAGCCGCGTCGCGACGGTGCGGTAGTCGAGCCCGAAGAGCAGCTGGCGGCCGTTGTCGACCGGCCCGAACGGCTCGAACGTCATGCGCTCGCGGAAGCGGCTCGTCGCGCTCGCGCCGCTGTCGTGGTCGTAGGCGACGTCCTCTCCCTCGTCGCCCTCCCAGGTGCCCGCGAGCGCGGCCAGCGGACCGAGCAGGCTCGGATCGATCATGCGTTCCCTCTCCTCGCGATGCGCGCGCGCGGCGCGCGGGGTGTGGATCGGCCCGGCGCCTCAGGCCGCGCGCGCGGGCAGCTCGACGCCGTGGCGGCGGAACGCGCGCAGCACGCGGTCGGTGACGTCGCTCGAGAAGTTCTTCTCGTGACGCGCATCGAACACGTACGCCTTCGCCGTCACGACGATCACCGCGCCGACCTCGTTCGCGAGCTGCATCGACAGCAGCACGGTCGCGGGCTTGCCGAGGTAGAGGTAGCGCGAGCTCAGCACTGCCTCGCGCACGATGCGGCGCGCGAGCTCGTGGTCGGCGGTCGGCGCCACGTAGAACGGGATCACCACCATGCAGTCGAGCGCGCCCGCGTTCGCGCTCGCGACGGGCTCGCTCAGGAAGCGGCTCGACGGGATCGAGACGAGGTTGTCGTCGAGCGTCACGAGCCGCACCGAGCGCAGGCCGATGTCGCGCACCTCGCCGTAGTAGCCGCCGAACGAGATGCGGTCGCCGACCTGGAACGGGCGGCTCACGAGGATCGAGACGCCCGCGACGGTCGCCTCGGCGACGTCCTTCAGCAGGAAGCCGCCCGCGACGGCGAGCGTCCCCGACAGCGCGAAGATCGCCTGCGCGGAGAGCTCGAACAGGCTCGACACGGCGACCACGCCCGCGACGCCGTACACGAGGAAGCCGACGAGCGTGACGGCCTGCTTGATGAGCAGGCGCTGGCGCACCGCGCGCTCCGCGAGCCGGTTCGCCGCGCGCTGGAGCAGACGCACACAGACGGCGGTGCCGACGACGACGAGCAGCGCGAAGGGCACCGCGGTCGGGTCGAAGAAGGCGAGCGCGCCCTCGCCCTCCGGCGACGCGGCGGCCGCGATCTGCTCGACGCCCGGGAGGGCCGGGACGCCGGGAATCCCGGTCTGCGCCGCCGGCGCGGCCGCGGCCTGCGGCGCTGCGGCCGCCGCCGGTGCGCTCGTCTCGTTCGCCATGCGTCCTCCTCGCGTCGCGCGCCGCGCGCGCGCCTCAGTCGTACAGCAGGTGCTTCGAGCGCAGCCCGCGCAGCACCTGCCGGTAGTAGGCGGCGGAGAGCGTCACGCGCTCCCACCGCTCGTCCTTCGCGGTGACGAAGCCCGCCTCGGCGAGGAACTGCACCGCGAAGCGCGCGAAGCCGGGCGTCGCGTTGATCGCGCGCGCGAGCTCGTCGGCCGACAGGTTCTCGTGCTGGCAGACCGCGGCGAGCGCGAACCACAGCTCGTCGTTGAGCGCCTCGAACGCCTTCGACTCGGGCTCGCGGAAGAGCCCCACGCGCAGCCTCCGCTCGGCGGCGGGCGAGAGCGACGCGAGCCACAGCTGCGTCGCGATGCGCGGGTTGCCGCCGCTCGACTCCCAGAGCAGGCGGAAGTAGCCGTCCGCACTCTCGACGAGCTCGAAGCCATCGCGCGCGCCGTGCGCGAGGGCGCGCTCGCGCACCGCGTCCTCCTCCGAGAGCAGCACCTCGTCGAACTCGAGCGCGAAGCCCGCCTTCTCGTTGCGCAGCCGCACGAGCTCCTGGATCTCGTCCGCCGTCCAGCGCGGCAGGTCGAGGATGCGGCGGAAGTAGTGCACGCGTCCGCGGCTCTCGTTGAGGAAGCGCCACGTGAAGCTGTTGAACACGGGCACCCAGAACACGCGCTCGCTCGTCGAGTTGACGAGCTCGACGAGCGCGTCGTACGCCTCGTAGCCGTCGACCATGCGGAGGAAGACGTTGTGCGCCTCGTCGAGCAGCACGATGCGCTCGGGCCCCGCGCACAGCGCCTCGGCGAGCTTCGCGACCGACTCCGGCGCGTGCGCGCCCTCGAAGGCCGGCGCGAGCTCGCGCAGGAGATCGCGCTCCGTCGTCGGCTTGCCGCGCAGCGTGTGCGCGACCACCTCCACGCCGTTCGCGCGGCGCGCGATCATCGCGGCGAGCGTCGTCTTCCCGAGCCCCTTCTCGCCCACGATCGCGAGCGAGCCGTCGACCTGCGTCTCCCTCCACCGCGCGATCTGGTCGAGCACCTCGCGCACGAGCTCCTCGCGCGGGACGAGCACCTGCTCCTCCTCGCCGAGGATCGGGTGCAGCGGGAAGGCGGCCAGGTACTCGTCGGGAATCGCGGCCGGCTTCGTCTCGCCGGCCTCCGCCTGCGCGTGCCGCGAGCGGCGCCGCAGCAGGCGCGCGCGCAGCGCCTGCGCGAGGTCGGTCTCGGTCGCGAACGCGGCGAGCGCGCGCCAGGCCGGCGTCGCGACGACGCGCACGAGCGCGACCGGCGAGAGCACGGCGCCGAGCGGCGACCCCGCCATGGACTCCGCGACGCGCAGCTCGAACGTCGTGCCGGCCGCCAGCGCGCCCCAGCGCTCGGCGAGCGGCGCCCGCCACCGGAACATCTCGAAGACCGCCCACGCCGCGACCCACGCGAGCACGGCCCCGTCGACGAGCCCGACGAGCCGCCCGCCACCGACGAGCATCCGCACCATGCGGTCGAGCAGCAGCGCGCCCGCCACGAACAGTCCGAGCGACGCGTACGTGCGCACGAGCCGCTCGCGATCGGCGGCGCGCAGCTCGACGAGCGCGGGGCGCCCGCGCGTCACGCGCTGCGTGAGCCCGAGCAGCACCTGCCGGCCGAGCACGTAGACGAGCACCGGCCAGCCGACGGCGCCGAGCAGCCGCGCGAGCCAGAGATCGCTGCCGAGGATCGCGATCGCGGCGGCGAGCGCGGCGATCGCGATCGCGACCGGGAGCACCTGCTGCACGAGCCCGGCGATGCGGACGAGCAGGCCGACGTGCGCGCGCAGCTCGGGAACGCGCGCGAGCGCCTTCACGAGCGCGACCGAGACGTGCGGCGCGCGACGCCGCGCGACGAGCGCGCCGCCCGCCACCGCGAGAAGGCCGGCGAGCCGCGCGAGCACGCCCTGGCCGCGCTCCGTCGCGACGAGCGATGCGGTGTCGGGGATGTCGGTGCGCAGCCGCTCGAGACCGGCGCGCGCGCGGTCGACGGCGATCGCGACCTCGGAGCGCACGTCGTCGACGAGCTCGCGCGAGAAGCCGTACGCCTGCGCGCGCGCCGCGTCGGAGACCTGGTCGGCGAGCAGCGCGACGACCTCGTTCTCGTGCGCGAGCCGCCACGCGTCCGCACCGCCCGCCTCGATCGCGAGCGCCGCGTCGACGTCCTGCTCGAGGGCGACGTCGGCGTCGAGGAACGCGCGCGCGTCGGCGACCGTGCCGACGCCGAAGGGGCGCGCGAGCGCCGTCGCGGTGCGCGCGGCGAGCGCGCGCAGCTCCTCGAGCGAGGGCGACGGAGGCGCGAGCGCCGCGGCCTTGCGCAGGCGCCGCTGGCGCGCGCGGTGATCGAGGAAGAGCGCGTCGAAGTCGTCGGCCGCGGCGGCCGCTCCGCCGTCCGCCGACGCGTCCGGAGAGGCGTCCTCCGGAGCGCCCGGCGCGCGCGCGGCGAGCGCGCTCCGCAGGAACCGCTCGCGCAGCGCGGCGCCCTCGGACTCGAGCTCGTTCGCGAGCGCGGCGAGCGTCGTCCCGATCGCCCGCGCGCGCGCGGCGCGCTGCTCGAAGGCGCGCGCCGACGCCGCGAGGTCGGCGCGCACCGCGCGCTCCTCGGGCACGAAGCCCACGAGCGACCCCGAGGCGGCCCGCTCCGCGAGCGCGGCGATGCGCGTCGCGAGCCCTTCGAGCGCGGTCGCGAGACGCGAGAGCTCGTCGGCGCGCGCGCGCAGCCCGGCCCGCGGCTCGGCGACGTGCGCGAGCACGCGCCGCCCCGCATCGGACATCCGCGCGAGCCGCGCGTCGAGGCGCGCGAGCCGCTCGGCCCGCGCGTGCGCGACGTCGCGCTCGAGCGCGAGCACCGCGCGGCGTTCCTGCAGCGCCGCGCGCTCCGCTTCGCGCGCCGCGCGCCGGTCGGCCTCGGCCGCGGCCTCGCGCTGCACGGCCTCCGCGCGCGCCGCCTCCTCGGCCGCGCGCCGCTCGGCCTCCGCGCGCGCCGCAGCCGCGCGGCGCTGCGCCTCCGCGTCTGCGTCCGCATCCGCGGGCGCATCCGCGGGCGCGGGCGCATCCGCAATCGCATCCGCAGGTGCATCCGCCGACGCATCCGCGTCGGCGCGCGCGGGCGCATCGGAGTCGCCGCGCGCGAGCACCGACGCATCGGTGCCCGTGTCGCTGCCGGCATCGCCGGACGCGCCGCGGGTCGCTTCGACGGGCGCGGCGCCGGCCGGGTCCGTGCGCCTCGCGCGATCGACGTCGTCGGAACCGGCCGGCGGGCCGGCCGCGGGTGGCGCCGCCGATTCGCTCGCGAGCTCGCGCAGCCGATCGTCGAGCGACGCGATGCTCGCGTCGAGTCGTCCGACCTCGCGGCGAAGCTCGTCGGCGCGCTCGCGCACGGCCTTCGGGTCGTCGAGGCGCACGGCGAACAGGCTCTCGATCCGCCCGCCGCCGCGTTCGGGGTCGCGCGCGAACGCGGCGAGCCCGTCGCGGGTGGCGAGCAGCGCGGGGTCGATCGCGGGCGGCCCGTCTTCGTCGCCCTGCGCGCGCGCGGCGCTCGGAGGGACGAGCCCGACGAGCAGCGCGAGCAGGGCGAACGCCGCGAGCGCGGCGCGCGCGCCGACGGGCGCGGCAACGGGGCGGCCCGCGCAGCGGCCGGTCGTGCGAGGTGCGTCGGGCGAGGTCGGGTTCACGGACATCTCGCGCGGAGTCGCCGCTGCGGCCGACCCCGGTTTCGTCGCCCTCGCCGCGCGCGGGCGAACGGGTCGGCGGCGTGCGCCCGAGCCTATCTCAGCTCGCTCCGCGGCGTCGGGGGATAGGCGACGTCGATCGCGCGCGCGAGCCGGGCCGCGCGCTGGGGTGCGAGCGCCGCGAGCCGCGCGGCGAGGCGCCGCGCCGCGGCGGGCTCGCCCGCGTCGAGCATGCGGCGCGCGAGCGCGTCGAGTGCGTCGGCGTCCGGCGTGCCGCCGAGCAGCTCGCCGACGTCGAAGCCGCGGTGCATCGCGACGAAGCGCTCCGGGTTCGCGTCGCCCGCCGCCCAGCCTCGCACCGACGCGAGGCGCACCTCGGGCAACACGTTGCGGTCCGTGACGAACGGCGCGCCGCCCGAAGCGCGCAGCGCCTCGTCGCGCGAGAGCGCGAGCCAGCGCAGGATGTCGAGCGGGTCGCGCACGTCGTGGCGCTCGAGCACGCGCGCGACGGCGGGGCGCGCGAGCCGCGCGCGCGGCGTGTCGCCGGCCAGCGCGAGCGGCCGATCCGAGCCGAAGACGAGCAGGTCGCCCGACTCGGAGACGATCAGCGCGAAGCCGTGATCGAAGACGTCGAAGAAGGTCGCGAGCAGCGACGCGAGCGTGTCGGCGTCCATCCCGAACAGGTTGATCCACTGCCCGAAGACGCCGCCCGGCCGGAGCCGGCTCTGCACGAGCTCGAAGAACTCGTGCGTGAACAGGCTCGACGCGCCGGACTTCCACGGGTGCGAGGGCTGCGACACGACGAGGTCGTAGCGCGAATCGTCGACGAGCAGCGCGTGGCGCGCGTCGTCGACGACGAGCTCGATGCGCGCGTCGAGGCGCACGCGCGCACCGGCCTCGCCGAGCGCCCCGAGCGCGTTCACGACCTCGGGCTCGAGCTCGACGACGCGGATGCGTTCGAGGTCCGTGCGCGCGAGGGCGCGCGCCGTGACGCCGCCGCCGAGGCCGATCGCGAACGCGTCGCGCGGCGCGGCGTGCAGCATCCACGGCACGATTCCGAGCAGCGTCTCGGTCGCGATCTCGTGGTCGGCGTCCTCGAGACACACGAACGACTCGTTGAGCCCGTCGTTCATCAGCTTCGCGTGGTGGCCGTCGAAGGTGACGACGCTGACGACGCCGCTGTGCCCCTCCTCGAGGAACAGGTACGTCGGCGTGCGGCCCGCGCGCGCGTCCTCGTCGTAGCGCACCGAGTCGATGAGGCGCGTCCAGTCGAGGTGCGGCGCCAGCACGACGGCGAGCGCGACGGCGCCCGCGGCCGCGAGCGCGCGCGGCGAGCGGAGCCGCGCCCGCGCGCCGGGGAGCGCGAGCGGCAGCGCGAGCGTGCCGAGCGCGATCGCCGAGAGCAGGCGGTCGCTGCCCAGGAACGGGATGGCGACGAACGCGGCGAAGAGCGAGCCGGCGATGCCGGCGACCGTGTTCACGGCGTAGGCGCGCCCGAGCCCCGCGCGCACCTCGTCGCGCGTGCGGCAGTAGAGCTGGAGGCTCAGCGGGAAGAGCGCGCCGTAGAGCAGCGTGGGCGGCAGCACGAGCGCGGCGGCGAGCGCGTAGCGGAGCGCGGGGCGGCCGACGCCCGCGTCGCCCTCCGCGAAGGCGGCGCGGAAGAGCGGCGGGAGCCACGCGAGCGCCGCGCGCGTCGCGACGAGCGCGAGCGCGAGCGCGACGAGACCGCGCGCGAGCGCGCGCACCGGCTCGCGCACGCGCGCGCTCGCCGCGCGCATCGCGTACGACCCGGCCGCGATGCCGACGAGCACGCCCGAGAGGATCGCCGCGAAGCCGTAGATCGTGGCGCCCGTGAGGATCGAGAGCACGTGCGTCCACGCGACCTCGTTCGCGACCGTGCCGAAGCCCGTGCCCGCGAGCACGACGAGCGCGGCCGCGCGGCGGCGTCGCGCGGCCGCGGCATGCGCGGCGTCCTCCGCGGCCGGCGGCGCGCCGGGCGCCGCGCCGTCGAGCGGCGCACGGGCGTCGAGTGCGCCGGCGACCTCCTCGCTCGCGACCGAAGCGCGCACACCGGCATCGCGCGCGGCGTCGTCGCGCAGCGCGAAGGCGCGGCGCGCGGCGAGCCCGAGCGCGACGATCGCGAAGTTGAGCCCCGCCGCGACGACGACGGCGCCGTCGAGGCCGAAGCGCGGCACGAGCACGAAGCCCGCGCCCCACGCGCCGAGCACGGCGCCCGCCGTGTTCGCCGCATAGACGAGCGCGAGCCCGGGCCCGACGGCCTCGTCGCTGCGCACCGCCCACGCGACCACGACGGGATAGGTCGCGCCCATGCACACGGTCGGCGGCGCGAGCAGCGCGAACGCGGCGGCGAACCGCAGCGCGCCCAGCTCGCTCGCGAGCGGGAACGCGGCGACGAGCGCGTCGAGGTGCAGCAGGACGGGGAGCAGCAGCAGCGCGAAGACGCCGATCGCGGCCTCGAGCGCGAGATAGAGGCGCAGCGGGTCGCGCGTGCGCGCGAGCCAGCGCGGCGCGAGCGCGGAGCCGACGGCGAGCCCGAGGAAGAACGCGCCGACGACCGTCGCGACCGACGCGCTCGCCGCGCCGAACGACAGGCCGAGCAGGCGCACCCACACGACCTGGTTGACGAGCGCCGCCGCGCCCGACGGCAGCACGAAGACGGCGGCGAGCGCGAGCGCCCGCTTCGCGGCGGCGCTCGCGCTCGCGACCGGCGCCGCGGCGGGAGGCGCGCCCACGCTAGGCGAGCTTGAGCACCTTCATCGCGTTCTCGCGCAGGAACTTCGGCCAGACGTGGTCCTTGAACGGCACGTGCGGCATGTCCGTCATGATGCGCTCGAGCGAGAGCCCCATCGGGAAGTAGCCGCCGTAGATGATGCGGTCGGCGCCGCGCGAGTTCGCGTACTTGACGATCTCTTCGGGGTAGTGCTTGGGCGCGAACGCGGACGTCGAGTAGTAGAGGTTCGGCCACTTGAGCATGAGCTTCATGGCGAGCTTCTCCCACGGCTCGCAGCCGTGGCGCGTCACGAAGACGAGCTCGGGGAAGTCGTACATGACCTGGTCGATCAGCTCGACCTTCTGGCACGCCATCGGGAAGCGCGGGCCGGGCACGCCGGCGCACACGAAGATCGGCACGCCGAGCTCCACGCACTTGGCGTAGATCGGGTAGAACTTCGCGTCGTTGATCGGCACCTGCGGCATGAAGCCCGCCGGGAACGCCGAGAACGAGCGCACGCCGAACTCCTCGTACTGGCGCACCATCTTGCGGACGCCTTCCATCCCGGTGTTCGGGTCGACGTTGCCCTGCGCGAGGAAGCGGTCGGGGTGGTCCTTGAGCGCGCGCTGCGACACCTCGCTCTCGACGCCGATCAGTCCCATCTCGATGCCGTAGCGGTCCATCTCGTGGAGCGTGATGTCGATCGGGTTGGACGCGCCGTACAGCTCCTTCGGCACGTTCTTGAACATGTACTCGACGGGGAAGTCGTACGAGTCGCGCGACTGCGCGTCCTTGAGCTGCTTGCGGATGAAGTCGTACTGCGAGAAGTCGGAGGTCGGGAACGAGATCATCGTGTCGATGATCCCGATGCCGCTGGGCATGGGCATGGAGCGTCTCCTTCGCGCCCCTTCCTACACCATCCGAGGCCGCGCGCGCGAGCCCGGGCCGCGCGCCCCGAGGCGCGCCCGCGCTTGACGCGGCACGCATCCGCTGGCGAAGCTGCGCGGATGCCCTCCCCCGCACCCGCCACCGCTCCGCCCGCCTTCTTCGGCTGGCGCGTCACCGCCGCGGCCTTCGTCGCGCAGCTCGTCGCGAACGCCGCCGGGCTCGCGTCCGCGGGCGTCTTCGTCACGACGCTCGAGCGCGAGTTCGAGACGACGACGGCCGTCATCTCCGCCGGCCCGACGCTGTGCATCCTGCTGATGGCGCTCGTCTCGCCCTTCCTCGGCCGCTGGCTCGACGCCGGGCCGCAGAAGCTGATCATGATGGGCGGCGTCGCGCTGCTCGGCGCCGGCCTGTGGATCGCGTCGCACGCGACGACGCTGCCCGCGCTCGCGCTCGGCATCTGCCTCTTCGCGGCGCTCGGCATCGCGGCGTTCGGGCCGATGCCGTCGATCGCGCTCGTGAGCCGCTGGTTCGTGCGGCGGCGCGGGCTCGCCGTCGGCGTCGCGGTCGCGGGCGCGACGCTCGCGAGCGCGGTCGGCCCGCCGCTCGCGGCGCTCGCGATCGACGCGCTCGGCTGGCGCACGGCGCTGCGCGCGATGGCGCTCGCGGCGCTCGCCCTCGCGCTCCCGGCCTTCGCGCTGCTCGTCGTGAAGAGCCCCGAGGAGGTGGGCCAGCACGCCGACGGCGACGCCCACGCGCCGCCCGAGGCCGACGTGCCCGCGGAGGGGTCGGTCGCCGGCCACGTCCTGCGCCGGCTCGACTTCTACCTGATCGCGCTCGGGCTCGGCCTCGTGTTCGCGTCGCCGCTCGTGAGCACGATGCACCTGCCGCCGTTCGCGGAGAAGGAGCTCGGCATCGCGTCGACCGAGCTCGGCGGCGTGTTCGCGGCGTTCGCCGCGGGCTCGCTCGTCGGGAAGCTCGCGTTCGGCGCGCTCGCGAGCGCGGTCGCGCCGCGCGTCGCGCTGTGGGCGAACGCCGCGCTGCTCGCCGCGGGCTGGGCGCTGCTCGCGACGCGCCCCTCGCTCGAGGTGCTCGTCGCCGCGGGCGCGCTCTTCGGCCTCGGCATCGGCGCGGCCGCGCCGCTCCAGGCCGTGCTGATCGGCGCCTGCTTCGGACGGCGCGCGTTCGCGGAGGTGATGGGCCTCGCCGGGCTCGTCGCGCTCCCGATCATCGCGCCCGCGACCTGGCTCGCCGGCGTGCTGCGCGATGCGGCCGGAAGCTATTCGCCCGTCTTCGCGGCCGAGCTCGCGGCGCTCGCGGTGGCGGCGCTGATGTTCGCGTTCCTGCGCGTGCCGCAGGGCGCCGCGAAGGGCGCGGGCGCGCTCGCCGACGCACCGACGGCGCCGGTCGGGCCGCGCGAGGCGTGAGCGCGCCGGGCGGCCCTCCTCACTCGGCGTAGCCGAGCGCGCGCAGCGCCTCGCGCGTGTCGTCGCCGATGCGCGCCGCCGCCCGCGCGAGCCCGCTCTCGCGCTCGAGCGCGAGCTCGCGCTCGACGCGCGCGCGCAGGCGCTCGCCGTGATCGGACAGCGCCGGCGCGCGGTCGAGCCGCTCGTCGGGGTCGCGCGCGAGGTCGAACGCCTCGACGCGCGCGCCGTCCTCCCAGCGGTGGAAGATCCACTTGCGCCCGCGGTCGAGCGTCGCGACGAGCGTGCGGCCGTCGCGCTCGAGACGCGCCTGCCAGGCGGGCGCGTCCTCGTCGAGGAGCGTCCCGCCGGCGCCGAGATCGCGCGCGTCGTGACCGGTGAGCGCGAGCAGCGTGCCGACCACGCGCATCGACGCGACGTCGCGCGCGATGCGCCCGCTCGCGATGCCGGGCCCGCGGATCACGAGCGGGACGCGCACGAGCTCCTCGTACAGGCTGTTCTGGTGCGCCCACACGCCGTGCTCGAAGAAGCCCTCGCCGTGGTCGGACGTGACGACGACGATCGTGTTGCGCAGCCTCCCCCACGATTCGAGCTGCGCGACGAGCCGACCGAAGCAGTCGTCCCAGTAGGCGACCATCGCGTCGTAGGCGTCGACGAGCCGCTGTCGCTCGGCCTCGCCCACCTCGGTGCCGCGCTCCGCGCCCGCGAAGCCCGTCGCGACGCCCCAGAGGTTGGGCAGCTCGGAGCGCCGGATCGGCGCGTCGGTGAACTTCGCGTCGAACGGCGGCGGCGGCGCGTAGGGCCAGTGCGGCTCCATGTACTGGACGTGCGCGAACCAGGGCTCGCTCTCGGGAATCGACGCGAGCCACGCGAGCAGCTCGCGATCGATCGCCGGCGCGCCCGCGCGGTGCTTCCAGTCGGCGAGCTCGTCCTTGCGCACGGCGCCTGCGTCGGACAGGTCGTACGTCTCGCCGGACGGCCGCGCGATCTCGCGGCTCGCGTAGTCGTAGACGTGCTCGAAGCCCTGCGCGAAGCCGAAGCCGCGCGACACGAACGGGTTGTCCGAGAAGAGGCCCGTGCGATAGCCGCTCGCCCACAGCACCTCGGCGAGCGTCGCGGCCGCGTCGGGCAGACGGCCGTCCTCCTGCTCGACGCCGTGCTGGGCCGCGGACAGGCCCGTCATCAGGCTGGCCGTCGACGGCTTCGTCCACGACGACGACGCGCGCGCGCGCTCGAAGACGAGGCCGCCCTCGGCGAAGGCCGCGAGGTTCGGCGTCGTGTCGCGCGGGTAGCCGTGGAGCGAGGTGTGATCGGCGCGCAGCGTGTCGACGACGACCAGCAGGACGTTCGGCGGCGCGGCGGGCCCGGGGTCGCCGCAGCCCGCGAGCGCCGCGGACGCGGCGGCCAGCGCGACCGCGACGCGGCCGGCGCGCGCCGCGCGCGGGGCCGCAGGGAGGAGGAGGGGCCGACATGCGGGGCGCAGCATAGATAGGGAGGCGGGGTGCGGCGACCGCCTCCCCCGCGCGCGCGCGACGCGGCTAGGATGCGCGTCGCACGGGCGCGCCGCGCGGGCCGCACCAGGAGGGACACCATGCACGATCTCGTGATCCGGGGCGGAACGATCGTCGACGGGAGCGGCGCCGCGCCGTTCGAGGGCGACGTCGCGATCGACGGCGGCGTCGTCGCGGCGATCGGGCGCGTCGCCGAGCGCGGCCGCGAGGAGGTCGACGCGAAGGGCAAGGTCGTGACGCCGGGCTTCGTCGACATCCACACGCACTACGACGGCCAGGCGACCTGGGACTCGCTGCTCACGCCGACCTCGTGGCACGGCGTGACGACGCTCGTCATGGGCAACTGCGGCGTCGGCTTCGCGCCGGTCGCGCCCGACAAGCACCAGTACCTGATCGAGCTGATGGAGGGCGTCGAGGACATCCCCGGCACCGCGCTGCACGAGGGCATCGAGTGGGCGTGGGAGAGCTTCCCCGAGTACCTCGACGCGCTCGAGCGGCGCGAGCGCGCGGTCGACATCGGCACGCAGGTGCCGCACGGCGCGGTGCGCACGTACGTGATGGGAGAGCGCGGCGCGAAGAACGAGCCCGCGACGCGCGACGACATCGCGGCGATGGCGAAGCTCGTCGGCGAGGGCATCCGCGCCGGCGCGCTCGGCTTCTCGATGTCGCGCACGATCGTGCACCGCGCGCTCGACGGCGAGGTCGTGCCCGGCACGCACGCGGCCGAGGACGAGATCTTCGGCATCGCGCGCGCGCTCGGCGCGCTCGGCCAGGGCATCGTCGAGCTCGCGCCGGCCGGCGTGCAGGGCGAGGACATGGCCGCCCCCGAGAAGGAGGTCGACTGGATGGGGCGGCTCTCGGGCGAGATCGGCCGGCCCGTCTCGTTCGCGCTCGTGCAGCACGACGTCGCGCCCGACCACTGGCGGCGGCTGCTCGAGCTGTGCGACCGCGCGGGCGCCGAGCACGGCGCCGACCTGCGACCGCAGGTGTCGTCGCGCCCCGCGACGCTCCTGATCGGCCACCAGACGTTCCATCCCTTCAGCTTCCGCCCCACCTATCAAGGGCTCGCCGCGCTCCCGCTCCCCGAGCGCGTGGCGAAGCTGCGCGACCCGGCGGTGCGCCAGCGCATCCTGTCGGAGGCGTCGAGCTACCCGATCCCGCAGCTGCGGGTCGTGATGGACATGATCGAGAACGGCCTCGACAAGGTGTTCCGCCTCGGCGACCCGCCGGACTACGAGCCGCCGATCGAGCAGAGCTGCCGCAAGCAGGCGGAGCGACAGGGCGTCGACCCGTTCGCGCTGCTCTACGACTGGCTGCTCGAGATGGACGGCCGGCAGCTCCTGATGCTGACGCTGCTCAACTACAGCGAGTGGAGCCTCGACCCGGTGCGCGAGATGCTGCTGCACCCGCGCAGCGCGTTCGGCCTCGGCGACGGCGGCGCGCACTGCGGCGCCATCTGCGACGCGAGCGCGACGACGTCGCTCGTCGCGCACTGGACGCGCGACCGCACGCGCGGACCGAAGCTCCCGCTCGAGTTCGCCGTGCGCAAGATGACGCGCGACACGGCGGCGCTCTACGGGCTCGGCGACCGCGGCGTGCTGCGCGTCGGCATGAAGGGCGACGCGAACGTGATCGACTTCGACCGCCTCGCGCTCGAGATCCCCGTGCTCGCGCACGACCTGCCGGCGGGTGCCGGACGGCTGCTCCAGCGCGCGCGCGGCTACGACGCGACGATCCTGTCGGGTCGGGTGACGTTCCGCGACGGCGAGCCCACGGGCGCGCTGCCCGGCCGCCTCGTGCGCGGCGCGCGCGGCGCGGCGTGACGACGCGCGCGGCGCGGCGCGGCGCCGTCCGCGCCGCGCTCGGCGGCCTCGGTCTCCTCGCCGCGCTCGCGTGCACCGAGGACGTCGACTTCGACGACTACCGCGTGCGCGGCGACGCGATGACGGGCGCGCTCTCGGCGCTCGCCGCCGCGCAGCGCGCGCCGTGCGAGGAGCACGACGAGCTGCGCCGGCCGTACTTCGGCGACCTGCACGTCCACACCTCGTTCTCGAGCGACGCGCGCCAGTACGACCTCGCGCTCGAGCCGGCCGACGCCTATCGCTACGCGTTCGGCGAGCCCGTCGGCCTCCCGCCGCTCGACGCGTCCGGAGCGCCGACGCGCACGGTCCGCATCGACCGCCCGCTCGACTTCGCCGCCGTGACCGACCACTCGGAGTTCCTGGGCGAGACGCTGCTGTGCGCGGACGCCTCGAGCGAGGTCTACGAGAGCGAGAGCTGCCGGGCGATCCGCGCCGCGCGCACGCCGATCGACAGCCCGCTCGGCAAGTTCATCATGCTGCCGTTCCCGTGGCGCCACGACGACGTGTGCGGCGCGGACAACGCGCGCTGCCTCGCGCGCACCGCCGTCGCGTGGCGCGCGATCGTCGACGCGGCGGAGGCCTGGAACGACCCGAGCTCGCGCTGCGCGCGCACGACGTTCATCGGCTACGAGTACAGCTCGCACCGCCTCGGCTCGAACCTCCACCGCAACGTGATCTTCCGCAACGCCACCGTGCCGCCGCGCCCGATCTCCTACCTCGAGGTCCAGCGCGAGTGGGAGCTGTGGGCGCGCCTCCAGGAGACGTGCGACGCCACGGGCACCGGCTGCGACTCGATCGCCATCCCGCACAACTCGAACATCAGCAACGGGCGGATGTTCGCGGTCGACTACCCGGGCGCGTGGAGCAGCGCCGCGCAGGCCGAGCGCGCGCGCCTGCGCGCGCTCTCCGAGCCGATGGTCGAGGTGATGCAGCACAAGGGCGACTCCGAGTGCCTGCCGAACGCGCCCGGCGGCATCCTCGGCGACGCCGACGAGCTCTGCGACTTCGAGAAGTACGAGCTGCCGATCCTCGGCGACGACCCGGGCGAGTGCTGGGACGGGCCGCTCGCCGACGCCATCCCGCGGCTCGGCCCGAAGTGCCTCTCGCCCGGCAGCTACGCGCGCTACGCGCTCACGGTCGGCCTGCGCGAGGAGCAGCGCCTCGGCGTCAACCCGTTCCGCTTCGGCCTGATGGCGAGCACGGACACGCACAACGCGCTCGCCGGCGGCGTCGCCGAGCGGACCTTCCCCGGGCACCTCGGCATCGCGGACGCCGACCTCGCCGTGCGCGCGACGCTCTCGACCGGCACCTACGGCAACGCGCACAACAACCCGGGCGGGCTCGTCGGCGCGTGGGCCACCGAGAACGCGCGCGACGCGATCTTCGACGCGTTCGTGCGCCGCGAGGTGTTCGGCACGAGCGGCCCGCGCATCGCGCCGCGCCTGTTCGCGGGCTTCGACCTCGACCCCGACCTGTGCGACGACCCGGGCGCGATCGCGAAGGCCTACGCGAGCGGCGTGCCGATGGGCGGCGTGCTCGAGGCCGGCGCCGCGCCGGCCGCCGAAGGCCGCGCGCTGCGTCTGTTCGCGCTCGCGCACCGCGACCCGGGCGCGCCCGGCGGGCTGCTGCAGCGCATCCAGATCGTGAAGGGATGGGTCGACTCCGACGGCGCCCTGCACGAGCGCGTCGTCGACGTCGCCGGCACACCGGACGGCGCCGCGGACGTCGACCTCGCCACCTGCGCGCCGCGCGGGCCCGGACACGACGCGCTCTGCACCGTCTGGACCGACCCCGACTTCGACCCCGCGCTGCCCGCCGTGTACTACGCGCGCGTCGTCGAGAACCCCTCCTGCCGCTACGACCAGTGGCAGTGCCTCGAGGCCGGCGACGCGGCTCCCGCCTCGTGCGCGGAGCCGGGCCGCGTGCGCACGATCCAGGAGCGCGCGTGGACGTCGCCCGTCTGGGTCGCGCCGCGAGGCTAGGCGCCGGCCGGTCGCACCGCGAAGCGCGCCCAGCCCCACAGGAGGCCGATCGAGGCGAAGGCGCCGAGCATCTGGAAGGTCATGAACGCCGCGATCGGGACGGCGGGGTCGATCGCGTCGAACGACGACGTCGCGAGCACGAGCCCGAGCACGGTGTTCTTGACGCAGAGCTCGATCGCGACGGTCGCGGCCTCGCGCGCACTCGCCCCCGTCGCGAGCGGAACGATCCAGCCCATCGCGAAGGCGAGCGCGCAGAGCCACGCCGCGGGCGCGAGGCTCTCGGCGATCGGCAGGTCGCCCGCCGACGACGACTCCCACGCGAGCCCCGCGACGATCACGACGGCGCTCCCGACGGAGAGCGCGCGCTCGAAGCGCGCGAGCGCCGGCCGGACGGCGCGCAGGAGCATCCCGAGCGCGACGGGCAGGACGGTGAACGCGCCGAGCCGCGCCGCGGTCTCGAGCACGGGCATGTCGAGCGGCGCACCGCCCGCATCGTGCACGGCGCGCACCCAGAGCGGCAGCGTGAACAGCGTCGCCGCCGTCGCGGTGGCGGTGAGCGTGACCGAGAGCGCGGCGTCCGCGCGCCCGAGGTGCGCGACCAGGTTCGACATCGTGCCGCCCGGGCACGCGGCGACGATCACGAGCCCGACGGCCAGCAGCGGCGGGAGCGCGAACAGGTGCGCGAGCGCGATGCCCGCGAGCGGCATGGCCACGAGCTGGAGGAGCGTGCCGACGACGGTCGGCCGCGGATAGGCCGCGATGCGCCGGAAGTCGGCCGGCGCGAGCGTGAGCCCCATGCCGACCATCAGCGCGAACATCGCGGCCGGGACGAGCGCCTCGGTGATCCAGGTCGTCACGCGCGCTCCACCCCCGCGCTCATCCCGTGCGCGGCACCTCGAGCGTGCCGGCGGCGACGAGCTTCTCGATCTCCTCGTCGCCGAGCGCGAGCCGCTCGCGCGCGAGCGCGCGCGTGTGCTCGCCGAGGAGCGGCGCCTGGTGCACGTCGACGTCGGTCATGCCGCTCGCGCGGAAGCAGGGGCCCTCGAAGCACATCCAGCCGAGATCCTGCTGGTCGCGCCAGCGCAGGTAGCCGCGCGCCTGGTAGTGCGCATCCGACGCCTGGTCGGTGCCCGTGTACATGGGCGCCGCGGGCACGCCGAACATCTGGCACGCCGCGACGACCTCGAGGCGCGTCTGCTTCGCCGTCCACTCGGCGAGCTTCGCCTCGAGCTCGTCCTGCGCGGCGAAGCGGCCCGCGGCGCGGCGCAGCTCGTCGCGCTTCGCCCAGTCCGGGTCGCCGAGCGCGAGGCGCAGGCGCCCCCAGTCGTCGTCGTCGCGGCACGTGATCGTGACCCACTGCTCGTCGCCCTTGCAGCGGAACGTGCCCCACGGCGCGCCGCGCAGGCTGCGGTTGCCGAGCGGCACGACGCTGCCCGGCTCGACGCCCTCCTTCAGCAGCAGGTCGCCGAGCACGCCGACGACGGCCTCGGCCTGCGCGGTCTCGCAGTGGCCGCCGCGGCCGGTGCGCTCGCGCCGCACGAGCGCGGCGAGCGCGGCGACGGCGGCGAGGCGCCCCGCGAGGTGGTCGGGGAAGATCGCGCCCGACCCGGCCGGAAAGTCCTGGCCGCGGTAGTTCCACAGGTGCACGAGCCCGCCGATCGGCTGCGTGCTCGGCCCGTAGCCGATCCAGTCCGCCCACACGCCCTTCGAGCCGAGCAGCTGGCTGCTCGTCATCACGATGCCGGGGTTCAGCCCGGCGAGCGTCTCGTAGCCGACGCCCATGTCGTCCATCGTGCCCGTCGAGTTGTTCTCGATCACGACGTCCGACTGCGTCGCGAGCTCGCGCACGAGCTCGAGCCCGCGCTCGTGCTTCACGTTGACGCCGAAGCCCTTCTTCGAGCGGCTCGACGACGCGAACGACGCGCTCATCTCCGTCGACATCACGACGCGCATGAAGTCGGGATACGTGCGGCTCTCGATCTTGACGACCTCGGCGCCGTACTCGGCGAAGAGCCGCCCGGCCTCGACGCCGACGCCGCCGATGCCGAAGTCGAGCACGCGCAGGCCGGCGAGCGGCGCCGACGGCGCGGGGCGCGCACCGCCCGGGCGCGGCCGCGCGTCGGGCCAGAGTGCGTCGACGCGCGCGTCGTGCTCGCCCTTCGTCGGCGCGCGGTGGCGGTAGCCCTGGCGCGCTCCGTCGATCTCCCAGAAGCCCGACGCGACCGGGCCGCGCCGCCCGGGCGCCCACTCGGCGTCGCGCACGAACGTGCCGCGCGACGCGAAGTGCTCGTTCGCGAGCACCTCGGAGGGCGTCAGCACGGGCGTGCAGACGATGCCGCGCCGCTGCGCCTCGAACGCGCACTCCTCGTGCGTCATCGTGGCGAAGTGGTCGCCGATCATGACCATGAGCGCGTCCGCGATCGACATGCGCCCGAGGAAGGAGTCGTAGAGCGGGTCGCGCAGGAACTCGGGGTCGCCCATCCACTCGCGCATCGCGCGCCACTGCCGCGGCGACAGGATCACGAGCCGCACGTAGCCCGTCTTGCAGGCGTAGACCGTGTACATCGGCCCCGAGCCGAAGCGCATCTCGCCGGCGTAGTTGCCCTTCGCGCGCGTCATGCTGGCGTTCGAGAAGCTCCAGTCCGTCGTCTGCGCGAGCGCCTCGAGCACCGAGAGGTCGATGTGCTGCCCGAAGCCCGTGCGCGCGCGCTGCACGAGCGCGACGAGCGACGCGAACGCACCCATCACGCCCGCCACGTCGTAGGCGATCGCGCCGGGGAACAGCAGCGGCTCCTTGTCCGGCGTCCCCGCCTTGAACTGCATCCCGCCGATCGCGCACAGCGTGGCGTCGGTCGCGACCCAGTCGCGGTACGGGCCCGTCTGCCCGAAGTCGCTGATCGAGAGCGCGACGAGGTGCGGGTGGCGCTCGCAGAGCGCGGCCGGGGCGAGGCCGAGCGCGGCGAGCCGGCCGGGGCGCTCGCTCTCGATCAGCACGTCGGCCTTCGCGCACAGCGCGTCGAGGCGCGCGCGGCCCGCCTCGCTCTCGAGGTCGACGACGGCACCGAGCTTGTTCGCGTTGCGCCAGGCGAAGTAGACGCTCTCACCGCCCGCGACCGGCGGGATCGCGCGCGACCGCGCGCCCTCCGGCGGCTCGACGCGCACGACCTCGGCGCCGAAGTCGGCGAGGATGCGCCCGGCGAGCTCGCCCTTCTCGTCGGCGAGGTCGAGGACGCGCACCCCGGCGAGCGGGCGATCGGACGCGGCGTGGGCATCGGCGGCGGGCATCGGTCCTCCTCGGGAGCGGCGTGCGGGTGCGACGCGTGGCGTGCGGGTGCGGCGCGCCGCCCGGCGCGCGCGCGGCGCAGCGTCGAGCGGCGCGCGCCGCCCGCCGCGCGGCCGGGCGAGACTACACCCCGGCGGGCGGCTCAGTCGACCGGCGGGAACGCCTCGTGGATGCCGGCGAGCAGCTGCAGCAGCGGCACGACGTGCGGCGTGAGGATGGGCTTGCCCGTCGTCACGAGCGCGATCACGAGCGCGCGGTCCGGGTCGGCCCACGTGAAGATGTTCGAGAGGCCGAGGTGGCCGAACGCGCGCGGGTGGTTCCAGCCGTAGAGGCTGAGGCCGCTCGTGCCGCACATGAAGCCCGGGCTGTAGGCCATCGGGATCAGCAGCCGCCGGTCGAGCTGGCCGCGGCTCTCGATGCGCCGCGAGCGCGCGATCGCCGCCGGGCCGAACACCTCGCGCCCCCCCGCGACGCCGTCGTCGAGCAGGCACTGGTAGAAGACACCGATGTCGTGCGCCGTCGTGACCAGGTTCGCCGACGGCACGATCGCGGTCAGGAAGCGCGGGTCGTTCGACCACTCGATCACGGCCTCGAGCGGCGCGCCGATCATGTGCGCCACGACGCGGCGCAGCGGTGCGGCGAGCCGCGGGCCGGTCGTCGCGTTGCGCGCGACGAGCCCGACGTGCTCGGGCGCGACGCCGTACTCGAGCCACGCGAGCCCGAGCGGCGCCTTCACGAGCTCGTGCGCGAGCGCGCGCAGCGTCTTCCCGGTCGTGCGCCGCAGCACCTCGGCCACGATGAACCCGCCCGTGATCGCGTGGTACGCCGAGTAGCGGTCGGGGTCGTGCTCGGGCTCGGTGTCGCAGAGCAGCTCGAGCAGCTCCTCGGGCTCGCCGAGCAGGTCGAGGTCGAGGCTCCCGGGCGGCGGCGCCGGGATGCCCGCGCGGTGCGTCAGCACGTGGCGGAGCGTGATGCGCTCCTTGCCGCAGCGCCCGAAGTCGCGGATGTAGCTCGCGACCGGCGCGTCGACGTCGAGCACCCGCTCGTCGTGCAGCCTGTGCACGATCATCGCCGTCACGGCCTTCGCCGCCGAGAACAGGTTCACCGGCGTCTCGACGCCGATCGGCGCGAGCGGGATGCCCGCCTCGCGGTCGGCGGGCGCGTTGCCGCGCGCGTGGCCGATGGCGCGGTGGAGCACCTCGGCGCCGCGGAAGCGCACCGAGAGCTGGATCGCCGGGTGCGCGCCCGAGCGGTAGAGCGCCTCGACGCGCTCCCACACGGATTCGACGGCGCGCGGCGCGACGCCCGCGCGCGCCGCGTCCGCCTCGTCGCCGCGCGCGGTCACGGTCGCGAGATCGCGCGGAACTTCGCACAGGCCGAGCAGTGTCGAAGGCGCGCGAAGCAGCCGATCGAGGGGCGACGATCGCGACATCGGATCGCCGACGGTAGCCGACGCCGCGGCGGCCGATCGCGCGCGTCGCGTGCTCGCGCGCCGGGCAGCCCGCGGCGCGCGCTGCACACCGGGCGGGCAGTGCGGCGCGGTGCGACGGGACGACGGCCGCCCCGCTGCGCGCCGCGGGATGGCACGAACCTTGCGCTGTCCCCGGCTCGATCGAGAGGAGAGGTGCCATGCCGCGCTACGCGTACGAACGGCTCTCGGCCCAGGACAACTCGTTCCTCGTCGCCGAGGACGCGAACCACCTCATGCACGTCGCCGCCATCCAGATCATCGAGGCGGGCGACCTGCGCAAGCCGGACGGCGGCATCGACGTCGCGCGCTACAAGCGCGCGATCGAGGCCGTGCTCCACCGCATCCCGCGCTACCGCCAGCGCCTCAAGTGGATCCCGTTCCAGAACCGGCCCGTCTGGGTCGACGACCCGCACTTCCACATCGACTACCACATCCGCCACTCCGCACTGCCGAAGCCGGGCGGGATCGAGGAGCTGCGGCGCCTCACGGCGCGCATCCTCACGCGCAAGCTCGACCGCGCGCGCCCGCTCTGGGAGATCTGGATCATCGAGGGGCTCGAGGGCGACCGCTTCGCGGCCGTGAGCAAGATCCACCACTGCATGATCGACGGCGCCGCCGGCGCCGACATCTCGCAGATCCTGATGTCGCCGAGCCGCGAGGCCGCGCCGGGCGACCCGCCGCGCTTCTTCCCGCGTCCGTCGCCGAGTGCCTTCGAGCTGCTCGCCGACGACGTGCAGGACCGCCTCGGCGCGCCGCTGCGCGCGGTGCGCGGGGCGCTGCGCCTGTTCGACGCGGGCGTCGACTGGCGCGCGGAGCTGTCGGCGCGCGCGCGCGCGCTCGCCGACCTCGCCTCGCTCGCGCTGTCGCCGAGCTCGGAGACGCCGCTCAACGGCGCCATCGGCCCGCACCGCAACGTCGACTGGCTGTCGATGCCGCTCGAGCGCGTGAAGCAGGTGCGGCGCGCCTTCGGCTGCACGGTGAACGACGTCGTGCTCGCGATCGTGACGGGCGCGGTCCGCGAGTACCTGAAGCTGCGCCGCGTCGACCCCGACGGCATCGAGTTCCGCGTGTCGGCGCCCGTGAACATGCGCGACGCGAGCGAGCGCGGACGGCTCGGCAACCACGTGTCCTCGTGGGTCGTGCCGCTCCCGCTCGACGAGCCCGACCCCGCGATGCAGCTCGCGCGCATCCACGAGACGACGAGCTCGATCAAGGAGTCGCGCCAGGAGCTCGGCGTCGAGGTCCTGATGAAGGGCTTCGAGATCCTCCCGCAGAGCCTGTTCTCGGTCGCCGCGCGCGCGGTCGCCGGGCCGACGAACATGATCGTGACGAACGTGCCGGGGCCGCCCTTCCCGCTCTACCTGCTCGGCGCGAAGCTCGAGGAGATGGTGCCGTTCGTGCCGCTGCTGCCGGGCTCGGGCCTCGGCATCGCGCTCTTCAGCTACGACGGCCGGCTCACGTGGGGGCTCGCGGCCGACGACGCGCTCGTTCCCGACCTCGACGACTTCGCGCTGCTCGTCGAGGAGTCGTTCGAGCGGCTCTTCGCCGCCGCGCTCGCGCGCTCGCGCGCCGCGCACGCGGCGCAGGCCACCGATGCCGCGTACGACACCGGGAGCGTCGTGTCGCCGCGCACCGACGCGGCCGTCGCGCTCGCGGCCCCGCCGGCCGCGGCCGCCGACCGCGTCGAGGAGGAGGAGAAGGAGGAGCCGCCGCCCGTCGAGCCGCGCGCCTCAGTCGGCCGCGTCGAGCAGGCGTGACAGCGCCTGCGTCACGGGATTGTCGACCGCGGTGCTCGTCTCGGGCGTCTGCATGCCCGCGCGCAGGAAGCGATCCGACAGCTTGATCATGATCGCGCAGAAGCGCATCGCCCCGAAGATCTCCCAGTAGAGGATGTCGCCGGCGACCTTGCGCCCGACGCCCTCCTCCCAGCGCGCGACCATCTGCTCGCGCGTCGGGAAGCCCGCGAGCCGCGGCGCGCCGAGGTCGTCGAACGACATCCGGTCGAACATCACCCACCAGCCGATGTCGGCGTCGGGCGGCGAGAGCGCGCACGCCTCCCAGTCGCAGACGGCCGCGCAGCGGTAGTCCTGCCAGATCATGTTGCCGAGGCGCGCGTCGCCCCACGAGAGCCCCATCGGCGCGCCCTTCGGCTCGTACGTCTCGAGCCAGTCGAGCGCGCGCGTCATCACCGGGTGCGGGCGGCCCGCGAGCTCGCGCGCGCAGTAGTCGCGGTACAGGTCGAGCTGCATGGCGAACGTCGGCCGCCCGCGGCCCGACGGGTCGAGCCAGCCGAGGTCGAGCGTCGCCGGGTCGAGGCGGTGGAGCGCCGCCATCGCGTCGAGGCCGCTCGTCACCATGCGCTCGCGCTCGGCGGGCGTCGCCTCGTCGACGAGGAAGCCCTCGACCGAGTAGCGCGGCCAGTCGGCCGGCACGCGCCCCTCGACGAAGCCCATCGCGAAGAAGGGGCTGCCGAGCACGGACGCGTCCGGCTCGTACGCGCCCATCGGCGGCATCGGGACGACGCCGCTCGCGGCGATCGCGCTCATGATGCGGTGCTGCACGCCGACCGAGACGGCGCACGCGGGCGTCTGCTCGGGGAAGAGGCCGCCGTCGCGCGGCTCGATGCGCGCGACGAAGCGCTCGGTGCGCTCGCCCGCACCCTCGCGCCAGGTCGCGCGGAAGAAGACCGTCTCGTTCGAGAACCCGGTCGAGCGCGGCATGTCGACGTCGTGGACGCGCAGGCCCGCGCGGTCGGGGTGCACGCGGCGCATCCACGCGTCGAGCGCGCCGCGGAAGCTCTCGGGGTCGCGAACCGCCTTGGTCGGGGCTTCGGTGGCCATGGACGCGGAGACTACGACGGCCGCGCGCGCGCGCTCAAGACCCGACGCGCTTGGCGACCTCCTCGAGCATCACCTCGGTGGCGCCGCCGCCGATCGGCATGACGCGCGCGTCGCGGGCCATCCGCTCGACGGCCGTCTCGCGCATGTAGCCCTGGCCGCCGTGGAACTGCACGCAGTCGTAGAGCACGCGGTTCACGAGCTCGCCGGCGAGCGCCTTCAGCTCCGACACCTCGCGCGTCGCGTCGGCGCCCTGCTCCATGCGCCAGGCGCAGTGGTAGAGGAGCTGCCGCGCGGCGTCGGTGCGCGCCTGCTGCATGGCGAGGCGCTGGCGGATCGCCTGCTTGTCGAAGAGCGGCGCGCCGAAGGCCTTGCGCTCCTTCGTCCAGGCGTAGGTGAGGTCGAGCCCCTTCTGCGCGGCGCCGACGCACATGCCCGAGAGCACGAGCCGCTCGTTCTGGAAGTTCTTCATCACCTCGTAGAAGCCGCGGTGCTCGGTGCCGAGGAGGTTGCGCGCGGGCACGCGGCAGCCGTCGAAGGCGAGCTCGGCCGTGTCCGACGAGCGCCAGCCCGTCTTGTCGAGCTCGCGCGACACGCGCAGCCCCGGCGTGCCCGCCTCGACGAGGAACATCGAGAGCCCGCGCGGATTCCCGGGGTCGGTGCGGGCGGCGACGATCAGCAGGTCGGCCGAGGCGCCGTTCGTGATGAAGATCTTCGAGCCGTCGAGGATCCAGTCGCCGCCCGGGCCGCCGTCGCGGCGCGCGCGCGTGCGGATGCCGGCGACGTCCGAGCCCGCGACGGGCTCCGTCACCGCGATCGCCGTCAGGCACTCGCCCGTCACGATGCGCGCCATGTAGCGCCCGAGCTGGTCGTCGTTGCCCGAGTGCACGAGGTGCGGCGAGGCCATGTCCGTGTGCACGAGCACGGTGACCTCGAAGCCGCCGAAGGTCGAGGCGCCGAGCGCCTCGGCGAAGACGGCCGACGAGAGCGCGCCCCGCGCGAGCCCGCCGTACGCCTCGGGGTGCCGCAGCCCGAGGAAGCCGAGCTCGCCGAGCTTGCGCAGCACGTCGCGCGGCACGCGTCCCGCCTCCTCCCACGCGTCGGCGTGCGGGCGCACCTCGTTCGCGACGAACTGCTCGGTCTGGCGCTGCAGGGCGACGAGATCGTCGTCGAGGTAGACGGATGCGCGCGGCGCGCTCATGCGGGCTCCTCCTTCGCGCCGGCCGGCGCGGCGGGCGCGGTCGGCGCATCCGACGCGGCGGCGAAGCGCACGAGCAGCTGGCCGGCCGCGACGGCGTCGCCCGCCGCGCAGCACACTTCCTCGACGACGCCCGCGCCGGCGGCCGCGAGCTCGTGCAGCATCTTCATCGCCTCGAGCACGACGACGACCTCGCCGTCGCGCACGCGCGCGCCGGGCGCGACGCGCACCTCGGCCACCTGCGCGGGGAACGGCGCCGCGACGGCGCGCGCGCCGCCCGCGGCCGCGCGGTCGGCCGAGCGCCACGCGACCTCGCGCGGCACGGCGACGAGCTCGAAGCGCTCGCCGCCCGCGACGATCGCGACGCGGTCGCCGAACTGCGCGATGCGCACGGCGCGCGCCTCGCCGCCGCTCGCGAGCTCGAAGCGGTGCGGCTCGCCGGCCGCGCGCAGCGAGGCCGCGCGCGCGCCCTCGCCCCAGTCGACGGTGCCGTCGCCGCACGTGCGCACGACGGCGAGTGGCGCCTGCGCGCGCGCGTCGCGCGCATCGCGCAGGAACCAGTGCGCGACGGCGGGCGCGCCCGCGTTCGCGAGCAGGCGCCAGCCGCCGAGCCGCTGCCAGGGCGAGGCCGCGTCGCGCGCGGCGTCGCCGCCCGCGTCGCGGGCCGGGTCGCCGCGCTCCGCCTCGGCCGCGAGCGCGAGCGCGGCGATCGCGGCGGCCGGCAGGCCGAGCGCGCCGCCCGCGCCCTTCGCCGGGCCCTTCGGAAAGTGCTGCTCGAGGAAGTGCGTCGTCAGCGCCGCCGCGCGGAAGGGCGCGCTGTCGACCACCTGCCGCAGGAAGCCCAGGTTGTTCGCCGGGCCGAAGCACACCGTCTCGTCGAGCGCGCGCACGAGCCGCGCGACGGCCTCGTCGCGCGACGCGCCGTGCGCGACGACCTTCGCGATCAGCGAGTCGTAGTACGGCGAGATCTCCGAGCCGCTGCGCACGCCCGTCTCGACGCGCACGCCCGACGGCGCACCCGCGGCGTCGACGGCCGGCGGGAACGCGATGTGATCGATGCGCCCCGTGCGCGGCAGGAACTTCTTCTCCGGGTCCTCGGCATTGACGCGCACCTCGATCGCCGCGCCCTCCACCGCGACGTCGCGCTGCGCGATCGGGAGCGGCTCGCCCGCCGCGCTGCGGAGCTGCAGCTCGACGAGGTCGAGGCCCGTCACCATCTCCGTCACCGGGTGCTCGACCTGCAGGCGCGTGTTCATCTCGAGGAAGTAGGCCTCGCCCGCCTCGTCGTCGAACACGAACTCGACCGTGCCCGCGTTGTCGTAGCCGATGGCGCGCGCGAGCCGCAGCGCGCTCTCGTGCAGGTGCTGGCGCTGCGCGTCGCCGAGTCGCGGGGCCGGCGCCTCCTCGACGAGCTTCTGGTGGCGCCGCTGCACCGAGCACTCGCGGTCGTGGAGGTGGACGACGTGGCCGTGGCGATCGCCGACGACCTGCACCTCGAGGTGGCGCGGCGCGCGCACGTAGCGCTCGACGATGAGCCGGTCGTCGCCGAACGCGCCCGCGGCCTCGCGCTTCGCCGCCTCGAGCGCCTTGTCGAAGTCGGCCTCGCTCTCGACGATGCGGATGCCGCGGCCACCGCCGCCCGCGCTCGCCTTGATCATCACCGGGAAGCCGACCTCGCGCGCCGCCGCGCGCAGGCGCTCGGGCGACGCGTCGTCGCCGTCGTAGCCCGGCACGCACGCGACGCCGTGCTCGCGAGCGATGCGTCGCGCGAGCGCCTTCGAGCCCATCTGGCGGATCGCCTCGGCGTGCGGGCCGACGAAGACGAGGCCGGACGCCGCGCAGGCGTCCGCGAAGTCGGCGTTCTCGGACAGGAAGCCGTAGCCCGGGTGCACGGCGTCGGCGCCCGCGCGCTTCGCGGCGTCGAGCAGGCGCTCGCCGACGAGGTAGCTCTCGGTCGCGCGCGCCGGACCGATGTGGACGGCGCGGTCGGCGACCTCGACGTGCAGCGCGTCGCGGTCCGCGTCCGAGAAGACGGCCACGCTCTCGATGCCGAGGCGCCGGCACGCGCGCGCGACGCGCACGGCGATCTCGCCGCGGTTCGCGATCAGGACGCTGCGGAACACGCGCTCCTCCCCCGACCCTTCGCTCGCCTACATCCGGAACACGCGGAAGCGCTCCCGCTCGTCGCCCGGCGCGCGCGCCGCGAGCGCGAGACACAGGCCGACGACGTCGCGCGTCTGCGCGGGCTCGATCAGGCCGTCGTCCCACAGGCGCGACGTCGCATGATAGGGGCTGCTCTGCCGCTCGTACTGCGCGGCGACCTCGGCGCGCAGCCGCTCGAGCTCGGCCTCCGAGGCCGCGTCGCCGTCGAGCCCGCCGCGGCGCACGTCGACGAGCACCGTCTGCGCGGTCTCGGCGCTCATCGTGGCGATGCGGCTGTTGGGCCAGGCGAACAGGAAGCGCGGCCGGAAGCCGCGCCCGCACATCCCGTAGTTGCCCGCGCCGTACGAGCCGCCGACGAGCACCGTGAGCTTCGGCACGGTCGCGCTCGCGACCGCCGCCACCATCTTCGCGCCGTGCTTCGCGATGCCGCCGCGCTCGGCCTCGCGCCCGACCATGTAGCCCGACGTGTTCTGCAGGAAGAGCAGCGGGATGCCGCGCTGCCCGCACATCTCGATGAAGTGCGTCGCCTTCAGCGCGGCCTCGGCGAAGATGATGCCGTTGTTGCCGACGATGCCGACGGGGTGGCCGTGCACGTGCGCCGTGCCGGTCACGAGCGTCTCGCCGAAGCGCGGCTTGAACTCCGAGAAGCGCGAGCCGTCGACGAGGCGCGCGACGATCTCGCGCACGTCGAACGGGATGCGCGCGTCGTGCGACACGACGCCGCCGAGCTCGGCCGGGTCCTGCAGCGGCGGCTCGGGGCGCGCGGGCGGCGCCGCGAAGCCCGGCTGCTCCATCGCGGCGACGAGCTCGCGCAGCTTCGCGTAGGCCTCGCGCTCGTCCGCCGCGACGTGGTCGGCGACGCCCGACTCGGCGACGTGCAGGTCGGCGCCGCCGAGCGCGTCGGGCTCGACGATCTCGCCGAGCGCGGCCTTCACGATCGGCGGCCCGCCGAGGAAGATGCGGCCGATGCCGCGCACGATGATCACCTCGTCGGAGAGCGCGGGCACGTAGGCGCCGCCGGCCGTGCAGCCGCCGAGCACGACGGACAGCTGCGGGAGCCCGGCGTTCGACATGCGCACCTGGCGGTAGAACGTGCCGCCGAAGTGGTCCTGGTCGGGGAAGACCTCGTCCTGCAGCGGCAGGAACGCGCCGCCCGAGTCGACGAGGTAGATCGTGGGAAGCCGGTTCTCGAGCGCGATGTCCTGCGCGCGCGCGTGCTTCCGGATCGACGCCGGGAGGAGCGTCCCGCCCTTCACCGTCGCGTCGTTCGCGATGAACATGCACGGCGTCCCGCACACGACGCCGATGCCGGTGACGAGCGCCGCACCGGGCGCCTCGTCGTCGTACTGCCCGTAGCCGGCGAGCGTCGAGAGCTCGAGGAAGGGCGTGCCCGGGTCGACGCACAGGTCGATGCGCTCGCGCGGCAGGAGCTTGCCGCGGCCCCGGTGGCGCTCGATCTGGCGCGCGCGGCCGCCGTCGACCGCGTGACGCTGACGCGCGCGCAGCTCGTCGACGAGCGCGGCCGAGGCGGCCGCGTTGCGCGCGAACGCGTCACTGCGCAGGTCGAGCCGCGTCGCGAGCGGAGGAGCGGAGGGCCGCGGCGCCACCGCGGCGGCGAGCGGGGTGTCGGATCGGGGCATCGGCGCCTTCCCGGGCGGGCCCGCGCGCGCGAGCCGGCGGCGCGCGAGAGTGCCACGCCCCATTCGGCGGCGCCCGCCGGGCCGCCGGGGCGCCGCGCGCGCGCCGCCATGCCGCGGCTCGCGGCAGCTCGCGCGCCGCGCATGACGCAAGAAGGGTCACATCGCGTGGCGCGCGCGCGCGGCGACCGCGTAGGATCGGCCCATGGCCCTCGACATCCTGCGCATCCAGCACTGCAACGTGAACTGCTCGGACCTCGCCCGCTCGGTCGCCTTCTACCGCGACTTCGTCGGGCTCGACGCCCTGTTCCACACGCATCCGCCGCTCCAGGACGGGGGCGGCTTCGGCATGTCCGGCGACGTGCAGTGGGACGCGTGGATGATGCACGACGGCCGCGGCGGCGGAGAGGACGGCTCGCCCGCGATCGACCTGCTCGAGTGGAAGCGGCCGGGGCCCGTCGGCCGCCCGTACGAGCCCGCGAACCACCTCGGCATGTTCCGCATCTGCTTCGCGACTCCGGACATCGAGGCCGTGCACGCGCGCGCTCTCTCGCTCGGCGTGCCCTGCCTGTCGCCGCCCGCCGACGTCGCCATCCAGAGCCAGCACGCCGCCTCGGTGCGCGCGCTCTTCACGCGCGACCCCGACGGCACGCTCGTCGAGTTCATCGAGCAGCCCGGCAGCGCGGGCGTCCGCCTGCTGCACGTCAACGTGAACTGCAGCGACCTCGCGCGCTCGCGCGCGTGGTACGAGAACGTGCTCGGCCTCGAGGTGCGCGGCACGAGCGCCCCCGGCCCGATTCCCGGCGCGCCGTTCGGCTTCGAGGGCGACTGCGACTACGAGGCCGCCTTCCTGTTCGCGAAGGGCACGCCGTTCGCGATCGACCTGCTCGAGTGGAAGCGCCCCGCGCCCGTCGGCCGGCCGTACGCGAGCGCGAACCACCTCGGCATCTACCGCATGGCGTTCCTCGTCGAGGACGCGCGCGCGGGCGCGGACGAGCTGCGGAGGATGGGCGTCGCGTGCTCGGAGCCCGTGTTCCTCGACATGGGGCCCGAGATCCCGGTCGAGGGCGTGTGGGCGGTGTTCTTCCCCGATCCCGACGGCACGTGCCTCGAGCTGATCGAGGCGCCCATCATTCGCGGCTGACGCCGCGCGCCCCGCGCCCACTCCCGCCGCGATCGGCATCGCCGGCGCCGCTCGCAGCTTCGGTCGCCCGATCGACGCCGCCCGCGGCGTCGGCGCCGAGGGCGCGCAGCCGCTCGTTCGCGTGCGCCTCCCAGGCGGCCGCGCCGCGCTCGCGCGCGACGTCGCGCAGGTAGCGGAAGCCCGCGATGGCGCGGTCGCGCCGGCCGAGCTCCTCGAGCGTGCGCGCGAGCGCGTCGATCGAAGCGAGGTGGCGCGCCGCGATGCGCAGCGCGGCCTCGTAGTGCGCGACGGCGCGCTCGAGGTCGCCGCGCGCGCGGTAGCGGTTCGCGAGGTTGAAGTGCGCGACGTGCAGGTGGCTCGGCGCGATCGGGAGGTGCGCGACGACGAGCAGCGCGGCGAGCGCGAGCGCGCGGGCGGCGACGCGGCGCACGTGGCGCGCGCGCAGCGCGTCGGCCGTGTCGACGAGCGCCGCCGCCGCGAAGAGCAGCAGCGCCGGCACGACCGGGAAGCGGTACCGCGCGAGCACGAAGAACGCGAGCGCGGTCGCGAGCGCGACGAGGACACTCGCGTAGAGCGGCCACAGCGCGCGCCGCGGCCACGGACTCGCCGCGCGCCACGGCGGCGGCGCGCGGCGCGCGCAGAGCGCCATCCCGACGAAGGCGAGCGGCGCGACGACGCCGAAGCCCGGCAGCGGGAGCCGCATCACCCACGAGAACTCGCGCTCGAGCTGCGGCGCGCGGTCGTTCCAGACCTCGCCGGCATTCGCGAAGAGCGCGAGCTTGCGCAGCTCGAGCCGCAGCCAGCGCGCGGGCCCGGC
Source organism: Myxococcota bacterium (assembly GCA_041389495.1). Lineage (NCBI taxonomy): Bacteria > Pseudomonadati > Myxococcota > Myxococcota bacterium. The sequence goes on along the minus strand of JAWKRT010000002.1, from coordinate 1,041,145 downwards.
GGCGATCGCGCGCAGCGCCTCGCCTCGCCAGTAGCTCGAGACCTCTCCCGCCGACAGCGCCCGACCCGTGCGCTCCTCGGCGACGCGGCGGCTCGTGTCGCGCTGCTCCTCGGGCGAATCGAACTCCGACGCGGCGAAGTCGGACGGCACGGTGAAGAACGTGCCGTCGGCGCGCGCGTGGTGGCCGACGTAGAGGTTCATGCCGCCCGTCGCCGTCACGAGCACCCACTCGCCGCCCGCGACGCGGTTGTGCGCGAGCGACGGGGCGAGCGCGAGCGCGAGCCCGGCGGCGAGACCGCCGAGCGCGCGCGCCGCCGGCGGCGCGCCTCGCCGCGCGGCGCGGCCGCGAGGCCGGCGCCGAGGAGCGGCGCGAAGAGCAGCGCGTTCGGGCGCGCGAGTGCGGCGATGCCGATCGCGAGCCCGAGCACGGCGCCGCGCCCCGCGCCCGGGCGCTCGCCCGCGCGCACCGCGGCGAGGAGCACGCCGACCGCGATCGGCATCTGGACGGAGGCGACGAGGCCCGTGCCCTCGTAGAAGATCGCCATCGGGTAGAGCGCGAGGCCGAGCCCGGCGACGAGCCCGACGCGGCGATCGAACAGGCGGCGGCCGAGCGCGCACAGGCCCGCCGCCGCGGCCGCGCCGCCCGCGAGCTGGAGCGTCCGGGCGACCGCGAAGCGCGCGCTCGGGTCGGCCCCGTCGCCGGCGACGGCGTGCACGAGCGCGTAGACCGCGCCGAGCAGGTAGGCGTAGAGCGGGCCGAGGAAGAAGACGCCGTCGCCGACGAGGTCGCCGCCCGCGATCGCGCGCGCCCACGCGTCGTACACGCGCCCGTCGACGGAGGGCGACGCGAAGAACGGGTCGTGCGCGCGGATCTCCGCGCCGTGCGCGAGCCGCAGCGCGAGTGCGGCGGCGAACACGGCCCACGCGTCGAGCCGCCCGGCCCGTGCGAGCGCGTGCGCGCGCCGGCGCGCGCGCGCGAAGCTTCCGCCTCCGGGCTCGCTAGGCCTTGCCGAGGGCATGCCGCGCGCCGCGGCGTCCGAAGTAGGTGGACTCCGCGATGCACGTGCCGCTCGAGTAGCCGGTGCCGTCCTGCGCGATGTTCGACGCGCACGCGCCCGCCGCGTAGAGCCCGGCGATCGGCGAGCCGTCCGCGCGCAGCACCTCGGCGTCCTTCGACACGCGCAGCCCGCCGAGCGTGAAGCCCACGAAGAAGTTCTTGCCGAACGAGGCCTGCATCGCGGCGAACGGCGCCTTCGTCAGCGGGCGCAGCCACTTCTTGCCCTTGTGGAAGTCGGGGTCCTCGCCCTTCTCGGCGTTCTCGTTGTAGCGGCGGAGCTCGGCGGCGAGGCCCGGGATGCCGAGCCCCTCCTCCATCTCCTCGAACGTCTCGTACGCGTCGATCACCTCGTAGCCGCCGAACTCGGGCCGGCCGAAGATCTCGTCGTCGGCGATCAGGTAGGCGACGCCGTCGGGCTGCTTGGTGATGAAGATGCTCGTGCGCGAGTGGTACGAGTCCTCGGCGACGAAGCGCTTGCCGTGCTTGTTGACGAGGATGCCCTTGATCAGGCTCTCCGGCGGATAGAACGGGCACGTCACGAGCGCGCCGTCCATGTGCAGGGCCTCGCCGCCGGCGGCGAGGCCGAGCTGGATGCCCGCGCCGTCGCACGCCGGCGTCGCCTGCTTGTACACGCGCTTGTCCGCGAGCAGCGGCGTGTACTTCTTCATCATCTCGACGTTGCCGCTGAAGTGGCCCATGCAGAGCACGACGCCCTTGCGCGCGCGCGCGTGCCTCGTCTCGCCGTCGAGCGTGCGGTAGAGGACGCCGACGATGCGATCGCCGTCGCGGACGAGCTTCTGCACGTAGCACTCGTAGCGGACCTCGACGCCGAGCGACTTCGCGCGCTCGACCAGGCACTCGACGAGCTTGATGCCGCCGTGCTCGCCGTGGACGGCGACCTTGTGGCCGCGGTAGGCGGGCTTCGCGTGCTCGCGGTAGGGGTACACCTCCTCGTTGCCCGACGAGATCAGGCACTCGTCCGTCGGCTGCAGGACGTGCTTGCCCTTGTACATCGTGTTGTTGAACGGGACGCCGTTGTCGGAGAGCCAGTCGAAGTGCGAGACCGAGTCGTTGCAGAAGAGGTCGATCTTCTCCTCGTCGGGCTCGGGCGTCATCTCCATCAGGTACGTCTTCATCGCCTCGACGGAGTCGTCGACGCCGACGGCCTTCTGCACGCGCGTGCCACCGCCCGCGTAGACGTGGCCCGCGGCGTTCGCCGTGATGCCGCCGAAGCCGCTCGCGCGCTCGAGCACGAGCACCGCGCCGCCCTGGAGCGCGGCCTCGCACGCCGTCGCCGAGCCCGACGCGCCGAGCCCGCACACGACGAGGTCGACCTCGTCGTCCCACTTCGGGACGCCCTTCGCGTCGATCACCTCGTACACGACCTTGCTCGACTCGCTCATCGGGACGGCTCTCCTCGGCTCGTGGGAAGACGGCGCCCGCGGCGCGGGCGGCGCGTGAGTAGCGAAGCCCGCGCTTCCTGGCACGGCGCGCCATTCTGGCACGGGGCGACGGGGAGCGAGTAGTCTACGCGCCGCTCGCGCGCGGCCCGACGGCCCGCCGAGCCGCCGGACGCGTCACCACCGGAGGCACAGCGCACCATGGGCGAGGGCCGCATCGTCTTCCGCAACGCCAACCTGCTCGACGGCGAGAACGCCGCCGTTCCGGGCTCGACGGTCGTCGTCGACGGCAAGCGCATCGCGAGCGTCGGGACGGGCCCCGTCGCCACGGGCGCCGACGATCGCGTGATCGACCTCGGCGGGAAGTCGCTCATGCCGGGCATGGTGAACGCGCACTTCCACTCGGGCTTCGGCCCCGCGCCCTCGCTCACGCAGCCGCCCATCCTCGGCCTCGACGCGCCGCTGCCCTACATGGGCATGATCGCGGCGCGCAACGCCGGCATCGCGCTCGACGCGGGCGTCACGTCGGTGATCGGCTCGAGCAACCCGGGCCACCTCGACGTGTGCCTCAAGGACGCGATGACGATCGGCATCGTCGAGGGCCCGCGCATCCTCGCGTGCACGCACGAGTTCATGGCGAGCGGCGACATGGCCGACGGCACGAACCGCTCGTGGTACATGGAGGTCGGCGCGCAGGGGCTCATCCGCCGCGTCAACGGCGTCGAGGAGATGCGCGCGGCGGTGCGCGAGGAGGTCGGCCGCGGCTGCGGCGTCGTGAAGCTCTCGGTCTCGCCCGGCCACGGCTCGGCGCCCGCGCGCGAGATCTCGTACTACACGCAGCCCGAGCTCGACGTCGCCGTCTCGACGGCGGCCGAGCTCGGCGCCATCGTGCGCGCGCACTGCGCGTCCGCCAAGGGAATCAAGATGTGCGCGAAGGCGGGCCTGCGCATCATCGACCACGCGGACAAGATCGACGACGAGGGCATCGAGGCCGTGCTGCGCGCCGACGCCGCGGTGACGCCGAGCATGCTGTGGAGCGTGCGCTTCCTGCAGTTCGCCGAGAGCTGGGACCACTCGCAGGCCACGTTCCCGATCGGCGAGGGCTTCCCGGAGCCGCTCGACCGCGTGCTCGAGCGCCTCGCCGGCGTGCGGCGCGACTTCGAGTACACGTGCAAGATGGTGCCGCTGATGGAGAAGGCGGGCGTCCGCCTGCTCGTCGGCGACGACTTCGGCTATCCGATGATGCCGCACGGCGACTACGTGTCGGAGTACGAGGTCTACACGCAGCAGCTCGGCATCCCGGCGCTCTCCGTGCTGCGGTGGGCGACGAAGAACGGTGCCGAGGCGATGGGCATGGGCGACGAGCTCGGCACCGTCCGCGCCGGCCGGCTCGCCGACCTCCTCGTCGTCGACGGCGACCCGTCGAAGGACATCGGCGTGCTTCGCACGGGCATCCGCCTCGTGATGAAGGACGGCAAGGTCGTCCGCGACCGGATGGCGGGCTAGCTCCCGCTCGGCCTGCAGGGTCGCCTAACGATCGAGCCCGGCCGCCCCATCGCGCCGCCGCACGACGCGGCGCGCGCCCGCCGCGAGCAGGCCCGCGACGAGCGAGAGGAGCGCGACGCCGGGGAGTGCCGGGACACCATCGCCGACGAGCGTGCCGCGCAGCAGGAACTGCTCGTTGGACAGGCCGCCGAAGGCGGTCCGGTAGATGTATCCCGTCACCGCCTCGAAGTCGCCGTTCGCGTCGAAGCTCCAGGTACCGAGGTCGTAGGTCGACGACGGCGCCGGCGCCCACGCCGTCGTCACGCCGTTCGGCACGGCGACGCCGCTCGTGCAGAACACAGCGGGGCTCGCCACGCAGAAGACCGACCCCGTGCGCGTCCACCCGCCGAGCACTCCCCAGGCGACCCCTCCGCCCGGGGCGACGCTCCCGACACCCGTCTGCCCGAGCGTCGGCGCGAACGTCGCGTCGCCGGACACGAACGCAAAGGCACCGGGCCCGAAGAGCGGCACGAGGTCGGCCGGGCCGAGATCGACGCGCAGCGTGCGGACCTGCTCCCACGCACGGATCGCCACCGCGCTGCCGCCCGTGTCCTCGAGCCGGTAGTGACCTTCCACCCGGCCCGGCGAGGGCTGCGCGGGCGTCGACAGCGAGGTGGTGAACAGGATCTCGTCGCCGGGCGTGCCGCCGGGAGGAGTCGCCGAATAGACCTTCACCGCGCCGTCGCCCGGGGACGCGAAGGCGAGCACCGCGGCGGTCGCGAAAAGGATCGAGCGCGCGCTCCGAACGAACCGCATCGAGCCGCCCTCCGCTCCAGTGAGAGTGGGCGCACGCGAGCGCATGTGGCAACGAAGTCTCGAACGGCGCGCCGCCCGGGGTCGCCGACCCGGTCGATCGGCGCTCAGGCGCGCGCGTTCACCGCGGTGAGCCGCTCGCACGCGTCGACGTACTCCTCGACCATGCGCTGGATGACCTCGCGGCTCGTCTGCACCTCGTTGAGCATGCCGACGACCTGGCCGACGGGGTTGAACGCGACGCGCTGCGCCTTGTCCGCATAACGACTGGTGCGCTGGATGGCGTCGACCGTCACCATGCCCTGGAGCGGCATGCCGAGCGGCTTCGGGTTCTCGGGCGCCTCCCAGGCGTCGGTCCAGTCGTTGCGCAGCATGCGGCACGGCTTGCCCGTGTAGCTGCGCGAGCGCACGGTGTCGCCGCTCGTGGCCTTGAGGTAGCTCTCCATCTGCGCGGGCTCGCTCGCCGACTCGGCGACCGTGAGCCACAGCGACCCCGTCCACACGCCCTGCGCGCCCATCGCGAGCGCGGCCGCGACCTGCGCGCCGCTCGCGATGCCGCCGGCCGCGAGCACGGGCGTCGGCGCGACGGCCGCGATCGCCTGCGGCCACAGCACCATCGACCCGATCTCGCCCGTGTGGCCGCCGCCCTCGTGCCCCTGCACGATGATGATGTCGACGCCGGCCTCCTTGTTGCGCACGGCCTGGTGGACCTTCCCGCACAGCGCCGCCATCAGGCGTCCGCTCGCGTGCACGGTGTCGATCACGTCGCGCGGCGGCGTGCCGAGCGCGTTCGCGATCAGCTTCACCTTGTCGTGCGCGAGCGCGACCTCGAGCTGCGGCGCCGCCGTCGCGGCCGTCCATCCCATGAGCTCGCTCTGGCGTCCCTGGCCCGCCGGCAGCTCGGGCACGCCGGCGTCCGCGAGCAGCCTCTTCGCGAAGTCGCGGTGCTCCTGCGGAACGAGCTTCTTGAGCTGCGCCTCGAGCTCGGCCGGATCGACCTTGCCCATCGCCTGGCCTTCGTACTTCGACGGGATCACGAGGTCGACGCCGTAGGGATGGTCGCCGACGTGCTCGTCGATCCACTTGAGCTCCTGCTCGATCTGCTCGGGCGAGAAGCCGACGACGCCGAGCACGCCGAAGCCGCCGGCCTGCGACACCGCGGCCACGACGTCGCGGCAGTGCGTGAAGGCGAAGATCGGGAACTCGATGCCGAGTCGGTCGCAGAGCTCGGTGTGCATGGGGCCTCCGGGGTTCGTGTGCGCGCGCATGGTATAAGAAGCGCCCCCCGCGGCGATAGCGCACGACGGGTCACGCGAGGCGCGCGCATGGCGGAGCGATCCGATCGGAGTCGGGGCGAGGCGGGTCGGAGCGAGGCGGGCCCGGGCGACGCGCGCTTCGACGGACGGGTCGCGCTCGTGACCGGTGCGGCGAGCGGCATCGGCCGCGCCGCCGCGCTGCAGTTCGCGCGCGGCGGCGCGCGCGTCGTCGTCGCCGACCTCGCCGCGAGCGGCGCGCGCGCGGTGGCGAGTGAGATCGAGCGCCTCGGCGCCGAGGCGCTCCCCGTCGAGGTCGACGTGAGCAACGATGCCTCGGTCGGCGCGATGGTCGCCGCGGCCGTCGCGCGCTTCGGCCGCCTCGACGCCGCGTTCAACAACGCCGGCATGTCCGACCCGCCGCGCGCCTTCCTCGACCTCCCGCTCGACGCGTGGAACCGCATGATCGCCGTGAACCTGACGGGCGCGTTCCTGTGCCTGCAGCACGAGCTGCGTGTCATGACGGCACAGGAGCCGCGCCCCGAGCACGGCCTGCGCGGCGCGCTCTGCATCACGTCGTCGGGCGCGGGGCGCATCCCGGCGCCCGGCCAGCCCCACTACACGGCCGCCAAGCACGCGCTGCTCGGCCTCAACCGCCAGGTCGCGAGCGAGTTCGGCGGCCAGGGCATCCGCTGCAACGCCATCCTTCCGGGCGCGACGGACACGCCCATGCTGCGCGCGAACGCGCCCATGCCGCTCGACCAGATGGCGCGCTTCGTCCCGGGCGGGCGGCTCGGCACGCCCGAGGAGGTCGCGGCCGCCGCGGTGTGGCTGTGCTCGGACGACGCGCGCTGGGTGAACGGCCAGGCGATCGCCGTCGACGGCGGCGGCGTGATGGCCTGAGCGCGCGACCGGCGCCGCGCCTAACGAGCCGCCTCGACCAGCTCGAGCAGGAAGCCGGCCTCGCTGCGCAGGTCGGCGAGCGCGGCGCGTCCCGTCTCGGCGGCGAGGTCGTCGATCAGCATGCGCACGCGCTCGCCGCGCAGGCGTCCGACGGCCGCGTCGACGTCGGGCACGTAGGCGCCCACGTGCTGCAGGCGGGCCGGCCTCCCCTTCAGGAACGCCGCGTGCGCCTGCGCGACCTCGTCGTTCGCCGCCTCGAGCAGCTCGATCTCGACGCCCGCCCAGTCGGCGAACGCCGCGCGCACGCCCGCCTCGGGCACGTCGAGGAAGCGGAACGGCCCGAGGCCGAGCACGCGCTCGAGCGATGCGATCGTCGCATCGAGGCTCGCGACGAGGATGCCGAGCTGGAGCTTGCGCGCGGGGAGCGGCGCGGCGGCGGGCGGCGACGGCGACGTGGACATGGCGGGCCCTCCCGAGCGGCGTGGTAGAACGCGCGCAGTGTCCCACGCCGCGCGCGCGGCGGGGAGACGGAGGCGGCGACGCGCATGACGGACGGGCGGCGACTCGAGGGGCGGAGCGCGATCGTGACGGCGGCGGGGAGCGGCATCGGCCGCGCCACCGCGCTCGCGTTCGCGCGCGAGGGCGCGCGCCTCGCGCTGAACGACGTCGACGCCGAGCGCCTCGAGGCGGTCGCGGCCGAGGCGCGCGACGCGGGCGCCGAGGTCGCGACGCTCGCCGGCGACGCCTCCGCGCGCGCGACGAACGACGCGCTCGTCGCGCTCGCGGTCGAGCGCCACGGGCGGCTCGACGTCGCCGACTTCGTCGCCGGCGGCGCGGCGCCGCAGCCGACGCTCGACACCGACGAGACGGCGTGGCGGCGCATCCTCGCGCTCAACCTCGACAGCGTCTGGTTCGGCGCGCAGGCCGCGGTGCGCGCGATGCGCGCGACGGGCGGCGGCGCCATCGTCGCGACGTCGTCGGGCGCGGGCCTCGGCGCGGTGCCCGGGCTCGCGGCGTACGGCGCGGCGAAGGCGGGCGTCGTCGCGCTCGTGCGCAGCCTCGCGCTCGAGTTCGGCCGCGACGGCGTGCGCGCCAACGCGATCTCGCCGGGCCCGATCGCGACGCCGCAGCTCGCCGCCGCGCTCGACCGCCTCCCGTCCGGGCTCGCGGGCTTCGCCGCGCAGGTCCCGCTCGGGCGCCTCGGCACGCCCGAGGAGATCGCCGACGCCGCGGTCTTCCTCGCGTCCGACGAAGCTCGCTATGTGAGCGGCGCGCTCCTGTGCGTCGACGGCGCCGTCCACTCGACGCTCGCGACGCCGTCGCCGATGGCCCCGCCCGCGCGCTAGCGTGCGCCGCCATGCAGACGGCGCAGCGCTTCGCGGACAAGGTGGTGGTGGTGACGGGGGCGAGCTCGGGCATCGGCGCGGCGACGGCGCGCCGCCTCGCGCGCGAGGGCGCGAAGCTCGTGCTCGGCGACGTCGAGGTCGGCGGCGGCGAGCGCGTCGCGGCCGAGACGGGCGCGCGCTTCCGGCGCACCGACGTGACGGACGAGGCGCAGGTCGCACGCCTCGTCGAGGCCGCCGTCGATGCGCACGGCCGGCTCGACGTGCTCGTCAACAACGCGGGCATCATGGGCGCGGGCACGCTGCCCGACCTCGACGCCGACACCTGGCACCGCGTGATCGCGATCGACCTCGACTCGGTCTTCTACGGCTGCCGCGCCGCCCTCCCCCACCTGCGCGCGGCGGGCGGCGGCGCGATCGTGAACACGGCGTCGATCTCGGGCATCGGCGGCGACTACGCGCTCCCCGCCTACAACGCCGCGAAGGCCGGCGTCGTGAACCTCACGCGCGCGCTCGCGATCGAGCACGCCGACCAGGGCATCCGCGTGAACTGCGTGTGCCCGGGCCCGATCGACACGCCGATGACGGACGTGGCGAAGGCGATCGACGCGGTGATGGACGAGTACGCGAAGGCGATCCCGATGGCGCGCTTCGGCACGGCCGACGAGGTGGCATCGGCGATCGCGTTCCTCGCGAGCGACGATGCCACCTACGTGACCGGCCACGCGCTCGTCGTCGACGGCGGCCTCACCGCCTGCACGGGCCAGCCCAATCTGCGCCGCGCGCTCGGGCTCGGTTAGGCGGGCGGGCCCTACAGCTTCGCCATCACCTGGTTCGCGAAGGTCTCGGCGGCGGCGAGCTTCTGCTCGATCGTCATCGTGTCCTTCTCGTACGGGTTGCGCGGCCCGAACGAGAGCTCGTCGACGCCCGCGTCCTCGAGCTCCTTGATGTCGTCGAGGCCGGCGAGGTCGGTGACGCCGGCGTGGACGAAGAAGGGCTCGCGCTCCTTGCCCGCCTCCCTGCGGTAGGCGCGCAGCTTCTTCGTGATCTCGATGGTGTAGGCCTTCGTGCCGCCGGCGAACGTGAAGCCGTCGCACAGCTGCGCGGCGCGGCGCCAGGCGGGCTCGCTGTGGCCGCCGTAGAAGATGGGGAGGCGCCCGGGCACGGGGCAGAGCTTGATGCGCGGGATGTCGTAGTGCGCGCTGTGGAACTCGAAGTAGTCGCCGGTCGCGAGCCCGCGGAGGATCGCGATCATCTCCTCCATCCGCGTGGCGCGACTCTTCCAGTCCGTGTGGGTGACGCGGAAGTCCTCGATCCACGGCGACAGCCCGACGCCGAGCTCGAAGCGGCCGTTCGTGAGGCACGCGAGCGAGGTCGCCTGCTTCGCGACGAGCACGGGCTCGCGGATCGGGAGCTTCAGCACGCCCGTCCGGAAGATCAGGCGCTCGGTCACCGCCGCGAGGTGCGCGGCGAGCTGGAACGGGTCGGGGAACGGAGCGCCGTCGAGGAAGCTGCGGTCGCCGCTCTCGAGGTACGGGTACTCGCCTTCGGCGACCTCCGGATAGCAGATGCTGTCGCCGATCGAGAACGTGCGATAGCCGAGCGCGTCGGCCGCCTTCGCGAGCGGGACGTAGTGCGAGAGGTCGCACATCGAGTCGTTGAACGTGAAGTACATGGCGCGGACCCTCGCTTCGAACGCCCTCGGTCGCCGGGGCTCGGGTATCGTGAACGGCTCGCGCGCGCGCGGCAAGCGAAAGCGCGGACACGGGGAGGCGCCATGACGTCGATCGCGTCGTTCGAGGGGCTCACCGCCGTCGTCACCGGCGGCGGCAACGGCATCGGGCGCGGCATCGCGCTCGCGTTCGCGCGCGCGGGCGCCCACGTCGCGGTGCTCGACGTGCAGGCCGAGGCGGCCGCGAGCGCGGCGAAGGCGCTCGGGGCCGAGGCGCGCGCGGGCGCGCGCGCGATCGGGCTCGCGTGCGACGTGACGAGCGCCGCCTCGCTCGACGCCGCACGGGACGCGGTGCTCGACGCCTTCGGCGCCGTCCACGTGCTCTCGACGAATGCGGGCGTCGTGCTGCCGCAGAGCCCGATGGACGCGCGCTCCGAGGACGACTGGCGCTACGTCTTCGAGGTGAACGTGTTCGGCATCGTCGCGAGCGTGCGCGCCTTCCTGCCCGCGCTGCGCGCGGCGCGCGGGCGCGGCGAGCCCGCGCACGTCGTGAACACGTCCTCGATGGCGGGGCTCCTCGCCTTCCCCGGCCTGCAGGTCGGCATCTACACGGCGTCGAAGATGGCCTGCGCCGGCTACACGGAGATCCTGCGCGGCGAGCTCGCCGCCGAGGGCATCGGCGTGTCGTCGCTGTGCCCGGGCTTCGTCCTGACGGAGCTGTCGGCGACGTCGGCGCGCAACCGCCCGGCGCGCTTCGGCGGCCCGAGCGCGCCGCCGGCGGGCGAGGTGCCCGAGGCGCTGCGCGCCACCGCGCTGCAACCCGAGCAGGTCGGGCCGATCGTACTCGACGGCATCCGCGCCAACCGCGCGTGGATCTTCACGGACCGGAACGTCGGCCCGGCGATCGAGGCGCGCGGCGCGGCGCTGCTCGCCGACCTCGACGCGCTGCGCGCGCGCGCCTGACCGCGTCCGCGCCGCCTAGCGTTCGCCGAGCGCGACGCGTCGGCGGCGCGCGAGCGCCTCGCGCCCGCGCGACGCGAGCGCCGTCACGTCCTCGACGATCATCACCGCCGCCGGGATCATCAGCAGCGTGAACACGGTGGCGACGAGCACGCCGAAGCCGAGCGACAGCGCCATCGGCTTCACGAACTGCGCTTGCGACGTGCGATCGGCCATGATCGGGATCAGGCCCGCGAAGGTCGTGAGCGAGGTGAGCAGGATGGCGCGGAAGCGCGACTGCCCCGCCCGCGCCGCGGCCTCGAGCGCCGTCATGCCCTCCTCGCGCAGCCGGTTCATGAACGTGATCAGCACGAGGCTGTCGTTCACGACGACGCCCGCGCACGCGAGCACGCCCGTCATCGACAGGAAGCTCATCTCCTGCTGGAAGACGAGGTGGCCGACGACCGCGCCGACGTAGCCGAACGGGATCGCGAGCATGATCACGAGCCCCTGCGTGTAGGAACGCAGCGGCGTCGCGAGCAGGATGAAGATCGCGGTGAGGCCGACGACGAAGCCGCGCGCGAGCCCCGAGTTCGCCTCGCGGCTCTCCTCCTGCTCGCCGCGGAACGACCACGAGACGCCCGGGAACTCGGCGAGCAGCGGCGGCACGAGCTTCGTCTCGATCTCGGTCGCCATCTCCTGCGCGTTGGCGAGCGTCTCGTCGACGTCGGCCGTCACGCGGATGCGGCGCTGCCGGTCGACGCGGAAGATCGAGGCCGGCCCGCGGCGCAGCTCGGCGCGCGCGACCGACGCGAACGGGACCGCGGTGCCGTCCGGGAGCCGGATGCGCATGCGCTCCACGTCGGCGAGCGAGCGACGCCCCTCCTCCGGATACCGCACCATCACCTTGACCTCGTCGCGGCCGCGCTGGATGCGCTGCGCCTCGGCGCCGTAGAACGCCTGGCGCACCTGCCGGCCGAGGTCCTCGAGCGTGAGCCCGAGCGCCTCGGCCGCCGGACGGATCGCGAGCACGAGCTCCTGCTTGCCCTCGACGTACGAGTCGCGGATGTCCGTGATGCCCGGGTAGTGCGCGAGCCGCTCCTGCAGCTCCGCGCTCGCCGCGCGCAGCACGTCCGTGTCCTCCGAACGCAGCTCGACGTCGATCGGCTCGCCGAAGTGCTTGAAGCGGCCGGTGAAGACGAGCTCCTCGACGCCCGGGATCGCGCCGGTGAGATCGCGCCAGCGGTCGGCGATCTCGGGCGAGCGCACGCTCCGCGACTCGCTCGGCGACAGGCGCAGCGTCATCTCCGCGAGGTGCGACTGGCCGGTCGCCGAGCGGCGCTCGTCCGCGCCGAACGACCGCTGCGTGCCGATCATCGTCACGCTGTGCTCGAAGCGCGGCGGCTCGTCGTCGGGCCGCCCCGCGTCGAGCTCGTCGACGAGCACGCGCGCGGCCGCCTCGATCTGCGCCATCGCGCTCTCGGTCTCGGCGATCGGCGTGCCGAGCGGCATGCGCAGCCGCGCCGACACGCTGTCGCGCTCCATCGTCGGCATCATCACGGACTTCACCGCCCCGGTGGCGACCAGCGCGATGGCGAACGCGAAGACGCCGAACGACGCGGCGACGGTGACGTAGCGCCAGGCGATGCAGCGACGCACCGCGGGGCCGTACACGTCCTCGACGAACCACGCGAGCCCGCGCGCGACGGCGCGCTGGAACGCCGCCCAGCGGATCGAGACGGGGTTGCGCGGCGGCCGGTCGAGGTTGCGGCTGTGGCCGAGGTGCGCGGGCAGCACGAACTTCGACTCGATCAGCGAGAACACGAGCGACGCCATCATCACGCCGCCGATCGAGACGGCCATGATCTTCGAGTGCCCCTCGACGAGCGCGAACGGCGCGAAGGCCGCGATCGTCGTGAGCACGCCGAACACGACGGGCACCGCGACCTCCTGGGTGCCGCGGATGGCCGCCCCCATCGGGTCGCCGGGCTCGCGCTCCATGTGCGAGTAGATGTTCTCGCCCGTCACGATCGCGTCGTCGACGAGGATGCCGAGCGCCATGATGAACGCGAAGACGGACAGGATGTTGATGTCGATGCCGAGCGCCGGCATCAGCGCCACGCCGCCCGCGACCGAGACGGGGACGCCGACGGCGACCCAGAGTGCCACGCGGAGCTTGAGGAACATCGCGAGCAGGACGACCACGAGCACGAAGCCGCTGCGCGCGTTGCGCAGCATCATCCCGATGCGGTCGGACAGGTACTTCGAGTCGTCGTCCCAGATCGTGACCGAGACGCCGTCGGGCAGGCGCGTCTCGAGCGTCGCCAGGTAGCCCTTCACCGCGCGCGCCACGTCGAGCGCGTGCTGGTCGCCCACGCGGTAGACCTGCACGAAGACCGCGCGCTCGCCGTCGAGCGTCGCGTACTTGCTCGACTCCTCGAAGTCGTCGCGCACGGCCGCGACGTCGCCGACGAGCACGCGCGCGCCGTCGTCGCGCGTCACCACCGGGAGCCTGGCGAACTCGTCGCCCCAGTAGGCCTGGCCGTCGGTGCGCAGCAGGATCTCGCCGCCCTTCGTCTTGACGGAGCCGCCCGGCACGTCGAGCGACGAGCGGCGCACCGCCAGCGCGACGTCCTCGAAGCGCAGGCCGTAGCGCTGCAGCGCCGCCTCGCTGACGTCGATCGACACCTCGTACGGACGCGTGCCCACGAGGTCGACCTGCGAGACGCCGGGCAGCGCGGCGATCTCGTCGCGCACCTGCTGGCCGAGCTCCTTCAGGCTGCGCTCGGCGACGTCGCCGTGGACGGCGATGTCGAGGACCTGCGTGCGGAACAGGATCTCCTGGACGATCGGCTTCTCGGCCTCTTCCGGGAACGTGTCGATCGAGTCCACGCGCGTCTGGATCTCGTCGAGCGCCTTCGCGATGTCCGCGCCGGTCTCGAGCTCGATCAGCACGTTCGTCGCGCCCTCGTTCGCCGACGAGGTCATCTCCTTCACGCCCTCGAGGCCCTCGAGCTCCTCCTCGATGCGCAGCGTGACGGACCGCTCCATGTCCTCGGGCGAGGCGCCCGGGTACACGACCGTCACCGAGACGAGGTTGACCGGGAAGTCGGGGAAGATCGTCTGCTTGATGGTCGGCAGCGCGACCCAGCCCGCGATCAGGATCGCCCACATCAGGAGGTTGGCGGCGACGCGGTTGCGCGCGAACCACGCGATCATCGCGTTCACGACGCGGGCCCCTCCGCGGGCGCGGCGTCGTCCTTCACGCGCAGCCGCATCCCGTCGATCGCCGCGCGCAGCGGCGACACGACGACGCGCTCGCCCGGCGCGAGCCCGGAAGCGACGACGATCTCCGACGCGCCGCGGCGCGCGAGCTCGACGTCGCGCATGCGCAGCACCTCGTCCTCGCCGCGCCGCTCGACCACGTACACGCGATCGCCGTCGCGCAGCGCGGCGGTCGGCAGCACGTACACGTCCTCGCGCTCGCGCCCGCGGATGCGCGCCTCGACGAAGAGGCCCGCCGGGAGCGGGAGCGTCGGCGCGCCGTGGAGCCCGTACGGGTCGTCGACGCGCGCGACGACGTGGAGCGTGCGCGTGCGCGCGTCGATCTCTCCCTCCGTGCGGACGAGCCGCGCCTCCCACTCGACGTCGCGCCCGCCGAGCTGCGCGCGGAGCGCGACCGGCGAGCCGACGCCGCCGCTCTCGCCCGCGTCGGTCGGCGCGTCCGCGGCGGCCGGCTGCAGCGTCTCGCCGACGCGCTCGCGGCGCGCGATCCCGAGCGGCACGTCGAGGTGCACGAGCTCGTCGGTCGAGATCGGGAGCCGCACCTCCGCGTAGTCGACGGCGTAGATGCGCGCGAGCCGGGCGCCCGGATTCACGAACTGTCCGAGGTCGACGAAGCGCTCGCGCACGCGCCCCTCGAAGGGCGCGCGCAGCACGGTGCGCTCGAGGTCGAGCTCCGCCTGCGCGAGCTGCGCGCGCGCCTCCTCGAGCTGCGCGCGCGCCACCTGCGCACGGCTCTCGAACTGCTCGAGGTCGGCCGCGCTCGCCGCGCCGCGCTCGGCGAGCTGGCGCCGCCGCTCGGCATCCGCCGCCGCGAGCTTCGACTCGCTCGCGCGCAGCTTCACCTGCGCGCGCGCGCGGTCGACGGCGATGCGCGCCTCGCGCGCGTCGAGCGCGAGGAGCTCCTCGCCCGCCTCGAAGAAGCCGCCCGCGACGAGCGAGGGCGACACGCGCACGATGCGACCGCGCACCTCGGCGACGAGGTCGCTCTCGGTGCGCGGCTCGACGCTTCCGTAGGCCGTCACGAACATGCGGCGCGTCTGGGGCTCGGCGACCGTCGTGCGCACGAGCGGCAGCACGACCGGCGGCTCGACGCGCTCGGGGCTCCGGCGCGCCCAGACGAGCGCGAACACGGCGAGCGCGGTCGCGACGACCGCGATCGCGACGCCGCCGAGCATGCGCCCCGTCGAGACGGCCTCGCCGGTCGCGCTCGCACCCGCGGCGGCCGCGTCGTCGCCTGCGCCGCGCGCGCGCTCGTCGCGGGAATCGTGCGGGCCGGGCGGGCGGCGCGGCGTGGGCGCGCGGCTCATGCCCGCCCCCCCGCGCCGCGCGCCGCGCGCCGCGCGGCGCCGGACGCGCGCCCGCGCGCGGGTGCGCGCCGCCGGCGCTCGCGCGCGCTCGCCGCCTCGACGGCGCCGACCAGGAAGGCGACGAGCCGCTCGAAGCGGTCGTCGACGTCGCGCGCGCGCTGCGCGCGAACCGCTGCGAGGAGCGGCAGCGCCGCGCCCATCGCCGCGTCGAGCCACTCGCCCGCGAGCGCGGCGTCGCTCCCACCGGTCGCGCGCGCGAGCGCCTTCGCGAAGCGGCGCTTCACCGCGTCGAAGCGCGCGCGGATCGCCGCGGCGTGCGAGTCGTCGTCGCCGTGGAGCCAGGCGAAGAGGCCGGCGAGCCGCGGCTCGCCGGGCCGACCGCCCTCGCTGCCGCGGCGCACCATGGGCGACAGGAATGCGCGCAGCAGCGCCTCGACCGCGACCGGCGCCGCGCCCGCCGCTGCCTCGAGCTCCGCGAGCCGCGCGAGTCGCTCGTCGTTGATCGGCGCCACGCGACGCTCGATCAGCGCCTGCACGAGCGCCGTCTTCGACCCGAAGTGGTAGTGGATGGCGGCGCCATTGACGCCGGCCTCGGCCGTCACGCTGCGCAGCGACGTCGCGGCGACGCCCTGGCGCGCGAAGAGGGCCTCGGCCGCATCGAGAATGCGGTCCTTCGTATCGATCATGGGCTCGCTCGCGACGCGCGCCGGGTGGCCGCGCGACGACGCGCGCGCCGGGGACGGCGAGGCCCGCGGCGCGTCTCGTCGAAATGGGGCGCTTCAAACGAAACGCTTGAACCCTATTTTGCGTTCGCGCCGCCGTCAAGCGGGCGGGACGGCGCGCGCGAACGGGGCGGCGGCCCCGAGACACCCGCGCCCGGACGGACGGGCCCCGGGCGGGCCCGCAGGCGGGCCTCCCAGCCGGGCGCCGAGCCCGCCGAGCGGCGGCCGCGCTAGCGCGCCTCGATCCGGACGCTCCCGCTGAAGGTGTCGATCGCGACGCGCGCGTCGCCCTCGCCCGCCACGAGCTCGACGCGCCGGCCGCCACCGGGCCGGCCGAGCTCGGGCGCGCCGTCCGGCCGCGACGACGCGCCGAGCTCGCTGCGGATGCTGCCGCTGAAGCTCTGGACGTCGAAGCGCGCCGACGCGTCCGCCGGGAGCTCGACCGTGAGGCTGCCGCTGTAGCTGCGCAGGTCGACGCGCGCGTCGGGCGCGAGCGAGCCCGCGAGCTCGACCGAGCCCGACATGCTGCGCAGGTCGGCGCGCTCGAGCGCCTCGCCGTCGACGCGGATCGAGCCGCTCACGGTCGACACCACCACCTCGTCGGCGACGCCGCGCAGCTCGACCGCGCCGCTCACCGAGCGCGCGTCGACGCGCGTTCCCCGTCCGCGCAGCTCGATGTCCGCGCTCATCGTCTCGAGCGTCGCCTCCGCCGGCTCGCCGCGGACCTCGATCCGCCCGTTCGCCGCGTGCAGCGCGAGCCGGCCGGCGACGTCCTTCGCGCGGATCGGCCCGTTCACGATGCGTGCGCGCACCTCGCTCGCGCGCGGCACGTCGAGCCGCACGTCGACGTCGACACCGCCGCCGAGCCACAGCCCCCGACGCCCGGGCGCGCGCACCGCCACCCAGTCGGCGGGCTCGCTGCCGCCGCCGGCCTCGATCTCGATCGCGTCGGCGCCCGCGCCGCGCACGCGCACGCGCACCTCGTCGCGATCCCAGCCGCGGATCTCGACGCTCCCCGAGATCGCGCTGACGTCGACCGACACGTCGGGCCGCGCCGCGAAGCGGCGTTCGCCGCGGTCGTCGTCCGCGCGCGCGGCGCCCGCCGCGCACGCGACCGCACACGCGACCGCACACGCGACGCGCAGCGCCGCCGCGACGCGCACCCGCACCGCTGCCGTCATGACCTCTCCTCCCGGGCGTCGCCCGTCCACCACTCGAGGCGCTCGAGCAGCTCGGCCTCGCGCCGGTACGTCTCCGCGAGCAGGAAGGCGAGCGTCGCCTCGCCGGGGTGTCGCGCGAGCGCGACGTGGATCTCCGCCACCGCGCGGTCGAAGCTGCGCAGGTTCTCCTCGAGCGCGGCGACGACGTCGGGCGGAAGCGCATCGCGGCGCGCGTCGAGGATGGCGACGAGGCTCGCGTGCACGTCGCCGACGCCGTCGCGCGCGCGCACGCGCGCCGCGAGCGCGGCGATCTCGTCGGGCGCGCTCGGCATCGACGGCGGGCGCATCACCCAGGCGGTCACGCCCGCGGTCGCGACGACGAGCGCGAGCGCGGCGGCCGCGGCGACGAGCGGGCGCGAGAGCCCGCCCGCGCGCGTCGCGCGAGCGGGCGGCGCCCCGCGCGCGCCGTCGCGAAGCGCGCGCTTCGGGCCCGCGCGCCGTCGCCGCGCGCGGCTTCGCGCCGCGCCGCCTCGAGGCGCGCGGCGATCTCCGGGAAGAGATCGCGCTCGGGCTCGAGCGCGCGCGGCAGGCGCGCGCGCGCGCCCGGAGGGCGTCGTCCGCCGCGCCGGCCGCGTCGTCCGCCGCGTCCGTCCGCCGCGTCCGCCGCGTCGCCGCGCAGGCGGTGCCACCACCGGTTCCACGGACTCGTCATCCCGTCTCCTCCGCCGGTGCGACCGGCGCCGGCTCGCCCCCGAGCGCCGCGCGCAGGAGGCCTCGCGCGCGGTGCAGGTGCGCCTTGCACGTTCCCACCGCGACGCCCATGCGCGACGCGATCTCGCGGTGCCCGTGCCCTTCCACGTCGTGCAGCACGAACACGAGCCGCGCGCGCGGCGGCAGCTTCGCGATCGCGCGCTCGAGGTCGACGTCGCTCCCGGCGCGCGCGAAGAACGAGTCGTCGAAGACGGCCTCGACGTCGGCCTCGGCGTCGATGCGGTCGCGCAGCCGTCCCTGCGCGCGCAGGTGCTCGATCGCGACGTTCACCGCCACGCGGTGCACCCAGGTCGCGAAGGCCGCGTCGCCGCGGAACGAGCCGAGCCGCTCCCAGACCCGCACGAAGACGTCCTGCACGAGCCCCTCCGCCTCGCCGCGATCGCGCGCCATGCGCAGACACAGCGCGAACACGCGCCCCGCGTGCGCGCGGTAGAGCGCCTCGTAGGCGTCGACGTCGCCGCGCGCGGCGCGCCGCACGAGCTCGCCTTCGTCGTCGCGTTCGCCGTCCGTGGACAAGGCGGTCGGGCACTCCTCACTGCGCGTCCTCGCTGCGGCTTGGACGGGCGGGATCGACGGAGGGTTTAGCCGGCCGCGCGGGCGGTGCCGCGCCGCGCGCGGCGATCGACCCGACTAAACCCTCTCGCCCGCCGGCCCGTCGAACCGCCGGATGCGAGGACGACGACGCGGGCGCGCGGGGGCGCGACGGCGGGGCGAGGAGGCGGGCATGGCGACGACGCGCGGCGGGCTCGGACGGATCGGGCGGGTGTGGGTCGGGCCGCTCCTGTGGCTCGCGCTGCTCGCGGCGGTCGCCGCGACGCAGGCCCGCGGCGACTCCCCTGCGCGCGACGTTGCGGATTCCGTGAGCGTCGCCACCTGCGAAGCCCCTCTGCTGCACGCGCCCGCGCCGGAGCTCCTCGCTCGCTAGACGCGCATGCGCCGCGCGATCGCGCGCTGGCGCTCCGCGATGCGCGTGCGTCGCTCGGCGGGCGGGACGTGCGGCGTGTCCGCGGGCAGGTGCGCGCGCAGCTCGCCGAGAGGAACGGTCGCGATGCGCGGCTGCGGCGCGTCCTTCGTCCACACGTAGCGGTACTGGATCATCCCCTCGCGCGCGCCGCCGGTGTCGAGCCAGTTCGGCACGCCCGGGTCTTCGTGGGCGACGACGATGCGCACGAGCCCATCGCCGTCGATGCGCAGCTGCGCGCCGTTGAGGCTCGTCTGGCGGTTCGCGTAGTCCATCGTGACGAACCACTCGTTGCAGAGCTGGTAGTGCCAGTAGCGCGCGTCCGGCACGGCCGTCTCGATCACGAGCGCCTCGCCCTCGCCGAGCCGGTAGAGGTCGTTGCCGTAGCGGATGTCGTCGGCGCCGCCGACGAACATGCGCGCGGGCGCGAGCCGGCCCGGCACGTGCGCGTCGCGCAGCTCGGGCACCCACTCGGCCCAGAAACGCGTCGTCGTCTCGACGAAGTGGCCGACGTCGTCGAGCACGCGCGCCGTGGCGGCGGCGTCGGGCGGCGCGGGCGCGCACCCGGCGGCCTCGATGCACTCGATCGTGAAGCGCGCGGGCTCCTCGCGCGACCAGTCGTAGAGGTACTCGCGGATCGTGATCTGCGCGGCGTCGGGGTGCAGCGGCAGCCAGTTGGCGCAGCCCTCGGCCGCGCCCGTGCGCTCGCGGCTCGCGACGATCTCGAAGCTCCCGTCGGGCTCGATGCGGAGGTCGTGCGCGGCGAGCGTCGCGAAGTTGCGCACGTCGCCGAGGTGCATGAAGCCCTCCTTGACCTCGATCAGGAAGTCGAGGCACGTCCCGCGCTCGCCGCGGATGCGGTAGGTGCGGTCGCTGCGCACGTGCGCGTGCAGGTAGTGGTTGTCGGCGTTCTCCGCGCCCCACTTCGCCCACGGGTCCTCGATGCGGACGAAGACGGGGTGCTCGCGGTCGGCGAGCTCGAAGCCCTGCCGGATGCCGACCGTCGCGAGGCCGAGCAGGTAGCGGAAGCCCTCGGCGCGCGTCCGTTCGTCGGCCGGATTCTCCGCCGCGAGCAGCGCGTCGCCCGCGCGCTCGAGCGCGCGGCACAGGTCGCGCCACGCGTCGCCCGCGACGAGCCGGCGCGCGTCCTCGGCGTCGCCGCGCCGCTCGGGTCGCAGCTTCACGCCGTCGACCATCACCTGCTTCGAGAGCGCCTTGCCGCCGAGCGCGGCGCCCGCGCGCCGGCCGCCCTCGTCGCCCGGGGCTCCCGCGTCCCCCGCCACGGCTAGGCGACCTCGGACGGAACGCCGAAGCGCTCCTGGTAGGCCGCGAAGCGCGCGCGCTCGGTGGCGACGTCGAGGCCGAGGTCGTCGAACGAGTACGCGTGCGCGCCGTGCTTCGCCTGCGGCTTCGCGGCGAGGTAGTCGCGCATCCGGCGCTCGGCCTCCTTCGTGTACGGGATGCCGAAGTGCGCGTAGGCACGCGCGATCGTGCCGAACGGGTCCGACAGCATGTCCTGGTAGCGGACGTCGAAGAAGCGCGACGGGTCGGCGGCCTCGCGCGCGCGCATCGCGACGTCGAGGCGGTAGGCCATGCCCTCGCCGCCGAAGCCCGCGCGGATGGCGCCGATGTCCGCGTCTTCGGAGCGCATCCACGCGAGTGCCGACAGGATGCTCGCGGTCGACCCCATGCTCTTCAGCGGGTCGCGGTGCGTCATCAGGATGCGCGCGTCGGGGTACTCGGCGAGCAGCACGTCGAGCGCCGCCATGTGCGACGGCGCCTTCAGCATCCAGCGCTCGCGCCGGAAGCGGTGCTGGAGGAGCTTCAGCAGACGGCGATGATAGGCGTAGGCAGGCCGGAGGTCGGCGCCCATGTACCAGGCGGCGTAGCCCGGGCACTGCTGGCGGCCGATCCACTCCTCGCACACGAAGGTCGGCATCGTGAGCCAGATGCACTCGCACGGGATGCGCGCGCCCATCTCGTGCATCGTGCGGTACTCCGGCACGAGCTCGTTCCAGAACTGGACGTACGCCTCGCAGCGCTCGATGCGCGGGTCGGTGTCGTAGGTGGCCTCCTCCGGCGGCGGGCACGGGTGGCGCGCCTCCCACGAGAGCGGCACGCGGTGCGCCGGATCCTGCGCGAGCAGCTCGTGCAGGATCGACGTCCCCGAGCGCGGGAGGCCGACGATGAAGAGCGGCGCCGCGACCTCCTCGTCGTCGATCGAGGGGTCGCGACGATAGGCGTCCTCGACCTGCAGACGCGTCTCGAGCGCGTTGACGACATCGGCGCGCGCGAGCAGGCGCCCGACGAGCGTGAGCCTGGCTTCGCGGTCGAGGCTCTGCGCGAGCACCTCGAGCCCCTCGCGCCAGCCGTCGTCGGGGCCGAAGTCGTCGAGGCCCGTGTTCGCGCGCGCCTCGGCGAGCAGCGACGCCACGTCGAGCGGGACGGCCATCGCGCCGTGCGCGCCGCTCCCCGTGAGCGCGCGGCCGACGGCGTTGACCCGCCGCAGCCATGCGGGGTGCGAGCCCGAGAGGTCGAACTTCCCGCGGCTCCCGTCGTTCCCCTCGCTCCCGTGCGCGGTCGCGCTCACGGCATGTACGCCCCGCCGCTCACGCTGATGAGCTGGCCGGTCAGGTGCTTCGCGCGATCGGAGGCGAGGAAGAGCGCGAGGTCGGCGATGTCCTCGGGCCGCCCGATGCGGCGGATCGGCTGGCCCTGGACGTTGAACATGTCGCCCTCGCCGGCCGCCGCGGCCGCCATCTGCTCCGGCGTGCCGAAGAACTCGTAGCCGTACTTCCGCCAGAAGCTCCCGGCGCCGACGTGATCCTCCTCCCACGGCACGATCCAGCCGGGCGAGATGCAGTTGATGCGGACGCCGCGCGGCCCCCACTCGTAGGCGAGCGCCTTCGACATCGACATCACGTAGCCCTTCGTGCCGGCGTAGTTCGCGACCATGTGGCCCGCGGAGGGCTCGAGCGCCGAGTTCGACGTGACGTTCACGATCGCGCCGCGGCCGCGCGCGAGCATCTCGGCGCCGACGGCGTTCGTGCAGTGGACGACGCCCCAGACGTTGAGCGCGAGCTCCCACTCCATCTCGTCGCGCGGCTTCTCCTCCCACGCGCGCGGGTAGGCGACGCCGCCGGCGTTGTTGACGAGCACGTGCACGTCGCCGAGCTCCCGATGCACGCGCTCGACGAGCGCGGCGACCGACGCGGGGTCGGTGACGTCGGTGCGGACGACGAGCGTGCGCCCGGGCGACGACGCGCAGGTCGCCGCGACCTCCTCGCACTTCGCCTCGTCGCGGCTCGCGAGCACGACGTTGCAGCCCTCGGCCGCGAACGCCTGCACGAGGCCGCGGCCGATGCCGCCGCTCGCTCCCGTGACGACGACCGTCTGCCCGGCGAGTCCGAGATCCATCGCACCTCCCGCACCGCATGCGCGGGCGCCATCCTCCCATCCGGTGCACGCGCCGCGCAAGCGCGCTCGCTCCGCTCGGCGCGCGCGACACTGATAGGATGCGCGCATGCGCACGCGCTCCCTCTACCTCTACGAAGTCGTCGACGTCGTCGGACAGGGCCAGTACGACTACATGGAGCACCTGTGGCAGGACCCGGTGCTGCGCATGCCCGAGATGTTCGGTCTGCAGGGCTCGTTCTACGTCTGCGCCGCGGGCGGCGGGCGCTGGCCGCAGGTGATCAACGTCTGGGACGTGGGCTCGAAGGGCTGGCACGGCTGGGCGCGCAACGTCGACCGCATGAACCTGAAGCGGCGCAAGGCCTTCTACGGCGACTGGTGGGACGCGGCGGCGAAGTGGCGGAGCGGCGGCTTCGACCGCCTGTGCGCCGGCGTCCCCGGGAGCCCGACGACCGAGGAGATCGCCGCGCAGGGCATTCGCGGCACGCTCTTCGTGAACGAGATCCTGACCGTCCGCCCCGGCACGCCGCTCGAGTTCCTGGCCGCGGTCGTCGCCGAACGCGTGCCCCTGATGGCGGACTACGGCCACCGGCCGACCGGGCTCTACGAGGTGACGAGCAACCAGCACGAGGTCGTGATGATCTGGGCCACGGACATCGCCTCGCGCACCCGCTTCCTGGCGTGCCGCGACGCGACGCGCGGGCTGTGCGACGAGGGCGAGGCGGACGATCGCATCACCGCGTGGGACGCCGTGCAGGCGCGCTACGTGACGGGCGGCGACGCGCACGTCATGACGCCGCTGCCGCGCACGGTCTACGGCCCCGAAGACTGGGAGGACGCGTCGCTCGACGACTGGCTCGAGCACGCCGAGGCCGCCGGACGCTGAGCCGTCGCCGCGCGGGGCCGTTGCCGCGCGACCGCGCCGCGTGATACTCCCGCGCTCGGACCCGCGGTGCGTCCCACCGCGACGAGGGAGAGCGCGCATGGCCGGCAGGCTCGAAGGCAAGGTCGCGATCATCACGGGAGCCGCGTCGGGCATCGGGCTCGCGACCGCGCGCGTGTTCGCGCGCGAGGGCGCGCGCGTCGCGATCGCCGACCTCGACGGCGACGGCGCGGAGGCCGCCGCGCGCGCGCTGCCCGGCGCCGGGCACCTCGCGTTCCGCTGCGACGTCACCGATCGCCCGCGCGTCGACGCCGTCGTCCACGAGGTCGTCGACGCGCACGGGCGCGTCGACGTGCTGATGAACAACGCCGGCGTCGACGGCTTCGGCGACGACGGCCGCGCGCAGGCGATCGAGCACCGCGAGCCCGTGCTGCTGCACATGGGCGACGAGCCGTTCGCGCGCATGCTCGCCATCCACGTGCACGGCGCCTTCTACTTCGCGCGCGCGGCGGCGCGCTCGATGTGGAAGCAGCGCGCGGGCTCGATCCTCAACGTCTCGAGCATCGCCGGTCTCGCCGGCATGGGCATGGTGCACTACGCGACCGCGAAGGCGGCGCTGCTCGGCATGACGCGCTCGCTCGCGCGCGAGCTCGGCCCGGCCGGCATCCGCGTGAACGCGATCTGCCCGGGCGTCATCGACACCCCGATGACGCGCGCCGTCCCGGAGGCGTTCCTCGCGCCGATGGTCGCGTCGACGCCGCTCCGCCGGCAGGGCGCGGCCGACGACATCGCGAACTGCGCGCTCTACCTGGCCTGCGACGAGAGCGGCTTCGTCACCGGCCAGGCGCTCTCGCCGAACGGCGGCATCCACATCGCGTAGGCGCGTAGGCGCGCGGCGCGCAGGCGCGTAGGCGCGCGCGCGGGCCCGCGTACGCGAACGAGCGGCCGCACCCCTCGCCGCGGGCGCGTGTGATACACCCATCCGGCCATGGATCTCGCGTCCCGCATCGACGACGTGCTCGCGATCGACCCGGCGGCGAACGCGATCGAGTTCGAGGGCCGCTGGACGACGTGGGGCGAGCTCGCCGCCGCGTCGGCCGCGCTCGGCCGCGCGCTCGACGCGGCGGGCGCGCCCGCGGACGCGCCCGTCGGCGTGCTGCTCCGCAACCGCCCCGAGGCGGTGGCCGCGCTGCTCGGCGTGCTCCGCTCGCGCCGCTGCGTCGTCACGCTGAGCCCGCACCAGGGCGACGCCGCCCTGCGGCGCGACCTCGAGCGCCTCGCCCTGCCGGTCGTGGTCGCGTGCGCGGAGGACGCCGACGGCGGCGCGCTCGCCGCCGCCTGCGACGCGACGGACACGCTGCTCCTGCGCTGCGCGTTCGGCGGCGACGACGACGCGTGCGTCGCACCGCGCGGCGCGCGCACGCGCGTCCTCGACGCGCGCACCGCGCCCGAGCACCGGCTCCCCGGTGTCGCGGTGCAGATGCTGACGAGCGGCACGACGGGCCCGCCGAAGCGCGTCGACCTCGGGCGCGCTGCGCTCGAGCACTCGCTCGCCGGAGCCAAGCACTACGAGAAGGACAAGGCCGCGGCGCCGCGCCTTCGCGCGGGCGTCGCGATCATCGCGTCGCCGCTCGTCCACGTGAGCGGCATCTTCCGCGTGCTGCAGTGCGCGACGGACGGGCGCGCGTTCGCGCTGCTCGACCGCTTCCGCGTCGAGCCGTGGCGCGACCTCGTCGTGAAGCACCGCCCGAAGACGGCGAGCCTCGTGCCGACGGCGGTGCGCATGGTGCTCGAGGCGAAGCTCGACCCGGCCGACCTCGCGAGCCTCAAGGCCGTCGTGTCCGGCACCGCGCCGCTCGCGCCCGAGGACGCCGAGGCGTTCGAGGCGCAGTACGGCGTCCCCGTGCTCACGTCGTACGGCGCGACCGAGTTCGCGGGCGGGGTCGCCGGCTGGTCGCTGCCCGACCACGTGGAGTTCCGGCGCGAGAAGCGCGGCAGCGTCGGGCGCGCGCACCCGGGCTGCGCACTGCGCATCGTCGACCCGGCCGACGGTCGCGCGCTCGCGCCCGGCGAGGAAGGCGTGCTCGAAGTGCACTCCGCACAGCTCGGCCCGAAGAGCGACTGGGTGCGCACGACCGACCGCGCGCGCATGGACGCCGACGGCTTCCTGTGGATCACCGGGCGCGCGGATGCCGCCATCCTGCGCGGCGGCTTCAAGGTGCACCCCGAGGAGGTCGTCGCCGCGCTCGAGGAGCACCCGTCCGTGCGCGAGGCCTGCGTGGTCGGTCTCGACGACGCGCGGCTCGGCCAGGTGCCGGTCGCGGCCGTCGAGCTGCACGCGGACGCGCCGCGCGTCGACGGCGAGGCGCTGCGCGACTTCGCGCGCGAACGGCTCGCCGCCTACATGGTTCCCTCGCGCGTGCTCGTCGTCGACGCGCTGCCGCGCACGCCGTCGATGAAGCCGAGCCAGCCGGGCGTGCGCGCGCTGTTCGCGAACGGCGACGCGGGCGCGCGCGGAGGAGCGGCGACGTGAGGCTCGACGATTCGCCCCTCGAGGCCGCGTTCCGCGCCGAGCTGCGCGCGTGGCTCGAGCGCGAGGTCCGCGCGCACGGCGCGCCGCCGCCGGCCGGCGACTGGACGGCGCGGCGCGAGTACGACACGTCGTGGCAGCGCAAGCTCTTCGACGCGGGCTACGCAGGCATGAACTGGCCGGCCGAATACGGCGGGCGCGGCGCCTCGCTCGGCGAGCAGCTCGTCTACTTCGAAGAGACGGCGCGCGCGAACGCGCCGTACATCGGGGCGAACTTCATCGGCCTCATGCACGGCGGGCCGACGCTGATGGCCGAGGGCAGCGAGGCGCAGAAGGCGTTCCACCTGCCCGGCATCCTCGAGGGGCGCCACGTCTGGTGCCAGGGCTTCTCGGAGCCGACCGCGGGCTCCGACCTCGCGTCGCTGCGCACCGTCGCCGTGCGCGAGGGCGACCAGTACGTCGTCACCGGCCACAAGATCTGGAGCACGCGCGCGCACATCGCCGACTACTGCGAGCTGCTCGTGCGCACCGACGCCGACGCGCCCGCGCACAAGGGCATCACGTGGCTCGTCCTCGACATGCACCAGCCGGGCGTCGACGTCCGCCCGCTCGACACGATCGAGGGCGACAGCCACTTCTGCGAGGTCTTCCTCGACGGTGCGCGCGTGCCCGTCGCGAATCGCGTCGGCGCGGAGAACGACGGCTGGCGCGTCGCGAACGTCACGCTGCGCTTCGAGCGCGGCACGGCGTTCGCGCAGCACATCATCACGATGCGCACGCAGCTCGAGGGCCTCGTCGCGCTCGCGCGCCGCGCGGGGCCGTCGGGCGGCGCGAGCGCGTGGAACGGCGATGCGAGCCTGCGCCGGACGGCGGGGCGGCTCGCGGCGCAGATCGAGGCGCTCTGGCGGCTCACGCAGCTGTGCGTCTCGGAGGCGGAGGCGACCGGCGTCCCGTCGCTCACCGGCTCGGCGGTCAAGCTCCGCTACAGCGAGCTCTACCAGGAGATCGGCGAGCTCGGCATGCACGTCGTCGGACGCGCCGCGCTCGCGCGCGAGGACGTCGCCGGCCTGCCGACCGGCGACGTCCTGCACGACTACCTGTGGGCGCTGCAGTTCACCGTGTCGGGCGGCACGTCGCAGATCCAGCGCAACATCATCGGAGAGCGCATCCTCGGGCTGCCGCGCGAGCCTCGTTAGGCGAGGCGTGCGCGCGCACGCGCGCGCGGCGTCAGCGCTTCTCGTACGCGATGCCGCTCGCCTCGGCGTCCCAGCTCGCCGGCGTCGCCCCCTCGTCGCGCAGCACGCGCTTCAGCACGCGGCCGACGGGGCTCCTCGGCAGCTCGGCGCGGAACTCGATGTAGCGGGGCAGCGCGAAGTACGGCAGGTGTTCGATGCACCAGCGGAAGAGCTCCTCCTCCGTGAGCACCGCGCCCTCCTCGAGCGTCGCCGTGATCTTCAGGTCGTCCTCGCTGAGCGGGCTCGGCACCGCGTGGACGGCGACGTCGGCGAGCTTGCCGTGCTTCATCAGCACGCTCTCGACCTCGAAGCTCGAGATGTTCTCGCCGCGGCGGCGCAGGTAGTCCGCCTTGCGGTCGACGAAGTAGAGGTAGCCCTCGTCGTCGATCCGCCCGACGTCGCCCGTGTGGTACCACCAGTTGCGGCTCGTCTCGACCGTCGCCTGCGGCCGCCCCCAGTAGCCCTCGAACATCACGTGCGGGCGCTTCGGGCGGATCACGATCTCGCCCTCCGTGCCGCGCGGCACCTCGACGTCGTCGTCGTCGAAGATGCGCACGTCGAAGTAGGCGTGGTTCACGACGCCGGCGGCGTTCGGCTTGTTCTTCGTGCCCGGCGGCTGCCACGAGATCAGGCTCGCCTCCGTCACGCCGTAGGCGCCGCTGAACGTGTCGATCGCGAAGCGCTCGCGCAGGATGGAGTCGACCTCGGGCGGCAGCGGCGCCGCGCCCATCAGGCGCAGCGTGCGGTTCGCCTCGGGCGCGCCCGAGCGCGGCATCTCCGGCCGGTCGACGTCGTGCGCGAGCAGGTAGGCCATCGTGCCGAGCGTCGACGTGATGGTCGCGCCGGTGCGGTTCATCTCCGGCCAGAACTGCGAGACGCTGAAGCGGCGGAAGATGGCGCCGCGGCCGCCCGTCACGAGGGGCCCGAGCGTCGCGGTCGTGAGCGCGTTGAAGTGGAAGAGCGGGAGCGGGGTCCAGACGACGTCGTCCGCCGTCGCCTGCCACTGCGTCGCGATCTGCGTCGCGAGCGCCTCGTGGTAGTTGTGCGAGAGCATGCAGCCCTTGCTCGGCCCCGTCGTGCCGCCCGTGTAGATGAACGTCCCGAGGTCCGAGGGCCGGACGTCGTTCGGCACCGGCTCGCACGACGCCCCGAGCACGTCCTCGAAGCGCAGCACCTTCGCGCCGCCGAACGCGCTCGCGTCGACGCCGCCACCCTCGTCGCCCACGACCACCACGAAGTCGAGCCCGTCGACGCGCGGGACGACGTCGACGGCGCGGTCGAGGAAGTCGACGTGCGCGAAGAGCACGCGCGAGCCCGAGTCCGCGAGCTGGTGGCGGAGGTAGTCGCCCTTGTACGCCGAGTTGATCGGGACGGCGACGCGCCCTCCGAGCACCGTGCCGAACCAGTAGAGCACCGCCTCGGGCGAGTTCTCGAGCAGCGACGCGACGCGGTCGCCGGGCGCGACGCCGAGCTCGCGCAGCGCCGTCGCGATGCGGCGCCCGCGCTCGTCCACGTCGCGCGCGCTCAGCTTCACGCCGCCGACGTCGAGGTACTCGCCGTCCGGCTTCGACGCGAGGCGCCGCGCGAGCAGGCGCGGCACGGTGTGCTGCTCGCCGGAGATCCAGGCCGCGTCGCTCACGCCTGGCCCCCTCGCGCGGCCCCGGCGCGCACCGCGTCGAGCTCGACGCGCAGGCCCGCGACGAGATGGCGCGCGACCGACTGGAAGATGTCCTCGGCGTCGAGCACGAGCAGGTCGGGGAGCGCCTCGGCGAGGTGCGGCAGGTCGTCGGCGTGGAGCTTCGCCATCGAGAACGTGCGCGTCGCGAGCGTCTCGGGCTCGCGCGCGCTGCGCTGCTCGATGGCGACGAACGACAGCGTGATCCAGAGCAGCTCCCACGCGCTGCGCGCGGCGCGCGGCCGCGAGAAGCCCGCGCGCAGCAGCTCCTCGAGCACGAGCTCGACGGGAGCGAGCACGGCCGGCAGCACCATGTGGCTCGAGCGGAGCAGCGGGATGATCGACGGGTGCTCGAGCATCTCCTCGCGCAGCGCGAGCATCCAGGCGAGCGTGCGCGCCGTCCAGTCGTCGCCCTCGAGCGGCTTCGTCGTGAGGTCCTCGAGCGCGAGCGCGATCACGCCGTCGACGAGGTCCTCCTTGTTGCGCACGTGCCGGTAGAGCGACATCGGCGCCGAGCCGAGCTCGGCCGCGACGCGGCGCATGCTGAGCGCGCCCTCGCCTTCGCGCTCGAGCAGTCGGAGCGCGGCCTCGAGGACGCGCTCGCGCGAGAGCGCGCCGCGCGGTGCGCGCGCGCGCGGCGGCGACGGGGGGTGCTCGCCCGCGAGGGCGTGGGCGTGGGGCGGACGGAAGGGGTCCATGACGCGTCCTCGATGGATGGCGCGGGCGGGCGCCCGCGCTGGGGTGCGGCGCGGCCGTACGGCGTAGCGTACGACGTACAAGCGGCATCATGCCACGCGCGCGGCCGCGTTGGCAAGCCTCAGCGCGGGAGGCTGAACGCGACCCAGGACGCGCCCTTCGGCGTCCCGAGCTTCCCGCCGCCCGCGGCGACCGCGACGAACGGCCGCCCGGCCACCTCGTAGACCGCGGGCGTCGCGTACCCGGCGGCCGGGAGGTCGGCCTCGAAGCGCAGCTCGCCCGTCCACTTGTCGAAGGCGCGAAGCTTCGCGTCCGGCGTGGCCGCGATGAAGACGAGGCCGCCGGCGGTCGCGACCGGGCCGCCGTAGCTCTCGGCGCCGAGCCCCGAGCGGCCCGCGGCGAGCGTCGCCGGGTAGTCGCCGAGCGGCACCTGCCACGCGATCTCGCCGCGCGCGAGGTCGACGGCCGCGAGCGTTCCCCACGGCGGGCGGATGGCCGGGAAGCCGTCGGGATCGGAGAAGCGGTGCCAGCCGCCGTTCGCGAAGTAGCCGCGCGACGAGGGCGCGGCGGCCGGCGGCGCGCCGCCCGCCGCGCTCGCCGGCGGCGTCGCCGCCCCACCCGCTCGCCGCACGTGCCCCACGATCAGCGCGCGCTGCCACCACGGGAGGCTCGCGCCGAAGCCCGGCATGCGACCGCGCCCGTCGCGGACGACGCGGTGCGTGGCGAAGTAGCCGAGCCGCTCACCGACGCCGACGAGCGACGGCGTGCCGTAGCCGTCGCCCGCGCGATCCGCGCCGTGACATCCCCCGCAGTAGAGGAAGTAGAGCATCTCGCCCGAGTTCCGCGCCCCGACCTCGCGCTCGAAGTCGGTCATCTGCAGCAGGTAGGGAACGTCGTTGACGTTCACGTAGAGGAGACCGGTCTCGTCGTCGAAGGCCGCGCCGCCCCACTCGGCGCCGCCGTCGAGGCCGGGCATGAGCACCGTCGGACGACGGCTCGGGAGCGTGAACGGCGGCCCCGACTCGACCTCGTCGAGGCGCCGCAGCACGGCCGCGCGCGCCGCCTCGGTGCGGTCCGTCGCCGTCGACGCGTCGAGCACCTGCCGCGCGAGCGGCGGCGGGCGGACGGGCAGCGGCTGCGTGCGCGCCGGCGCTTCGCCCGGCAGCGGCTCGCCGCGCACCGCGACCTCCTCGATCGGGTGCAGCGGCGCGCCCGTCTCGCGGTCGAACACGAACACGTGCCCCGACTTCGTCACCTGGCTCACGGCGTCGATGCGCGCGCCGTCGCGCTCGATCGTCACGAGGTTGGGCGGCTGCGGGAGGTCGCGGTCCCACAGGTCGTGGCGGACGATCTGGTAGTGCCAGCGCCGCTCGCCCGTGCGCGCATCGAGCGCGAGGAGCGAGTTCGCGAACAGGTTGTCGCCCGCGCGATCGCCGCCGTAGTAGTCGAACGCGGCCGAGCCGGTGGGAACGAAGACGAGCCCGCGCTCGACGTCGAGCGCCATGCCCGCCCACGAGTTCGCACCGCCGATCTCCTTCCACGCGTCGTCGGGCCAGGTGTCGGCACCGGGCGCGCCCGGCCGCGGGATCGTCTCGAACGTCCAGCGCAGCGCGCCCGTGCGCACGTCGAAGGCGCGCACGTGGCCCGGCGCCGCGCCCGCGAGCTCGTTCACGCGCGTCGGCACGATCAGCGCATCCTCGAAGACGACGCCCGGCGTGTTCGACGTGATCGCGCCCGCGCGGTCCGCGCGCGGGAGCCCCTCGCCGATGTCGATGCGGCCGCCGTCGCCGAACGATTCGACCGCGCGGCCCGTGCGCGCGTCGACCGCGAGCAGGTACTGGTTCACGACGTAGAAGAGGCGCTCGTCGCCCGAGCGCGCGTCCTCCCAGTAGACGAGTCCGCGGTTGCGATTCGGCAGGAAGCTCCGCGCCCCCGCTCGCGGCCGGTAGCTCCAGATCTCGGCGCCCGTCTCGGCGTCGAGCGCGAACAGGCGCAGCGACGGCGACGTGCCGTAGAGCACGCCCTTCACGACGAGCGGGTTGCACTGGATCTCGCCGAGCTCGCCGTCCGGGCCGCGCGCGTCGTAGCGCCACGCGACCTCGAGCTCCGCCACGTTGCCCGCGTGGATGGCGTCGACGGGCGACCACTGGCGCGAGGCCGCGTCGCCGAGGTAGGTGCGCCACTCGCGCGCCGCGGGCGCGGCCTTCGCGCGCGCGCGCGCGAGTGCCGCGAGGTCGGCGTCGCCGCCCCGCGCGCACGCCGCCGCGGCGAGCAGCGCCGCGAACGCGGCCGCGGCGACGACGCGCGCTCTCCCTCCGCGCTCCCCCGACTCCGCCACGCGCGCCGTCCTCCCGCAGCGCGCAGCCTACACCTGCTAGGGTGCGCGCGCGCCGGGCCCGGCGCGCGGGAGGCATCGATGGCGACGCGAACGCTGCGCGCGGCGGTGATCGGAACGAGCTTCGGATTCCTCACCCACGCGCGCGCGCTGCGCGCGGCCGGCATCGAGGTGCACGCGCTCGTCGGGCGCGACGCGGCGAAGACGGCCGAGCGCGCGAAGCGCGGCGGCATCCCGCACGCCTTCACGAACCTCGAGGACGCGCTCGCGCTGCGCGACGTCGACATCGTGTCGATCGCGACGCCGCCGCACACGCACGCCGCGATCGCCATCGCCGCCGCGCGCGCGGGCAAGCACGTCATGTGCGAGAAGCCCTTCGCCGCGAACGTCGAGGAGGCCGAGCGCATGCTCGACGCCGCGCGCGCCGCCGGCGTCGTGCACGTGCTCGGCACCGAGTTCCGGTTCGCGACCGGGCAGGCGATCGCGACGCGCGCCATCCGCGCGGGCGTCGTCGGCGCGCCGCGCCTCGCGACCTTCCTGCTGCTGCAGCCGAGCCTCGCCGACCCGCGCGGCGAGGTACCCGCCTGGTGGAGCGACGCGAACGAGGGCGGCGGCTGGCTCGGCGCCTACGCCTCGCACGTCGTCGACCAGATGCGCGCGACGCTCGGCGAGTGGAGCGGGCTGTCGGCGTCGCTCGACGTGGTCGCCGACCGGCCCGCCGGCTTCACGGCCGAGGACACGTTCACGATCCACTTCCGCACCGTCGCGGGCTGCACGGGCCTCCTGCAGAGCAGCGCGGCGACGCTCGGCCCGCCGGCGTTCGCGTCGCGCATCTCGGGCCCGCGCGGGACGCTCGTGATCGCGGGCGACCAGGTGTCGGTGACGACGGCGTCGGGCACGGAGAAGCTGCCCGTGCCCGACGATCTCGCGAGCCCGCCGCCCGTCCCGCCCGACCGCGACCTGCTCGTCACGGCCTACGACATGATGCACTCGATGGGCATCGATCTCGCTCCGTTCACGAAGCTCTTCGCGTGCATGCGCGATCGCATCCTCGGACGGCCGACGCCGCCCGACCCGGTGCCCGGCACGTTCGAGGACGGCGTCGCGCTGCAGCGCATCCTCGACGCGATCCGCCGTTCGGCGGCCGCCGGGAGCTGGGAGAAGCTCGGCTAGTCGTACGCATGCCGGCGGCGCGCGCGGCTATGCTGCGCGCCCATGAGCGACCGCGCCGAGCCCCGCATCACCGACGAAGGCGTCGCGCGCCTGCGCGCGCGCATCGGCATCGCCGAGCCGCACCCGCAGCCGCCGCACTACCTGCGCCCCAACGAGGACGCGTTCCGCCACGTCGCCGAGGCGATCGGCGACGACAACCCGCTGTGGTGCGACCCGGGCTATGCGGCGGGCACGCGCTGGGGCGGCCCGATCGCGCCGCCCGCACTCGTCGGCGGCGACACGCTCGTCGGCGAGGACGAGGTCGCGCACGTCGCGCCCGAGCACCGCGACCTCATGCGCGGCGATCCGCTGCGCGGCGTCCACGCGTTCTACTCCGGCAGCGAGCGCGAGTGGTGGTATCCGCTCCATCCGGGCCGCGGAGTCGTGCGCCGCAACGCGCTCGTCGGCGTGCTCGACAAGCAGAGCGAGTTCGCGAAGCGCGCCATCCACGAGTGGACGGCGCAGGTGTTCCGCGACGACGAGGGCCACGTGCTCTCGGGCCAGTACCGGCTCATGGTGCGCACCGAGCGCGAGCGCGCGCGCGAGCGCCGGAAGTACGACGACGTCGAGATCCGCCCGTACACGAAGGACGAGATCGAGCGCATCGACGCGCAGTACGCGAGCGAGCGGCCGCGCGGCGGCGAGCCGCGCTACTTCGAGGACGTCGAGGAAGGCGACGAGGTCGGCCCGCTCGTGAAGGGTCCGCTCACCGTCACCGACATCGTGTGCTGGCACGTCGGCGTCGGGATGGGGCTCTACGGCGTGCGCGCGCTGCGGCTCGGCTTCAAGAACCGCCAGCGCATCCCGCGCTTCTACCACCCCGACGAGCTCGGCATCCCCGACGTGATGCAGCGCTGCCACTGGGACCCGGAGTACGCGCGCAAGGCCGGCAACCCGACGACCTACGACTACGGGCGCATGCGCGAGACGTGGCTCGTCCACCTGTGCACAGACTGGATGGGCGACGACGCGTGGCTGTGGAAGCTCGGGTGCGAGTTCCGGCGCTTCAACTTCGTCGGCGACGTCCACTGGATGCGCGGCCGCGTCGAGCGCAAGTACCTCGCCGAGGGCGACCGCCCCGCCGTCGACCTCGCGCTCGAGGGCCGCAACCAGCGCGACGAGGTGACGACGCCCGGCACGGCGACGGTGCTGCTCCCGAGCCGCGAGCACGGGCCCGTCCGGCTCCCCGACCCGCCGGGCGGCCACGCGACGACCGAGGCCGGCGGCAGCCTCCAGCGAACCCTCGACGCGATCGCTGCACGGTTCGACCGACGTTAGGCGAGGGTATCGTCGCAGCGCGGGCGCGGCGCGCGCGCGCCCTTCAGCGCGCGCGTGCAGCGGACGACACGGAGCCCACGGTGGCCCGGCCGCTCACCCCCGGCGATCACCGCAGGATCCCGCATGTGCTCTCCGCTCCGCGCGCGGCGCGCCGCCGGCGCGCGCCGCCGGCTCGCGTTCGCCCCCCTCGCCGCCCTGCTCTGCGGCGCGCTCCTCGGCGCCCCGCTCTCCGCGTCGGCCGACGCCGACGCTCCGACCGACGCGAACGCGGAGGCGGGCCCGCCGCCTCCCCCTCCCGTCGAGACCGCCGACGTGTTCCGCGCGCTCGCCGTGCTCGCCGACGAGATCGAGCTCGTGCGCGACGCGCTCGGCGCGCCGCGCGTCGCGGGCCCCGCGATCCGCGTCGCGAACGCCGGCCGCCGCGAAGTCTTCCACCAGGCCGTCGGCCTGCTCGCGCGCGCGCGGCGGCTCTCGGCCGAGCAGCTCGGCGAGGTCGGCGGCCCCGTCACGCTGAGCGATCGCGAGGAGCAGACGCCCGCGGACGTGCTCCGCGTCGTCGAGGCCGCGATCGAGCGCGTGCGCCACGTGCGCGAAGGGCACGAGCTCACCGCGCGCCCGCTGGGCGCGACACCGCTTCCGGTCGAAGTCGACGAGACGGCCGTCTACCACGCCGTGCTCGCGGCGAGCCGCCAGCTCGATGCGATGCTCGAGACGCGCATCGCCCCGGCCGACGTCGACGCGCAGGTCGCCTTCGCGGTCGCGCACGTGGAAGCGCTGCTCGACGCGATGGCCGTGCCGAGCGAGGGCCGCCGGGCGCTCGCTGCGCCGCGCCCCGGCCGCACGTCGCGCGACGTGCACGCGCTCCTGCTCGACGCCTTCGCGATCGCGCGCCGCGTCGGCACCGACGCCGGCCTCGAGATGCTCGACGCCCGGCCGCTCCCCGACGCGGAGGCCGGCAGCATCACGGACGCCGACGTCTACGACGTCGCGACGCTGCTCGTCTCGGAGGTGGTGCGGATCCAGGAGCGCCTCGGCGACGCGAGCGCGCTCGTCGCGAGCGACGCGCCGCTCGGCGAGACGCAGGCCGACGCCTACCGCAGCACCGAACGGCTCCACGCGCGCCTCGCCGACCTCGAGGCCCGGCTGCGCGCGCGCCCCGCCGCGCCGGCGCCTCGTTAGGCGCGCAGCCGCATCGAGCGAGCGGGCTCCGAGCCCCGGGCCGCGCGCCTAGCGCCCCTCGAACTCCGGGTCGCGCTTGTCGCGGAAGGCGGCGAGGCCCTCCTTGAAGTCGAGGCTCCGCGACGAGAGCTCGAGCGCGAAGCTCTCGACCTCGAGCGCCTGCTCGAACGGCAGCTCGAGCGAGCGCGCGAGCGCGTACTTCGTGAGGCCGACCGTGGCGGTGGCCGCGCTCGCGAGCTCGGCGACGAGCGCGTCCGCGGCGGCGTCGAGCGCCGCGGCCGGATGCGCCTCGTGGATCATCCCCCAGGCGGCCGCTTCCGCCCCGCTCACCTCGCGCGCGAGCAGCAGCATGCGCTTCGCGCGCGCGATGCCGACGAGGCGCGGCAGGAGCCACGTCGCGCCGCTGTCCGGCGTGAAGCCGCGGCGCGCGAACGGCTCCCAGAAGCGCGCGTCCTCCGCGGCGAGCGCGAAGTCGGACGCGAGTGCGAGGTGGCAGCCGATGCCCGCCGCGAACCCGCGCACCCGACACACGATGGGCAGCTGCACCGTGAGCATCGCGTGCACGAGCCGGTGCGCCTCGCGCGCCGTGCGCCGGTGGATGGAGGCGACGCGCGGGCGCTCGGCGCCGCGGTTCCCGGCGACCCAGTCGGCGCCGCCGCAGAAGTGGTCGCCCTGCGCCTCGAGCGACACGACGCGGATGCGCTCGTCGTCCGGCGCGTTCTCGATGCAGGCGACGAGGCCCTGGATCATCTCGCGCGAGAGCGAGTTGCGCTTCGCGGGCCGCGCGAGCGCGATGCGCAGCGCGGCGCCGTCGAGGCGCACGTCGAGCCCCTCGACCTCGCTGCCGTACGGGATCGCGCGCGGATCGAACGCCACGTCGTCTGTCTCCGTGGGCGACGACGGCCGCCGCCGCTCGCTCAGCCCGGGAGCTTGCCTTCCATCACCTCGCGCCCGAGCGCGGGCTCGAGGAAGGGCCCGAAGTTCGGGCCGCGCCGCAGGTGGTGGCCGCCGTCGACGTTGATGCACGTGCCCGTGACCCAGCGCGACTCGGGGCCGACGAGGAAGCGCGCGAGGTTCGCGACGTCCTCGGGCTCGCCGACGCCGCCCATCGGCGTGTTCTCGATGTACGAGTTCCACACCGCGCCGTCGCGCGGGATGCCCTCCATGATCTCCGTCGCGATGAAGCCCGGGCGGATGGCGTTGAAGCGCACGTGCTTCGGGCCGAACTCGTCGGCCGCGTTGCGCATCATCTCCTCGAGCCCGGCCTTGCCCACGCAGTAGGCGCCGAAGTACGGGTGCGGCACGTGGCCGGCGATCGAGGACATGCCGACGAACGAGCCGCCGCCGTTCGCGACCATGTGCGGCACGGTGTGCTTCACGCACAGCATCGTGCTCAGCACGTTCAGGTGCAGCACGCGCACGAACTCGCTCGTGTCCTGCAGGTGGTAGGGGCCCATTCCGCCGCCGCCGCCCGCGTTCGCGACGCAGCCGTCGAGCCGGCCGCGCGCCTCGAGCGCCTTCGCGACGAGCGCCGCGACGTCCTCCTCCTTCGTCACGTCGGCCGTCACCCAGGCGACGGAGCCGCCGCAGTCCGCGACGTCGGCGATGCGCTTGGCGGCGTCCTCGAGCTTCGACGCGGTGCGACCGCAGATCGTGACGGCGGCGCCGTCGCGCGCGAGCGCCTGCGCGCAGGCGCGGCCAATGCCCGTGCCGCCGCCGGTGACGATGAATGCCGTGCCCTCGAGCCCGCCGTTCGGGCGTGCGGCCCGCGTGCCTGCCATGGTTCCGCTCCCCTCGCGCGCCGCGCGCGCTCCGCTCGCCGTCCGCGCCCGCCGCGCGCGCGGCCGACCTTCTACATGCGCGGCTCGTGCCGCGCAAGCGCCGCGGTAGACTGCGCGGCCATGCCCGACGCTCCTGCGAAGAAGCCGCGCGTGCGCCTCGACGACGACGAGGCGTGGCGCTTCCTCGAGGCCGGACACACCGGCATCCTCACGTCGCTGCGCCGCGACGGCGCGCCGATCGCGCTGCCCGTCTGGTACGTCGTCGAGGAGCGTACGATCTACGTGGGCGGGCCGTCGGTGACGCGGAAGTTCGCCCGCATGCGCCGCGACCCGCGCGTCTCCTTCCTCGTCGAGCGCGGCCGCGCGTGGCGCGAGCTCGCGGCCGTGCAGGTGAACGGGCGCGCGGCCTTCGTCGACGACGCGGGCGAGCGCGCGCGCCTGCAGCGCGCGATCGACCGCAAGTACGAGGCCTTCCGCTCGAGCCCCGCCGCGATGCCCGACGCCGTCGCCGAGCGCTATGCGATGGAGCGCCTCGTCGTCGGCATCCGCGCCGAGGGCCGCATCCTGTCGTGGGACAACGCGCGCCTCGGACTTCCCCGCGGCGCGAACGAGGAGAGCGCCATGACCGAGGCCGACCGCCGCGCCTGCCACGACCTCGCGCTGCGCTACGCGCGCGCCGCCGACCGGCGCGACTACGACGCGTTCGCCGACATCTTCACGCCCGACGGCGAGATCGCCGCGCACCTCGGCGACCCGGCGACGACCGAGCCGATGTACCGGATGCGGGGAATCGACACGATCCGCAAGGCGATGGTCGGGCTCGAGCGCTACGCGCACACGCTGCACGTCGTCGCGAACCACGTGGTCGACGACGACGGCACGGGCGAGACGTACTGCACGGCCCACCACGTCTACCGCGACGACGACGGCACGTGGATGAACTACACGATGTTCATCCGCTACCAG
This sequence comes from Myxococcota bacterium, assembly GCA_041389495.1. NCBI lineage: Bacteria > Pseudomonadati > Myxococcota > Myxococcota bacterium. The sequence continues at coordinate 1,002,890 of JAWKRT010000002.1, read as the reverse complement.
GATCGCTATGCGCGCACGGCCGACGGCTGGCGCTTCGCGTCGCGCACGCTCGCGATCGACTTCCACCGGCGCGCGCCGCTCGGCGAGACGCTGCCCGGGTAGGCGCGCGCGCCGCCGGCGCCGCGCCGCCGCGGCCACGAGAGAGGAACGGGACGGGAATGAGTTCGAACGAGAAGGCCGCCATCGTCACCGGCGGAACGCGCGGCATCGGACGCGGCATCGTGAAGGGCTTCCACGACGCGGGCTACCGCGTGCTCGTGTGCGCGCGTCGAGAGCCCGACGCGCCGCTCGTCGACGGCGGCCGCGAGGCGCTCTTCGTGCCGTGCGACGTGCGCGACCCCGACCAGGTCGACGCCGTCGTCGCGCGCGCGCACGCCGAGTTCGGACGCATCGACGTGCTCGTCAACAACGCGGGCGGCACGCCCGTCTCCGACGTGCAGACCGCGTCGCCGCGCTTCCACCGCTCGATCGTCGACCTGAACCTGCTCTCGCCGCTCACCTTCAGCGTGGCCGCGAACCGCGTGATGCAGACGCAGCCGCAGGGCGGGTCGATCGTGTTCATCTCGAGCGTCGCGGCCTGCTTCCCGGAGACCCAGGCCGTCTCGTACGCGGCCGCGAAGGCGGGCATCGACGCGCTGTCGGTCGGGCTCGCGAAGGCGCTCGCGCCGAAGGTGCGCGTCAACACCGTCACGGTCGGCCTCGTCGCGACGCCCGACTCCGCGCAGTTCTACACGGACGACGCGGACTCGAACGTCGCGAAGCTGATCCCCATGCAGCGGATGGGCACGCCCGAGGACGTCGCGAACGCGTGCCTCCTGCTGTGCGACTCCGAGCGCGCGTCCTTCATCACCGGCGCGAACCTCGCCTGCCACGGCGGGCGACAGACGCCGTGGGTCGGCGGCGCCGACGACTGACGCTCGCGGTCCGTCCGCGCGCGGCGAGCGGCGCGACCTAACGAGCCTCCGCCCCCGCCGCGCGCCGCACGAGCGCCGCGTAGAACGGCGGCATCTCGAGATAGGCGTCGACGGCGATGCGCTCGTCGATGCCGTGCAGGCGCGAGGTGTCCTCGGAGCGCATGCGCAGCGGCGCGAACCGGTAGGCCGCGCTCGCGATCCGCCCGTAGTGCTTCGAGTCCGTGCCACCGAGCACGAGCGCCGGGCCGACGGGCAGGTCGCCGTGCGTCTCGCGCACGGTCGCGACGAGCGCGTCCCAGGCCGGGCCTTCGCTCGGCGACACGGCCGACGCCTCGCGCCCCTCGACGACGCGCAGCTCGATCTCGGGGTCGTCGATCGCGCGGCGCGCGTGCTCGACGACGGACTCGACCGTGTCCTCGGGATGGATGCGGAAGTTGACGAGCGCCGTCGCGCTCGACGGGAGCACGTTCGACTTCACGCCGCCGCGCACGACGGTGACCGCGGTGGTCGTGCGGATCATCGCGCTCGACTCCGGGCGGGCGTCGAGCCCGCTGCGCACGAAGGGTCCGAAGAGCCAGCGGTGGCGCAGCGCGAAGCCCGTCGCGCCCGACATCGCCTCGCCGTAGGTGTCGAGCACGCGCCCGCTCAGGCCGCCCGTGTGCGCGGGCAGCGGGTTCGACTCGATGCGCTCGATGGCGCGCGCGAGCGCGCCGATCGCGCTCTCGCGCGGCGGCAGGCTCGAGTGGCCACCGCGCGCGCGCGCCGTCATCTCGAGCGTGAGGAAGCCCTTCTCGGCGACGCCGACGAGCGCCATCGGCTGCTCGATGCCGGCCGCACCGTCGAGGATGGCCATGCCCTCGTCGAGGCTGAACCACAGCGCGACGCCGCGGCTCGCGAGGAGGTCGGTGATGCCGGCCGCGCCGGCGTTGCCGCCGAGCTCCTCGTCGTGGCCGAACGCGAGGTAGACCGTGCGCGCCGGCGCGAAGCCCGCCGCGCACAGCGACTCGACACCCTCGAGCACGGCGAGCAGGCCCGCCTTGTCGTCGAGCGTGCCGCGCCCCCACACGTAGCCGTCGGCGACGACGCCGTCGAAGGGCGGGTGCGTCCAGCGCCCGAGCGACTCCTCGATCACGGGGACGACGTCGATGTGCGCGGTCAGCAGCACGGGCTCGAGCGACGCGTCGGCGCCGCGCCACGTGTAGAGCAGGCTGTAGTCCGCCACCGTCTCGCGCTCGAGCGTGCCGTGCGCGCACGGGTAGGCGCGCGCGAGGAAGTCGTGGAAGGCGAGGAAGGGCGCGCCGTCGAAGTCCTCGGGCGACTGCGGCGAGATGGTCGGGATGCGCACCGCAGCCGCGAGGCGTTCGACGGCGCCGTCGTCCGCGGCGCGCGCAGAGGCGGGCGCGAGCAGCGCGAGCACGGCGGCGAGCCCGAGTGCGGTGCGGCCCGCGGCGGGCCGGCGTGCGCGGTGGGAGCGGGCGCGACGCGTCATGGCGGACTCCTCTTCCTGTTCCTCTCTCTCGGTCTCGTTCGCGGTCTCGTTCTCTTCGTCGCTCTCGGTCTCGTCGCGGGCGGGCGACGCGCCGCCGCGCGGGCCGCGGACCTTCTCACGCGCGCACCGGGGCGGGCAAGCCCTTCGCCGCGCGCGCGGCCGCGGTGATAGCCTGCGCCGCCCACGGAGGAGAGCCGCGATGTCGTCCGAAGCCCCGATCCTCGTCGACGAGCCCGCGCCGCTCGTCCGCCGCATCACGCTGAACCGCCCCGAGCGGCGCAACGCCATCAGCAACGAGCTGCGCGGCGCGCTGCTCGACGCGTTGCGCGACGCCGACGCGCGCGACGACGTGCGCGTGTCGATCGTGCGCGGCGCGGGCCCGTGCTTCTCGTCGGGCTACGACCTGAAGTCGAACCTGCAGGAGAACCAGCCCTACCCGACGCCGAAGGTCGGCCAGCAGTGGGCGCGCCACGTCTCCGAGGGCTGGATGTCGATCTGGGACCTCGCGAAGCCCGTCGTCGCGCAGGTGCACGGCTACGCGATGGCCGGCGGGCTCGAGCTCGTCGGCGCGTGCGACCTCGCCTACGCCGCGACCGACGCGCGCCTCTCGCATCCCGTGCTGCGCGTCGCGGGCCTCCCGGACTTCGCGTGGTTCCCCGTGCACATGCCGCCGCGCTTCGCGATGGAGCTCCACATCGCGGGGCGCGAGTTCTCGGGCGTCGAGGCCGCGCAGGTCGGCATGATCAACCAGGCCTTCGCGCCCGACGAGCTCGAGGCGCGCGTGCTCGAGATCGCGCAGCGCATCGCGGCGACGCCTCCCGGCGTCGTCACCGTCAACAAACGTTATGTCTACACGGCCCTCGAGATGCGCGGGAGTCGCGCCGCCATCCGCACCGCGGGCGACCTGCAGGCCGGCCCGCACCTCCAGGGCCTCGGCGCCGAGCAGCTGACGGCGATGGTGAAGGGAATGGCCGGAGACAAGCGCTCGTGACCGCCGCGGGGCCGCTCGCCGCGCTGCGCGTCCTCGACCTGACCGACCTGCGCGGCGCGCTGTGCGCGCGCGTGCTCGCCGACCTCGGCGCCGACGTGCTGCGCGCCGCCCCCGCGACCGACGCCGAGGCGCGCGACCCCGCGCACCTCTACCGCAACGCCAACAAGCGCGGCATCGCGCTCGAGCTCGACGCCCCCGGCGCGCGCGAGCGCGTCGACGCGCTGTGCGCCGAGGTCGACGTGGTCGTCGAGAACCTCGGGCCGGCGCGCGCGGCGGCGCTCGGGCTCGGCGCGGCCGCGCTCGACGCGCGCCATCCCGCGCTCGTGCACGTCGCGCTCTCCGACTTCGGCGCGAGCGGGCCCCGGCGCGACTGGCGGCTCGAGCCGCTGCCGGCCTTCGCTGCGAGCGGCGCTCTCTACCAGTGCGGCTTCCCGACGCTGCCTCCCTGCTGGCTGCCCGGCCATGTCGTGCACGACTGCGCGTCGATCTACGGCGCGGCGGGCGCGGTGGCGGCGTGGATGGAGCGCGAGCGTTCGGGACGCGGGCAGACGATCGACGTGTCCGCGCAGGAGGCCGGCTACGCGGGCCTGTATCCGTGGGCGATGCCGCTCGCCGACTATCACGCGCACTTCCCCATGCTGCCGTCGAACCCGTCGCGCGCGGCCGACGGCATGTACCTCGTGCTGCCGGCGAAGGACGGACACGTCCGCATCGTGCTCGGCAACCCGAAGCACTGGCAGGCCTTCCTCGCCCTCGCGCGCAATCCCGACGTGATCGCGGGCCCCGAGTGGGACCAGGCGATGTACCGCGTCGCCAACCAGGACGTGATCCGGCTCGTCGCGCGCGAGCGGCTCACCGACCGCACGCGCGCCGAGCTGTTCGAGGAGGCGCGCGCGCTCGGCGTGCCGCTCGGCGCCATCCAGCGCCCCGACGAGTTCGTCGCGCACGCGCAGAGCGCGGCGCGCGGGACGTTCCTGCGCACGGGCCATCCGCACCTCGGCGACGCGCCGTTCGTCGCGCCGCCGCTGCGCCTCTCGGCGACGCCGTCGTCGCTGCGCCGCGCGGCACCCGCGCCGGGCGACGACGACGCGGTCGCGCCGCGCGGCGCGACCGCGCCGTCGGCCGCAGGCGCAGGCGCAGGCGCGGCCGCGCGCGCCGAGCCGCTGCTCGCGGGCGTGCGCGTCGTCGAGTTCGGCGTCGCGGCCGTCGTGCCCGAGCTGTGCTTCGTGCTCTCCGAGCTCGGCGCGGAGGTGATCAAGGTCGAGTCGCTCGCCCACCTCGACGTGCTGCGCATCGGGAACGCGGACGGCAACCCGAACCACGCGTGGACGTTCAACGACGAGTGCCGCGGACGCGAGAGCGTCGCGCTCGACCTCGGCACCGCGCGCGGCCGCGAGCTCGCGCACGCGCTCTGCGCGCGCGCCGACGTCGTCGCCGAGAACCACCGCGGCGGCGTGCTCGACGCGCTCGGCCTGGGCTACGAGAGCGTGCGCGCCTCGAACCCGGGCGTCGTCTACGTCTCGTCGCAGGGCTACGGGCGCGGCGGCCCGCTCGACGCGATGCCGGCGTTCGGGCCGCTCAACTCCGCGTTCGCCGGCCTCCACGCGCTGTGGAACCACCCGGACGCGCCCTACCCGTGCGGCAGCACGCTCAACCATCCCGACCACATCGCGGGCAAGCTGCTCGCGGTCGCCGTGCTCGCCGCCCTCCAGCACCGCGCGCGCACGGGCGAGGGCCAGCGCATCGAGCTCGCGCAGACGGAGGCGGCCGCGTACCTCGCGGGCGAGATCTACCTGCAGGAAGCGCTCGGCGCCGGCGCGCCCGTCGCGAGCGGGAACCGCAGCGAGCGCGCCGTGCCGCACGACGTGTACCCGGCCGCGGGCGCGGACCGCTGGCTCGCGATCGCTGCGCCCGACGACGCCGCGTGGCGGCGCCTCGAGGTCGCGTGCGGCTTCGATCCCGACCCCGCGCTCGCGACGCTCGCGGGCCGGCTCGCGAAGCGCGAGGCCGTCGACGCGCGCCTCGCCGCGTGGACGCGCGAGCGCGACGCGCTCGAGGCCGCCGCCCACCTGCAGGCCGCGGGCGTGTCGGCGATGCCCGTGCAGGGGCCCGACGAGCAGCGCGCCGACGCGCACCTGCTCGCGCGCGAGGCGATCGTCACCGTCGCGCACGCCGACCTGGGCCCCGAGCGGCACATCGCGAACCCGCTGCGGATGTCGCGCACGCCGCTGCGCACGGCCGCCGCGGCGCCGCTCCTCGGCGCCGACACCGAGGCCGTGCTCGGGCGCGTGCTCGGGCTCGCCGCCGACGCCGTGCGCGCGCTCCGCGACGAGGGCGTCTGTCGCTAGTCGCGCGCAGCCCGTCCCCACGAGCCGGGCCGGAACGCGTAGGATGGGGCCCCGGCCGGCGTGCCCGGCACGCCACTCCGCGCCCACTCCACGACGCCTCGTCGCCGTCGCATCCCAGAATGGAGGAGCTCCCCATGAAGCCCAGGCCGTGTGCCGCCCTCGCTGCCGCCCCCCTCGCCCTGCTCGTCCTGCTCGCCGCCCCCGCCGCGCACGCGACCTTCGCGAGCCCGGCGACCGGGTTCGCCTTCGACCTGCGGATCGGACAGGTCGTGTACGTGAAGGTCAAGAACGCGGGCGGCTGCACGTTCGACTACACGACGATGTCGGGAAACACGGGCGTCGCGACCGCGTCGCCCGCCGCCGGCATGGGCGTGAAGAACGTGAAGGTCGCGATCACGGCCGTCGCCGTCGGCATGACGAACGTGTCGATCACGACCTCGGGCGGCACGTGCCCGCCCGCCGTGCACACGTACCCGGTGACGGTGAGCGCGGACTTCCAGCAGATCTCGAAGGACTTCCAGAAGGCGGTCAAGTCGGAGATCAAGGACTTCAAGATCGAGGCGAAGATCGCCTTCACCGGCTACAAGACGTCGCTCAAGGACTTCGGCGTCCAGTACGGCGACGCGACCATCGACACCGACCAGCTCTTCCAGAACGTCCACGGCGCGGCGACCCAGCTGCGCCAGGACTACTACATGGCCGCCCACCACTCGTACGTGGACGCGATCAACTTCGGCTCGAACCAGCTCCTCGCCGCGAGCGCGACCTATCACGACGCGCCGCCCGAGCTCTTCATGGGCGGCTGGAAGGGCTTCGACGAGCTGCAGGAGTACGTCTGCACGGACTCCATCAAGTTCCAGGGCCTCGCGAAGAAGGAGACCCACAAGGCGGCCGTCAAGTACATGAAGGACGGCGCTCCGATGATCACGGTGCTGAACTCGGTGCCGCCGATCGTGGCGGGCGGCTCGTTCTACCCCGACCAGGCCGGCGCGCTGCCGACGCCGTTCGGGCTGACGGGCCCCCTCACGATCTCGGTCCTGCCCGCGTACAACCTGGCGGGCGACAACGGCCGCGTCGCCGTGAGCGGGATCGGCGACACCGCGCAGAGCGGCAACCTCGACGTGACGCTCGGGCTCTACTCGAACTCGATGATGATGACGTCCTGGTCGCTGCAGCCGACGATCACGAGCGGCGAGTGGGACACCGAGTTCAGCGGCCTGACGGAGGGCACCTACCTGCTCAGCGTCGGCTACGTCGGCGACACGAACCGGATCGAGCTCCCGCTGCACGTGGGCTATCAGTTCTGACCCGGAGGGCGGGGCGGGAGCGGCGCGCGAGCCGCCCCCGCCCCGCCCTCCCCCACGTGCCCGCCACCACCGCTCCGAGCGGGAGGACCCCGTGCCCAGCGAGACGATGCTGCTCACCTACGACGGCCCGATCGCCGTCATGACGAACAACCGCCCCGACAAGCACAACGCCGCGAACGACGAGATGGACGCGCGCCTGCGCGACATCATCGAGGAGCTGATCGCGAACAAGGACGTGCGGGCGGTGATCTGGAACGCGAACGGGAAGAGCTGGTCGTCGGGGCGCGACGTCGAGCAGATCGGCGTGCGCACCGAGGACATCGACAACCTCTCGTTCATCGAGCGCGGCCAGCAGGGCTTCGCGCGCATCCTCGACCTCCAGGTGCCCGTCGTGTGCGCGCTCAAGGGCTGGGTGATCGGCGGCTCCTTCGAGCGCTCGCTCGTCGCCGACATCCGCGTCTGCGCCGAGGGCACGCGCTTCATGCTTCCCGAGGTGAAGCACGGGGTCATCACCGACACGGGCGGCATGGCGCGCCTGTTCCAGATGTGCGGCCACGGCGTCGCGATGGACCTGATCCTCACCGGCCGCGTGATGGAGGCCGACGAGGCGCTCCGGCACGGCGTCGTGTCGCGCGTCGTGCCCGCCGCCGCGCTCGAGGACACGGCGCGCGAGATCGCCGAGACGGTCGCCGCCTCGCCCGCGTTCACCGTCAAGATGGCGAAGCGCAACATGGCGCTGATCGCCGACGAGGTCGTGCGCCGCTCGATCCTCGAGGAGGCGACGACGCAGACGCTCGTCTTCGCGTCGGACGACTACGCGGAGATGAAGGCCGCGCGCGCGGAGGATCGCAAGCCCACGTGGCGACGACGCTAGGCGGCGGCCCGGCGGGCGCGGACGCGCCCGAGCGCGACGTCGACACCGGATCCGCGAAGCTGCGCCTGCGCATCGCGGAGGACGGCGTCGCGACGCTCACGTTCGACGACCCCGAGAACCGCAACCCGCTCGGCTACGACCTGCGCCCCGTCTTCCGGCGCGCGGTCGACCTCGTGGCCGCCGACGACGCGGTGCGCTGCCTCGTGCTGACGGGCGCGGGCCGCGCGTTCTGCGCCGGCGGCAACGCGAAGGCGATGGCCACGCAGGAGCAGCCGCCGCTCGAGGAGCGCATCCGCGCCATCCGCTCCGAGAGCGAGGCCGTGGCCGTCCTGCACGAGATGCCGAAGCCCGTCGTCGCCGCGCTCCCCGGCGCGGCGGCGGGCGCGGGCTTCGCGATCGCGCTCGCGGCCGACGTGCGGATCGCGGCCGAGAGCGCCTTCCTCGTCGCCGCGTTCGCGAAGCTCGGGCTCCCGGGCGACTTCGGCGGCAGCTGGCTCCTCACGCAGCTCGTCGGCCCCGCGAAGGCGCGCGAGATCTACTTCGGCGGCGAGCGCCTCGACGCGCGCGCGTGCCTCGCGCTCGGCCTGTTCAACCGCGTCGTGCCCGACGCCGAGCTGCAGACGGCGGCGCGCGCCTGGGCGCGCGAGCTCGCGGCGGGCCCGCCCGTCGCGCTGCGCATGATGAAGGCGAACCTCAACCGCGCGCTCCACGCCGACCTGCGCACCTGCATCGCCGAGGAGGCCGAGCGCCAGTGCTGGGCGGCCGAGACCGACGATTTCCGCGAAGCGACGCGCGCGTTCGCCGAGAAGCGCGCGCCCGTCTTCCGAGGACGCTAGGCCGGAGGAGCGAAGCTCGTGCCCGTCGCCCCGTTCGAGCCCGTGTTCATGCCCGTGGGCGTCCTCACTGCCGCGCTGCAGGAGCTGACGCCGCGCGCCGAGCGCGACGCCGACCCCGACCTCGCCGTCGAGCAGTGGCTCGACTTCGCGCGCGAGCTCGGGGCCGACTGCATCCAGCTCTCGGCCGCGCTCCATCCTTCGCAGGCCGACGTCCCGGCCGAGGCCCTGCTCGACCCCGTCGCGAACACGCTCGACCTGCGCGAGCCGTTCACGGAGGCGCGCGCGCGGCGCGTCCGCGCCGCGGTCGACGCGACGGGCGTCGCGATCGCCGACGTCGGCTACTTCGACGACATGCTCCACGCCGACCCGGCCGTGCGCGCCCGCAAGCACGCGTTCGCGCTGCGCGCGATGGACGCGGCGGTGCGCCTCGGCGCCCGCGCCGTGTGCGGCTTCGTCGGCCGCAACCAGCGCCTCTCGATGGACGCGAACCTCGCCGACTTCGAGGCGTCGTTCGTGCCGCTGCTGCGCGAGGCGAAGGCGCGCGGGCTCGTCTACCGCGTCGAGCCCTGCCCGATGCCCGGCTGGACGACGGGCGACGCCTTCCACAACAACCTCGGCTACGCGCCCGGCCCGTGGATCGCCCTGCACCGCATCTGCGAGCGCCACGGCGTGGGCGACGTCTTCCGCATCCACTACGACCCGTCGCACGCCATCCTGATGGGCCAGGACACGCGCTCGATCTTCCAGTACCTGCGCGACGAAGGCTATGCGTTCCTCGTCGACGGCTTCCACGTGAAGGGCCAGGTGGTCGACGCGCGCGGCGTCGCCGCGTGGGGCTACGGCGGCCAGACGATGGAGCGCGGCGACTGGCGCGGCGGCGCGCCCTCGCCCGAGCCCGCCGACCGCGCGCACGCGTGGAGGAAGCAGACGGCCCTCTGCGAGCACGAGCTCCCTGGCACCGCGCGCCACGACCCGCTCGCCTATCTCCAGAACCGCAGCGTCGACTGGCTCGACCACCAGCTCGCGGCGCGCGAGCTGCTCGAGCTCGACCCCGCGCGCACGCCGCTCATCGTCGAGCACGAGTACCCGCCCGCGCGCGTGCAGGAGCGCGAGCGGCTGCTCCCCATCCTGAAGGGCTCGATCGCCTTCACGCGCAGGATGGACGAGGCGGCCGCGTGCATGTACGCGCTGCAGCACGACGTGCTGCCCGCGCAGGGCATCCCCGTGCAGGGCCGCGGGCGCGAGGCGTACCGCTCGTGAGCGGCGAAGCCTCGCCTCCCGAGGGTCGGACGGGTGCGCCGCTGCGCGTCGCGATGGTCGGCTACGCGTTCATGGGCCGCGCGCACGCGAACGCGTGGCGCCAGGCGCGCCACTTCTTCGACCTTCCGCGCGCGCCCGAGCTCGCGCTCGTGTGCGGCCGCAGCGAGAGCGCCGTGCGCGACGCCGCGCACCGCCTCGGCTTCGCCGCGCACGCGACCGACTGGCGCGAGGCGGTCGCGCGCGACGACGTCGACGTCGTCGACGTGTGCGCGCCGGGCGATGCGCACGCCGAGATCGCGATCGCCGCGGCCGAGGCCGGCAAGGCCGTGCTGTGCGAGAAGCCGCTCGCGAACTCGCTCGCCGAGGCCGTGCGCATGGCCGAGGCCGTGCGCGCGGCGCGCGTGCCGCACATGGTCTGCCACAACTACCGACGCGCGCCCGCCGTGGCACTCGCGAAGCAGCTGCTCGCCGAGGGCCGGCTCGGCCGCCTCCACCACTTCCGCGGCACCTATCTCCAGGACTGGCTCGTCGACCCCGAGGCGCCGCACGGCTGGCGCATGGTGCGCGCGAGGGCGGGCTCGGGAGCGCTCGGCGACCTCGGCTCCCACGTCGTCGACCTCGCGCGCCACCTCGTCGGCGAGGTGGCCGAGGTGAGCGCGCACCTCGCCACGTTCGTCGCCGAGCGCCCGCGCGCCGACGGCGCCGGCCGCGCGCCCGTCGACGTCGACGACGCCGCGCTCGCGCTCCTGCGCTTCGAGAGCGGCGCGCTCGGCACGCTCGAGGCCACGCGCTTCGCGGCCGGCCGCAAGAACCACAACCGCTTCGAGATCAACGGCGCGCGCGGGAGCCTCGCCTTCGACCTCGAGCGCATCAACGAGCTCGAGCTCTTCCTCGACGAGGGCCCCGAGAGCGGCTTCCGCCGCGTGCTCGCGACCGACCCCGCGCACCCGTACGTCGCCGCGTGGTGGCCGCCCGGCCACGCGCTCGGCTACGAGCACACGTTCGTGCACACCGTCGTCGACTTCGCGCGCGCGATCGCCGCGGGTGCGCCCGCGCAGCCGGGCTTCGACGACGGCGTGCGCACCCACCGCGTGCTCGACGCCATCGAACGCTCCGCGGCCTCGCGCCGCTGGGAGAGCGTGTGACGCCCGACGCGAGCGGCTTCGAGCTCGAGCCGCAGGTCGACCTCCTCGACGCCTGGCTCCGCGCGCGCGGCTGGCTCGACGCGGGCGAGCGCGTCACCGCCGCCGGGCCCGCCGGCGCCGGCAACATGAACCGCACGCTCCGCGTCGCCACGCCCGCGCGCACCTTCGTGCTGAAGCAGTCGCGCCCGTGGGTCGTGAAGTACCCCGACATCCCGGCGCCCGTCGATCGCATCCACACCGAGCTCCGCTTCTACGACGTCGCGCACCGCGACCCCGCGCTCTCGTCCCACATGCCGCGCGTGCTCGCCTTCGACCGCACCGACCGCGTCGCCATGCTCGAGGACCTCGGCGAAGCCGCCGACCTCGCGAGCCTCTACGCCGGTGGCGCCCTCGAGCCGGGCGAGCTCGAGACGCTGTGCGCGCTCGCCCGCCGCATCCACGCGCTCGCGCTCGACGACGCCGAGCGCGCGAGCCTCGCCAACCGCGCGATGCGCGAGCTCAACCACGCGCACCTCTTCGCCGTGCCGCTCGACGCCGGGAACGGCCTCGACCTCGACGCCATCACCCCCGGCCTGCGCGACGAAGCGCGCGCCCTGCAGCGCGACGACTCCTTCCGCGCGCGCGTCGCCGCGCTCGGCGACCTCTACCTCCATGCCGCGGGCCCGTCGCTCCTGCACGGCGACTACTATCCCGGCAGCATCCTGCGCACCGCGCGCGGCCTGTGCGTGATCGACCCGGAGTTCGCCTTCGTCGGCCCGGTGGAGCTCGACCTCGGCGTGCTCGTCGCGCACCTCGTGTTCGCGGGCGAAGCGCCCGCGATCGCGGAGCGCGTCGAGGCGCTGTACGGCGAGAAGCTCGACGGCGCGCTGCTGCGAGGCTTCGCGGGCGTCGAGCTGATGCGCCGCCTGATCGGCGTGGCGCAGCTGCCGCTCGATGCGGGGCGCGCGGGGATCGACGCGAAGCGGGCGTGGCTCGGGCTCGCGCGCGGGTGGGTCGCGAAGGGGAGCTAGCCCATGCGCATCTGGATCGACACCGACCCCGCGCTCGGATTCCGCGAGGACGATCGCCCGAAGGACGTCGACGACGCGTTCGTGATCGTCGAGGCGCTGCGCGACCCGGATGTCGAGGTGGCGGGGATCGGCACGGTGTTCGGGAACGCGCCGGTCGACGTCGGCACGCGCGTCGCGCGCGAGCTCGTGGCGGCGGTGGGCGGCGACGCGGCGGGCACGTCGGTGGCGCGCGGCGCGGCCGGCGCGGGCAGCGCGCGCGAGGGCTTCGCGTGCACGGACGCCGTGCGGGCGTTGGCGGAGGCGCTGCGCGCGGGGCCGCTCGCGGTCTGCGCGATCGGGCCGCTCACCAACCTGGCGGGGCTGCTCGAGCACTTCCCGGACGAGGCGGCGCGCATCGAGCGCTGCGTCGTCGTCGCGGGCCGAAGCCCCGGCCGCGCGTTCACGCTGCACGGCGCGAGCGGCATCCCCGACTTCAACTTCGAGTGCGACCCGCACGCGGCGCGCGCGCTCGTGGCGAGCGCGGTGCCGCTCGTGTGCGCGGGCTTCGAGCTCACGAGCCAGGTGGTGCTGACGCGCGCGCAGCTCGCGGCGGCGCGCGCGCGCAGCCCCGTCGCCGAGCGGCTCGTCGACGGCGCGCTGCCGTGGCTCGAGTGGTGGACGGGCGTCTTCCCGAAGGACGGCGGCTTCCATCCCTGGGACAGCGCCGCGCTCGCCGTGCTGCGCCACCCCGAGTGGTTCGCGTGCGACGAGCGCGGCGCGCGCATCGGCGCGGGCCCGGACGGCACGCCGTGGCTCGAGCTCGGCGCGGAGCTGCCGGGTCGACGCTGCACGTACGCACACGGCTTCGCGCCGGGCGGCGCCGAGGCGTTCGTCGCACACGTGGCCGCCTCGATCCGCTAGGCGCACGATCCACGGGGCGCGCTGGCGCGCGAGGCGCGCGGCCCGCTGTGTCCACCCGGCGCGCGGTCCGGGCGCGCCGCCCCGCATGCGGAACGTCCCGCGAGCAGCGTGCCGTGGCGTAGACTCGCGCGCGATGCAGATCGATCCGGCAGGGCTCGCCCGTATCCATGCCCGCGCTCGGGCACGCGCTCACTCCCGCCCTGCGCGAGCGCGCCGTCGCACGTCCCGCGCGCTCGCGCGGGCACTGCTCGCGACCGTCGCGCTCACCGCGGGGTGTACGTCGCTCGCGCAGCGCGGGGCGCTCAACCTCGCGACCCAGCACCTCGAGGCCGGTGAGTACGCGCTCGCGATCCGGAAGGCCGACCAGGCCCTCATCTATGCGGAGGCGACGCCCGAGGTCGAGGCGCACGCGACCTTCCTCAAGGCGCTCGCGCTCGAAGGGCTCGGGCGCCTCCACGAGGCCGCGCGTCTGTATCGATACCTCGCACAGCAGTACGCGCAGACGGCGTGGGGCTTCCAGGCCGCCGGACGGCTCGACGAGCTGGCGAGCGACGGATACGGCTGGAACCTCGGCCAGCGGGCGGAGGAGGCCGACGGCGAGCGGCGGTCGGTCGTCTCGCTCGTCGTCGATCGGCCGTGGCTGGCCCACCCGGTCGAGATCTTCTACCCGCCCGCGCTCCAGTCGCACGGCGTCGAGGGCTACGTCATCGTGCGCGTGCGCAGCGACGAGCGGGGCGATCTCACCGGGTTCGAGGTGCTCGAGGCGTCGCACCCCGAGTTCGCCGCGAGCGCGCGCGCGAGCATCAGCCGCTTCCGGATGGTGCCGTCGGAGCTCGTCGACGAGGATCCGCCGCTCACGAAGACGCTGCGCCTCGAGTTCTCGCTCGCGGGCGAGGACTGACGCGCGGCGATGCGGGCGTAGGCGCGGCTAGTACTCGAGCGCGCTCGGCGCGCCCGGCGCGTGCTCGAGCAGCTCGATGACGTTGCCGAACGGGTCGCGTCCGTAGGCGAAGCGCGAGGGGGCGGCGCCGAAGAGCGGCGTGTTGAACACGACGCCGGCCTGCTTCAGCGCGGCGAAGTCCTTCTCGGGGTCGTCGCTCGCGAGCGCGAAGTGCGTGATGCCCGTCTGGTTCACGGGGCGCTCCGGGTCGCCGTCGGCCTTCGTGTTGAACTCGAAGAGCTCGATGCACGAGTTGCCCTTCTTGATCATGCGCACCTTGCAGCCGGCGTCGGCGATGCCGAAGGCGTCGCTCATCGGCTTGATGCCGGAGGGCAGGTCGGCCTTCATCACGAGCTCGAAGCCGAGCACGCCGACGTAGAAGTCGATCGCCTTCTGCATGTCGGGGACGGCGAGCGCCGGGTGGTGGACTCCGAGGATCATCGCGAGCTCCTAGTGTCGGTCGCGCGGCAGCCCGAGGACGCGCTCGCCGACGATGTTGCGCTGGATGTTGGAGGCGCCGCCGGCGATCGACGGGCCCTTCGAGAAGAGATAGTTGTGGATCACGGCGCGCGCGTCCGCGCGCGTCGACCAGACGCCGTGGTCGGGCACCTCGATGTCGAGCAGCCCGTCGCCGCCCGCGAGGTCGTAGGCGAACTGCGCGAGCATCTCGCTCGCCTTCGTCGTGAAGAGCTTGATCATCATCATCGGCCCGACGACCTTGCCGAGCTCGCCGTTGAGCTCGGCCGACAGCATGCGCATGTTGCACGTCTCGCTCGCGCGCACGTAGCCCTCGAGCCGCGCGAGCTCGACCTGCACGGCCGGGTCCTCGATCGCGGGGCGACCATTGCGCTTCACCTGTCGCGCGAGCGACACGATCAGCTCGAACTGCATCATCATGAGCCGCGGGTTCCCGATCAGCTTGCGTTCGTGCTTGAGCGTCGCGCGCGAGACGCTCCAGCCTTCGCCGCGCTTGCCGACGAGGTTCGAGACGTGCGTGCGCGCGCCGTCGAAGAAGACCTCGTTGAACTCATCGCTGCCCGTCAGCTGCTTGAGCGGCCGCACCTCGAGGCCGGGCTGGTCCATCGGAACGAGCAGGTACGAGATGCCCGCGTGCTTGGGCGCGTCGGGCTCGGTGCGGAAGAGGCCGAACATCATCTGGCACTCGCGCGCGGTGCTGGTCCAGATCTTCTGCCCGGTGAGCACGAACTCGTCGCCGACGAGCTCGGCCTTGCACTGCAGCGATGCCAGGTCGCTGCCCGAGCCCGGCTCGCTGTAGCCCTGGCACCAGCGCATCTCGCCCGCGAGCGTCGGCGGGATGTACTTCTTGCGCTGCTCCTCGTTGCCGAACTCGAGCAGCGTCGGGACCAGCATCGCGGGGCCCTGCGACATCGCACGGAACGGAACGGAGGCCTTCGCGAACTCCTCCATGATGATGCGCTCGCGCAGCGGGTCGCTCGGCTGCTCGGAGCCGCCGTAGGCCTTCGGGATGTCGCGGTAGAGATAGCCGCGCTCGATCGCCTTCTCGCGGAAGCGCCGCTCCTGTTCGACGAAGGGCAGCTTCGCGTCCTCGCCCGAAGGCGGCCACGTCGCGAGGAAGCGGCGCAGCTCTTCGCGATACGCCTCGTACTCGGCACCGTACTTGAGATCCATCGCTACCAGCCCTCCTGCAGCGCGATCCGGCGCCGATGGTGCTCGGGCGTGCCGAGATAGGAGCGGTCGAACATCACGCGCTTCAGGTGGATGTGGACGTCGCACTCCCACGTGAAGCCGAGCCCGCCGTGCAGCTCGATCGCCTCGCGGCCGATCCACGCGGCGACGTCGCAGATGTGCGACTTCGCGAGCGCGGCCTGGCGCATGGACTCCTTCGGCAGGTGGTCGATCGCGTGGCCCGCATACCAGAGGAGACCGCGCGCGCACTCGTGCTGGGTCGCGAGGTCGGCGAGCTGGTGCTTCACGGACTGGAACTGCGCGATCGGCTGGCCGAACTGCTTGCGCGACTTCGCGTACTCGTTCGTGATCGCGACGAGCCGCGCGGCCGCGCCGTACGCGTCGGCGGCGAGCAGCACGAGGCCGGCATCGCGCACCTTGCGCGCGACGTCGATCGACGAGTTCGCGAGCGGCTCGCACGGCGTGTTCGCGAACGCGAGATCGCCGAGCTGACGCGTGTGATCGATCGAGCCGACGCGTTCGATCGCGAAGCCCGAAGCGCCGCGCTCGACCACCGCGAGCCCGCCGCCCTCGACGCCGACGACGAACAGGTTCGCTTCGTTTGCATCGGTCGCGTACTTCTTGCGGCCCGTCAGTACACCGTTCGCGACTCGCGCCGTGAAGGTCTCGGGCTCCCAGGCGTCGCCCTCTTCCGCGAACGCGACCGCGCCGATCGCCTCGCCGCTCGCGAGCGCGGGCAGCCACTTCTCCTTCTGCGCGTCGCTGCCGCCGAGCGCGATCGCGCGCGCGGCGAGCGCGTGGCCGAGCAGCGGAACGGGAAGCCCGCCCTCGCCCACGATCTCGGCGACGAGCGCGAGGTCGAGCCACTCCATGCCTGCGCCGCCGTAGGCCTCGGGAATCGCGAGGCCGGCGACGCCGATCTCCGCGAGCCCGCGCCACAGCTCCGCGTCGAAGCCCGTCGCCGCGTCGAAGTGCTTGCGCAGGACGTCGGCGGGACATTCTCCCGCGGCGAAGCCGCGCACGGTCTCCTGCAGGAGCTCCTGCTCCTCGCTCAAGCCGAAGTGCATGCGATCTCTCTCTTTCGCGCTCGCTCTCGCGCTCGCTCCAGCGCGCGCGAGCGGAAGGCTCGAGCGGCTGCGGGATGCCCCCGCGCGGGCTCGCCCGGCGCGTGCCTGGGACTGCCCGTCGTCGTCGGGGGCCATGTTGTCGCGCACTGGCGCGGCTTTCTCAAGCCTCCTCGTCGGCGCGTGCCGCGCGGGCGCCGAGGGCCCGGTGGAAGGCGCCGCCGAAGGCTTCGAGCGTGCGCGCCCTGGCGCCGAGAGCTGCGCATTCGGCCCGCTCGTCGGGCTCCGGCTCCGCCGCGGCACACGCGCTCGCGGCGCGCACCGCGTCGTCGACGGCGGCGCCGAGATCGTGCATCTCGGCGTCGCCGAGCTCGCCGCGCTCGCGCGCGCGCGCCATCGTCGCGCGCGTCGCGTCGAGCTGCGCGCGCGCCTGCGCGAGCGGCCGGGCGCGCGCCTCCGACTCCGGCGGTCGCGCGGCGGCGCTCGCGAGCAGCCGCCCCGCAGAGCCGAGGCCGACGCCGATCTGCTCGCGCAGGTGAGCGGGCGCGAACGCGACGATGCCGCCGCGCGGCGCGGGCGGCCGCAGCGCGCCCGGCAGCAGGAAGCGGTAGGGCGCCTCCGCCGCGACCGACGCCTGGATCGCGAGCAGGTCGACGTACAGCTCGCCCTCGCGGCCCACCGAGACGACGCCCTCGCTCGTGTCGGGGAGCGGGCGCGCGTGCAGCAGCGCGCCCGTGCGCGGGTCGATCGAGACGAGGAAGCTCCGCGTCGCCTGCACCAGGTCGCGGCCCGCGATGCGCAGCTCGTACCCGCATAGCAACACGGCCCACACCGCGTTCGGCGTCACGGTGACGACGCTGTCGAGGCGCGCGACCGGCTCGCCCGTGCGCACGAACGGCCACAGCCGGCTCACCGCGGGCAGCTCGTCGCGCGCGAGCGCGTCGTACTCGCGCGACCAGATCTCGTCGCCCGTCGCGCCGTCGAGCTTGCGCAGCCAGCGCTCGGCCATCACGTACACGCTGCCGTCCGGCGCGACCGCGGGCGACGCCTGCATGCCGCCCACCGCGCGCTCGAACACCACCTCGCCCGTGTCCGCGTCGATCGCGAAGATCTCGCCCTTGCCGCCGAACGCGTAGACGCGGCGCCCGTCGGGCGAGATCGCGGGGCTCGTGCCCGTGCCCGGCGCCGTCGGCGTCGCGAACGCGATCCGCATCGACGGCGCGCCCGCGTCGTCGTCGACGACGTCGATGCCGTAGAACGCGCCCTCCTCGACCGTCGGCCCCGCGGCCATCAGGTAGATGCGCCCCGTCTCGGGATGCACGGCGGGCGTGTTCGTGACCTCGTAGCGGTACCCGAGCAACGCCTCGAGCAGGAGCGTCCGGAGATCGGGGTCGACGAGCCCGTTGCGCCACAGGAAGCCGGGAACGGGCCCCAGCGGGCTCGCGCCGCCGGGCAGCTCGAGCACGGGCATCGCGAGCGCGCCGCTCGCGCGCTCGAAGAGCATCGCCTGTCCGTGCACGGTGATGCCGCCGACCCGGTCGCCGACGACGATGCCGGTGACGAACGGGCCGCGCGCGCCGTACTCGGCGAGCGTCGCGACCCACTTCCGACGGCCGTCCGGATGATAGGCGTGGAACTCGTCGACGTCGCCGACGTAGACGTCGCCGTCCTCGTCGAGCACGGGCGCGCTCAGCACGGCGCCGGAATCGACCGCGTCGGTCTCCCACACGACGTCGCCGTCCGGCGACAGCGCGTGCAGCGACGCCTGGCCGGCGCCGCGCCCCGTCGTCACGAAGAGCCGCCCGTCGCTCGCGACGACGGGCGCGACGACGATCCCCGCGCCCTCGAGCGCGCGCCAGCGCGGCACGACGTCGGTCGCGGTCGCGAACGGCGCGAAGTCCGAGTTGCTCGAGTCCGCGTGGAGCGTCGCCCAGGTCGTGCGCGCGTAGCCCGGGCCGCGGTCGGACGCGAGCGGCGCTTCGCGCGCCGCGCGCGCGGGCGGCGCGCCCTCGGCCGTCGCGCGCGCGGGCGGCGCGTCGTCCGCGGCTGCGCGCGCCGGCGGCGCGCGCAGGACGAGCACGGCCGCAATGCCGGCGACGGCGACGCGCAGCGCGCGAGCCACAGCGACGGCGCGCGCCGGGCTCGCGGCGCGCGCACTGCGAGCGGGCCGGGGCGTCAGGCGACGAGCTCCTCGAAGTTGTCGCGCAGCACGCGGCGAACGTCGGCGTCGCTCATGCCGCCGAGCTCCTCCGCGAACTCCATCGGCCACAGCAGGCACTCGGGGTGCGGATAGTCGGAGCCGCCGAGCACGCGCTCGGCCCCGATCGTGCGCGCGAGCGCGGGCACGTCGTCCTCGAAGAACGGCGACACCCAGACGTGGCGTCGGAAGAGCTCGCTCGGCGTTCCGGGCGGGCGCCCGAAGCGCCAGAGGTCCTTGCTGTAGAGGCGCGCGATCGCGTCGAGCTTGCGCAGCAGCGGCGCGACCCAGCTCGAGCCGTACTCGACCGAGAGGACGCGCAGACCGGGGAAGCGGCCGAACACGTTGTCGGCGACGAGCGCGGTGAGCGTGTCGGCGACCGGCCGCTCGGTGAACGAGAGCGCGTACTCCATGAGCGAGTGGCGGTGCGAGGGCGGCGCCGCCCGCAGGCCCCACGCCGTGTTGTACGCGCGCTCGACCGTCGTGCTCCCGATGTGGAACACGACCCCGACGCGCGCCTCCTCGACGCGCGCCCAGAACGGGTCGAAGCGCGGATCGCCGGGCGAGAGCCCGTCGATCGGGCCCGCCATCAGGCACACGAAGCGCGCGCCCGCCGCGATCACGCGATCGACTTCCGCGAGCCCGTCCTCGAGCTCCTGCAGCGCGACGAGCGGCGCGCCGTAGATGCGCCCGTCGGCGCCGTAGCCCCAGTCTTCCTCGAGCCAGCGGTTGAACGCGCGCAGCGTCGGGATCATCACCTCGCGGTGCTTCGGCTGCGCGAGCTGCGGCACGAGGCCGATGCCGGCCGACGGCAGCATCAGCGTCCGCTCGACGCGCTGCTCGTCCATCTTCGCGAGCCGCGCGCGCCGGTCGACGAACTCGGGCACGCCGAGTGCGAAGTGCGGCGCGAGCGACGGGCTCCCGCCCTCGTCGACCTGGCCCTTGAGGAACGCCTTCATCACGCCGGGCCGGCCGATCGAGTCGCCCGCGCCCACGCTGTAGAACTCGCAGCGCTCGTCGCCGACGTACATGCGCGCCGGCACGCCGGGCTCGACGCGATCGAGCCAGCACGTCGCCTTCCTGTACCGCTCCTCGATGTGGCGGGTGCAGAAGTCGTCGGGCTCGTAGTAGTGGTTGTCGGCGTCGTGGATCCAGTAGTCGATCTGCGGGGGCGTCATCCGGCTCTCTCCTGCTCACCCGCTCGCACGAGCGAGCCGGGGTCGGGCGCGTGGACGTCGTACGGCGAGGCGGCGCGCGCCGCGCTCGCGGGGGATGCGGCGCGCGCGGAGCGCACATCGGACGCGGACGCGGCGACCTCGTCGCCGCGCGCGCCGGCCGGCGCGCACAGGCCGCCGGCCATGAAGTCGACGAGCTCGCGCGCGACGGCGTCGGGCGCGTCGGGCGGCACGCCCGCCGCGCGCGCGACGGCGTAGGGCGCCGGGTCGGCGAGCGTCGCGAGCGTGGCCTGCACGCACAGCGCGATGCGCCGCGCGAGCACGGGCGGCGGCACGTCGGGCAGCGCGCGCGCGAGGTGGTGGCCGAGCTCGGTGTGCACCTCGCCGAAGTGGCGCATCGCGAGCGCGTAGGCGTCGGCCTTGCGGTCGGCGTAGAGGCGCGCGAGGAGCCGCACGTAGGCGCGACCCGCGCGCGGCTCGCGCAGCACGAGCTCGACGAGCGGGTCGACGAGCACGCCGAGCAGGCGGCGGACGGAGCGCGCCGCGCCCTCGGCGACGAGCGCGTCGAGCAGCTCGCGGCGCCGGCGCTGGACGGCCTCCATGCGGCGCAGGACGACGGCTTCGACGAGCGCCTCGCGCGACCCGAAGTGGTAGTGGACGGCGGCCGAGTTCACGCGCGCCGCGCGCCCGACCTCGCGCAGCGAGACGCCCTCGAAGCCGCTCTCGGCGAACAGGCGCTCGGCGCGGTCGAGGATGCGCGTGCGGGTGTCGGCGGGGGGCACGGCGGCGCACGCTACGCGAAGCACTCGATTCAAGCAAGTGGTTGAATCGAGTGCTTCGCCGCGGACGTCCGGCGACGCCTCGACTACCGTCGCCCCACCGCGCGCCCGCCCCCGGACGCGCCTGCCGGGAGGCCCGCCGCCGTGACGCGCTCCGCACTTCGCCGCTCCGCGCGCGGCCCGGCGGCGCGCCGCCGGGCCGGCGTCGCCGCCGCGCTCGCCGCCGCGGCGGCCTGCGCCTCCTTCGTCCCGACCGAGTTCGAGGGCTTCGAGTGGCAGCCGCCGTCGGCGCCGGCCGCGCCGGCGCCGCTCGCCGCGCGCGCCCCGTGCGCGGAGCGGAGCCCGCACCGGCGCGCGTTCTTCGGCGACCTCCACGTCCACACGGGCTTCTCGTTCGACGCGGCCTCGCGCGGGCTCGTGACGACGCCCGACGACGCCTACCGCTTCGCGCGCGGCGAGGCGATCGCGCTCGGGCCGTTCGACGCGCAGGGCGGCGGCACGCGCTCGGCGCGCCTCGAGCGCCCGCTCGACTTCGCGGCCGTCACCGACCACGCGGAGTGGCTCGCCGAGGTCGCGCTCTGCACGCGGCCCGACTCGCCCGCCTACGACGCGCGCGCATGCCGCGTGTACCGCGGCGAGGAGGCGTCGCTCGCGACCTTCGCGCTGCGCGCGATCGGCGCGGGCAACCTCGCGAAGGCGTTCAGCGTCGTCGACCTCGTCGGCGGCCGCAAGGCCGCGCTGTGCGGCGAGGACGGCGCGCTCTGCCGCGCGTGGGCCGCGCGCGCGTGGCAGGAGACGCGCGACGCCGCCGAGCGCCACTACGACCGCTCGAGCGCGTGCGCGTTCACGACCTTCCAGGCCTGGGAGTACAGCCGCTCGCCCGGCCAGTCCAAGGTGCACCGCAACGTCGTCCTGCGGAACGAGATCGCCCCCGAGCTGCCGATCTCGTTCATCGACGCGCCGACCGCGCTCGACTTGTGGGAGAAGCTCGAGGCGCGCTGCAACGCGACGGGGAGCGGCTGCGAGGCGCTCGCCATCCCGCACAACCCGAACCTCTCGAACGGCCGCATGTTCACGCTCGACTACCTGGACGAGCCGCCGGCCGAGCAGCAGCGCCGCGCGCGCCTGCGCGCCGCGCTCGAGCCCCTCGTCGAGGTGACGCAGATCAAGGGCGACTCGGAGTGCGCGATGGGCCGGCCCGACGTGCTCGGTGACGAGGACGAGCTGTGCGGCTTCGAGAAGATCCGCAGCGCGTTCGGCCGCGAGTTCGCGCCGTGCGCGCCGGGCGCGGTCGGCGCGGGCGCGATGGCGGGGCGCGGGTGCGAGAGCACGCTCGACTTCGCTCGTTATGCGCTCGTCGAGGGGCTGCGCGAGCGCGAGCGCATCGGCGTCAACCCGTACGCGTTCGGCATGATCGGCAGCACCGACACGCACAACTCGACGCCCGGCGACGTCGAGGAGTACTCCTACGACGGCTGCTGCCTGCTCGACGCGACCGCCGCCGAGCGCCTCGAGCCGGAGGAGTCGGGCATCATGGCGTGGCCCGCGCGCGCGCCCGGCGGCCTCGTCGGCGTCTACGCCGAGGAGAACACGCGCGACGCCCTCTTCGACGCGATGAAGCGGCGCGAGACGTTCGCGACGACGGGGCCGCGCATCGAGCCGCGCCTCTACGCGGGCTGGGACCTCGCGCCCGACCTGTGCGCGCGCGCCGACTTCGCGGCCGCCGCCGACGCACAGGGCGTGCCGATGGGCGGCGACCTCCCGCCGCGGCCCGCGCGCGCCGGCGCCGCACCGACCTTCGCGGCGAGCGCGCTGCGCGACCCGGGCACCGCGCAGTGGCCGGGCGGCCGGCTGCAGCGCCTGCAGATCGTGAAGGGCTGGGTCGACGACGACGGCGCGACGCACCAGGCGGTCTACGACGTCGCGGGCGATGCCGGCAACGGCGCGGGCGTCGACCTCGCCACCTGCACGCCGACCGGCCCGGGCGCCGACGCGCTCTGCAGCGTGTGGACCGACCCCGACTTCGACCCGACGCGCGCGGCCGTCTACTACGCGCGCGCGGTCGAGAACCCGAGCTGCCGCTGGACGACCTGGGAGTGCCTGCGCACGTCGCCCGCCGCGCGGCCCGCGCTCTGCGACGACCCGGCGTTCCCGAAGACCATCCAGGAGCGCGCGATCACCTCGCCCGTCTGGTACGCGCCCGACGGCGGCGGGCGCGAGCGCGTCGCCGCGCGCTGACCCGCGCTGACCCGCTCGGCCCGACGAGCGCGCCGAGCGCGCCGAGCGCGCCGCGGCGGGCGCCTAACGACTCCGCAGCCGCGGGTGCGCGGTGCCCCAGTAGGGCGGCAGGTCGAGATACGTCTTGATCCCGGGCTCCGCGCGGCACACGAACGGCACGGCGTTCACGCAGTGCAGCGCGGTCGCCTGGACACCGGGGTTCGGATCCTGGTCGAGCGTCGTCGGGTGCAGGCCGTGGAACGTGAGGTGCACGGGCGGCTCGCCCGTCACCTCGACCTCGAAGCGCTCGCCCTCGCTGCCGAAGCGCCAGCCGTGCGGCACCTCGTGGGCCGCGCCGGCGGGCGCGAGGTGCTGGTCGCCCATCATCCAGTTCACGATCGCCGACACGACGGGCTCGCCGTCCTTCGTGCCCTGCCACTGGAAGCGCTGCCCGGCGACGCGCCCCTCGGCGATCGTGCCGATCGGCGTGTTCTCGATCGGCTTCGTCGCGACCGCGATCTGGTGGACGATGCGGCGCTCGGGGTCGAGCTCGACGCCGATCGCGTCGGCCACCATGTCGACCGACTGCAGGAAGCCCGCGCCGAGGAGCTTCACCATCGGGCTCTTCACGGCCTCGTCGGGCGTCTTCCCGAAGAGCATCACGTCGCCGACGACCTGGGGCGCGGCATAGCTGCGGATGTCGCTGAACTCCTCGGCGCGCACGTGCGTGATGCGCGTCGAGAGCGCCGACACCACGAGCGGGAAGCGCTCGGTGATGCCGCCCGGGTGGATGCCCGTCCCGTGCAGCGTCGCGTTGCCCTTCCTGCACGCCGCCTCGAGCTTCGTCGTGTCGAGCGACTTCGGGTAGAACCAGCCGAGCGGCGTCACGACGTTCTTGCCCGACTCGAGGATGCGGCGGATCTCCTCGGGGTTCGCGATCACGGGGCTGTAGACGACGCAGTCGGCGTCGATCGCGAGCAGCGCGTCGACGTCGCGCGTCGCCGCGACACCGAGCTTTCCGATCCCGGCGAGCTCGCCCGCGTCCCTGCCTTCCTTGTCCGCGCCGTGCACCCAGCAGCCGACGAGCTCGAGCTCGGGGTGCGTCGCGATGGCGGAGATCGAGGAGCGACCGACGCCGCCCGTGGCCCACTGGATCACGCGATAGGTCATCTCGGTCTCTCCGTTTCCTGGTTGCGGGGCGCGTCGCGCGCGCCGACTAGAGCCGCTTGCCCGTCGCGAGCGACTTCGGCACCCAGGCGGGCGTGCGCTTCTCGCCGAACGCCGCGAAGCCCTCGCGCACCTCGGGGCCGTCGAGCGACGCGTTGAACGTCATCAGGTCGACCTTGCCGTAGTTCGCGTTCAGGATCCGCTTGAGCTGCATGCGCGCGTCGGGCGCGGTGAGGAGCACGGCCTCGGCTGCGGCGTCCGCCTCCTCGAGCAGCCGCTCGTGCGGCACGACGCGCGAGACGAGGCCCATCTCGACGGCTTCGCGCGCGCCGACCGTGCGCGCGGTGAGCAGCATGTCGCGCGCGCGCGCGACGCCGACGTGGGGCGGGAGATAGGCCGCATAGCCCGTGTCGGCGACGCCGCGCAGGAGCTCGGGCGCCCGGAACGTCGCGCGCTCGCTCACGACCGACACGTCGGCGAGCATCGCGATCAGGAGCCCCCCGCCCTGGCAGATGCCGTTCACGGCCGACACGACGGGCGCGCGGCTGTTGCGGATCGCCTCGAACGGCAGCCACTCGTTGCCGATCTCCTGGAGCAGGTCGTAGTCGTGCGGCGTCGTGTCCGGGTGGTGGCCCGTCATCTCGCCGCCGGGCGCGAACACGTCGTCGACCCCGGTGAGCACGAGCGCCGTCGCCTCGCTCTGGGCGTTCACGTAGTTCACCGCGCGGCGGATCCCGAAGTACATGCCCACGGTGAGCGCGTTGCGCTTCCGCGGCCGCTGGATGGTGCAGCGCGCGAGGTGGCCTTCGTGCTCGAGGCGCAGGTACTCGGTGCCGAGGTCGACCGTCTTCGCGGCCATCGCGCGCCTACGGCATCCCGAGGATGGCGATGCCGCAGGTCTGCGGCGGGCCGCCGATGTTGTGCGAGAGCGCGGTCGTCGCGTCCTTCACCTGGCGCGGCCCGGCCTGGCCGCGCAGCTGCAGCACGTTCTCGTAGATCATGCGCACGCCGGTCGCGCCGGTCGGGTGGCCGAAGGTCTTGAGGCCGCCGTCGGTGTTCACCGGCAGCTCGCCGCCGAGCGCGAACGTGCCCGACGCGACGTGATCCTTCGCCTCGCCCTTCTTGCACAGGCCGAGGTCCTCGTACGTGAGCATCTCGGTCAGCGTGAAGCAGTCGTGCAGCTGCACGACGTCGAGCTGGCGGAAGGGCTCGGTGATGCCGGCCTGCGCGTAGGCGTCCTTCGCGGCGTAGAGCGTGGGCTTCCAGGCGAGGAAGTCGAAGTCCGGGTCGCGCTGCGGGTGCTCGGCGGTCGAGACGGTCACGGCCTTCACGAGCACGTGGTCGTCGCGCACCTGCTTCGCGAGGTCGCGCCGCGTGATGATGGCGGCCGCCGCGCCGTCGCTCTGCGCCGCGCAGTCGTAGAGCCCGAAGGGCCACGAGATGATGCGCGCCGAGAGCACGTCCTCGACCGTGATCTCCTTCTTCAGCATCGACTTGGGCGCGAGCGTGCCGTTGTGGTGGTTCTTGACGGCGATGCGCGCGAGGTCCTCGCGGCCCGCGCCGTACGTCTCGAAATAACGAGCGGCGCAGAGCGAGAACCAGCCCGCCGGCGTCGCGGGCAGCCCGCGCACGCGGTCGAAGTTCACCGACGGGCCCGAGACGCCGCGATCCTTCGGCTTGTCGAAGCCGAGCACGAGCACGGTGTCGTACATGCCGCAGGCGACCGACATCACGCCGCAGCGGAACGCGTCGGTGCCCGTCTGGCAGTAGTCCATCAGCATCGTGATGGGCTTCCCGAAGAGCTTGAGCGACTCGGCCACCTCGCCCGAGCCCTCGCGCGGATACACGGCGCCGGCGAACACGGCGTCGATCTGCGCGTCCGGGTCGTCGATGCCCGCGTCCGCGTAGGCCTCCCACACGGCCTCGACCATCATGTCCTCGCGCGACTTGTCCCAGTTCTCGCCGAACTGGCAGCAGCCGACGCCGGTCACCGCGACCTTGTCGCGAATCGCCTCGGGATTCATCATGACGAAGCTCCTCCACCGCCGTTCGCGCCGATCTCCTCGAACGGCGGGCTCGCCTTCCAGAAGTAGTTGGCCTTGCCGCCCGCGTCGTGGATCTTGCGGAACACGTACTCGACGGGCATGTCGAGGCGCACGCGGTCGGGCTTGCAGTTCGCGAGCTGGACCTGCACGCGGCAGCCCGCGACCTCCGTCATCACCATGATCGTGGGCGGCTCGGCGGCCGGGAAGAAGTAGTCGAACGTGTAGGCGAGCACGCGGCCCGGGCGGTCGGAGAGGCGCGCGGGCTCGAAGCGATCCTTCGCGTGGCACTTGATGCAGACGCGCGGCCGCGGCAGGTGGATCTGTCCGCACTCCGTGCAGCGGCCGCCGACGAGCGCGATGTCGGCGTCGCGTTCGCGGAAGCGGATCGTCGCGGAGAGCCCGAGGTCGGCGCCGCTCTCCCACTCCTTCGGATCGAGCTTGCGGCTGCGCAGGTAGGCGTCGTACGAGCCGAGCGGGATGCGCTTGCCGAGGTGCCCCGCGACGCCGCGGCGCGGCTCGAGCTTCGCGATCGCGTCGGTCGTCTCGAAGAGCAGCGCGTGCGCGCCGTCGCCGTAGCTCGCGCACGCGATCCGCTGGCCGGCCTTCGCACCCTCGAGCGCCGCGACGAGCAGCATCGGCGCGAACGCGCAGCCCGTGTTGCCGAGCCGGGCCGACAGCGGGTCCTGCAGGCGGTCGGCCGGGATGCCGGCCTCCTTCGCGACGGTGCCGAGCGTGCGCGCGTCGTGCGCGTAGACCGCGGCCTTCGCGAGGTCGCCGCCCGCGACGCCCGCCTTCGCGAAGAGCGCGCGCAGCGCGTCCGCGAGGCACGGCACGACGCCCTCGGTCGCGACGAAGCGGTCCTCCCAGCTGTGCGTGAAGCGCTCGCCGTCGATGCGCCAGCTGTCCTGCAGCTCGTCGGCGACCGCCGCGCTCGCCGTCCACGTCGCGATCGGCGACGCGCCGCTCGCCGCGCCGCCGACGAGGAATGCCGCGGCGCCGTCGCCGACCTTCGCCTCGAGCGCGCCCTTCGGCGCGCCCATCCTGCAGTCGGCGACGACGACGAGCGCGCGCTTCGCGGCGCCCGCGCCGACCGCGCACAGCGCGGCCTCGAGCGCGGCGGTGCCCGCGCGCAGCGAGCCCGCGTGGTCCGAGGTGAGCACGTCGCGCCGCAGGTCGAGCGCCTTCGCGATCAGCGCCGCGCCCTGCTTCTCGCGCAGCTCGTAGCTCGTCGACGCGAAGTACACGGCGTCGACCGCGCTGCGATCGCTGCCCGCGAGGCAGTCGAGCGCGGCCGCGACCGCCATCGTGACGGCGTCCTCGTCGTAGTAGGCGACCGCCTTCTCGGGGCCGCCGTCCTTCGGCTTGCGCCCCTGGATCAGCGCGAGCGGAAGGCGCGTCACGGGGACGTAGGCGCCGTACGAGAGGAGTCCGGTCGTGGCTTCGCTCATGTTCTCCGTCCTGGTCGACACTGTCGGGTCCGCCCCCGCCGCCGCGACGGCGCGCACGCGCGCGGCCGGCGTCGGGCCGGCCGAGTGAGCGGCGAACGCGCTCTCGCGCCCGGCGCCCGAGGCCTCCGACGCGATCGATCGGCTGCAGACGGGACGGGGCGGGGGGCCGGCGCGGATCCTAGCCGCTTCGCCCGCGCGTGCGCGCCGCGACGGCCGGGACGTACGCACGGCGCGGCCTCCGCCGGCAGGCGCGGCGCACACTGCGCACGGCGCGGCGGGTGGGGCAGGCGCGGCACGGGGCCGCGCGGCGCGACACCAATCCGGGTTTGACCCACCGCGCGGCCCGTGGAAGGCTCGCGCGTCCGCGAGCGACGGTGCTCGCCCCGCGCCGACGATCGGGCCCCCGCTTGCCGCTCTCCACGACCTCGCCGCCGCTCTTCCGCCCGCGCGCCGACGCGCCCGGCGGCCGGCCCGCGCCGTCCGCGCGCCGCCGCGCTTCCCGCGCAGCCGCGCTCGCGCTCGCCCACACGGCCGTCGCGCTGCTCGCGCTCGGCGCGCCGGCCGCCTCCGCACAGCCCCCGAGCCCCGGCTGCGACGCCGGCCTCGAGCGGCTGCAGGCGAACGCGGCCGCGCGGCCCGCCGACGCCGAGACGCACGCGCGCCTCGGCCGCTGCTACCTCGCGCTCGGCCGCACCGATGCGGCGCCGGCCGCGCTCGACGAGGCCGCCCGCCTCGACCCGTCGGCCGCGCGCTTCCTCGAGGCGGCGGCGGCGATGTACCACGCGCGCCGGCTCGACGAGGCCGAGGCGCGCCTCGCGCGCGCCGAGCCCGCGCTCGCCGACGACCCCGAGCTCCATCTCTACAGGGGCCTCCTGCTGCTCGAGCGCGGCGAGGCGGCCGCTGCGGCCGCGCGCCTCGAGCGCTCGCGCCGGCTCGACCCGGCGCGCGTCGAGCCCGTCGCCTCCTACTTCGCCGGCCTCGCGTGGGAGGGCGCGGGCGACCGCGCGCGCGCCGACGAGGCGCTCGCGCGCATCGC
Organism: Myxococcota bacterium; assembly: GCA_041389495.1. Taxonomy (NCBI): domain Bacteria; kingdom Pseudomonadati; phylum Myxococcota; species Myxococcota bacterium. Next base: position 974,080 of record JAWKRT010000002.1, on the reverse strand, counting down.
GCACGACTGGCCCGGGACGCCGTGGGCCGACTCCGCCGCGCGCGCGCTCGAACGCGTGCGCGGGACGGGCGCGCACGCGCGCTGGCGCCCGTGGGCGGAGGTCGAGATCGGCGTCGAGGGCGACACCAACGTCGTGCGGCTCGGCCGCGAGGTGACCGCCGCCGAGATCAGCGACGAGCGCGACGTGCGCGCCGCCTGGGGCGCGCGCGGCGGCGTCGAGAGGAGCTTCGAGCGAGGCCATGCGGGCGTCGCGCTCGGCTACGCGGGCAGCGAGCACGGCGACCTCGACGACTACGACGTCCACTACTCCTACGGGAGCCTGTACGGCGCGCACCGCCTCGGCGAGCGCACGGACGTGCGCGTCCAGCTCGACACCGGCTACGCCTGGGTGGGCGGCGACCCCTTCGCGTGGACGTACGACTCGTCGATCGCGCTCCGCCATGGATGGGCCGCGCTCGGCGCGAGCGAGCTCTTCGGCGAGCTCGACGTGCGCGACTACCTCGTGCGCGCGCCCGACCTGCCGGCGTGCACGGTCGGCGGGCCGACGCCGTGCGGGCGCCCGCGCACCGACGAGTCCGAGGCGCGCAACCGCGACGGCGTCGGCGTGCGCGCGGGCGTCGCGCACCTGCTGCCGGTCGGCGGGCCGCTCACCGAGCTGCGCGTCCACGCGGCCTTCGACTTCTACCAGGCCGAGGGCGACGAGTACGATTTCGCGGGCGGCGACACGGGCGTCGCGCTCCGCGCCGACGGCCCGTTCGACACGAAGTGGCGCGCCGCGGCCACCTACGAGGCGCGGCGCTACGCGCATCCGAGCACGTTCGCGAACGTGCCGCAGTCGACCGCGACGCCGGCCGCGTTCGGCTTCCCGGGCGGCGACCGGCGCGACGACCAGCTCGAGCTGAGCGCCCGCGTGGAGCGCGCACTCGGCCGCGGCGTGTCGATCTCCGGCCGCTGGCGCTTCGAACGGCGCTTTTCGAACGCGGACGTGTTCGACTACCGCCGGCACGTCGTCGGCCTGTTCCTGACGTGGCGAGGCGGGCTCGACTGAGCGCCGCGCGCGGGCCGCGAGACCGAAGCGCGGAGCGAGCGCGACGACGACCGGGACGAACACCGGGACGACGGCCGGACGGAAGGCCGGACGGCAGGCCGGACGGCAGGACAGGAGGCAGCATGTCGACGCGAGCCCTTCCGCGCGCGAGCGCGCGCGCCGTGTGCGCGGCGTCCGCGCTCGTCGCGCTCCTGCTCGCGCCGCTCGCCGCGGCGGGCGACGGCCTCGCGCCGGCGGGCCCGTGTGCGGACGAGGCGGGCGCGCACGGCTCGGTCGCGCGCCTCTTCAGCCCGCAGGACGTCGCCGCCGACGCGCCGCCGCCCGGCGGCGGCGGGCCCGCGCCGGCGCCGTTCGACGGCCGCGACGCCTGCGACGGCGCGGGCGGCTGCGGGGGCCAGAACGAGCTCCCCGGCGCCGCCGGGCGACGCGCCCGTGAACCCGCCCGGCCCGGGCGGCCCCCCGGCGGCCCCGCCGCCCCCGGCGACGACGCGTGAGAGGCTCGGCGACGGGAACCCCCCCGCGCGCCGCAGGAACGCACCGCTCCGGATGAGCCCCACCCGACGCGACGACGCCGACCGCCGCGACCGCGCCTGGATCGCCCGCATCGCCGCGGGCGACGAGGCCGCGCACCGCGCGCTCTTCGACGCCTGGTACGCGCGCGTCCTGTCCTTCGTCGCGCGCCGCCTCGGCGACCCGTCGCTCGCCGAGGAGGTCGCCGCCGACGTCTTCTTCGAGGTGTGGCGCAGCGCCGGACGCTTCGAGGGGCGCAGCCGCGCCTCGTCGTGGCTGTTCGGGATCGCACAGTTCAAGTGCATGGCCGCCGACCGCAACCGCAAGCGCTCGAAGCGCAGCGCCGTCGTGCCCACGCGCATCGAGCACCTGCACGCGATGCCCGACGACGCCGAGCTCGAGGAGGTGCTCGCGATGCGCCACGAGCTGCGCCGCACGCGCGCGCTGCTCGACGAGCTCCCGCGCGGACAGCGCGAGGTGCTCGAGCTCGCGTTCTTCGACGAGCTCCCGTACGACGCGATCGCCGAGCGGCTCGGCATCTCGCAGGGCACCGTGAAATCCCGCATCGCCCGCGCGCGCGACCACCTGCGCGGCGGGCTCGACCGAAAGGCCGGCTGATGACGAACGACGCCACCGGACGCGCGCACTGCCCGGACGACGTGCTGCGCATGCTGCCCTGGTACGACGACGAGGCACTCGGCGACGACGAGCGCGCGCGCATCGAGGCGCACGCGGCCGCGTGCGCCGACTGTCGCCGCGAGATCGACTGGATGCTCGGCGGCGACGACGAGGCCGCGCGGCCGGCGCCCGATGCGGACGCCGCCTACGCGCGCGTGCGCGCGCGCATCGAGGCGAGCGGCGCGCGCGAGGCCGCGCGCGCCGCCGCGCACGAGCGCATCGCCGCGCACCGCCGGCGCGCCGACCGCGGCGCCGCGTGGCGACGGCTCGCGATCGCGGCCTCGCTCGCCGCGGTCGCGGCGGGCGTCGGCGCGGGCTTCGCGGCCGGCCGGCGCAGCGCGATCGCCGACGCACCCGTGTACGAGACGGCACAGGCGCGCCCCGTCTCCGCGGGCGCCCCCGGCGCGGCGACGCAGGCGCGCGAGCTCGACGTGGTCTTCGCACGCGCCGCGACCGCGGAGCGCATCGGCGACGCGTTGCGCGCGATCGGCGCCGACGTCGTCGCCGGGCCGACGCGGCTCGGCGTCTATCGTGTCAGACTGCAGCCGGGCGCCGATGCGGCGACCGCGGCGGAGCGGCTGCGGGGAGGCGCGCGCCCGGACGGAGTCGAGACGGGAGTCGCGAGCCTTGCTGAGCCGGTCGCTCCATAGCCGCTCGCGCCGCGTCGGGCCCGCGCTCGCCGTCGCCATCGCCATCGCGGTCGCCGTCGGTGCGGGCCTCGCGGCCGCCGACGCGCGCGCGCAGGCGGGCGACCCGGGCACGTGCGGCCCGTTCGCGCCGGCCGCGAGCGATGCGTCCGGCGACGCGCGCGCGGCGTGTGCCGAGCCCGGCCTCGCGCCGAGCGCGTCCGCGCCCGACGTCGCGGGCGTGACCCGCCTGGCCGCACCGCGCGCGCCGGCCGGCGACGCCACCGCGATCCCGGGCGAGGCGCTCGTCGCGATCCCGAAGGCCGACGACGGCGCGCTCGCGCCCGGCTTCGCGCTCGCGCCCGGTGCCGAGATCGCGAGCTCGTTCTGGAGCCCCGTGCTGTGTGCGACCGTCGCGCGCGTGCGCGGCCCGGCCGACGCCGCGCCCGAGGCGCTCGTCGCCGCGCTGCCGCCGGGCGCTGCGCTGACGGCGCACTCGACCTATCGAGCGGCCGCCGCCGAGGTGCGCGCGTTCGAGCCCGACGCCGCGGGCGATCCGTACCGCCCGCACCAGTACGCGCTCACGCAGCTCGAAGCCGAGCGCGCCTGGGCCCGCAGCGCGGGCGCGGGCGCGACCGTCGCGCTGCTCGACTCGCTTCCCGAGGTCGCGCACCGCGATCTCGGCCGCATCGTCGTCGCGCCGGCCGGCGACGGCGAGCGAGCGAGCGACGAGGTCGGCCGCGTCGCGGCCGTGCACGGGACGCTGATGGCGGGCGTGGTCGGCGCCGAGCGCGGCAACGGCGTCGGCATCGCGGGCGTCGCTCCGGAAGCGCGGGTCGTGGCGATCCCGGTGTGCGCGCCGAGCGGCGACGGCGGCCCCGACGCGTGCGCGCTCTACGACGTGCTGCGCGGCATCGACGCCGCGTGGGAAGCCGGCGCGAACGTCCTCAACCTCTCGCTCGTCGGGCCCTCGAACCCGCTGCTCGAGCGCGCCGTCGCGCGCGCCGAGCGGCTCGGCGCGGTCGTCGTCGCCGCCGCGGGCAACGAGGGCGCGGACGCGCCGCGCTACCCCGCCGCCTATCCGTCCGTCCTCGGCGTCGGCGCAGTCGACGCGCGCGGCGAACGCGACGCGCGCTCGAACCGCGGCCTCTCGGTCGACGTCGTCGCGCCGGGCGTCGAGGTGCTGTCGACGCGGCCGCCCGACGGCTACGCGTTCGGCGACGGAACGAGCCTCGCGGCCGCGCACGTGAGCGGCGCAGTCGCCGTGCTCGTCGGCGCGGGCATCGAGCCCGCGGCCGCGCGCGCGCTCGTCGAGGAGCGCGCCGCCGGTGCGCCCGCCGCGGCGCCGCGGCTCCGCTCGCTGTGCGAGCTGCTCGCGCGCGGCGGCGCGCCCTGCCCCGACTGAGCGCCGCGCCTCCGGCGGCGGGCCGCGCGCGATTTCGCGGCGGAGTCGGAGGAGTCGGAGGAAACCCGGAACCCGCAGCGCCGACGCAGTCACCCACCCTCCGCCACCCGGAACGCAGCCGTCCGCGCGCGCACGCGCGCGGCGCGAGCGCGAGCCGGGATGCAGCAGCGGACAGGAGGAAGGGGATGGCCGTCGCGGTGTACACGACCCTCGCGGACGAGAGCGACGAGGCGCTCGTCGCGATCGCGCAGCGCGAGCTGCCCGCGCCGTGCGAGGCGTTCGACGTCCTCGTCGCGCGCCACCGCGCGCGCGTCGAGCGGCGCGCCGCTGCGATCGTCGGCTCGCGCGCCGACGCCGAGGACGTCGCGCAGGAGGTGTTCCTGTCGGTGTTTCGTGCGCTGCCGCGCTACCGGCCCGTGCAGCCCTTCGCGCACTGGCTCGAGCGCATCGTCACCAACTCGTGCCGCATGCACCTGCGCGCGCGGCGCCGCCACGATCGCCGCGTCGCCGCCGTCGCGAGCGACTGGCGGGCGCGCAAGCCGATCGACGTGCGCCCCGACGTGCGGCGCGACGCGCTCTTCCTGTGCGGGCGGCTCTCCGACGTGAACCGGCGCGCGTTCGTGCTGCGCACGGCCGACGACGCGCCGTACCGCGAGATCGCCGACGAGCTCGGCATCAGCGAGTCGGCCGCGAAGATGCGCGTGCGGCGCGCGCGCGCGGAAGCGGAGCGGCTCGCCGTCGCACAGCGCGGCGAGTGGACCGCCGCGCCCGCGTAGGCCACGGCGCGCCGTCCGCGCGCGCTCCTCGAGGCGGGCTAGGATCCTCCGCGCCGTCGACGCGACAGGGGTTGCGCGCCGACGGCGCGGAGGCGCGATGAGCGGGTGGCGCGGGGTCGTCGGGGCGAAGCTCGATCGCGTGCGCGATCCCGTCGCCGACAAGCGCTGCTCGCTGCGCGAGGCCATCGAGCGCTTCGTGCGCCCGGGAATGCGCATCAACCCCGTGAGCCTGCAGGCGCGCCCCGTCGCGGCGCTGCACGAGCTGATGCGCGTGTTCCGCGGCGCGGAGCCGGGCTTCGAGTTCATCTCGTCGTCGCTCTCGGGCAACTATCTCCAGCTCGTCGGCGCCGGGCTCCTGCGCCGCGCGATCGTGTCGTTCGCGGGCGAGGGCTACCCGACGCCCGGCCCGAGCCCCGTCGTCGCGCGCGCGCTCGCGTCGGGCGCGCTCGAGCTCGAGAACTGGACGATGCTGACGATCTCGCAGCGCCTGCTGGCCGGCGCGATGGGCGTGCCCTTCCTGCCGACGCGCTCGCTCGCGGGCAGCGACATGGCGCGCGAGCTCGCCGAAGCAGGTTGCTATGCGGAGGTCGCCGACCCGTTCTCGGAAGGCGGCGCGGCGCAGGGCGTCGTGCGCGCGTACGCGCCCGACGTCGCGTTCGTGCACGCCTGGGCGGCCGACCCCGCCGGCAACGCCGTCTGCTTCCCGCCGCACCAGGAGAACGTCTACGGCGCGCTCGCCGCGCGCGAAGGCGTCGTGCTCACCGTGCACGAGGTCGTCGACACCGACTTCGTGCGCCGCCACTCGCACCTCGTGCGCATTCCGGCCGAGAAGGTCGTGGCCGTGTGCGAAGCGCCGTACGGCTCGCACCCGTACGGGAACTACGCGACGGGGATCCCGGAGCTGCGCGCCTACGCGAACGACTACCCGTTCATGACGGAGCACCGCGCGGCGCAGGAGTCCGACGACGCCTATCAGGAGTGGCTCGAGCGCTGGGTCTACTCGGCGCGCGACCCCGCCGGCTATCTCGCGAAGCTCGGGCGCGACCGGCTCGAGGCGCTCGAGTACCTGGCCGGGCCCGAGACCTGGCGCGCCGAGCTCGAGCACTGGGGCGACGCGCTCGACGGGGCCGGCCCCGCGACCGACGTCGAGGAGATGGTCGTGCAGGCGGCGCGCCGCGTGCGCGCGCGCGTGCGCGACGGCGGCTTCGACCTCGTGCTCTCGGGCGTCGGCCAGGCCGCGCTCGCCGCGTGGCTCGCCTCGCACCTCGGCGAGGGCGAGGGCCTCGACTTCGCGCTCGCCGCCGAGACGGGCATGTACGGCCACGACCCGCGCCCGGCCGACCCCTTCCTCGTGAACTACCGCAACATGCCGACGACGACGCTGCTCTCCGACGTCGTCGAGACGCTCGGCCTGCACGCGTGCGGCGCGACGAACCGCTGCCTCACGACGCTCGGTGCCGGGCAGATCGACCGCCTCGGCAACGTCAACTCGAGCTGGAACGCGGACGGGAGCTTCATCGTCGGCTCGGGCGGCGCGAACGACCTCGCGAACGCGTCGAGCGAGCTGCTGATCGTCGCCGTGCAGCGCAAGGGAACCTTCCGCGAGCGCGTCGACTTCGTGACGAGTCCGGGCGCGCGCGTCGCGACCGTCGTCTCGACGATGGGCGTGTTCGAGAAGCGCGCGCCGGACGGCGCGCTCGTGCTGACCGCCGTCTTCGAGCGCGCGGGGGCGACGCGCGAGGAGGCCGTCGAGAAGATCCGCGCGCGCTGCGGCTTCGCGCTCGAGGTGGCCGACGCGCTCGAGCGGCTCGCGCCCGCGACGGACGAGGAGCTCGCGCTCCTGCGCGTCTTCGACCCGGCGCGCGCCTTCCTCGGAAAGCGCGAGCGCGCGAACGGCGCGGCGCACCCCGATTCCCCGAACCCGAAGGAACGACGATGAGCGAGCCCCGACATCCCCTCCCCCTCGAAGGCGTGCGCATCCTCGCCGTCGAGCAGATGCAGGCCGTGCCGTTCGCGACGCAGCTGATGGCGCACCTCGGCGCCGAGGTCGTGAAGGTCGAGCACCCCGAGCACGGCGAGTCGGGCCGCACCGCCGCGCCGAGCATCCCGGACGCCGACGGCCGGCCGGCGGGCGCGACCTTCCTGCGCAACAACCTGTGCAAGCGGAGCCTCGGGCTCGACCTCAAGAACCCGAAGGGCGCCGCGCTGCTGAAGCGTCTCGTCCCGCACTACGACGTCGTCGCCGAGAACTTCAAGCCGGGCACGATGGAGAAGTTCGGGCTCGGCTACGACGAGCTGGCGAAGCTCCACCCCGGGCTCGTCTACGTCGCGGTCTCGGGCTTCGGGAGCCTGCACGACTCGCCCTATCGAAGCTGGCCCGCCTACGCGGCGATCCCCGAGGCGATGGGCGGCTTCTACTCGTTCCGCCCCGAGCCCGGGCGGCTGCCCAACATCGGCGTCGCCGGCGCGCTCGGCGACATCACGAGCGCGCTCTTCGCGACGATCGGCGCGATCGCCGCGCTGCGCGGGCGCGACCGCACGGGCGTCGGCCAGAAGGTCGACATCGCGATGCTCGACGCCGTGATGGCGATGATGGACATGGTGCCGTTCAACCCGACCGTCGGCGTGATGGACAACTCGATCAGGAGCTGGCCCGGCATCCTGTCGTGCTTCCACGCGAAGGACGGCCTGTTCGTGATGCAGGTCGGCCGCGAGCACCAGTTCGAGCGGCTCGCGCACGCGATCGGCAAGCCGGAGTGGCTCGACGACCCGCGCTTCGCGACGCGCGAAGGCTGGCGCGACCACACCGACGGCGCGATCCGCGAGGCGATCGAGGCCTGGGCCGCCGACAAGACGAAGCTCGCCGCGTCGCAGGCGCTCGCCGACGCGGGCGTCGTCGCGGGCCCGAGCTACGAGGCCGACGACCTCGAGCGCGACGCGCACGTCGCGCTGCGCGACATGATCCTGCGCATCCCGCGGCCCGACGGGAAGGGCGCGGTCCACATCGTCGGCAACCCCGTGAAGCTCTCGCGCAGCACGCCGCGCGAGCCGGAGCGCTGGCCGACCATCGGCCGCGACACGCGCGACCTCCTCCGCGCCGACCTCGGCCTCTCCGACGCCGACCTCGACGCGCTGCGGTCCGACGGCGTGATCGGCTGACGGAGGACGTTTCGATGTCGCAGGCCCGGATCGAGCGCGTCGCGGCCGACGCTCCGATCGACGAGATGCTCGCGATCCTCGAGCGCGACGGCGCGGTGATCGTCGAGCGGCTGCTCGCGAGCGACGTCGTCGCGCGCATCAACGACGAGGTCGCCGCGGCGCGCGAGGCCGCGAACCCGTCGATGGAGCACCTGAACCCCGCGATCGGCTTCTTCTTCGGCAAGCGCACGCGCCACGTCTCGGGCCTGCCGGGCCGGTCGCGCACGTTCGCGTGCGAGGTGATGGTGCACCCGACGCTGCTCGCGCTGTGCGACGCGATCCTCCTGCCGAGCTGCGCGCGCTACCAGCTGAACCTCGGCCACCTGATCGACCGCGGCCCCGGCAGCGAACCGCAGCTGCTGCACCGCGACGAGGACGTGTGGGTGCACGTGCCGCGCCCGCACGGCGAGCTGCAGCTCGCGACGATGATCGCGCTCGACGACTTCCGCGCGGAGCTCGGCGCCACCCGGATCGTCCCGGGCAGCCACCGCTGGCCGCGCGAACGCAGTGCCGAGCCGAGCGAGCTCGCAGTCGCCGAGATGCCCGCCGGCTCGGCCGCCATCTACCTGGGCTCCACGATCCACGCCGGCGGCGCCAACACGACGAGCGATCGCTGGCGCCGCGGCCTGCACACGAGCTTCGTCTGCGGCTGGCTGCGCACCGAGGAGAACAACTACCTCGCCTGCCCGCCCGACGTCGCGCGCACCCTGCCCCGCCTCGCGCAGGAAGTACTCGGCTACGCCGTGCACGACGCGATCGCGTCGGCGGGAGGCTATGCGGGCGCACTCGACCTCCAGGACCCGTGCGACCTGATGGCCGAAGGCAAGCTCTAGAGGCCTGCGCGCTCGCGGGCGGCGGGTGGGGTTGCGAATGGCTCGCCCGCGCGTCGTGGCGGCGTGCTCGCCAAGGGGCTCTTCGAGCGCGGGCTGCGCTTGATTTCGCAACCCCCACCCGCCGCCGGCGAGCGACTCGGGGTGCGTGTTCGATCGAGGTGGCGCTTGCAGCGTGGCAAGGCCCGATCGAAACGGGTTGCCGATCGATGGCTTGCTAGTCGGCGGACGGGGAACTGCACTCGGAGTCGGTACGAGGCGGTCGGTCGACTAGCGAGCGTTCGTCGGGTCGGCGTCTCGCGATGTCGTGTTTCCTACGCATTGCGGACGATCGGGATGAAATCGAGCGCGGTGCAGGGCTCGGAGCCGACGACCCAGGCATCTCCGCCGGCTTCGATCTCGAATGCGAAACCCGTCTCGACGCGGATCTCTCGTCCCCGCGCGTCCTGGATCATCATGGCGCCGGAGAGCACGTACCCGACGTGGTTCTCGGAGGGCTTGCCCGTCTGGGGCTGCGCGTGTCGCGACCACCGCCACCCCGGCTGATACACCCCCAGCCCGACCGCGACCGACCGCAAGAGCGCATGGCTTCGCGCACTCCCGTCGAGAAACACCCGCCGCGTCTCCAAGTTCGCCGCCGAACCCGACACGACCCCCGCCACGGCTACCCCCCCCTCGCAGACGACCCATCGAGCCACCCAATCTCGAGCAGGCCTGGCCGCGAAGCTCGCAGCGGCACCCTGCCACCCAGTCCCAGGCCCACGCGAGCCGAACGTCTGCGAATCGACCGCAAGCGCGGCGGGCGGGCGGGTTTCGCGAAATAAAGCGGAGCCCGCGCTAGAAGCGTCCCCTGGCGAGCACCCAGCCCCGACGCGCGGGCGAGCCATTCGCGAAACACGCCCGCCCGCCGCGCGTGCCCGTGACCTACTCGACGAGGACGTTGGGCTCCCCGTATCCCAGCTCTTTGCATGCATACAGGTAGTAGGCGAGTGCCGTGTCGCCGCTCACGACGGACTCCACGTTGCCGTTCGCGTCGAGGTTCATGTTGACGCCGTACATGTGGAACCACACGCGCGTGTCGTCCTCGATCGACTGCAGCGTGTGGACGGAGCCCGCCGGCTCGTAGAGGAAGGAGCCGGCGCGGTTGACGTAGTCGTACTCCTTGTACTTCCACGCGCCGCTCACCGTGTAGCCCCAGACGGGGCCGCTGTGGCGGTGCGTCTGCACCTCGTAGCCGGCCGGGAAGATGTTCTCGATGATCCAGAGGCCTTCGCCGCGCTTCACCTGCAGCACCTTGAGCTGCGCCTTGTCGGGCATGCCGACGAACGGCAGGTCGTCGCGGCCGACGTGGATCGCGGGGCGCGGGTCTTCGATCGTCATGGCGGGGCCTCCTCGGTGGGTCGGGTCAGTCGCGCGCGGGCGCGCCGTCGAGGATGCCGGTGAGCCCGGACGGCGCGTGCGGACCGAAGGGAATCGTCTCGAGCGTGCCGATGCCCGTGCGCTCGCGGCCGAGCCCCGTCATGCGCGCGCGCACGGGCGTGTGCGCGTGGATGGCGACGGGGTCGCGCGGGTCGACGTCGGCGAGCTTCCAGCGCTCGCCCGCGACGGCGAGGTCGCCCTTCCACAGGCCGTGCCCCCACTCGGGATGGCGGTAGCCGATGCCGTGCATGTGGAAGCGCGGGATGCCCGGGATGGGCTCGAGCGCGATCTCGACGGCCTCGCCCTCGCGCGTCTCGAACGAGAGCGTCGCCGACTCGGGCCAGCGCGTTCCCGCCGCGAAGCGCGTCGCGTGCGACATGCGCCGCATCTCGCGGTGCGCGTCCTCGCGCGCGGGCACGGCGTCGGGCGTCGCGTGGCGCGGGACGATGCAGGCCGAGAGCTGCGTCGGCCGGCCGTCCGGGTCCTGGAACGTGCCGTACTGCGTGCACACGTCGTCGAACTGGAGCGGCGCCCACACCCAGTGCACGCCCGGCGTCGCGAGCTTGCCGGGCGCGCCGCCCTCGGGCTCGCCCACCGGACGCACGCCCCACGAGCGGTCGCGCGTGCCGTACGTCGTCTCCGCGCGCACGTCGATGCGCGTGCCGTCGACGCGCACGAAGCCTTCCCACGTCCCGAACTGCGTGAAGCGCGACGTCTCCATCAGGAGCCGCGTGCCGTCGCGCATCACGTTCTTGGGCTCCTCGGTCGGCGTCGTCGTCGCGCGGAAGAGCAGGTCGCACTCGACGCCCGACTCGTTCGCCGCGAGCACGACGCGCACCTCGCGCAGCGGCCGCTCGACCGCGACGCGCAGCGGCCCGACCGAGCCGTCGCGCCGCTCGGCGGGCGCGCGCCGCGAGCCGTGGAAGCTCGTCTGCACGCCGTCGCACAGCACGCTCACGTGGCCGTCCTGCACGAAGCGGTTCGGGTAGAGGCCGAAGCCCACCTCGAACGTGAACGCGCCGCCCGCGTCGATGCCGTTGAACCAGTAGCGGTCGTAGAAGTTGCGATCGCCGGTCGCGGGGTGCGCGACCGGGTCGGTCGTCTGGTGGACGGCGTAGTCGTCGAGCTCGGTGATCACGGCTGGAAGCGCGCCCCCACCTCGCCGAGCGGCATCTCGGCGAGGTGGTCGCCGATGCGCAGCAGCTGCCGCGTCGCGCCGCCGAGATCGAGCTCGAGCTGCTTCGCGAACAGGTAGAAGCGGTGGACGGGGTAGTCGCGGTCGACGCCCATGCCGCCGTGCAGGTGCTGCGCGGCCGCGACGACGCGCGCGCCGGCCTCGGCGAGCCAGTACTTCGCGAGCGCGACCTCGCTCTCGGCGGGCAGCCCCGCCGCGATGCGCCAGCACGCCTGCTGCGCGGTGAGCCGCACGGCCTGCACGTCGATGAACGCGTCGGCCGCGCGGTGGCCGACGGCCTGGAACATCGCGATCGGCTGTCCGAACTGCTTGCGCTCCTTGATGTAGGCGGCCGTCATCTCGAGCGCGGCCTCGCACAGGCCCGCACCCGCCGCGCACTGCGCGGCCGTCGCGCGCAGCCGCATGCCGTCGAGCACGAGGCGCCCCGCGCCGACGCCGCCGAGCACCGCGTCCTCGCCGACGCGCACGCCGTCGAGGCGCAGGAGCGACGCGGGCTGGCCCGTCATGGTCGCGAGCGGCACGAGCGACACGCCCTTCGCCTTCGGGTCGACGAGGAACACGGCGACGTCGCCGCCGTCGAGCGTGGCGGGCACGAGCACGAGATCGGCGAGCTCGGCGAACGCGACGGGAAGCTTCGCACCCGAGAGCACCCAGCCCGCGCCGTCGCGGCGCGCGCTCGTCGCGGGCTTCGCCGGGTCCGCCTGGTCCTCCTGCAGCGCCGCGGTCAGGATCGCGCGGCCCTCCGCGACGCGCGGCAGCCATTCCTCGCGCTGCTTCTCGCTCCCGAACTCGGCGATCGGCAGCACGCCGCCGACGACCGTCTCGAGGAAGGGCACCGCGGCGGTGTGCCGGCCGACCTTCTCGCAGATCGCCGCGACCTCGAGGAAGCCGAGGCCCGCGCCCCCCTGCGCCTCGGGCACGGCCGTGCCGAGCAGGCCCGTCTCCGCGAGCTGCTTCCACAGCTCGGCGTCGAAGCGCGGCCCGCCGCTCGTCTCGACGGCGCGCTGCCGCTCGTGGCTCGAGTGCTCGGCGAGCACCTGGCTCGCGAGCTCGACGATCGCCTGCTGCTCGTCGCTGTAACCGAAGTCCATCGTCGTCTCCGTGCCGGCCGCGGCCGGACTACATCCGCGGGATGCGCGGCAGGCGCAGCCCGAACAGCCCGATCAGGTCGCGCTGCACTTCGTTGGTGCCACCGCCGAACGTCAGGATGAGGAGCGAGCGGTAGACGTTGTCGAGCTGGCCCATCAGGACGGCCTCGGCCGACTCGCGCACGAGATACGCGCGCGGCCCGATGACCTCCATCATGAGCCGGATCGCCTGCATGTAGAACTCGGTGCCGTAGACCTTGAGCGCGGAGGCGTCCTGCGGCGCGAGCTCGCCGTGCGTGGCGTCGAAGGCGACCTTCCAGTTCTGGAGGCGCATGAACTGGATGCCCGCCCAGACGCGCGCCAGGTTCGTGCGCACCCACTCCTGGTCGATCACGCGCGTGCCGTCGGCGCGCTTCGTCTCGCGCGCCCACGCGAGCACCGCCTCGAACGTGCCCTCGATCATGCCCGACGAGCAGAGCGTGACGCGCTCGTGGTTGAGCTGGCTCGTGATGAGCTTCCAGCCCTTGTTCTCGCCGCCGACGAGCGCGCTCGCGGGCACGCGCACGTCGTCGAAGAAGGTCGTGTTGATGTCGTGGTGCGACAGCAGGTGCATCGGCTCGATGCGGATGCCGGGCGTGTCCATCGGCACGACGAACATCGAGATGCCGCCGTGCTTCGCGGCCTCCTGGTCGGTGCGCGCCGCGAGCCAGATGTAGTCCGCGTCGCCGGCGACGGACGTGAAGATCTTCTGCCCGTTGATGACGTACTCGTCGCCGTCGCGGTCGGCGCGCGTCTTGAGCGACGCGAGGTCGGTGCCGGCGCCGGGCTCGGTGTAGCCGATGCAGAAGAGGATCTCGCCCGCCGTGATCTTCGGCAGGAGCTCGGCCTTCATCGCCTCGCTCGCGTTCTGGTAGAGCGTCGGGCCGACGGTGTTGATCGTGAGCATCGGCACGGGCGCGCCGACGCGCATCGACTCGTCGAAGAAGATGAACTGCTCGATCTGCGAGCGGCCCTGCCCGCCGTACTGCGCGGGCCAGCCGATGCCGAGCCAGCCGTCCTCGCCCATCTGGCGGATGACCTGGCGATGCACGGGGCCGCAGCCGGCCTCGGCGTGCAGCGCCTCGCGGATCTCGGGCGTCAGCAGCTTCGCATAGTAGGCGCGGAGCTCGGCGCGCAGCGCCTGCTGCTCCTCGTTCAGGCCGATGTACATGGGCGGGGTGCCTCCGGGCGATACCCGTCGGGCCCCGGAGCACGCGCGGCGACGGCGCGGCGAGCGCGCGGGGGGCGGCGCGGGCCGGGGCAGGTTCTACCCCAGCTCGCGCCCCTTGGCAGGCCCCCGGCGCGCGCCTCGACCGCCGGCCGCGGCCCGCCGCGCGGTCACCTACGCGAAGCCGAGCGCCGCGTCCGCCGCGTCCGTGTCGAAGTCCTCGAAGTGGATGATCTCCATCTCCGTGAAGGCGCGGCGCACCTTCGGCGTGAGGAGCCCGAGCTTCTTCAGGTTCGGCACGACGCGCTGGAAGATCAGCGTGCGGAACTGCCTGCCGACCGGCGATGCGAGCACGAGCTGCTGCACGTCGGTCGGGTTCCACCCGTAGAGCCGCGCGATGTCGTCGCCGACCAGGCGATCGCGCATCAGCCGGCACGCGTAGATGATGAACTCCTCGCGGTCGGCGAGCTCGCTCGCGGACATCTCGTCGTAGTAGCCGCGCAGCGAGAGCACGCCGAACGCGACGTGGCGCGACTCGTCCTTCATCACGTACTTGAGCAGCTCCTTGAGCAGCGGCTCCTGCGCGACCAGGAACAGGTTGCCGAAGGCGCCCATCGCGAGCCCCTCGATCAGCACCTGCATCCCGAGATACTTGAAGTCCCAGCGCGACTCCTTGATCGTCGCGTCGAGCAGCGCCTTCAGGTGCTGGTTGATCGGCCACTCCCACTCGAGCTTCTCGTGCAGGTAGCGGCTGAACACCTCGACGTGGCGCGCCTCGTCCATCGTCTGCGTGCCCGCGTAGTACTTCGCGTCGATCCACGGCACGCCGCCGACGAGCTGCGACGCGACGATCAGCGCGCCCTGCTCGCCGTGCAGGAACTGCGAGAGCTGGAGCGCCACCTGCGCGTGGTGGAAGCGCTGGCGCTCCTTGTCGTCGAGCTTCTCGAACGGCCCCCAGCCCTGCAGCGGGTTGACGCCTTGCGGCAGGATGTTCGCCTCGGGGTCGACCTGCGTGTCCCACGCGAGCTGCGTCGTGGAGTTCCACTGGTCGCGCTTCGCCTTCTCGTACAGGTCGTGGAGCCCCTCGTGGATGCTCCCGTAGTTCCAGACGTAGTTCGTGTCGAAGGACGTGAGGATCGTCTCGATCTCGCGATCGAGGCTCCCGAGCCGGTTCACATCCGAAGCCGTGGCCATCGAGCTCCCCTCCTGCGGGTGCTGGGTGCGGGCGCGTGGTGCGGGCGGGCGCGCGTCGCGCGCCCGAGCGTGGGCGACGGCGGCACCGTACGCGGGCGCCCACGGAGCGTCAATGAAAATCGACGTCGGATTCGCATTTGTCGCGAATCCTCTTTGGTTTCAGGTAGATTCCGGTCATGGCCCGAGCCTCGAACGCCCCCGCGCGGCCCGCCCGCCGACGCGTCCCGCAGCAGGCGCGCAGCCGCCGTACGCGCGAGCGCATCCTCGCTGCCGCCGTCGACTGCTTCGAGCACCACGGCTACGACGACACGACGACGGCCATGATCGCGGCGCGTGCGGGCATCGGCGTCGGCACGCTGTACGGCTACTTCCCCGACAAGCGCGAGCTCCTGCTGACCCTCTTCGGCCTGTGGTCGACGGAGCTCGCCGACGTCGTGCTGCGCGGGCTCGACCCCGAGCGCTGGGCGGGCGGCGACGTGCGCGAGCACACGCGCGAGCTGATCGACACGCTCTTCCACATGCAGACGCTGCGCCCCGGCATCCAGCGCGTGCTGTGGGAGCGCTACTTCAAGGACCCCGACTTCCACGCGCCGTTCGAGCGCGTGCGCGAGCGGCTGCGCTGCGCGGTCGTCGACTTCGCGCGCGCGATCGGCCCCGCGCAGCTGCGCGACGGGCTCGACGTCGAGGGCGCCGCGCTGATCGTCGTGAACGCGGTGCAGTGGAACGCCGTGCACGCGTACATGCACGGGACGCCCGCCGAGATCGACGCCGCCGCGCGCAACACCGCCGAGATGGTCGAGCGCTTCCTGTTCCGCGACTAGCCCCGGACCGCGACTAGCCCCGGACCGCGACTAGCCAAGGAGCGCGCCGGGGCCGCGCCCGGGAGACGCGCGCCGCGGCGCGGGGACGCGACCGATGCTAGTCGGCGCCCGGCGGCCACGCGGCGACGCCGTCGCGCGGAGCGAGCGCCGGGCGGTCGGCCCGGCCGAGCCACTTCTCCAGGTAGCGCTCCCGCAGGCGCGCCGCGCCCTCGGCGTGCGCGTCGACCCACTCGAGCGCGCGCGCGTTCGGCGTCGCGGCGTGCGTCGCGGCGAGCCAGCCGGGGAGCTCGTCCCAGCGCTCGAGGCCGGCGGCGATCGGGATCAGCGTGTAGCGCATGCGCACGCCCCCCATGCGCGGCTCGACCCGCACGAAGTAGACGCGTCCGCCCGCGAGCTCGGCGTCGAGGAAGTCGGCGGCCTCGCTCACGACGGCGTAGCGGTGCGCGCCGGGCGCCGTCTCGTGCACGGCGTGGCTGCGATCCTGGACGACCGCGACGAAGCGATCGTCCTCGTAGATCGCGGCCCAGTCGTAGGTGCGCTTCGTCGGCTGCACGAACACGACGACGGCGCGGTCGGGCGGCGGCGCGAGCGGCGCGAGCCCGGGCGCGGCCGCGCGCACCGACACGACGGGCGCGCGCGACGACACGCACGCGCCGGTCGCGAGCAGCGCGAGCGCGCATGCGAACGCGAGCCGCCGCAGCGCGACCGCGGCGCCGCGCCTCGCCCGCGCGCGCGCGCGGCGCATCTGCCATGCTGTCGACCCGAACGCCGACGCCTTCGTCGACCCGATCCGCCCCGAGGAGATCTCCGCCATGTCGTCGTCCCTCCTCCCGTCCCGCGCACACTCGCCCCGCGCGCGCTCGCGCTGGCGCCTCGCCGCCTCCGCGCTCGCCGGTGTCGCCGCGTTCGCCGTCGCGAGCTGCACGGGCGCCGACCTCGCGCAGGTGCGCGACTTCACCTATCCGCCCGACTTCGACTATCTCACGCGCGAGGAGCTGACGACCACGATGGGCGCGCTCGCGCGCGAGGTCGACTCGCTCGACCGCGTGATGTGGGCGCAGACTGCGTCGCCGGCCGAGGCGCGCGACGACGTGGTCGCGATCCTCGAGCGCATGCACGAGCTGGCGAGCCGGCTCGGCGAGGGAGGCGAGTCGAACCGCCCGCGCGTGCACCACGAGGCGCCGCGCCTGATCGGCGACATCGAGCGCGCGCTCGCCGCCGTCCAGAAGGAGCCGCCCGACTACTTCTGGGCCGGCCGCGTGTCGGGCTCCTGCACCTACTGCCACGAGCCGCGCCACCACGGCGCGTCGGAGATGCCGCTCCGCCGCGAGTGACGCGGGCGCACTCGGCCCGCCCGGAGGCCCGCGATGGCCGCGCAGCCCGTCGCGAATGCCGAGATCGCCGACGCGCTCGAGCGCGTGGCCGACCTGCTCGAGGCGCAGGAGGCGAACGCCTACCGCGTGCGCGCGTACCGCAACGCCGCCGCGACGATCCGCGCACACGACGAGCCGCTCGGCGCGCTCTACGAACGCGGCGGCACGGCCGCGCTCGACGCGCTCCCGACCATCGGCCGCACGATCGCGGCACACGTGGCCGAGCTGCTGCAGCGCGGCTCGCTCGCGCTGCTCGACCGGCTCGAGGGCGAGTCGTCGCCCGAGCAGCTGCTGCTCACCGTGCCCGGGCTCGGGCCCGAGCTCGCGTCGCGCATCGTGCACGACCTCGGCGTCGAGACGCTCGAGGAGCTCGAGGTCGCCGCGCACGACGGGCGGCTCACCTCCGTGCCGGGGTTCGGGCCGCGCCGCGTGCGCGCCGTGCGCGAGCAGCTCGGCTCGATGCTCGGTCGCTCGGCGCGCCGCCGCGCGCGGCGCAGCGCATGGATCGAGAGCCACCGCAGTGCGGGCGGGCCCGCCGCCGCGCACGCGCCGCGCCGACCCGGCGTCGCGACGCTGCTCGCCGTCGACGCCGACTACCGCGAGCGCGCGCGGCGCGGCGCGCTGCGCACGATCGCACCGCGCCGCTTCAACCCGCGCGGCGAGGCCTGGCTGCCCGTCCTCCACACGGACCGCGACGGCTGGCACGCGACCGCCCTCTTCTCGAACACCGCGCGCGCGCACCAGCTCGGCCGCACGCGCGACTGGGTCGTCGTCTACTACGCGCGCGACGGCGACGAGGGCCAGTGCACGGTCGTCGACGAGACGCGCGGCGAGCTCGCCGGGCGCCGCGTCGTGCGCGGTCGCGAGGTGGAGTGCCGCGCGCACTACGCGGAGGAAGCGGCCGCGCGCGACGGTGCGTCGTCCGCGTCGCCCGGCGGCGCGCGCTAGCCCGTCGCCCGGACGCGCTCAGGCCAGGAACTCGACGAAGAAGCGCACCGCGCCGCGCGGCTCGACCTCGTGCGGCACCTGCGGCTCGACGACGCCGTCGCGGCCGGGCGCGAGCACGTGCTCCTCGAGCGCAGGCTCGAGGATGCGGTAGACGAGCTCGCCCTCGAGCACGCGGATGCGCCCCCAGACGCCCGCCTTCGTGCGGTGCGCGCGGAGCAGCCCGGCCGGCACGCTCGCCGCGTCGAACTCCGCAGTCCGCTTGTAGGCGCGCACGCCGTCGGGAAGCGACTTCACGCGGCGCGTCCCCCGACGACCGGGGCGGATCGCGCCGGAGCGAGACGCCCCGCCCCGGCGCGCATCGCTTCGCGCGGTGCGGCCGGCGCGTTCCCGAGGCCGCCGCGCGTCGCGATGCACACCCGGCCGCGGCACGTCGCTTGCACTTGCGCCCTTCCACCGCCTGCTGCGGAGTCGAGGAGTCGCGCATGTCCCGGGACCACCGTTCGAAGACGCATCCGGCCGCCTCCACGCCGCGCCCTCCGCGGCGCATCCACGAAGAGGGTCCGGGCAAGCTCGCCGACCTCGCCGTGTGCCCGCACTGCCGCGCGAGCTATCGCGACGGGCGCTGGACGTGGAAGGCGGCTCCGGTCGGATCCTACGAGCACCGGTGCCCGGCGTGCGAGCGGATCGAGACGAAGCACTGGGCGGGCGTCGTCCACGTCGGCGGCGCGTTCGCAGCGGGCCACCGCGACGAGCTGCTCGGGCTGCTGCGCAACATCGAGGAGCGCGAGCGCGCCGAGCATCCGCTCAAGCGCATCGGCGCGATCGAGGACGACGACGACGGCTTCGCGGTGACGACCACCGACGGCCACCTCGCCCAGACGTTCGGGCGCGCGCTCGAACACGCCTACGACGGCAAGCTCGAGCACTCGCCGACGTCGGCGGAGCAGGACGAGCTCGTGCGCGTGCGCTGGCGGCGCGACTGACGGGCCGCGCGCCGCGCGCACCGCTCAGCCCTCGCCCGGGCCCGACGCGTCGCCGCCGCCGCCCGGCGCGGCGCGCGTGAACGGCACGAACGACACCGCGAGCCGCGCGACCGTCGCGACCGCGCCGGCCGCGTCCCTGCGGAGCTGGAGCAGGTCCTGGCGTCCGCCGGGGGGCCCCACCGGCACGACCATCCGCCCGCCCGGCGCGAGCTGCGCGACGAGCGGCGGCGGCGGCTCGCGCGCTGCCGCCGCGACCACGATGGCGTCGAACGGCGCGTGCGCGGGCCAGCCCGCGTGGCCGTCGCCCGCGCGCACCTGCGCGTTCTGGACGCCGAGCGCCGCGAGCGTGGCTGCCGCGCGCGCCGCGAGCTCGGGCACGATCTCGATCGCGTAGACGCGCCGGGCGAGCCGCGCGAGCACGGCCGCCTGGTAGCCGGAGCCCGCGCCGACCTCGAGCACCGTCGCGTCCGGCCCGACCTCGGCGAGCTGCACGGAGAGCGCGACGATGAACGGCTGCGAGATCGTCTGTCCGCGGCCGATCGCGAGCGCCGCGTCGTCGTAGGCCGCGTCGGCCCACGTGTCGGGAACGAAGCGATGCCGGGGCACGCTCTCGAGCGCGGCGCGCACGCGAGGGTCGAGCGCCGGGAGCCCCGTCTGCGCCGCCGTCTCGGCGAACAGCTCCGCGACGCGCTCCACCATCGCGGCGCGCTCGCGCTCCCGCCCGTCGCCCGCCACGCGTGCACCCGCCCTAGAGGTGCCGCGCGACCTTTGCGAGCCCTTCGCGGATCTCGTCGACGAGCAGCGCGGCCGCCTCGCGCACGTCGCCCGCGCTCTCCTTCGCCTCGGCGGCGAGCACCTCGAGCTTGGCCTCGAGGTGGTGCCAGCGGTGCTCGACCTCGCGCCACGCGTCGGCCGCGTCCTTCTTGCCGAGGTCGATCTGGACGCGCAGCTCGTCGCGCCGCTGGCGCAGCTTGTCCACGTCCTCCTGGAGTCGATCGCGCAAGGTGCTCATGCCCCGTCCTCCTCTTCTGCGCTCGCCCGCTCCTCCGCCGTGTGGCTCGGAGGGCTCCGGGCGGGACCGCGCGGTCGCGACCCTACCGCGAGCGCCGTGCAACGCGCATGCCGCAGCGCGAGGCGCGGCTGCGCGCGACGAGGCGCATCGCGGACGCGGCTGCGGCGACGCGACGCGGCGCGAGCGCCGCCGCGGCGAGGCATCGCGCCCCTCTCGTTAGTCGGCGCCGGGCGGCGCGCGCCGTGGGCACGCCCGGCGGCGTCGCCTACCCTCGCCCGCCGTCCGCCCACCGTGTCGCGCGCACGACGCGCGCGACCGACGCAGGGGGAGCGCCATCGACTCCGGCGATCCGGGCCAGCCGCCGCGCGCGGGCGCCGCGACGCGGGCGTGCGCGTCGGGCCCGCCCGCGCCCGGGCGCGAGCGCGACCCGGGCCGAGGCGACGAGGGCGACGCCGCCGCGAAGGCGCCGTCGAGCACGCGCGCCGACCGCGACCTCGCGCTGCTCGCGCGCCCCGAGCTGCGCCCCGTGCGGCTGCAGCTCGAGTTCCTGAAGCCCGAGCTCGCGTTCGCCGACCTCGGGATCGAGCACACGATCGTCGTCTTCGGGAGCACGCGGCTCGTCGAGCCGTCGGCCGCGCGCGCCGAGCTCGCCGCCGCGGAGGGCGCGCTGCGCGCGGCCGACGGTCGCGCGGCGGCGGAAGCCTCGCAGCGCGTCGCGCGCGCGCGCGCCGCGCTCGACCGCAGCCGCTACTACGAGGTCGGACGCGAGCTCGGTCGCATCGTGGGCGGCTGCGGCTGCGGGCCGGGCGACAACCGGCTCGTGGTGATGACGGGCGGCGGCCCGGGCGGGATGGAGGCC
This sequence comes from Myxococcota bacterium, assembly GCA_041389495.1. NCBI lineage: Bacteria > Pseudomonadati > Myxococcota > Myxococcota bacterium. The sequence continues at coordinate 952,910 of JAWKRT010000002.1, read as the reverse complement.
GCGAACCGCGGCGCGCACGACGTCGGCGCCGCGTCGGTCGGGCTCAACATCGCGCTGCCGCTCGAGCAGGCGCCGAACCCGTACGTCACGCCCGGGCTCGGCTTCGAGTTCCGCTACTTCGGGCTGCGCAAGCTCCACTTCATGCTGCGCGCGCGCGCACTCGTCGTGCTGCCCGGCGGCTACGGCACGCTCGACGAGCTCTTCGAGGCGCTGTGCCTCGTGCAGACGCGCAAGCGCGCCGCGCTTCCGATCGTCCTCGTGGGCGCCGCCTTCTGGCGACGCGCGATCGACTTCGACTTCCTCGTCGACGAGGGGATGATCGATCCCGCCGACCGCGGCCTCTTCACGTTCGCGGAGACCGCGGAGGAGGCGTGGCAGCGCATCCTCGGCTGGTACGAGACGCGCGGCCTCTCGATCTTCGACCCGCCCGCGTCGCCCGACCCGGACGACGACGCGCGCGGGCCGGGCGCGGACGGAGAGCCGCCCGGGTGGAGCTGACCTTCCTCGGCGCCGCCGGCACGGTGACGGGCTCGAAGACGCTCGTCGAGGCCGGTGGCGCGCGCGTGCTCGTCGACTGCGGCCTCTACCAGGGCGTCAAGCAGCTGCGCCTGCGCAACTGGAAGCCGCTGCCCGTCGAGCCGGCGTCGATCGACGCCGTCGTCCTCACGCACGCCCACGTCGACCACAGCGGATACCTGCCCGCGCTCGTGCGCGACGGCTTCGCCGGCCCCGTGTACTGCACCGCGCCGACGCTCGCGCTGTGCGAGATCCTGCTCCCCGACGCCGGCCACCTGCAGGAGGAGGACGCGGGCTACGCGAACCGCAAGGGCTTCTCGAAGCACGCGCCCGCGCTGCCGCTCTACACGGAGGCCGACGCCGAGGCCGCACTCGGCGCGCTCGTCGCGCGCCCGTTCGACGTCGAGTTCGACGCGGGCCCGTTCCGCGCGCGCCTCGCGCGCGCCGGCCACATCCTCGGCGCCGCGTCGGTCGAGCTGCGGCACGGCGACCTGCGCGTGCTGTTCTCCGGCGATCTCGGCCGGCCCGACGACCTGCTCATGCACCCGCCCGCGCCGCCCGGGCGCCCCGACTACGTCGTGGTCGAGTCGACGTACGGCGATCGGCTGCACGCGTCGGTCGACCCGTTCGACGCGCTCGCGCGCATCCTGCGCGCAACGATCGAGCGCGGCGGCATCCTGCTCGTCCCGTCGTTCGCGGTCGGGCGCGCGCAGACGATGCTCTACGCGCTCCACGAGATCTTCGCGCGCGGCCTCGCGCCGCGCGTGCCGGTGTACGTGAACAGCCCGATGGCGACGGACGTGACGAGCCTCTTCCGCGCGTCGTGCGAGCACCACCGGCTCGCCGAGGAGCTGTGCGAATCCGTCTGCGACGTCGCGCGCTTCGTGCGCAGCGTCGAGGAGTCGCGCCAGCTCGCGGAGCGACGCGAGCCCGCGGTGATCGTGTCGGCGAGCGGCATGGCGACGGGCGGTCGCGTGCTCCACCACCTGCGCGCGCTGCTCCCCGACGCGCGCCACACCGTGCTCTTCCCGGGCTTCCAGGCCCCCGGCACGCGCGGCGATGCGCTCGTCCACGGCGCGCGCTCGGTGAAGATCCACGGCGTCGAGGTGCCGGTCCGCGCCGAGGTGGTGCAGCTCGACGTCTTCTCCGCGCACGCCGACCAGGCCGACCTGCTCGCGTGGCTCGGCGCCGCCGAGCGCCGCCCGCGGCACGCGTTCGTGAACCACGGCGAGGCGGTTCCCGCCGACACGCTGCGACGCGAGATCCAGGACCGGCTCGACATCCCGGCCTCGGTGCCCGAGTACCGCGAGAGCGTCCGGCTCGCCTAGCATCGAGCGCGCGGGGCGCGCTCCGCCGGCTAGTCGAGCATGCGCAGGGTGCCGGCGAGGATGCGCGGCAGCGAGTAGCGGTTGCGCGCGAGCTTGCCCGTCACGGCGATGCCGATGATCGCGTTCAGCAGCGCGGAGGCGAGCTCCTGCGGATCCTTGCCCGGCGCGAGCTCGCCCGTGCGCCGCGCCTCTTCGAGGCTCGCCGCGATCGCTCCCTCGAGCGCGCTCAGGATGCCGTGCAGCACGGCCGCGACCTCGGCGTCGTGCGGCCCGAGCTCGACGAGCGTGTTCGCGACGAAGCATCCGCGACACCGCTCGTCGCCCGCGATCGCTTCGAAGAAATGGATGAGCGCCTTCACGTTCTCGACCGGCGAGCCCGGACGCTCGAGCAGATCGAGCCCCTCGACGAGGCGCGTCGCGCGGTAGTGGTCGATCGCGCGCAGGAAGAGCTGACGCTTGTTGCCGTAGGTGTCGTAGAGGCTCTGGCGCGAGATGCCCATCTCGCCGACGAGCAGCGACAGGCTCGTCGCCTCGTACCCGTGGAGCCAGAAGGTCTCCATCGCGCGATCGAGTGCGTCGACTTCGTCGAACGTCTTGGGACGGCCCTTCGACATGGCGCGCAGACTCTATCCCATGGAGTCCGCGAGGACATTGCGGGATGCGGGGGCTCGAGCGCGCGACGCGCATCCATCCGCGCGTTCATCCCGCGCTAACGTTGCGGCGTGCAACGACTCGATGCGGTGACCTTCGACTGCTGGAACACGCTCCTCGCGGAGAAGGACTGGCAGGTTGCGCACGGGCTGCGCGTCGATGCGCTCCAGCGCGCGGCGCGCGCCGCCGGCCTCGGCGAGGCGGCCGCGGACCGCGCGCGGGTCGGACGCGCCTTCGACGACGCCTGGCAGCGCCACATGCAGCTCTGGGAGATGGGCGTCGCGAGCGGTGCGCGCGAGGTCGCGGGCTGGGCGTTCGCCGAGCTCGGCGCCCCGCCGCGCGGCGCGGCGTTCGACGAGCTCGTGGCCCGGCTCGAGGAGGCCTCGCACTCCTCGCAGGTCGTCGCGCTCGAGGGCGCCGGCGAGACGCTCGAGCGGCTCGCGTCGCGCGGCGTGCGGATGGCGCTCGTCTGCGACACCGGCCTCACGCCCGGCCGCATCGTGCGCCGCCACCTCGATCGGCTCGGCCTGCTCGCGCACCTCGACGCGACCGTCTTCTCCGACGAGTGGCTCGTCCCGAAGCCCCACCGCGCCGTCTTCCTCGGCGCGCTGCGCGAGCTCCGGACGCCGCCCGAGTCGGGCCTCCACGTCGGCGACCTGCGGCGCACGGACGTCGCGGGTGCGCACGGCGTCGGCATGAAGGCGGTGCGCATCCGCGCGCTCCACGACGACCGCACGGGCTACCCGGACGCGGACTGGGTCGTCGACTCGCACACCGAGCTGTGCACGCTGATCGAGGGCTTCGGCGACGGCGCGCGCGTCAGCCGGTGAGCTCGCGCGGCCACGTCGGGATGCGCGCGCGCACCTGCGCGACGAGCTCCGCGCGCGGAGCCGACGCGTCGAGGCGCATGCGCTCGGCGTCCGGGAGCTCGACCGGCGGCTCCCACTCGCGCCGCAGCGCGCGCGCGATCTCGAGCCACGTCGACGCCGGTTCGCCGTCGCGGCGCGCACGCCGCAGCAGGCGCGCGCGCTGCGCCTCGGCGGTCGCGCACACCTCGACGAACAGGAACGGGTGCCCGAACTCGCGCGCGAGCGCGCGGGCGAGCGCGCGCTGCGCGCGCGAGCGGAAGCAGCCGTCGAGCAGCACGGGGCGTCCGCTCGCGAGCACGGCGCGCGCGCGTCGCACGACCTCGGCGTAGACGCGCTCGCCGAACCCCGGTGCGTAGGCGCGCTCCCAGTGCACCTCGTGGTGCGCGCCGTCGCGACGCCCGCCGAGCAGCTCCGAGCGCACGCGGTCGGCCGTGACGAAGGGCGCGCCGACGCGCCGCGCGATCCACTTCGCGGCCGTCGTCTTCCCGGTCGCGACCTCGCCGCCGATCGCGACGACGACCGGCGGGAGCAGCGGCCGCAACGGCGCCGAGACGGCGAGCAGCGCGCAGCGCCGCGCGGCCGCCGCGCTCGCGGCACTCGCGCGCTCGTCCGGCGCGCGGACGCGCGCACACGCGAGCTCGAGCCGCGCGCGCGTGCTCGCCGCGAGGCTCGCGTAGAGGTCGACGAGCCCGAACGCGTCGTAGTCGGCGGCGGCGCGCGCGTACTCGGCGAGGAAGAGCTCCGCGTGATCGCTGCGCCCTTCCGCCGCCAGCGCGCTCGCGAAGGCCGCGACGTCGGCGCACACGTCCCCGCCGCGCACGGCGGGCGCGGCGTCGAGCCGCGACACGACCCGCACCTCGCGGTCGCCCGCGACGAAGACGCGATCGAGTGCGAGGTCGCCGTGCCCGTCGCGAAGCCGCCCGCTCGCCGCGCGCTCGACGAGCAGCGCCTCGCTCCGCTCGACCTGCTCGAGCTGCCAGCGCTCGGCGCGCGCGAGCGCGCGCGCGGTCGCTTCGTCGGGCGCTTCGGCGCTCGCCGCGGCGTCGGGCGGGGGCTGCGCGATCGCCGCGTGCAGGGGGGGCGCGGCTTCGGCGCGCGCGGCGGGCGCGCTCCGCGACCGCGCGAGCCCCTCGAAGTCGGCGACGCGCAGCCCGATGCACGCGCGCAAGGCGTCGGCGGGCTCGCCCTGTGGCGCGACGCGCGGCGCGCGCGCGTGGAGTGCGGCGAGCGAGCGAGCGACCGCGCGCACGTGGCGGCGGCGGAGCCGGCCTTCGGCGAGGCGCACGTCGACGCGATCGCGCTCGGGGAGCCGGCGCATGCGGACGGCGAAGCGGCTCGCCGCTCGCGCCGGCGACGCGTCGCCGGCGGACGTACCTCCGATGGCGACGACGTCGAGATAGACATCGGGCGCGAAGGCCCGGCCGTCTTCGAGCAGCCGCTCGCACGCGGCGCGCGCGTCGAACGCAGCGGCTGCGGCGGCTGCGGTGGATGGCGCGTGGCCCGCGCGCGCGTCGTCGGCCGGCGCGGGCGGGAGCGGCTCCTTGAAGACGTGCTCCGCGCCGAGCCACAGGCGCGATCGGCGCGTCGCGATGGGATCCCGGGCAGCGCCGGGCGGCGGCGCGGGCCCGCGCGTCAGGAGCGCGCGCTCGTGTGCTCGCGCTCGGTCGCGCAGTCGACGCAGAGGTCCGCGCTCGGCAGCGCGTCGAGCCGCATCGGGTCGATGTCCGCGCCGCACGCGTCGCAGATGCCGAAGCAGCCCGCGTCGATGCGCGCGAGCGCCGCGTCGATGTGCCCGAGCTCCACGCGCTCGGTGTCCGACAGCACGTCGAGCACTTCGTCGTTCTCGCGCTGCACGGCCTGCTCGGCGAAGTCGGGGTCGAGCGCGCCGCCTTCGCGCCGCCGGTCTCCGGTCACGCGGCCGAGGCGCCGCTCGAGCGCGCGCCGGCGCTCGCGAAGACGCTCGTAGAGAACGGTCAGGCCGGGCTTCGCGGTCGACATGGAGCGGACCTCCTCGGCGGCGTGGCGTTGCACGCGGCATACCATCGCGAAGTCGCGCGTGCACGCGCGAAGGCGCGAGGGCGATGCGAGCGGCGTGACGCGCGACCGCACCGGACGCGGCGTGCGAGGCCGCGCGCCCCGCTCGCGGCCCGTGCGCGGGCGCGAAGTCGCACCGGCGGTGGCGCGACGCTTGCACGAGAGGGCCCCATGACCGAGAGCCTGATCCGCAGCGCGGGCGGTCTCGCCCTGTTCCTCCTCGGCATGCTGACGATGACCGACGGGCTGCGCGGCGTCGCCGGGCGCGGGCTCGAGCGCACGCTCGAGCGGCTGACGCGCAGCCCGACGAGCGGCGCGGCGACAGGCGCCGTGCTGACGGCGCTGATCCAGTCGTCGAGCGCGACGACCGTGCTCGCTGTCGGCTTCGTCGGCTCGGGCCTGCTCGACTTCGCGAACGCGCTCGGCATCGTGATCGGATCGAACGTGGGCACGACCGTCACGGGCTGGATCGTGGCGGCCTTCGGCGTGCAGCTCGAGCTCGGCGCGATCGCGCCCGTCGCGCTGCTCCCCGGCGTGCTCGCGCGCCTGTTCGCGCGCGGGCGCGCGCGCGACGCGGGCGGTGCGCTCGCGGGCTTCGCGCTCCTCTTCATGGGCATCGACGCGCTGCGCGACGGGCTCGCCGGCTTCCAGGGGCTCGTCGAGCCCGCGCACTTCCCGCCCGACACGTGGGTCGGTCGCGCGGAGCTCGTCGGCATCGGCGCCGCGATCACGCTCGTCACGCAGTCGTCGAGCGCGGGCGTCGCGCTCGCGATCGTCGCGCTCTCGAACGGGCTCGTCGCGCTGCCGCAGGCCGCGGCGCTCGTCGTCGGCATGGACGTCGCGACGACCGCGACGGCGGCGCTCGCGACCATCGGCGCGTCGCTCCCCGCGCGCCGCACCGGCCTCGCCCACGTGATCTACAACGTGCTGACGGGCATCGGCGCGTTCGCGCTGCTGCCCGCGTTCGCCGCGGCGGTCGCGCGCTTCGCGCCGGACGTCGCCGCGCAGCGCCCCGAGCTCGCGCTCGTCGCGTTCCACACGTTCTTCAACTTCGCCGGCGTCGTCGCCGTGCTGCCCGTCGCGCGGCCGTTCGCGAGGCTCGTCGAGGCGATCGTGCGCGATCGGCCGACGCCCTTCACGCGCCGGCTCGACCGCCGGCTGCTCGCCGAGCCGGCGATCGCCGCGCGCGCGCTCGGCCCGACGCTCGACGAGCTCGCGCGCAAGACGTTCGCGACGCTCGGCGAGCTGCTCGACGGGCGCGCGGGCGCGCGCGAGCGGCTCGACCTCGTCGAGCTCGCCGTCGGCGAGACGCAGGCCTATCTCGCCGCGATCCCGGTCGTGCCGGCGCGCGCCGCCGGCCGCCCGTCGCTCGCCCAGCAGCGCGTGATGCACGCGCTGCACGCGCTCGACCGCCTCGACCGGCTCGTCGCGCGCGGCCACCAGACCGACCGCATCGACGCGCTGCGCGCCGACCCGGAGCTGGCCGCGCTGCGCGCGCGCGCGAGCGACCTGCTGCGCGCGTGCGCGCAGGACGCGCGGCGCGGCGGCGACGCGCTCGCGAAGCTCGCCTCCGAGCTCGAGGCGTCCGAGCACGCGGCGCGCGAGCGCGCGGTCGCCGCGACCGCGGCGGGCGCGATCCCGACGGAGACGGCGCTCGAGCGCATGGACGCGCACCGCTGGGCGGAGCGCGTCGCACACCACGCGTGGCGGATCGCGCATCATCTCGCCGCGCTCGAAGGGGACACGCCGCTCGGCGCGATCCCGGGAGACGACCGCCGATGACGACCAGGGAACGCTCGCAGGACGACGCGCTCGGGGCCGAGGCCGCCGACCAGCTCCACCACCGCGACGACAAGCGCGACGCCGCCGAGATGCGGATCGAGGAGCTGGTGCGGGACGTCGAGTACGACGAGGAGTCGCACGACGAGGGCTCGCGCGCGACGCCGGCCGTGCTCGCGGCGGGCGCGCTCGTCACGCTCCTCGTGCTCGGCGCGCTCGCGTGGCTCTACGCCATGTGGCTGTAGCGGTGGCTGTAGCGGCGAACGCCGGCCGCACTCACGGCGCGCCCGCGCCGCGCGCGACCGAGACGAGCAGCGCGACGCCCAGCGCGCCGAGCGCGACCCACGCCGCGCGCCGGAAGCGAGCCGGGTCGGTGCGGTGCGCGAGCGCGACGCCCGCGAGCGTGCCGGCGACGACGGCCGGCGTCGCCACGAGCGCCTCGACGGCCGTCGCGCGCGGGATCAGCCCCTGCGTTCCCGCGAGACCGAGCCGCGCGAGGCCGCTCGCGACGAAGATCATCTGCAGCGTCACGACGATCGCGAGCGGCGGCTCGGGCCGCCGGTAGAGGTGCACGACGAGCGGCGGCCCGCCCGTCTGGAACGCGCCGCTGAAGAGGCCGGAGACGAAGCCGACGCCGACGTCGAGCGGCGCCGACGCGCGCGGCGGCATCGGGCGCCCGAACACGTTCCAGGCGGAGATGCCGACGATCGTCGCGCCGAGCAGGCCGACGAGCAGGTCGCGCGGGAGCCGGCTCAGGGCGAGCAGCCCGACGACGAGCCCGACGACGAGCGAGGGCACGATGCGCGCGACGAGCGGCCACATCACGTGGCCGTGCGCGCGCGCGACCATCGCGAGCGAGAGCGCGAGCGCCGTCAGGTTCACGAAGGCGGAGGCGTGCACGATGTCGACGCGCGCCGTCAGGACGCCCATCGTGATGATGCCGTAGCCGAAGCCGAAGAAGCCCTGCACGCCGGCGGCGAACGCGACGAGCGCGAGCGTCGGGGCGAGCGCGATCCACGTCTCGGTCGTCATGCGGTCGACCGGCGGCGTCGCGCGGCGCGACGCTCCCGGGCCGTGCGCCCTAGAACGTCGGGCTCGGGTCCGACGACACGATCCACATCGCGAAGTAGTTCGCGGCGCCGCCGTAGGCGTGGCCGAGCGCGACGCGCGCGCCGTCCACCTGGTACTCGCCCGCCGTGCCGCGCACCTGGTTCGCCGCCTCGAGGCAGCGGATCATGCCCGACGCGCCGATCGGGTTCGACGACAGCACGCCGCCCGACATGTTCACGGGGAAGTCGCCCTTGATCTCGGTGGCGCCCGCGTCCGTCATCTTCCAGCCCTCGTTCTCGGGCGCGATGAGATGACCCTCGAGCCACATCGGCTCGTACCAGCTGAACGGCACGTAGAGCTCCGCGCAGTCGATCTGGCGGCGCGGGTCGGTGATGCCGGCCTTCTTGTAGAGCGCCTTCGCGCAATCGACGCCGGCCTGCGGCTTCACGGGGTCGCGGCCGGGGAACTGCGAGAACTCGGTGCGCTTCGCGTGCGCGACGACCCACGCCGGCTTCTTCGGCGCCTTCTTCGCGCCGGCCGCGTTCGTCAGCACCATCGCCGCCGCGCCGTCGCTCGACGGGCACGACTCGAGGAAGTGCAGCGGGTCCCACAGCATCGGGGACTCCTTCACCTTCTCGATCGAGATGTCGTGGATGTGCAGGTGCGCCTTCGGGTTGCGGAGCGCGTTCTGGCGATCCTTCACCGCGACCTTCCAGCCGATGTGCTCGGGCGCGCCGCTCTTGCGGATGTAGTTGCGGATCCACGGCGCGAACGAGCCGCCCGCGCCCTGGCTGCCGCTGCGGCCGCCGCCGAGCGCCCAGGTCGCGTTGCCGTCGCTCTGCTTCTCGTAGCCGAGCGTGAGCACGGTGCCGAACATGCCGCTCTCGACGAGCGTCGCGGCCGAGATCGCGGTCGACGCGCCGACCGAGCCCGCGGTGTGCACGCGGTGGATGGGCTTGCCGACCGCGCCGAGCGCGTCGGCGAGCGAGATCTCCGGCATCACGACGCCTTCGAGCGCGTCGGGCGCCTTGCCGATCACGACGGCGTCGATGTCCTTCCACGTGAGCTCGGCGTCCGCGAGCGCCTCGAGCGCGGCGTCGCGCACGAGGCCGTCGAGCGACACGTCGAGCTTGCGCTTGTACTTGGTCTGTCCGAGACCGACGATGGCGCAGCGTTCGGCCGCCATTACGCCCCCCCTTCGAGCACGCAGAGCAGGTTCTGTTGCAGGGCCGGCCCGCTCGCGGCGTGCGCGAGCGCGCGCCCGGCCTCGCCGTTCGCGATGCGCCGCGCCGCCTCGACGACGCGCGTGAGCCCCGTCGCCATCACCGGGTGGCCGCACAGCGGCCCGCCCGACGGGTTGACGCGCACGGAGTCCGAGAGCCCGAGCGCGCGCCGCAGCACGATCTCCTCCGGGCTGTAGCGCACGCACAGCTCGGCGATGTCGAAGGCGCCGCCGTCGATGCCGAGCTTCTCGGCCGCGATGCGCGTCGAGGCCGACTCGCTGAGATCGCGAAGGCCGGGATGGCTCGAGTCCATGCGGTGGTCGATGCCGCGGATCCAGACGGGCTTGTCCGTCAGCGCGCGCGCCTTCTCGCCGCGCGCGAGCAGCACCATCGCCGCGCCGTCGCTGATGGGCGGCAGGTCGTGCTTGCGGAGCGGCGCCGCGTAGTACGGCTCCTTCAGCAGTGCGTCGACCGACACGTCCTTCGCGACCTGCGCGTAGGGGTTCGCGAGCGCGTCGCGGCGCGAGCGCGAGACCACCTCGGCGAAGTCCGCCTCGGTCGCGAGGCCCGCGTCGACGAGCGCGCTGGCCTGCAGGCCGGCCATCGACACCGGGTCGAGCCCGAGCGGCGCGTGGTAGTACGGGTTCATCTGCAGCGGGAAGATCTCGCGCGGCCGGCCGGGCGAGCTCTTGCCCGAGCCCGCGACGAGCGCGACGTCGATGTCGCCCATCTGCAGGCGCACGTACGCCTCGAACAGCGCCCACGCGCCATCCATCTCCACGTGCGACTCGTAGACGGGCGGCCACGCGCCGAAGCCGTCGACGTTCGAGACGAAGGCGAACGGCATGCCCGACAGGTAGTCGCAGCTCCCGGCGATGGTGAAGTCGACCTCGTTGCGGTCGAGCTTCGTGTCGGCGAGGACCTGGTTCGTGAGCCCCATGAGCAGCGACACCTCGCTGTCCGCATAGGAGCGGTACGAGGGCGTCTGCGCGAACGCGACGATTGCGATGTCTTCTCCGGCCATCAGAACAGGTGCTCCGAAAACTTCTCGAAGGGGACGTCGGGCTCGCCGGTCGGCTCCCACCGATCGATGACGCCGCCCGTGCCGCCCCAGCGGTTGTCGATCTCGCTGATGTCGCGCTCGCCGACGGGTTTGAAGACGCAGCGCACGCGCATGCCCGCGCGGAACTCGTCGCGCGGGATGTTCCGGATGTCCTGCTGCCCGATCACCGTGTCGGCGCCGTCGAGCAGGATCGAGGCGCGCACGTAGGGCTCGGTCTCCTTCTGCCCGTAGTACTGCACCGGCGTGATGATCGTGTAGGTGACGACGGTGCCCGTGAGCGGGAGCACGACGTCGTCGGCCTCCGTCATGGGCACGCGCTCCATCGGGTCGTAGCCCCTGCTCGGCACGTAGACCTTGCCGCTCACCGGGCTCTTCTGCCCGACGAAGCGCCCCTCGACGAGGCCCTTCAAATAGCGTCGGCGCGCGGGGATGAGCCGCTCCTCGAACTCGAGCGAGATCAGGTGCTCGGTCATCTCGACCTCGCCCTGGCCCGGCTCGATGTACTGCTTGCGCGCCTCGGCCTCCGGCACGAAGTAGACGTCGGTGATGGCCTGGCGCCGCTCGTCGCGGAACTGCGCGGCCACGCGCGCGCCCTTGCGCACCGCGTCGGGCGACGCGGCCTTCACCGCGTGCACGAGCGGGGTGTCCGCGCCGTCGAGCAGGACGAGCGCGAACGCGAACGGCTCCTGGAAGGGATGCTTGCGCGTCGGCTCCGCGATCCACGTCGCGGTGACGACCGTGCCGCCGGGCCCGACCTCGACGTACTCGGGGCTCGCGATCTCCTCCGCCGTCTCCGGGTCGAACTCGATCGGCGGCACGACGACCCGCCCGCCCGTGCGGACGCCGAGGATCTTCCCGTCGCGCAGCGCCGTCAGGAAGCGCCCGATGACGGGACCGGTCGTCCTCGTATAGGGATACTCGAGCGTGTACCGCGTGGTGGTCGGGATCTCGGGTGTGGCCATGCGCGCATCCTACAAGCGCGCATCGCTTCCTGGGAAGCCTACGAAGAACGAGCCACGCGCGGGCCCGCCGGTGAGCGCGAGGGAGCGAGTGCGCGCGCGGCGCTCAGTGCGCGCGTCGGTCGTGCGGGCGCCGTCGCGCGAAGCGCGACGCGACGAGCGCGACCGCGGCGCCGACCGCGCCCGATGCGAGGAACTCGAGGCGCGCGCCCGCCGCCGGGCCGGCGGCGACCGACGGTGCCGCCGCGCCGGCCGCGAGGTCGACCGCGCCGACCGGGTCGGCCGTCACGAGCCCCACGAGCGCCACGGCCACCCACGCGGCCGCGATCGCGACCGTGAGACCGAAGGCGCGCGAGCTCGAGTCCATGCCAGGGAGTGCCTTCATCGAACCCTCAGGTTCCGAAGAAATCCGATGGCCAGGGCCGATCGGCCGTGCCGACCGCCCGGGCGGGCGCGGCTCGACTCCCGCGCCGGCCGGGTCGGGCGATGCGCATGGCCGCCGCCGACCCGAAGGCCGACATTCCCGCGCCGCGGCCGGCGCCGCGGCCGGGCGCAGCCGGAGCGGCAGGAGCGGCCGGGCGCTCGCAGCCGACCCGCGGGGCCCGCGCCGGCGCCCCGCCGCGCTAACCAACCCCGCCGCGCTAACCAAGAATGGGGGATCGGATGGCAGCCGAGCGGGGGGTCGCGATCGTCACGGGGGCCTCCTCGGGCATCGGTGAGGCGACGGCCGAGTGCCTGGCCGCCGAGGGCTTCGCCGTCGTCGCGGCCGCGCGCAGCCGCGACCCGCTCGAGACGCTCGCCGCGCGCATCGAGCGCGCCGGCGGCCGCGCCCTCGCCGTCCCGACCGACGTCGCCGACGAGGCGGCGTGCCGGGCGCTCGTCGACCGCGCCTTCGAGGCCTTCGGCCGCGTCGACCTGCTCGTCAACAACGCGGGCTTCAGCCTGTCGGCCGCGCTCGAGCAGATGTCGCGCGACGACCTGCGCCGCACGTTCGAGGTGAACCTGTTCGGCGGGCTGCAGCTCACCGGGCTGCTCGTCCCGCTCATGCGCGCGCAGGGCGGCGGGCGCGTCGTCAACATCAGCTCGCTCGCGAGCCGCGTGCCCGCGCCGCTCGCCGTCGCCTACGCCGCGACGAAGGGCGCGCTCGAGTCGGCCACCGACTGCCTGCGCCTCGAGCTCGCGCCGTGGAACATCGAGATGTGCCTCGTCGTCCCCGGCTTCGTGAAGACGCCCGTCTTCGACAAGGCGAAGGAGTGGGGCGAGTTCCTGCGCAACGACCCCGACAACCCGTACCGCCAGCTGATGTTCGACCTCGAGGAGTTCGCCTACGGACAGCTCGAGCACGCGATCGAGCCGCGCGCGGTCGGCGAGGTCGTCGCGCTGGCCGCGACCGCGGCGTCGCCGCGCGCGCGCTACTACGTCCCGTTCTCGGCGCGCATGCAGTCGGGCTTCATGCGCACGATTCCCGTCTCGCTGCGCGATCGCATCCTCGCCCGCGTCTACAAGATGGGCTGACGCGACGCGCACGCGCCGCTCACTCGCCGTCGCGAAACAGGCCGGGGCCCGTCACGATGCGGCGCACGAGGCTCGCCTGGCGGTTCGTGCCCGTCTTCTCGAACAGCCGCTTGAGCCGCGTGCGCACCGTCCCGACCGTGAGCCCGAGGTGCTCGGCGGCCTCGTCGAGCGTGAAGTCCGACGCGAGCAGCGCGGCGAGCCGCGCCTCGGCGGGCGTGAGCCCGTAGTGCTTGCGGAGCGGCTCGACGAGCTCGACCTCGACCGTCGCGGGATCGGGAATGAAGACCGCGGTCGTCGCGCCCATGAACGTCGCGAGCTCGTCCGGCGGGGCCAGGCGCGAGACGCTCACGTGCGGGCGCACGTGCCCCGTGACGCTTCCGTGCGAGTCGAGCAGGCGCGCGACCGCCTGCTGCATCCGCTCGCGCCGCGCGCCGAGCGCCGTCGCAGCCACGAACGAGCTCCCGTCCGCACCTTCGAGGATGGCGACCGCCGAGCGGTTGGCGAGGACGACGTGGCCGTCGTCGTCGAGCAGCACGACGCCGATGCGGAGGCGATCGATCGAGCGCGAGAGCGCGGAGCTCGTCGCCGTGAGCGCGCGCTGTCGCGCCGTGGCGCGGGCCGCGTGCACGAGCCAGGGCGCGAGCTCCTCGAGCAGCGCGACCGCTTCGTGGCCCGGCTTCGCATCGCCGTTCGGGAACACGCACAGCTGCCCGACGATGCTCGCCCGGTCGGACGCGAGCGGGACGCCGACGACCAGGCCTTCGCGCATGTCGAGCGGGTCGAGCACGGTCTGCCGCAGGCGCGGGAGGCCGCGCGCTTCGGCGACGTCGGTCGACCACACCTCGCCGATCGGGAACCGGCTCACGCGCCAGTAGTCGACCTCGTGATCGCTCGGCGAGCCGTCGTACGCAGCGAGCCGCTCGCGCACCGCCTCGGTGCTCGCGGCCGTCGGCGCGCCGAGCCCGGGCTCGACCCACGCGATGCAGTGGGCGCCACCGAGCTCGCGCGAGACGGCGGCGACGAGGGAATCCCAGTCGGGCTCGGCGGCATCGGGCGGGAACAGACGCGCGAGGAGATCGAGGATCTTGCTCAAGGCGCACTACTCCGAACTCAGGCGCCGGTACCCGGTTCGGAGCCAGGACGTGGTGCATCGTCCGCCATCGTTCCCCGCGAGAAAACCCCCAAATGAGGGTTGCTAGGTGGGACGGCCACGCCTTACACGACCCCGGCGGCTCGGGGCGCGAACCAGGCCCCGAGCGCGCGTGCGGCGGAGCTGCCGCAGGGTGGGGCGGTGTGCTGCGAGGGCCGCCGCCCGCCGTGACATGCGAAGCGACCGCCGGGTACGGGGTGGGAGCACGCCTTGTCCGCGAAGGGCCGCGTCCTGGTGGTCGGCTTTCCCCGTGGTGCGGCGGAGCTGCGCTCCGACCTGCTCCAGCTCGGGTTCCTTCCGCTCGAGGTCGACGACCTCGGCACCGCCTCGCGCGAGTTCGCGCGAGGGACGCCGCTCAATGGGCTCGTCTTCCTGAACGCCCACTACCCCGAGCACGGGCTGCGCCCCGCGCTCGAGCAGCTGCGCACGGCCGCGCGCGGGAGCGCGCAGCTCGTGGCGGTCGGCGCGACGCCCCACCTCCACACGCGCCGGCTGCTTCGCGACTCGGGCGTGCCGATCGGCCTGTGGACGCCCTACGAGCTCGAGGACCTGCGGCTCGCGATCGACATCGCGACGCCCGGCATCGACGCCGAGCGCCGCTCGTACCGGCGCGTGCCGACGGCCATCCGCGCCCAGCTGTCGCACGCCGAGCGGCGCATCGCCGCGACGATCCGCGACCTGTCCGTCTCGGGCGGCCGGTTCGAAGCGGCGGAGCCCGTCGCGCGCGGCACCGAGCTCGTCGCGCACTTCGCGCTCTCGGGCGAGCCGCTCGCGCTGCGCGCGCGCGTCGCGTTCGCGATCGAGCCGAGGGAGAGCGACGCGCGCGTGAGCTTCGGCGTGCGCTTCCTGTCGCCGCCGTCGGCGGCGCTCGCCGCGCTCGCGGGCTACGTCAACGCGCGCACGGATGCGCGCCGCGTCTGAGCGCGCGGGCCGAGCGCCCGCGCTCAGCCTGCGCGCTCGGGCACGACGCCGAAGCGCTCGCAGTAGCCCTTGAACGCGGCGTCGACCTCGTCGCTCTGCAGGCCGAACATGCCGAGCGTGTAGCGGTGCGTGCCGTGCGCGTCGCGCGGATTCGCGGCGAGGAAGGCGCGCATGCGCGCCTCGGCCTCCGCGGAGAGCGCGAGCCCGAAGTGGTCGTAGATGCGCGCGACGCTCGCGAGCGGGTCGGCCGCGATCTCGTGGAAGTGGAGGTCGAGGAACTGCCCCGCGTGCTGCGGCAGCGCGGCGCGCGCCTCGAGCCCCTGCTGCAGGTACGTCGACCACAGCCACAGCTGCTGGCGCCCGAGCGCGTGCGCATCGGGCGCCGCGGTCGACACGCAGCGCATCGCGTACTCGAGGCTCGACACGCTCGGCACCACCTTGCGCGGGTCGCGGTGCGTCTGCACGACCATCGCGTCGGGATACTCGGCCATCATCGCGGCCACGGGCCCGAGGTGCCCGGGCGACTTCAGCACCCAGCGCTCGCGGCGGTGCCGCGACTGCAGGTGCTGCAGGAAGGCGCGGTGCCAGCGATAGGCGGGCGCGAGGTCGGCGCCGACGATCCAGCGTTGATAGGCGGCGACGTCGAAGCACATCTCGAAGCGGATGCTCAGGAACGCCGACGCCGTGAGCACGATGCACTCCTGCGGCAGGAGCGCGCCGATCGGATGGATGGCCTGGAACGTCGGCGCGAGCCCGCGCAGCTGCGCGAAGCGCTTCTCGGTGCGGCGGATGCGCGGGTCGACGTCGTACGTCGCCGCCTCGGGCGGCGGACACGGGTCGTCGACCTCCCACGACAGCGGCGAGCGGTGCGCGGGATCCTGCGCGAGCAGCCCGTAGAGAATGGTCGTGCCCGTGCGCGGGAGCCCCATCACGACGAGCGGCCGCGCGATCGCCTCGCGCGCGACCTCCGGGTGGCGCTTGCGCCAGTCGACGAGCGCGAGCCGCTGCGTCAGCAGCTCCATCAGCTGGCGCTTCGCGAAGAAGCGGCCGAACGGCGTGAGCGCGGCGTCGCCCTCGAGCGACGCGACGAGCCGCTCGTAGCCCTCGCGGAACTCGTCGGGGCCGAAGTCGTCGCAGCCCGCGGCGCGCGCGGCCTCGTCGAGCAGCGCCTCGGGCTCGAGGCGCGCGGGGAAGACGCGCGCGCGCGCGAGCAGCGGGCCCATGCGGTTCATGGCGCGGATCGGCAGCGGGAGGCGCGCGGGCGCGAGCGTCGACCGGCCTGCCTCGTCCATGTCGCCCCCCGCTCGCGAGCCGCGCGACTCTAGCGCGCGAAGCACGCGGCGGATCGGGCTAGCGTGTGCGAGCGGTGCGCGGCGCGCGAGCGGCGGGCGCGAGAGTGCGAGGGAGGCGGCGATGGACGAGACGAAGCCCGAGGCCAGGCGCGAGCTCGGCAAGGCCGCGACGCAGGAGCGCATCCTCGCCGCCGCGACCGAGCTCTTCATCGAGCGCGGCTACGAGAGCACGACCGTGCAGGACGTCGCCGACCGCGCGGGCGTGAGCCGCGCCACCGTCTTCTGGCACTTCAGCGAGAAGGCCGCGCTCTTCCGCGAGGCGTTCACGCGCATGTGCGACCCGTTCCGCGCGTCGCTCGAGCAGGACTGGTCGGACGTCGAGCCCGGCAAGCGCCTGCAGGAGCAGCTCGCCATGTCCGAGCGCTTCGCGCGCGACCACCACCGCGAGATCGGCGCGTTCATCCGCTGGGCGATCGAGTCGCCCGCGTTCCGCGAGTTCGTCATCACCGCGATCATGGACCTGAACCAGCGCTTCGCCGGGACGATCACGCAGACGGTCGCCGAGATCGCGCCGCCCGGGCACGACCCGAAGCTCCTCGCCACGAGCCTCATGCTCGCCTTCGACGCGAACCTGCTCATCTCGGTGCTCGACACGCGCGTCGACGCGGGCGTGCGCACGCGCGACGAGCGGAGCGCGGCCGTCGCCGCGCTCGCCGCGCTGATCGCGAAGGCCGGCGAGCCGGGACGCTAGGCGGGGACGCCGCTAGAGGCGCGACACCTCGAACGTGTCGCAGGCGTTCGGGTCGCCGCTCTCGAGCCCCTTGCGCAGCCAGCGCGTGCGCTGCTCGGACGAGCCGTGCGTGAAGCTCTCGGGCTGCACGCCGCGGCCGCTCATGCGCTGGATGCGGTCGTCGCCGATCGCCGCGGCCGCGCGCAGCCCCTCCTCGACGTCGCCCGGCTCGAGCACGCCGCGGCGCGACGTCGCGTGGCCCCACACGCCGGCCAGGCAGTCGGCCTGCAGCTCCATGCGCACCGAGAGCTCGTTCGCGCGCGACGACGCCGCGCGCTGCTCGCGCCGCACCGCCTCCTCGACGCCCGTGAGCCGCTGCACGTGATGGCCGATCTCGTGCGCGAGCACGTAGGCCTGCGCGAAGTCGCCGGGCGCGCCGAAGCGCTGTCGCAGCTCGTCGTAGAAGGCGAGGTCGACGTACACCTTCTGGTCGCCCGGGCAGTAGAACGGGCCCATCGCGCTCTGGCCCATGCCGCACGCCGACGGCGTCGCGTCGCGGAAGAGCACGAGCTTCGCGTCGCGGTAGCCGGGGAGCAGCTCGCCCCACGTCGCCTGCAGGTCGTCGAGCACGAACGAGACGAACTCGACGAGCTCCTCCTCGGCGGGCGTCGTCGTCGCGGGCGGCCGCGCGCCGACCTCGGGCATCGCGGCGCCCGGGAAGCCGCCGTCGAGGTCGACCCCCACCGCGCCGCCGCCCGCGCCGCCTAGCATGTCGAGCGGGTTCACGCCGAGCAGCCACGCGACGCCGAGCATCAGCACGAGGCCGCCGAGCGAGAGGCCGCCGCCGCGCCCGCCGCCCATCGGGATGCGCACGCGCCCGCCCTGCGCGCCGCCTCCGAGGCCCGGGAAGCCGGGAAGCCGCCCGCGCCCCGCGTTGCCGCGGCGATCCTCGAGGTTCTGGCTCCGTCGCCCGCGCTGCCACCGCATGCTCGTCCCTCGCTCTTCGCGCTGCGCGTTCCGCGCCCGCGCGGCGCGCAGACCCGCATACCCGCACACCGGCACACCGCGCCCGCGCACGGCGAGCGCGCGCGTAGGTTCCCACGAATCGGGCTCGCGTTGCACGCCCGCGCGCCGCCGGCGCGCGATCGCCCGCGGCGCGCGCGCTAGCCTCGCGCGCGCCGACGACCGCCGGCGCGCCCGTCGGCGCGCCACTCGGCACGGGAGGGCCCGCCGTGAGTCGACCGACCCCTGTGCGCGCGCGCCGCGCGACCGCCGCGCTCGCCGCCCTGCTCGCGCTCACCGCGACGAGCGGCTGCGGCTACAACGACATCCAGGCCGGCGACGAGGCCGTCTCGGCCGCGTGGGCCGAGGTCGCGAACCAGTACCAGCGCCGCGCCGACCTCATCCCCAACCTCGTGAAGGTCGTGAAGGGCGCGGCGAGCTTCGAGCGCGAGACGCTCGAGGCCGTCGTGTCCGCGCGCGCGAAGGCGACGAGCATCGAGCTCTCGCCCGAGCTCGTGAACGACCCGGCCGCCCTGCAGCGCTTCATGGACGCGCAGGGTCAGCTCACGAGCGCGCTGTCGCGGCTGTTCGCCGTCTCCGAGCGCTACCCCGAGCTGCGCGCGACGGACGCCTTCCGCGACCTGCAGGCGCAGATCGAGGGCACGGAGAACCGCGTCACCGTCGCGCGCGGGCGCTACATCGACGCCGTCCAGTCCTACAACACGCTCATCCGCTCGTTCCCCGTGAACCTCACCGCGAAGCTGTTCGGCGCCGAGCGCAAGGCCACGTTCGAGGCGCGCAGCGACGTCACCGACCGGCCGCCGGAGGTCGAGTTCTGAGCCGCGCGCGCCGCACGGCGCGCGCGCTCGCGGCCGCGCTCGCCGCGGCGCTCGTCGGCGCGGCCGCGCTCGCGCCGCCCGCGCGCGCACGCGACGTCCCGCCGCTCACCGGCCGCGTCGTCGACGGCGCCTCGGTGCTCGCGCCCGGCGAGGCCGCGCGGCTCGAGAGCGAGCTCGCCGCGTTCGAGCGCGAGACGACGCACCAGATCGTCGTGCTCACCGTCGCGAGCCTCGAGGGCGAGGCGATCGAGAGCTTCGGCATCCGCGTCGGCGAGGCGTGGAAGGTCGGGCACGCCGGGCGCGACAACGGCGCGATCGTCATCGTCGCGGCCGCCGACCGGCGCGCGCGCATCGAAGTCGGCTACGGGCTCGAGGGCGTCGTGCCCGACGCCGTCGCCGCGCGCATCCTGCGCGAGCGCATGATCCCGCGCTTCCGCGAGGGCGCGATGGGCGCGGGCATCGTCGACGGCACGCACGCGCTCATGCAGGCGGCGCGCGGCGAGGCGCTGCCGCCACTTCCCGCGACGGCGCGCGGGCGCGACGCCGTGCGCGGCCTCGAGCCGCTCTTCTTCGCGGTCTTCTTCGGCGCGAGCATCGGCGCCGTGCTCGGCCGCAAGCGCTGGGCGCTCGCCGCGCTCGTCGGCGGCCTCGTCGCCGCCGGCATCGCGTTCGCCGCGACGCGCGCGATGGCGCTCGCACTCGGGAGTGCGGCCGGCGGCGCGCTGCTCGCCCCGCTCCTCGGGATGGGCCCGACGCACGGGACGCGCGGCGGCTTCGGCGGCGGCGGCTTCGGCGGCGGGGGCTTCGGAGGCGGCGGGTTCGGAGGCGGGGGCGGCTTCGGCGGCGGGGGCGGCGGCTTCGGCGGCGGCGGCGCCTCGGGGAGCTGGTGACGTGAAGCCTTCGCAGCTCCTCACGCCCGAAGACCGCGAGCGCATCGAGCAGGCCGTGCGCGACGCCGAGCGCGGCACCGCGGGCGAGATCGTCGTGGCCGTCGTGCGCGCGTGCGACCGCCATGCCGCCGCGCCGTGGCGGCTCGCCGCCTGGGCCGCGGCCGCCGTGCTCGTCGCCGCCGCCGCGTTCGCGCCCGACGCGCGCGCGCTCGAGCTGCTCGCCGGCGTGCTCGTCGCCGGCGCGGCCGCGCACGCCGCGTGCCTCCTCGACCCCGTGCGCCGCGCGCTCGTCCCCGAGCGCGAGCTCGAGGAGCGCGCCCAGCGCGAGGCGCGCCGCGCGTTCGCCGAGCACGGCCTGCGCCGCACCGAGGCCCGCACCGGCATCCTCATCCTCGTCGCGCTCTTCGAGCACCGCGTCGTCGTGCTCGGCGACGAGGCGATCGATCGCGCGCTCGGCCCGGACGAGAGCTGGCAGCAGGTCGTCGACGCCATCCTCGAAGGGCTCCGCACCGGCCGCGCGGCCGACGGCATCGCCCTCGGCGTGCGCCTCTGCGGCGCGATGCTCGCGCACCCCCTGCCGCCCGCCCCCGACGACCGCGACGAGATCCCGCACGGCCTCGTGCTCGAGGACTAGCCACCGCGCAGCGGCCCGCCCGGTTGCCATCGCGACCTGCCGCCCTACCCTCCGTCGCCGTTGGGGGCGATCGGCTTCGACGGGTGGTCGAAGGCCGGCGCTGCGTGTCGAGGTCGTCACCACCTCGTGAAACAGTGGCAAGTTGGTAGTACACCTGCCGACGACAACTACGCACTCGCTGCCTAGCTAACCCCTAGGAACTAGCGACATCCGTCCGCGACGCCTTCTAGCGGGGAGCGGATGTCATCCGAAGGCTGGCTCCCGGATCGCCGATCCGCCGTACCCGGGAGCGAGACCCACGTGGATCTGGGGCGAGGCTCCTCCCGTCTTCGCGACAGGCCCGCCCGAGATCGAGCGAAGACTACACACGTAGACGCGCCTGCTGGACGCCATGCGGACGCGGGTTCGATTCCCGCCGCCTCCACCATTCTTCGCAGCTTCGATCGTCTGCGTTCGCGATTCCGTTCCCTCGAAAGCCCCTGTCTGCTGCTTCATCCGTCGACGGATTCGCGGTCTTGCGCATGCGGCGATCGGGCGCGGGGCAAGCGAGGGCATCAGGTCTACGACCTGGAAGTGCAGCCTCACCGCCTCACTCGACGCGACGAGACCTCGAGCGAACCGATGGTTTGCGTCGTCCCGTCCATTCGCTCGAAGTCGACACGTGGTCACGCCGAGGCAGGCAGCGGATGCGCCCGTAGGTCGACGCTGTCGAACGTCCGTCACCGGTTCGGTGCGGCGCCGACGCGCGCGGGGAGCCCCAGCATTCCCCTCATGATCTCGTCGACTTGTCGGTCGTCGAGTTCGCGCTGCGCGTCGAACCGCTTCGTCATGGATTGGGGAATCACGCAACGTGTCGGGGGCCGCGACGCCAGGACCGCATCGATCACACCCGCAGCGATCTCCGCAGGCGTGGAGCCCTCGCCCTGCATGCCGAATGCCGCGGCTGGCTCGTGGAGCGCGGCGTAGTCGTCCAGCTGCACGATGCCCGCGAGGCCGCCACTCTGCTTCGCGATGAAGGGCGTCGCGATCAGGCCGGGCTCGATGATCGTGACGTCGATCCCGAACATGGACACCTCCATCCGCAGGGCATCCGACATCCCCTCGACGGCGCGCTTGGTCGCGGCGTACCAGCCGAACCCGGGCAACACGGTCCGTGCGATGGTGGAGCTGACGTTCACGACGTGTCCGGAGCGCTGAGCGCGCATGATCGGCAGCACGGCCTGGAGCATGCGCCCGTAGCCGATCACGTTGATGTCGAAGAGCAGTCGCAGGGTCTCGATCGGAACGCACTCGATGGCGCCCAACTGTGGCATGGCGGCGTTGTTGATCAGCAGGTCGATTCGTCCGTGCACCTCGTGGACGCCCGCCACGCCAGACTCGACCGAGTCCATGTCGGTCACGTCGATCGCCAGCGTGTGGATGTCGGGACCTTCCAGGTGCGCCGTCTTCTCGATGTCGATGTCGCTCGCGCAGACGGCGTATCCGGCTGTGACGAGCTGCCGCGTGATCTCGCTGCCGAGGCCACCTCCCGCGCCCGTCACGAGTGCGATCTTCTTCGTCAAGGCCCTTCCTCCTCGAGGCTGCTCGTGTTCTCATCGAACCGCCCCGGGTTCCTCGAAGGCTCGGTGGGTCGAGTCCGGCCTCGACGGCCGGCCTCTGCATGCGCTCCGGATCGTGAGAGGACACGTCATGCGGCACAACTGGCCGGCGATCATCGACGAGCTGAGCGCGTCTCCCGAGCGGACACGAAGGGTCGAGATGGGCTCTCCGGGCAGCGCTCAGGTGACGCGCACGCGTCTCGTCGCCGAGTGGGATGGAGTCGAGGTCCGCACCGAGGGGCCCCACATCATACTCACGCAGGTCGCCGATCGGATCGCACCGAAGGCACGCGCGAACGAGGGCCGACCCGAGCTCGCAGCCGATGAGCGGCGCGAGGAGGGCCGCGACATGTGTGTCGACCTCGTGCGCGACATGGTGCGGGCGCGAGTCCTTCCGTCCGGCTATGCGGAGCGCGCCCTCGATGCGCTCGCGCTCGCGGAGACGGGCGAGGTGCGGCGCTGAGTCGCGCGTCGCGGCTCCGACCCTCTCGGGCTCGTGCACCTACCCGCCCGCGACCTCGCGCAGTCGCCGCTCGAACTCGCGGAACCGTTCCTCACCGTGCGGGCGCTCGCCGCGCGCCCACTTGCCGATGCGCTCGAGGTCGACGGGGTGCCGCGTCGCGACGTGTAGTGCCTGTTCGAGGCACTGCGTGTCCGCGTCGTGGAAGTACCACGCGAGCCGGTCCATGACGCACTCGGTCGGCGCCAAGAGGCGGAGCGTTCCCATTCGCGTCTCGCGCTCGGCGAAGCTGCGGATGGTTTCCTCGCCGATCGCGACGGGGCCGGGCGGGAACTCGACCCAGTAGCGGCTCTTCGGGTGGGTCCAGTGGCGCTGGGTCTTCACGAAGCCGAGGGATTGCATGGCGGCTTCGACCTTCCGGGCGAGCCCGGTCGGAACGAAGTCGAGGTCGTACGAGACGTACTCGGCGTCGGAGTAGATCGACACGACTGCACCCCCCGAGAGCACGACCGCGATGCCGTGCGCGTCGAGTGTGGTGCAGACGAGAGCGGCCAGGTCTTCGAGGGAGGTGCGCGCGCCGATCCGAGGCTTCCTGCTCAAAGCGGCTTGCCCGCTCGGCGCGGCCGCCTGCGTTCGCTGAAGTAGCGCTTCCGTTCGGACGCGGGCAGCTGGTCGAGCGCCTTCCGGAGGAGGGCGCGCAGCTCGCCGCGGAACGGGTAGCGAGGGTTCCAGCCATAGAGCCGGGTGCGTCCCTGGAGTGAGCTCACCAGCGCGCCCGCGCGCTCGAACCGCTCGAGCTGCCGCTGCGCCATGTGGAGCGTCAGGTCGTCGAAGGTGCGCGCGATCGCGGTCGCATAGCCTTCCTCGTACTGCTCGAGGTACAGCAGGACCTTCTCGGCGCTGGCGTTTCCGAAGATGCCTTCGAGCATGCGGACCGACCCCATCGGAGCGCCGGCATGATAACCCAATAGTTGGGTCATATGACCCCGAATCTGGGTGTTCGATCGAGGCGCCCCGCCGTGCCCCCCGCCCGAACGACGGGCCGGGGTTGGCGGGACGACTCCCTCCGGCGATTTTCCTGCATCGACCGGTCCAGGTTCTGCGAGATTCCGTCACCCCCCTTCCCCCTCGACAGGAGCCCCATGCACCGCCGCCTCACGACCGCTCGCCTCGTTCTCGCCCTCGTCCTCGGCGCCGCACTCCTCGCGTCCTGCGCGAGCCCCGCTCCGCCTCCGGCTCCCACTGCCGATGCGGCCACGCTTCGCGACCTTCCGGCCGGGAAGGTCGTCGGGCATGCGACGGCGTCGGGTGCGCATGCGTGGCAGGGCATTCCGTTCGCGCGGCCTCCCGTCGGCGAGCTGCGGTGGCGGGCGCCGGAGCCGTTGCCGCGGTGGAGCGGGGTGCGCGAGGCGCTCTTGCCGGGCGAGCGGTGCGTGCAGTATCCGACGCCGCTGCTCGACGAGGGGCCGTACGACCGGCCGATCGGGTCGGAGGATTGCCTCACGCTCAACGTGTTCGCGCCGGCGTTCGCGCCGGGGGCGGTGCCGACGGGTGCCGAGCGGCGGCCGGTGATGCTGTGGATCCACGGCGGCGCGAACCTGACGGGCGAGAGCGGGAACTACGACTGGAGCGCGTTCGCGGCGAAGCACGACGTCGTCGTCGTCGCGACCAACTATCGACTGGGCATCTTCGGCTGGCTGCGCCACCCGGCGCTGCACGACGAGCGCGACGACGCGCTCGACCGCTCGGGAAACTATGGAACGCTCGACCTCGTGCGCGCGCTCGAGTGGGTGCGCGACAACGCCGCGGCCTTCGGCGGCGACCCGGGCAACGTGACGATCTTCGGCGAATCCGCGGGCGGCAACGACGTGATCGCGCTGCTCTTGTCGCCGCCGGCGCGCGGGCTCTTCCACCGCGCGATCTCGCAGAGCGGCGGGACGTGGTCGGCGAGCGTCGCCGAGGCCGAGAACTGGGCGGACGACCCGCAGGCGCCGGGGCTTCCGTTCAGCTCGCGCGAGCTGATGGCGAAGCTGCGCGCCGCCGAGCACCCGGGCGAATCGCGCGCGGAGTCGGTGGCGGCGATCGACGGCGCGAGTGCGGCCGAGCTCGGCGCGTGGATGCGCGGCCGCAGCGCGGCCGAGCTGATGGCCGCGCTCGCCGATCGCGAGGCCGTCGGCATGAGCACGGTGCCGCTCACGATCCGCGAGGGGAGCGTCGTCCCGGAAGGCGAGATGCTCGAGAGCTTCGCGCGCGGGAGCCACGCGCGCGTGCCGACCGTCCTCGGCACGAACCGCGACGAGAACCGCCTCTTCCTGATGATGGACCCGAAGTACACGTGGAAGCTGCTCGGCCTGCTGCCGCGCATCCGCGACGAGGAGCGCTACCTGCGCGACGCCGAGTACGCGAGCCTGTCGTGGAAGGCGGACGGCGCGGACGAGATCGCCGAGCGCATCGCCGCGCACGCGGCGTCGCCCGTCTACGGCTATCGCTTCGACTGGGACGAGCTGCCGCCGCGCCTCGGCACGGATTTCGCGACGCTGATCGGCGCGAGCCACGGCATCGAGATCCCCTTCGTGATGGGCAACGACTCGCTCGGGCCGCTGCTCGAGCTGCTCGGCGGCGAGGCGACGATCGCCGCGCGCCAGCCGCTCGTCGACGCGATGGGGAGCTACTGGGCGCAGTTCGCGCGCACGGGCGACCCGGGGCGCGGCGAGTCGGGCGACCTGCCCGCGTGGACGGCGTGGGACGCGTCGAGCGACGCGAGCCCGCGCTTCATGATCTTCGACAGCGAGGCCGACGGCGGCCTCCGCATGTCGGCCGACTACGTGACCGCCGAGCGCCTCGCGCGCGACGTCGTCGCCGACCCGCGCTTCGAGACGCCCGCGGATCGCTGCACGGCGCTCGAGGCCGTCGAGAAGAAGTTCTCGCACTACGACGGGGAGGCGCGCGCCCGCGCGGGCTGTTAGTCGCGCGCCGCCGGGTGGTCGACCCAGATGGGCGACGACCACGCGCGCGGCTCGTGCGGCGACAGGCAGTCGGGGTCGCTTCCGTCGGGCGACGGGCAGAGGTGCGCGCGCACGCACGCGCCCTGCGCGTCGCGCTCGCAGCGGACGTTGCCGGCGTTCACCCCGGGCGCGGGCGCCTCGAAGGCGCGCACGTAGTAGAGCGCGTCGCGGCCCGCGGCGGTGTGGTCAGGGTCGCTGAACGTCACCGTGCAGCCGGCCGGGTCGGGCTCGCACGCGAACGTCTTCCACGGGTCGTCGACGAGCCGCGCGACGTCCTCGCCCGGCTCGCGCTGCGGGCGGATGCGCACGACCTCGATGCGCGTGATCGCGCGGCGCGTCTCGCCCGGGTGGTAGCACTCGCCCTTGCAGACGTGCTCGAGGCGCTCGGGCGACAGCGCCTGCCCCGCGTAGTCGGGACAGCCGGGAAGCTGCTCGAACGAGCCGACCGCGCGCGCCCGGAAGATCGGCACCTCGGCCATCGCGACCTCGCCGCCCATCGGGAGCGCCGCGCCGCGCACGGCGCCCGGCGCGTTCAGCAGGTCGAACCACAGGAGGATGCGCGGGCCGCTCGTGCCGTACACCTCGCGTCGCTTCAGCGCGGACCAGATCGCGGCGCGGTCGCGCCCCTCGGCGTGCGCGGCCACGAGCCCACCCGTCACGAAGAACGAGCCCTGGCGCTCGGTCTCGAAGACGTCGAAGCCGAGCTTCTCGAGCCGGAAGGGCACCGAAGTGGGCACGGGCTCGTCGTCGCCCGGGAGCAGCATGCGCGTGAACGAGCCCGCGTCGATCGACGCGTCGGCCACGCTCTCCGTGAAGCCGCGCCGGTGGACCTCCTTGTAGCCGGTTCCCGGGCGTGCGAAGTGGTTGTCGCTCGAGGCCATGAAGCCGAAGCGGAAGCGGCGCGGCTCGCCCGCCTCGTCGAAGTTGCCGAGCGCCGCGATGTACTGCGCCGAGCTCGCAGGACGATAGTTGAAGGCCGGCTCGCGACAGTCGCGGCACTGGCCGGCGTCGAGCCAGTCTTCCGCGTGCGCGCCCGGCACCGTGCGCGCGACCGCGACGCGCGCATCGACGGCGTGCTGGCGGGCCGTGGCGGCGCGGCGATCGCACTCGTCGTCGCCCTCCCCGGCCGCGCGACAGCGCTCGCGCACGATCTCGCCGGCGCGCCAGCACGTCGGAAGATGGTCGGCGCTCGGCGGCGGACAGGAGAGCGAGCCGTCCTCGGCGACGTCGACGGCGCGCCAGTCGCGGTAGACCTCGGCCTCGCCGTGGCCCGAGTAGACCTCGATCAGCGTCTGTCGCGCCGGGTCGTGCATCGGCCCGCGCAGCTGCTTGTCCCAGCTCGAGCCGGGCGGCGTGTACAGCCCCCACGTCGTGCCGTGCGGAATCACGATCGCGTCGACGCCGCTCGCGTCGAGCTTGCGGAACAGGTCGGCGGGCGTCGCCGCGACCTCGAGGCAGTCGGGCGGGAGGTCGGCCTCGGGCACGTCGTCGGGGCACGCCTCGCGGCGCTCGGCGGCGGCGAGCATCGCCGCCCAGTCGTGCATGCGGCCGCCGGCGACGAGCGCGGCCGCGCCGCGCGCGAGCACGGGCGGTCCGCCGCCGAGCTCGCGCACCGCGGCGATCGGCCGCGGCGGCACGTCGCCCTCGCCCGTTCCCGCGAGCACGACGTTCTTGTGTCCGTAGTGCGTCTCCGGCGTGAGCCCGACCTGCGTCCACTCCCAGCCGAGGAACGCGACCGTGTCGGGGTCGCTGCCGTCGCCCGCGACCGCGTTGCACTGCCGGATGGTGTCGACGGTGTCGGCCCACTCGCCGGCCGAGACGTTCGACGCGTGGTCGTTGATCGACCAGAAGTCGAGCGCCGAGCAGAAGCGCGCGAAGTCGCAGGCGTCGGCGGGCGGGTGCGCGCCCTCGCCGCCGAGCATCGGCAGCGAGAACATGAACGCGTCGCGCGAGAACGTGCTGTGCACGTGGAGGTCGCCGAACAGGATCTGCCTGGGCTGCGCGACGCCGGCCGCCGCCGCGGCCTCGCGCTGCGCGCGAGCCTCTCGCGCGAGCGCGGCCTCGGGGCGGCGCGCTTCCGCGACGGCGCCCGGCGCTTCGGCATGCCCGAAGACGCCGCGCCCGGCGAGCCACGCGATCAGCACGAGCAGGAGCACGGCGGTCGCGACGGCGACGGCGAGCTTGCGCAAGGTTCGACCTCCTCCGGCGCGCCCGCGCGCGCGCGACGCCCGTCTCCGCGCGGCCTAGACGAACGCGACTTCCACGTGACCGAGCCGGTCGAAGTCGGCGCGCACGGCGTCGCCGGCGCGGACGGACACGGCGCGCGTGCACGAGCCGGGGAGCACGACGTGGCCCGCCTCGAGCGCGATGTCGTAGGCGCCGATCGTGCGCGCGAGCCACGCGACGGCGGTGACGGGGTTGCCGAGCACCGCGGCGGCCGTGCCCGTCTCGACGAGCGCGCCGTTGCGCCGCAGCGACGCGCCGATGCCGCGGACGTCGACGTCGTCGAGCCGCACGGGATTGCCGCCGAGCACGACCTTCGCGGACGACGCGTTGTCGGCGATCGTGTCGACGATGCCGATCTTCCAGTCGGCGATGCGGCTGTCGATGATCTCGATCGCGGGCAGCACGAACTCGGTCGCGCGGATCACGTCGGCCGCGTGGCAGCCCCGCGTCGGCAGCGATGCGCCCAGCACGAACGCGACCTCGATCTCGACGCGCGGCTGGATGAGCTCGTGCGCGGCGACCTCCTGGCCCTCGAAGACGAACATGTCGTCGAGCAGGTGGCCGTAGTCCGGCTCGCGCACGCCCATCATCTCCTGCATCGCGCGGGACGAGAGGCCGACCTTGTGACCGCGGACGGCCGCTCCGCCCGCCAGGCGGTGCTCGATGTTCTCGCGCTGGATCGCGTAGGCGTCGACGACGGTGAGCCCGGGCCAGCGCGCCGCGATCGGCGCGATCGGCGTCCTCGACGTCTCCGCCTCGCGCAGCGCGCGCGCGGCCTCGGCTCGGTTCGCGGACATCGCTGGCCCTCCTACCACCACGGCGGCAGCTCCGGCTCGTCGATCCGCAGCGCGGGGAGCTCGGGGCGCATCTTCGCCTTCACGTCGCCGTTCGCGCCGTCGAGCCACAGCAAGGCGATCTCGCGCGCGACGACCGCGGGCTCCATCAGCGGCATCGTCTCGAAGACGGCCGGCACGATGCGCGTGCGCACGCCGCCCGGGCAGAGGGCGCACACGCGCTGCCCCTTCTTCCTGCGATCGAGGAGCGGCGCGAGCCCGCGCACGAGGCCGACGACCGCGTGCTTGCTCATCGAGTAGGCGACGTCCTGCGCATAGCCGACCAGTCCGGCCGCCGATGCGGTGACGACGATCGCGCCGCCATCGACGAGGTCGGGCACGACGCGGCGGACGCCGTGGACGACGCCGTCGACGTTCACGCGCATGACGCGCTCGTAGCGCGCGAGGTCCATCGTGAGGAGGTGCGTCGCCTCGCGCGGCGCGTCGGGCGGGGCCGTCATCACGCCCGCGTTGAGCGCGACGAAGTCCCAGCCGCGCTCGGGGCGCGGAAGGCGCTCCCACGCGGCGGCGTCGGCGACGTCCATCGCGCAGGCCCGCCCGCGGCCGGCGGGCGCGAGGCCCGCGACCGACGCGCCGTCGACGTCGACGAGCGTCGCATCGGCGCCGGATGCGACGGCGAGCTCCGCGAGCGCGCGCCCGATGCCCGAGCCCGCGCCCGTGACGAGCACGCTCCGCCCGGCGAGGCGCGCCTCGGTCATCGCGCGCTCCCGCCGCGCACCGCCGGATGCGCGCTCACTCGGCCCGCGCTCACTCGGCCCGCGCTCACTCGGCCGTCAGGAAGTCGAGCGAGATGCGCTCGAACTCGCGCGCGTGCTCGAGCTGCGCCCAGTGCCCACAGCGCGGGAAGACGTGCAGGCGCGCGTCCTTCATGCGGTGCAGCGCGAACAGCGCGCCGTCGAGCGGGAGCACGCGGTCGTCGCGCCCCCACGTGAGCAGCGTGCGGTGCTCGATGCGGTCGATCTCGCGCCAGACCTCGCCCTCGCGCCGCTGCTTCTCGCCCGGGCCCATCGCCGTGCGGAAGAAGTTCACGAGCCCCTTCAGCACCGACGGGTCGCTCGCGACCGCGTAGCGTTCGTCGACGAGCTCCTGCGTCACGAGCGCGGGGTCGTAGACCATGATGCGCACGAACTCCTCGAGCTTCTCGCGGCTCGGGCCGGGCGGCGCGAGGAAGCGCGCGAGGATCTTGAGCCCCTCGCTCGGCTCGGGCGAGAGCACGGGCACGCAGGAGTTGCCCGGCCCCATCAGCACGAGGCGGTTCGCGCGATCCGGGTAGTCGAGCGCGAAGCGCAGCGACGTGCCGCCGCCGAGCGAGTTCCCGAGGAAGTGTGCGCGCGCGATGCCGAGCTGGTCGAGCAGGTCGCGCACCGCGCGCGCGGCGACCACGTTGAACTGCTCGTCGGTGTCGGGCTTGTCGGAGAGGCCGAACTGCGGCTGGTCGACGAGCAGCACGCGGAAGCGCTTCGCGAACGCCGGGACGTTCTGCTTGAAGTTGCTCCAGCCCGTCGCGCCCGGCCCTCCGCCGTGGAGCATCACGAGGGCGTCGCCCTCGCCGGCCTCGTTGTAGTGCAGACGCAGGTCGCCGAGCTGCGCGAAGCGGCTCGTCGACTCGAAGCTGTACGGCGCGCTCGACATGGATCCTCCTTGCTAGGCGTTCGTCGCGGCGCGCCGCAGCTCGCGCGCGATGTCGATCAGCTGGTCCTCCTGCCCGCCGACGAGCTTGCGCTCGCCCGCGCGCAGCAGGATGTCGACCGGGGAGACCTCGAAGCGCTTCGCCTGCGCGAAGGCGTGCTTCAGGAAGCTCGAGTAGACGCCCGCGAACCCCATCGTGAGCGAGAGCCGGTCGACGACGCACTCCTCGGGCATCACGGGCCGCACGACGTCCTCGGCCGCGTCCATGATCGCCATCGGATCGATCCCGGTGCGGATGCCGAGCCGCGTGCAGACGGCGACGAGCGCCTCGACCGGCGCGTTGCCCGCGCCCGCGCCGAAGCCGCGCGTCGAGCCGTCGACCTGGACGGCGCCCGCGCGGATGGCGCACACGCTGTTCGCGACCGCGAGCGAGAGGTTCTGGTGGCCGTGGAAGCCGACCTGCGCGTCGCGGCCGAGCTCGGCGACGAGCGCCGCCACGCGGTCGCCCGCGTCGTCGAGGATCATCGCGCCCGCCGAGTCGACGACGTAGACGCACTGGCAGCCCGCGTCGGCCATGATGCGCGCCTGGCGCGCGAGCGCCTCGGGCGGCGAGGTGTGCGCCATCATCAGGAAGCCCACCGTCTCGAGCCCGAGCTCGCGCGCGAGCCCGAAGTGCTGGACGGAGACGTCGGCCTCCGTGCAGTGGGTGGCGATGCGGACGATCGCGACGCCGAGGTCGGCCGCGCGCGCGATGTCGTCCTTCACGGCGACGCCCGGGAGCATGAGCGCCGCGATCTTCGCCCGCCGCGCGTGCGCGACCGCGGCCGCGATCAGCTCGCGCTCGTCGACCGCGCTGCGACCGTAGGCGAACGACGAGCCGCTCAGGCCGTCGCCGTGACTCACCTCGATCACGGGCACGCCGGCCGCGTCGAGCGCGGCGACGACGCGCGCGACCTCGTCCTGCGTGAACGCGTGGCGCTTCGGGTGCGAGCCGTCGCGCAGCGACGAGTCGGTGATGCGGACGTCGAGCGCGGCGGAGAAGCCCATGCCTAGCCCCGCCCCGCCACCATCCGCTCGGCGACGCGCACGGCGGCCGAGGTGATGATGTCGAGGTTGCCCGCATAGCGCGGCAGGAAGTCGCCCGCGCCCTCGATCTCGAGCAGCACCTCCACGCGGTCGTCGGTGAACTGCGGCTCGTCGAGCAGCCGGTAGCCGGCGACGTACTCCTGCACCTGCTCGACCATCGCGTGGATCGACGCGGCGACCGCGTCGCGGTCCGCGTCGCGCGCGAGGCTGCAGAAGACGGTGTTGCGCATGATCATCGGCGGCTCGGCCGGGTTGAGCACGATGATCGCCTTGCCGCAGCGCGCCCCGCCGAGCACCTCGAGCGCCTTCGCCGTCGTGTGCGTGAACTCGTCGATGTTGGCGCGGGTCCCGGGCCCGGCCGACGCGGACGCGATGCTGGCCACGATCTCCGCGTAGTCGACGCGCGCCACGCGCGACACCGCGTGCACGATGGGCGTCGTCGCCTGGCCGCCGCACGTCACGAGGTTGACGTTCTGCTCGCCGCTCAGGCTCTCGAGGTTGATCGGCGGCACGACGTAGGGCCCGATCGCCGCCGGCGTGAGGTCGACCGCCGGAATGCCGAGCGCGCGGTAGCGCGGCGCGTTCCGCACGTGCACGGCGGCGGACGTCGCCTCGAGGATCAGGTCCGGCCGCTCCGCGCTCGCGAGCAGCGTCTCGACGCCGTCGTCGATCGTCTCGAGGCCGAGGCGCCGCGCCTCCGCGAGGCCCGCGCTCCCGGCGTCGATCCCGACCATCCACCGCGGTGCGATGCGATCGGAGCGCAGCAGCTTGCACATCAGGTCGGTGCCGATGTGGCCCGACCCGACGATCGCCGCGGACTTCCGCGCCGCGTCGCTCACATCATGCTTCCGAGCGGCGGCGCGCCGCCGAGCGCGTGCGCGCCGTACACGAGCAGGCCGCGCTCGACGTCGTTGATGGCG
The DNA here is from genome assembly GCA_041389495.1 of Myxococcota bacterium. Classification (NCBI taxonomy): domain Bacteria; kingdom Pseudomonadati; phylum Myxococcota; species Myxococcota bacterium. The sequence goes on along the minus strand of JAWKRT010000002.1, from coordinate 920,687 downwards.
TGGACGCGCGCCGCGTGCACGTCGCGCCAGGCGCGCTGGATCGGCTGGTCGAGGAAGAGCGCGCGGCCGCCGGCCGCCTCGAACACGCGGTCGGTCGCCTGGAGCGCGGCGCGCGAGCCGCGCACCTGATCCCTGCGGACGCGCGTCCGCAGCTCCATCGGGATCTCGCGCCCCGCCTCGGCGAGCGCGAGCAGCTCCTCCATGTTCCGGCGCAGCTGCACGCGGGCGTCGTCGATCTCGCCCGCGGCCTCCGCGAGCCGCAGCTGCGCGAACGGGTCGGCCGCCGCCTTCTCGCCGTTCGACGCGCGCACGCGCCCGAGCGTGTGCGCGCGATAGGCGTCGACGGCGCCGACGGCGATGCCGAGCGTCGCCGCGGTGATCGCGTTCGAGAAGACCGACGCGAACGGCAGCTGGTAGAGCGGGCTCGCATACACGCCGGCGCCGCCGATCCGGCTCGCCGTCGGCTGCGCGCGCCGCTCGGGCACGAACGCGTCCTCGATCACGACGTCGTTGCTGCCCGTGCCCGCGAGCCCCGCGACGTGCCACACGTCGTCGATCGCGTAGTCGGAGGCGGGAACGAGGAACGTGTAGTGGTCCGGGATCCCGTCCTTCACGACGATGCCGCCGAGCAGCGCCCACGTGCAGTGCGCACACCCGGACGAGAAGCTCCAGCGGCCGCGGATGCGGTAGCCCCCGTCGACCGGCTCGACGATGCCGGTCGGCGCATAGCTCGACGACGCGAGGACGGCCGTGTCCTCGCCCCAGACCTCGTCCTGCGTCTCGGCGGGGAAGAGCGCGAGCTGCCACGCGTGCACGCCGACGACGCCGTACACCCAGCCCGTCGACCCGCACGCGGCGCCGAGCTCGATCGCCGCGTCGTAGAAGGCGGTCGGCGGAAGCTCGTGGCCGCCGTAGCGCTTCGGCTGGAGCGCGCGGAACAGCCCGGCTTCCCGCAGCTCCTTGATCGTCGCCGCCGGAACCTCGCGCTCCTGCTCGGTGCGGCGCGCGCGCTCCCGCAACGTGGGGGCGAGCGCGCGCGCGGTGTCGACGAGCGTGTGGGCGTCCATCGGAGCCCTCCTGCGCCGGCCCCACGGCCGGCGTGTTGCTAGGCGCGGAAGCCGACGCTGAAGTCGTGACCCCAGTCGCTGACCGACGTGATCTCCGACGTCGAGACGTCGTCGAGGTCGAGCCGGACGCCGCCGAACCCGAACTCGATGTCGAAGCCCGAGGGCGACTTCATGTAGAACGAGACCATCTTGTCGTTGGTGTGCCGCCCGAGCGTCGCGCTGAGCGGCGCGCCGCCGCGGCCGCGCCGATCGAGCGCATAGCCGACCTCGTCCAGCGTCGGCACTTCGAGCATGAGGTGCACGAGGCCCGCCGGATGCGGCGCCTCCATCAGCGCGAGCGAGTGGTGCCGGGGATTGCAGTGGTAGAACTGGAGGCGCATGCCGCCCGCGCCGTCGCCGTCGGCGCCGAGGCGCATGCGGTCGGTGAGCCGGAACCCGAGCAGGCGCGTGTAGAAGTCGGTCGTGGCGTCGAACGCCGGCGCGGGCAGCACCACGTGTCCGAGCCCCATGTCGCCCGTGACGAAGCCCGCGACGCCCGCCGGCGACACGAAGCGCGAGCTCGCCCGCAGCGGCGAGTGGTAGAGCTCGAGCAGCGTGCCCGACGGATCGTCGCAGCGGACGAGCCCGCCGACGCGCCGCCGGAACGCCTCCGCGTCGCTCGCGCGCCGGACGTCGACACCCGCCGAGCGGAGCGCCGTCTCGAGGCTCGCGAGCGCACCCGCGTCGCGCACCTCCCAGCCGACGGCCGCGAGCCCCTCGCGCTGCGCGGCGTTCACGATCAGCCGGTACGGCCGGTCGTCGAGCCGCAGCCAGAGCGCGTCGCCGCCGGCGACGGGCTGCGCGCCCAGGACGTCGGCGCCGAAGGCGCGCCAGGCGTCGGCCTGGGCGGAGTCGACGACCACGTAGCCGAGCGCGACCACCGCTGCGTCCGTGCTGCTCATGCGTACCTCCCGCACGCACACCCTCGCAGATCTTCGCGGGTGAATCTACGAAAAAATGGTGCGCGACGAGAAATTTTCATCCAATATCGCAGCTCAGAACGGGTCATTTCGCGATTCCGGCGAACCCCGCCGGCCCGAGGCACCCTGCGGCGCACGATGGACGACACGGACCGACGCATCGCCGAGCTGCTGCGCGAGGACGGGCGCGCCTCGCACCGCGCCATCGCCGACGCGCTCGGGCTCTCGCCGCGCGCGGTCGGCGCGCGGATCGACGCGATGCTCGAGCGGCGCGAGGTGCGCGTCGCCGCCGTCGCCGACGTCTTCGAGGCGGGCAACGACCTCGTGCTCGCGGTCGGCCTCTCGGTGCGCGGCCGTCCGACGCTCGAGGTCGCGGAAGAGCTCGCCGCCCTCGACGAGGTGTGCGCGGTCAACGTCGTGAGCGGCGAGTTCGACCTCGAGGTGCTGATCCTCTCCGCCGACCACGACACGCTGCGCGAGCTCGTCGCGCAGCGCCTGTCGTCGATCGACGGCATCGAGCGGCTGTCGCCCGCCCTCGGCCTCGAGCTGTTCAAGTTCGAGAGCGCCTGGTCGCGCTTCTAGTGCCGTCGCGCCCGCTCGACGACATCGACCGCGCGCTCATCGCCGCCCTGCGCAGCGACGCGCGCCGGAGCCACCAGTCGATCGCGGCCGCGCTCGGCGTCTCCGAGGGAACGATCCGGTCGCGGCTCAAGCGCCTCGAGGCCGACGGCGTCGTGCGCATCACGACGCTGCAGAACATCGAGTCGCTGGGCGCGTCGGCGTTCGCCTACTTGTGGATCACGTGCGACCGCGCGCTCCTTCGCGAGATCGCGGGCGCGCTCGCCGCGCAGCCGCTCGTCGGCTTCGTCGCCTCGCTCCTCGGGCGAGCCGACCTCCTCGCGATCGTCCAGCAGGACGGCCCGTCGGAGCTCGTCCGCTTCGTCGACGACGTCGTCAAGGCCCTGCCCGGCGTGCTCGACGTGCGCACCGAGCCCATCCTGCACCTCGTGAAGAACGACGGCCGCTGGGGTCTCGTCCGGGCGCGCGCGCGCTAGCGCGGCGGCACTTCGCACACGCATCCGCGCCAGTTGTAGAAACTGCGATCGCCCGCGGCCGCGCGCCGGACCGCGCGCTCGCACCTGCATCGCGGCCGCGGACGATCGCGTGACCCGCCTCACATCGCACTCCCGGTCGCGTCGCTTGGCGCGACGGATGCAACGGACCGTCGCGAGCCGTCGACTCACCGGGAGTCGAGCCGGCTCGTCAACGGGCGACGCGTCTCCGACTCGCGTCGGAGCGTCGCAGGAGAACCGACATGCGGAAGTGGACGAGCGCACTCGCGTTCGCGCTGGCCCTCGGCCTCGCCGGAGCGTCGTTCGCGACGACGCCCAAGTTCGACGAGGTGGACAGCAACGACGACGGCATGGTGTCGAAGTCCGAGGCCGCGAAGGTCGACGGGCTCGACTTCGCGAAGGCCGACGCGAACGGCGACGGGCATCTGACCCGTGCGGAGTACGAGGCCGCGATCGGCTGATCGCGTCCGCATCGCCCGGCCTGGCGGACGCTCCCCCCCCCAACTCCGATGTCCGCCGGGCCGGGCTCTGCGTCGCGGCCGAGGCCCGGGCGCTAGAGTGCGCGACCGTGAGCGAGCGCCGCGCACAGCGTCGCGTGGTCGTCCTCGGAGCCGCGGGTCGGGACTTCCACTGCTTCAACGTCGCCTACCGCGACGACCCGTCGACGCGCGTCGTCGCGTTCACCGCGACGCAGATCCCGGGCATCGAGGGGCGCCGCTACCCCGCCGCACTGTGCGGCGACGCCTATCCCGACGGCATCCCGATCGAGCCCGAGTCGCAGCTCGAGGCGATCTGCGCGCGCGAGTCCGTCGACGAGGTCGTGTTCGCGTACAGCGACGTGCCGCACGCGCACGTCATGCACCTCGCATCGCGCGCGCTCGCGTGCGGCGCGGACTTCGCACTGCTCGGCCCCGCGCGCACGATGCTGCGCTCGCGCCTTCCCGTGATCGCCGTGTCCGCCGTGCGCACGGGCTGCGGCAAGTCGCAGGTCGCGCGCTGGATCGCCGCGCGCGTCGCGGCGCGCGGCGTGCGCTGCGCGTCGCTCCGCCACCCGATGCCGTACGGCGACCTGCTCGCGGCGCGCGTGCAGCGCTTCGCCACCCGCGCCGACCTCGACGCCGCGCACTGCACGGCCGAGGAGCGCGAGGAGTACGAGCCCTATCTCGAGATGGGCGCCACCGTGTTCGCGGGCGTCGACTACGCCCGGGTGCTCGCCGCGGCCGAAGGCGAGGCCCGGCTCGTCGTCTGGGACGGCGGCAACAACGACTTCCCCTTCGTGCGTCCCGACCTGCACGTCGTGCTGGTGGACGCGCTGCGCCCCGACCAGCTCGCGACGCACCACCCCGGCGAGGCGACGCTGCGCATGGCCGACGTGGTCGTCGTGAACAAGGCCGACGCCGCGGCGGCCGCGGACGTGCAGCGCGCCGTCGACGGCGTGCGCGCCCTGCTCCCCGGCGTGCCGATCGTGCGCGCCGCATCGCCCGTGCGCCTCGACGACCCGGGCGCCGTGCGCGGCCGCCGCGTGCTCGTCGTCGAGGACGGCCCGACGATCACGCACGGCGGCATGCCGTACGGCGCGGGCTGGGTCGCGGCGTCCGCGGCCGGCGCCGCCGGCTTCGTCGACCCGCGCGCGAGCGCGGCGCCCGCGATCGCGGACGTGTTCGCACAGTACCCGCACATCGGCCGCGTGCTGCCCGCGATGGCCTACGGAGACGCCCAGCGCGAGGCGCTGCGCGAGACCATCGAGCGCTCGGCCGCCGAGGTCGTCGTGAGCGGCACGCCGATCGACCTCGCCGCGCTGCTCGCGCTCACGAAGCCCGTCGTGCGCGCGCGCTACCAGTTCGAGGAGCTCGACGAGCCGGGCCTCGCCGGCCACGTCGATGCGCTGCTCGCCGCGCGCGGCCTCGCCTAGCATGCGCGTCGTGGCCGCACTCGGCGGGAACGCCCTGCTGCGCCGCGGCGAGCCCGTCGACCCGGCGACGCAGCGCGACAACGTGCGGCGCGCCGCGCGCGCGCTCGCCGGGATCGCGCGCGCCCACGCGCTCGTCGTCACGCACGGCAACGGGCCGCAGATCGGCCTGCTCGCGCGCGCGTCGCCCGGCGCGTCGCTCGACGTGCTCGGCGCCGAGACGGAGGGCATGATCGGCTACTGGATCGAGCGGGAGCTCCGCGCGCAGCTGCCGGGCCGCGAGGTCGCGACGCTGCTGACGCAGGTCGAGGTCGACGGCGACGACCCGGCGTTCGCGCACCCCGCGAAACCGATCGGCACGGGGGACGACCGTCGCCGCGTCGCCTCTCCCGAGCCACGCCGCATCCTCGCGCTCGCGGCGATCCGCCTGCTCGTCGAGGCGGGCGTGCTGGTCGTGTGCGCGGGCGGGGGCGGCATCCCCGTCGTCGCGACCGCCGACGGCGCGGCGCGCGGCGTCGACGCCGTGATCGACAAGGATCTCTCGTCCGCGCTGCTCGCCGAGCAGCTCGGCGCCGACGCGCTGCTCCTGCTGACCGACGCGCCCGCCGTGTTCCGCGACTGGCCCAGGCCCGCGCGGGACGCGATCGGCCGCGCGACGCCGCGCGAGCTGCGCGCCCTCTCCTTCGAGGCCGGCTCGATGGCGCCGAAGGTCGAGGCCGCCTGTCGGTTCGTCGAGCGCACCGGCGGCCGCGCGGTGATCGGCGCGCTCGAGGATGCGGAGCGCATGCTCGACGGCGAGGCGGGCACGCAGGTCGAGGCCGCGCGCGCCTGAACCGACGCGCGCGCCGCGCGCCGCAGCTCGCTCCGCGCTCAGTCGTGCGCGTCGCGCTCGAGGCGCGCGATCGGCTCCTTCGTGAACAGGTAGTCGCGCAGCTCGTGGTCGAAGGCCGGGTCGCGGCGGCGGATCCACTCGAGGACCATCGCGGCGTGCTCCTTCTCCTCGTCGCGGTTGTGCGCGAGGATGGCCTTCAGCTCCGGGTCCTTCGCCGCGTCGACGCGCTGGTTGTACCAGTCCACGGCCTCGAGCTCCTCCATCAGCGAGACGATCGCGCGGTGCATGTCGCGCGTCGCGTCGGAGAGGTCCGCGATCTCTTCGTGAAGCCCTTCGTTCGCCATCGATGCCTCCCTCGGTCGGTTCCGGGGCATCGTACGACGGCGCGCGGGCGGCGTGGAAGCCGCGCGCCGAGACGGGCGCGTCCCGCGCGGAGCGCCCGCCGACGTGTGGACGACGTCGACGGGCGCTCGCCGGGCCCCGCTCCGTCAGCGATTGCAGGTGAGCGTGTAGGCGACCACGTGGTTGCCGTTCACCGGCGTGTTGCCCGAGGACAGGAAGAAGCCGGTGCGGCCGGAGGTCGTGCGCGCCTTCGCGGCGACCAGCATGTCGGCGTCGAACGACGCGGCGTGGAACGTGCCGAGGTCGCTGAAGTAGCCGATGTGGACCTTCACGCCGTCGGCCTCGCGCGTCACGCTCGCGGTGAACTCCTTCTGCCGCGTGGGCGTCGAGAAGTCGTCGACGAAGGGGACGTTGCGGGCGACGGTGAAGTCCGTGCCGTAGGTCTCGACGATCGCGCCGTCGCGCGTGGCCGTGATCGAGACGGAGCAGCTCGTCTCGAGCGCGGCGTGGGCGGGCGCGGCGGCGACGACGGCCGCGGCCACCGCGGCCATGCCGGTGAGTCGGACGAGGGCGGCCTGGAAACGCGTCTTCGCGATGCGATGCATGATGTCGGATCTCCCGTGATGTGGATGCGGTCTGCGCGCTCCCGGTGCTCGCACTCGCGGTACGAGGAGGCGTGCACGCGCGCAAGAGCAACAACGGTGCCAGCCGCGCGCGACGCCTCGGCGCGCCGCCGGCCGCCCGCGCGCGCAGCCCGCGGCCGATTCCGCGCACCGCTGCGTGAGTTCGCGCGGCCCGCGCGACGCGTCGCGCCTCAGCCCCCCGCCCTGCGGTGCGCGACGCCCGCGCGCGAACGGCCGACCGCCTCGAGCACACCCGCGGTGCGCAGGCAGTAGGCGACCTCGCGCGCGAAGGCGCGGTCGCGCCCGAGCGCGGCGGCGAGGTCGGCGGTCGTGAACGGGTCGGCGAGGCCGGTCGGCAGCAGCGCGAGCAGGTCGGCCGGCGCGGAGAACGTCGCGCACTCGACGACGTCGAGGAGGCGCCGCTCCGCCACCTTCCACTCGCGGCGCCGCCGCGCTCCGCGCGCCGGCGCGCGCACCTCCTCCTCGCGCACGAGCACGACGTCGAGCGTGAAGTTCGGGTGACTGAGCAGCGTGGGGAACGAGACGAGCTCCGTGCAGACGTCGGCGAGCTGGCCGCGGCGCGGCGACCGCCGTCGCGACACGTCGGCGCCGCGCGCGTCGACGCGGCGGATCCATCGCTCGGCGGCGATCGGGTGCACGAGCCGGAGCGCGTGGCGATCGAGCAGCACGTCGAGCTTGCGCCGCATCTTCGAGAAGCCGCGCGTCTGGATCTCGACGAGCTCGTCGCCGCGCACGAGGTCGACGACGAATCCCTCGAGCGCGATCTCCGTGCGGTCGCCGGGCTGGCGGTACCACTCCTTGAGCGCCGCGTGCAGCGGGCCCTCGCCGAGCGTCCCGATGCCGGTCACGAGCGCGGCGTCAGCGCACCTTCTGGATGATCGAGTCCGCGAACCAGCGGATGGCGCCGATCTTGTCGTCGAGCGTCTGGGTGTCGGGCTCGGCGGCGTAGGGGTTGCGGAAGGCGACGATCGCCTCCTCGATGCCGAGGTCCTCGAGCCGGCGCACGCCGTCGACGCTGAACGCCTCGGCGCTCATCGACTGGTACTCGAACGGCAGGTGGTCGCGGCCGTACTCCTTGCGGAAGGCGTCGATCTCGCGGACGGTCGCGGCGAGGTCCTCGAACGAGCCGCCCGCGTGGATGAAGCCGTCGGCGACGCGCGCCGCGCGGCGCAGCGCGGGCTTCGCGTGGCCGCCGATCAGGATCGGGACGGGCTCCTTCGGGACGGGGCAGATCTTGATCGGGTCGAGCTGGAAGATCTCGCCCTGGTAGCCGAAGTACTCGCCCGTCATCAGCCCCTTCACGATGTCGATCATCTCGTCGAGGCGCTGGCCGCGCTTCTCCCACGGGATCTGACAGGCCGCGAAGTCGTCGGGCCACGGGCTGATGCCGACGCCGAACGCGAAGCGGCCGTGCGTCATCACCGCGACCGTCGCGACCGACTTCGCGACGACCACGGGCTGGCGGATCGCGAGCTTCATCACCGACGTCGAGAAGCGCAGCTTCGTCGTGACGGCGCCCATCGCCGGGATCACCGAGAACGGCTCGAGGAAGGGGACGCCGTCGAGGAACTCGCGGTCGCCGGTGCCGTTGTAGGGGTACTTGCTGTCGGAGTCCTGCGGGTAGCAGATGCTGTCGGGCAGCGTGAAGGTGTCGAAGCCGGCCTCCTCCACCGCCATCGCGAGCGGGAGGTAGAAGTCGGGGTCGCACATGGTGGCGTGGTAGGCGAAGCGCATGCCGGTCTCCTCGGTGGCGTCCGCGCGCGCGGCGCCGCGGGCGGGCCGGCAGCCTAGCTCCGGATCGGCGCGCGACGAGCGGCCGCCTCGGCGGCGGCGAGCTCGTCGGGGTGCAGGACGCAGGGCGCGACGACGGGCGCGCCCCGGCCGGCGTCGAAGAACGGCGAGCGCACGTGGTCCCCGCGCAGGCGCGCCGCGGCGAGCAGGGCGACCGAGCGAGCCACGAGCCCGAGCGGCGGCCGCGCGCGAGCGTCGCGGAGCGGCGCGCCGCCGCGCGCGAACTTCCCGAAGATGGCGCCGCGCACCGGCCCGAGCGCCGCGTCGACGTCGGGCGCGAGCGCCGGCGCGCCCGCCGCGTCGGGCCCGGCTCCGCCCGCCGGCGCGGCGAGGGTGCGCACGACGAGGCCGACGAACGGGACGCCGGGCCGCGCGAGCGTGTTGCCGAGCGGCGAGCGGCAGCAGCTCGCGTACCAGCGGAGCAGCCCGGCCGGCCGCAGCTGGAGGCACGCGAGGTGCGAGAGCCCGTCGCGCAGGACGACGTTCGCGGGCGACGTCTGGAAGACCTCCGTCCCGCCGTACGCGTCGAGCGCGCGCGCCGCGCACCCGAGGTGGTGCGCGTAGGCCTGGCAGTCGTCGCAGTAGCAGACGACGCGATTGCCGCGCCGCGCCGACGCGCCGACGAGCGCCCCGCGCAGCGCGCCGCAGTCGCAGCCGATCGGGAGCTCGCGAGGGTCGTCCACGTCGCCTCCTCGATCCGCCCGCGCGGCTCGAGCGCGCGTCGCGCGCGGCGTCAGGCGGCGCCGCGCAGGGCGGCCTCGACCTCGGGCCAGGCCTCCTTGCCCTGCGCGCGCATCCCGTCGACGAGCGCCTGCGGCGCCCAGGCGTCGACGGCCGCGGCGAAGCTAGCGCGCGACTTCGCGCGCGCGAGCCAGTCCGCGACGCGCGGCCGCGCGGCGGCGTCGAGCAGCGGGTCCATCGCGAGGTGCTCGAGGCGCAGCACGTAGGGCACGATCGTCGCGTCGGCGAGCCCGAACGAAGACCCCGAGAGCCACGGCGCGCTCGCGAGCGCGGCCTCCATGTCGTCGAGCATCGCGACGAACACGCGCAGCGCGCCCGCGAACTCGGGGGCGCGCACGCCGTGCTCGATCACGCTGCGGCGCTTCGCGCGGTCGACCGGGTCGGGGATCGCCGCGAGGTTGGCCTCGCGAACCTCGGCCGGCTGCTGCAGCAGCACGGCGCGCGGGCCGAGCGCGAACGTCACGGTCGGCGCGGCGACGTGGATCTCGGTGTCCGCGCGCAGCAGCCAGCGCCCGACCGCGTGGCGTCCGAGCGCGTCGGCCGGACGCATGGCCGGCTCCGGGAACGCGTCGTCGAGGTACTGGACGATGAGCGACGACTCGACGAGCACGTGGCCATCGTGCACGAGCGTCGGCACGACGTGCTTCGGGTTGAGCTTCACGTACTCGGGGTCGTGCTGGCCGCCCGCGATCAGGTTCACCTCGCGCGAGGCGAAGTCGAGGCCCTTCTCGGCGAGCACGAGGCGCACCTTCTGCGAGCAGGTCGAGAACGCGAAGTGGTAGAGCTCGATCACGGGGAGTCCTCCTCGGGCGCGGGGAAGAGCGGCTCGCCGAACCGGTCGCCGAACGCGACCTGCTCGACGGGGCGGCGCGCGAGCGGGCCGTGCCCGCCCGCGAGCGGCCAGCCGACGGGAACGAACGCGCACGTCGCCCACGGCGCGGGCAGCGCGAGCAGCTCGCGCAACGCCTCCTCGCGGCTGCAGAGCAGCGTCGTGAGCGTGCAGCCGAGCCCCTCGGCGCGACACGCGAGCAGGAAGTTCTGCACGGCCGGGTAGAGCGACGCGCCGCCGACGACCGACGGGCGCGCGAGCGCCGCGTCGGTGATCGTGAGCCGCTCGGGCTGGAAGCAGAAGACGGCGACGACGGGCGCCTGCGCGAAGTGCGCGGCGAGGTGGTCGCCCGCGCGCAGCGCGCGCTCGGCCGGCGCGCGCTGCGGCTCGGGCAGCAGCGCGAGCAGCGCGCGCCGCGCCGCCGCGTACTCGCTCCAGAGCTCCTCGTAGTGCGCGGCGAGCGCGCGCTTCGTCGCGACGTCGCGCACGGCGAGCACGTGCCACGGCTGCAGGTTGCCGCCCGACGGCGCGAAGGTCGCGGCGCGCAGCACGCGCCGCAGCACGTCGTCGGGAACGGGGTCGGGCCGCAGGCGTCGCACGGCGCGCGTCGTGCTCGCGGCCTCGTACAGGTCGATGCCCGCTCGCGGGGCCGCCGCGGGCAGTGGCGCGAGCGGGATCGACGCCGTGGGCGGCGGTGGCTCGAAGCTCGCGAGCACGCCGGACACGAGCTGGTAGAAGCCGACGAGCGTGACGACCTCGACGAGCCCGCGCTCGCCGAGCGCCGCGCGCGCGCGCGCGGCGACGTCGGGCGCGAGCCGCCTGCGGTCGACGAGCTCGCGCGCGACGTCGTGCGCGGCCTGCGCCGCCGCGTCGGCGAGCGCGGGCCGGCGCCCGTGCGCGATGGCTTCGATCGCATCGTCCGCGACGCCGCTCGCGCGCGCGACGAGACGGTGCACGCCCCACTCGAACGCCGCGCTCCACGCGCGCGCGACGACGAGCACCGCGACCTCGCGCGCCGCGGGCGCGAGCGCGGTGTCCTCGCGCAGCGCCATGCCGACGCGCTCGAGGTGCGCGCCGAGCGCGGGCGTGCGCAGCCACGCGTCGAAGGGGCCCGTGAGCGAGCCGTCGTCGCGCACGAGCAGCGCACGCGCGCCGCCCTGCCCGCGCGGGCTCGCGACCACCGCGTCGTACAGGCGGCGCTGTGCGTCGTCGAGAGCGCCCGGCGCGAGCGGGGCGAGGCGCGTTCCGGGCGCGCTCACGCCGTGAGCTCGCGCTGCAGGATCTGCGCCTCGGGAAGCCCGCTGCGGTGGAGCGCGACCATGCGCGCCGGGTCGAACGCGACGCCGACGAAGTTGCGGTCGAAGGCTCCCGTCGCGAACCAGGCGTTGAACTCGTCGCGCGTGGCGAAGTTGTCGACCTGGAGCTCGACCTCGTTGCCGTCCGGGTCCGCGTAGTACAGCGAGGTCGTGAAGCCGTGGTCGATGCAGCGCACGGGCTCGATCCCCTCCGCGGCGAGCCGCTCGTAGGCGCCGACGAGATCCGCGAGCGACTCCATCGCGTAGGCGAAGTGCACGACGCCCGCCGCGCGCGCGTCGCGCGGCGTCGCGTTCGGGTTGCGGCCGATCATCACGCGGTGGTGCTCCTCGTCGTAGGTCAGGAAGCAGACGACGTCGTTCTCGAGCAGCGGCCGGGCGGACAGGACGGTCTTGTACCAGGCCGTCATCTCCTCGAAGCGCGGCGTCTGCAGCACGATGTGCGAGAAGCGCGACGGGCGGAGGTGGCGGGGCGCCGGTTCGGGAATGCGGGCGGGAGCCATGGGGATCCTCCTCGGGGCGGCGCGGGCGCGACGCGGCGGTCGGGCGCCGAGCCGGGGCGCGGCTGGTCGACCGACCAGTGAATCGAGCCGACCGTACGGGGCGGCGATTCGCTTGTCAACCGAATAAGATCCCGCCATGTCCTCCCGCTCCGCCCAGCGCGACGCGACGCGCGAACGCATCGTCGAGGCGGCGCTCGCCGCATTCGCCGAGAACGGCTTCCTCGGCGCCAGCACGCGCGACATCGCGCTCCGCGCGGGCGCGAACCAGGGCCTCATCACCTACCACTTCCGCACCAAGGACGAGCTCTGGCGCGCCGCCGTCGACCGCGTCTTCGCCCGCCTGCGCGCCCACCTCGGGGCGCAGCTCGCGGCCTCCCCCACCTCCGACCCGCGCGAGGCCGCGCGCGCCGCCGTGCGCGCCTACGTCGAGTTCGCCGCCGCCTGCCCCGAGCTCTTCCGCCTGCTCGTCGACGAGGGCAAGAACGACGACGAGCGCATGGCCTGGCTCGTCGACACCCATCTCGAGCCCCTCTACACGACGTTCCTGCTCGGCTCCGGGGCAGGGGCCGGAGGCGGCGGCCCGGCGGGCGACCCCGTCGCGGCCGCCCACACCTACTACGTGCTCGCCGGCGCGGCGTCGCTGATCTTCGCCGTGGCACCGGAGTGCCGCCGCCTCACGGGCGTCGACCCCGCGACACCGGCGGCCGTCGCGCGCCACGCGGACCTCGTCGCGCGCGTGCTCGTGCCGTGAGGCGCGCGCGCGATGCTAGTCGGCGTCGCGCGCGAGGGCGGCCGCGTGCGCGAGCCATGCGTCGGTGCCGATCCGCTCCGCATAGCCCGTGAACGAGACGCGCTCCTCGCCGGCGGGGAGCCTCCCGTGCGCGAGCAGCGCGGCGTACACGCGTTCGAGTCGCGCCGTGACGGCGAGCAGCGCCGACACCGGGAAGAGCGCGACCTTGAAGCCCATCTCCTCGAGCGCGGGGGCGTCGAGGTACGGCGTCTTCCCGTCCTCGACCATGTTCGCGACGAGCGGGACGCCGCGGAACGCGGCGGCCACGGCGCGCAGCTCGCCCTCGTCGCGCGGCGCCTCGACGAAGAGCAGGTCGGCACCCGCGCGCAGGAACGCCTCGCCGCGTCGCAGCGCCTCGTCGAGCCCGTGCGTCGCGCGCGCGTCGGTTCGCGCCATCACCTTGAACGCGGTGCTCGCGCGCGCGCCGACCGCCGCGCGGATCTTCGCGGCCGCGTCGGCCGTCGGGAGGACGCTCTTCCCGTCGAGGTGGCCGCAGCGCTTGGGCGCGGCCTGGTCCTCGATCTGGATGCACTGCGCGCCGGCCGCCTCGTACGCGCGCGCGAGACGGGCGGCGTGGAGCGGCCCGCCGTGCCCGTCGTCGCCGTCCGCGACGAGCGGCACGGGCGCGCACGCGGCGGCGACCGCGCGCACGCGCTCCGTCATCTCCGCGGCGCCGACGAGCCCGAGGTCGGGGAGCCCGAAGCTCGCGCCGCACACGCCGAAGCCCGACAGGTAGACCGCGCGCGCCCCGGCGCGCGCGGCGAGCCGCGCCGAGAGCGCATCGTGGGCGCCGGGCGCGACGACGATGCCCGGCGTCGCGAGCAGCTCGTCCAGGCTCGCCATCCCTCTCCGCTCCTCTGCGCGCGTTCGCGCTCGCCCGCGCCCCGGCCGCGCCGATCTCCCGTGCAGCGCGAGGCCCGTCCATCCTACGATGCGCCGGCCGCCGCAGGGCGGGCTCGCGGGGAGGAAGCGGATGCCGCGTCTCAGGCAGGTCGCGAAGGCCGATGCGGACCCGTTCGCGCGCCGGATCTACGAGCTCGTGTTCGGCGATCGCGACCCCGTCGAGGCGCCCGGCACCGAGACCGGGACGCCGGGCGACTGGTGGACGGTGTTCGCGCTCGTCCCCGACGTGTTCCGGCACGCGACCGCGGGCTTCCAGCTCTATCGCAGCGCCGAGCGCCGGCTCGACCCGAAGCTGCGCGAGCTCGCGCAGGTGCGCGCGGGCTTCGCGCGCGGCTCGCGGTTCGTCTTCTCGCAGCACTGCAAGGCGTGCCGCGACGTCGGCGTCGACGAGGCGAAGATCGAGGCGATCCCGCACTGGCCGATCGCCGAGGTCTACGCGCCGATCGAGCGCGCGGTGCTCGCCTACACGGACTGCCTCGTCCTGCAGGGCGGCCGCGTTCCCGAGGCCGTGTTCGACGCGCTCGCGCGCGAGCTCTCCGACGAGGCGATCCTCGAGCTCACCTACGTCACGGCCACGTACGAGATGCACGCGACGATCTCGCGCGCGCTGCGGCTCGAGTACGACGACGTCGACGAGACCGTCGCCGAGGTGCCCGCTCCCGACGGCGCTTCACAGGACGTGATGCGCATGGTCGACGAGCGCGACCCGGGGAAGGAGTGACGCATGGGCTACCACCACCTGGCGCTCGCGGCGCGCGACATCCGCGCGATCCACGCGTTCTACGAGGGCGTGATGGAGTTCGAGCTCGTGAAGGTCGAGATCGGGCCCGCGCCCGAGGGCGGCTGGGCCAAGCACTTCTTCTACCGCATGGACGACGACTCGAAGCTCGTCGCGTTCTGGGAGCTGCACGACATCCCGGGCACCGAGGGCTTCGAGACGGACATCGCGAAGGCCGCCGGCGTCCCTGCGCACATCAACCACATCGCGTTCGACGTCGCGGACCGCGCCGATCTCGACCGGCGCCGCAAGCAGTGGCTCGAGGCCGGGCTCGAGGTGCTCGAGATCGATCACGACTGGTGCCACTCGATCTACACGCGCGACCCGAACGGCAACCTCGTCGAGTTCTGCCTGACGACGGGCGCGTTCACGCCGGCCGACCGCGAGCGCGCGCTCGCCGCGCTCGCCTCCGACGACCTGCCGCACTCGAAGCCGCCCGCGCGCATCCAGGTGCACGCGGCGCGCTGAGCGGGCGCGCTCGCCGTCGGGCGCGCTCGCCGTCGGGCGCGCTCGGTCAGTCGCGTTCGGTGCGCTCGCGGCGCTGCGCGAGGAACTGGCGCAGCGGGTTGTCGCGCCAGCTCGCGGCGCTGAAGGCCGTGCTGTACGGCGACCACGGCGACGGGCTCGCGGCGCGCGGCTCGTCGCCCATCACGGTGACGCGCTGGATCACGCGCTCGCCCTCGAAGTCGTCGAGGACGTGGTGCTGCGTGCACCGGTTGTCCCACATCGCGATCGTGCCCTCGCGCCAGCGGTAGCGGACGGTGAAGCGCGGGCTCGTCACCCAGCGCGTCAGGTGGGCGAGCAGCATGTCGCTCTCCTCCTGGCTGAGCTCGACGATGCGACGCGTGAAGTGGTGGTTCACGAAGAGCGACTTGCGGCCCGTCTCCGGATGGACGCGCACGACGGGATGGATCGCCTTCACCTCCGGTCGTCCGTGCGGCCCCGCGTCGTGGAGCGCGGAGAGGCCTTCGCAGAAGGCCTGCATCGGGGGCGACAGCGCCTCGAACGCCTTCACCGCGTTCGCCCACATCGTGTCGCCGCCGAAGGCCGGGCACGTGCGCATGTGGAGGATCGCGAAGATCGACGGCCGCTCCTGGCAGGTGAGATCGCTGTGCCACTCGTCCGCGATCGCGCCCGCGCCGCTCGTCGCGCGCAGCTCGAAGAACTCGGGGCGCTCGCCGCCGAGCCCGAGGTTCGGGTGCGCGTCGAGCGGCCCGAAGAGCCGCCCGAACGCGATGTGCTCGTCGGGCCCGAGGTGCTGATCGGGGAAGAAGAGCACGAGGTGCTCGAGCAGGAGCGCGCGCAGCGCCGCCGCGTCCTCGGCCGTCGCCTTCGCGAGGTCGATGCCGCGGACTTCGGCGCCGAGCGATCCCGCGAGGCGCTCGACCTCGAGCGGCGCGCCGGACTTCGCGTGCGCGGGGGCGGTGGCCATGGCGGGTTCCTCCTCGGCGGGGCCGGCGCGGCATCGGACGCGCCGCGCGCGCAGTCTACACCCGCCGGATGGCCGGCAGGCCCGACGGCCCGAGGGCCGCCCGCGCCCACCGCGCGCCGCCTGCGCCCCCTAACGAAGGGGATGGAACGCGTTGACGGCGCGGATCAGCGGCAGGTCGAGCTGCGTCTTCACGCCGGGCGAGGCGGCGACGAGGTGCGGCATCGTGTTCAGGCAGTTCATCGCCGTGCACAGCAGGCCGAGCGCCGCCGAGTCGCTTCCGTCCTCGGCGCCGCACGTGAACTCGAGCCGCAGCGGCGGGTCGCCGTCGATCTGGATCCGGTAGGCCCACGGGTGGTCGAAGGGCCAGTCGGGCTCGAGGTCGCGCCCCATCTTCCAGCGCGTGCGGAACTCGATCGCGGGCACGTCGCCGACGAAGCCCACGTAGTCGAACGCCTGGCCCGCGACGTGCCCGGCGCGGATCGTGCCCTTCCTCGCGCCGAGCTCGAGCTCGATCTCGACGTCGCGCTTCGCGAGCGCGAACTCGTGGCGCTTCTCGTAGCGGTCGATCTCGAGCCCGAGCCCCTCGGCGACGAGCGCGATCGACTCGAAGAAGATCGTGCCCATCACGCCGAGCAGCGCGGGCGGGCTGCGCCGCGCCTCCTCGGGCGTCATGTCGAAGCCGAGCATGCGCACGAGCTCGGGGCTCTCGTTCACGTGCGACATGTCGACGATCTCGTGCACGACGATGCGGTCGATGCGGCGCGACATCGCCGACAGCACGAGCGGGAGGCGATCGCCCGAGAAGCCCGGGTGGATGCCCGAGCCGTGGAAGCTCGCACCGCCCTTGCGGCAGGCGGCCTCGATGCGCGCGGCCGCGTCCGGGTCGCGGATCGTCGTGAAGCCGGTCGGCGTCACGACGTCGAGGCCCGCCTCGAGGATGCGGCAGATCTCGCCGACGTCCGCGAGCAGCGGCGCATAGCAGACGACGTCGGCCGGCGTCGCGAGCAGCGCGTCGACGTCGCGCGTCGCGGCGACGCCGAGCGCGCCGACCCCCGCGATCTCGCCGGCGTCGCGCCCGTCCTTCGCCTCGGAGTGCACCCAGCAGCCGACGAGCTGGAACGCCTCGTTGCTCGCGCACGTCGCGATGACGAGCTTGCCGACCGAGCCCGTCGCCCACTGGATCACGCGGATCGGCTTCGTCGCTCGCGGCATGGCGGGCCTCCGTGTCGCGTCACAGGCCGCGGAAGGCGCCCTGGCTCGCGACGATGGGAAGGTCGAGGAACGTGCGGACGCCGGGCGGCGCGGCGTGCACATAGGGGATGGCGTTCACCGCGTGCACGGCCGTCGCGAGCACGGCCGCGCGCTCGCCGCCCTTGCCGCACTCGGGGCTCTCGGGGTCGAAGCTCGCACACGTCTCGACCCGGCAGCGGAACGACGGCGTGCCCTCGACCGTCACCGTCCACTCGACGACGTCGGACGAGCGCACGTCCCACTGCGGCTCGAGCTGCGTCGTCACCTTCCAGAACGTGGACAGCACGACGCGCGGCTCGCCGCCGACGATGCCGCGCCACTCGAAGCGCCGGCAGCCGACGGTGCCGGGCTCGATGACGCGGCCGCTCTCGAGCACGACGCGCTCGCGCGTCGTCGCGACCTCGTGGTGCTCGTCGATCCGCTCGAGCGCGACGCCCAGGTGGTCGCAGACCATCGCGATCGACTCGCTGAAGTAGGCCGTCATCCCCTTCAGGAAGTCGTCCGCGCGGAGCGCCTCGGCCGGCGGCTTCCCGAAGCCGATGTGGTCGCACATGATCTCGGGCGCGGTCGACGCGTAGTGGTTCACGTCGGAGACCTCGCGCACCGCGATGCGCTTCGCGCGGTGCGAGAGGCCCGAGAGCGTGAGCGGCAGCACCTCGCTCATGAACGCCGGGTTCACGCCCGAGCCGTGGAAGCTCGCGCCGCCGCGCTCGCCCGCGCGCTGGAGCCGCCCGTACACCGCCTCGCCGTAGAACTGCGGGTAGACGTTGCTCGCGGTCGTGACGACGTCGATGCCGCGCTCGAGGAGCCGTTCGATCTCGTCGTAGTCGGCGACGCGCGGGCAGTAGAGGACGCAGTCGGCGGCGTCGAGCGCGAGCGCCGCCTCGTCGCGCACCGCCGCGACGCCGACCGGCGGCCGCCCGCACAGCGCTCCGGCGTCGACGCCCTCCTTGTCGGCGGCGTGCACCTTCACGCCGACGAGGCGGAAGGCGGGGTTCGCGAGCACCTCGGCGAGCGCGACCGAGCCGACGCTCCCGGTTCCCCAGACGATCACGCCGAGCGCCACGTCGTTCCTCCTCGTTCGGCCGGCCCGTGCGCCGGCTCGCGCGCACGGATGCGAGCGCCGCCCGACGCTAGTCGCCCGCGCCCGGCGCGTTGGGCCAGATCGCGACGCGCCGCACGTTCTCGCTCGAGGCGAGCACGTTCACGACCTGCTCGGCGACCGGCCCGGGCTCCATCAGGCGCCCGTGCATCACGCCGGCCGCGATCCAGCGCGGCACGTAGTCCTCGAGCACGTGCGGGTCGACGACCTCCGCCTTCTCCGAGGTCGTGTCGCCGATCGCGATCGTCGTGAAGCCGAGCTGCGGGTGCTCGCCCTGCCACGCCTGCGCGAGCGACTCGAGCGCCGCCTTGCTCGCGACGTAGGGCGCCATCGCGTAGCGAGGCGGCCGGTCGTCGATCACGATCGACGAGAAGAAGACGACGCGTCCGCGCGTCGCCCGCAGGTGCGGGAGCGCCGCGCGCGTGACGAGCGTCGCGCCGAAGACGTTCACCTCGAAGGTCGAGCGCCAGGCGTCGGCGTCCATGCGCTCGACCGGCGCGAACAGCGTGATGCCCGGCGCGTACACGACGGCGTCGAGGCCGCCGAGCGCCGCCGCGGCGCGCTCGACCATGCGCTCGCAGTCCGCGGGCTTCGCGACGTCGCCGTCGACGCCGACCGCGCCGTTCCCGACTTCGGCCACCGCGTCGGCGAGCACGTCGGTGCGGCGCGCGACGAGCGCCGTGCGCGCTCCCTCGCGCGCGAGCGCCACGGCCGTCGCCTTGCCGATGCCCTTCGACGCGCCGACGACGAGCACGCGCCGCCCTTCGAGCCTTCCCGCCATGCCGCTCCGCGCCTCCCGCGCC
This sequence comes from Myxococcota bacterium, assembly GCA_041389495.1. Lineage (NCBI taxonomy): Bacteria > Pseudomonadati > Myxococcota > Myxococcota bacterium. The sequence continues at coordinate 901,625 of JAWKRT010000002.1, read as the reverse complement.
TACAGGTCCGGCAGCTTGAACGGCAGGTTCGTGTCCTGCAGACCGCCGTCGATCGGGATCACCGCGCCCGTCATGTACGACGCCGCGTCCGAGCACGCGAACACGGCGGCCGCGCCGATCTGCTCGGTCGTGCCGATCCGCTTGAGCGGCGTCTTCGCGATCATGCCGTCGCGGAACGACGGATCCATGTCGAACGTGTTCTGGAGCGCGGGCGTCATGATCGCGCCGAGCGCGAGCGCGTTGACGCGCACCTTCGGCGCGAGCTCCTCGGCGAGCGTGCGCGTCAGGTGGTCGAGCGCGGCCTTCGCGACGCCGTACGGCAGCATGCCGCGCACGCCGATGTGGCCGACGCCCGACGAGATGTTGAGGATCGCGCCGTTGCCCGTCGCGAGCAGGTGCGGCGTCGCGAGCTGGCTGAGGCGGAAGGCCGAGCCCGTGTTCCACGCGAAGTGGTGGTAGAAGACGTCCTCGCCGATCTCGAGGAACGGGACGTAGCTCTCCTGGCCGCCCGCGTTGTTGACGACGACGTCGAGCCGTCCGAACGCCGCCACGGTCGCGTCGACGAGTCGCGCGAGCTCGTCGCCCTTCGTCACGTCGGCGACGACCGCGAGCGCCTCGCCTCCGCGCGCGGCGATCGCCGCGACGGTCCGGTCGATCTCGCTCTTCGTGCGCGCGGCCGCGACGACGGTCGCGCCGGCCGCGGCCATGGCGAGCGCGATGCCCTCGCCGACGCCCCGCCCGGCGCCCGTCACGATCGCCACCCGCCCGTCGAGTCGCATCAGGTCCAGTGCCACTCGCCCCTCCTCGCGCCGCACCCGCTTCCGCGGCGCGCTGCGTACGAACGCGCCCGCCGCACACCGGCGCGCGACCGCGTCGCTCGCGCTTTATCACACCCACGCGCGCCGCGTCTCGTGCGATCCTGCGGAGCGCGATGACCACCGCGAGCCGACCGCTCCGCGTGATCCAGTGGGCGACGGGCAGCGTCGGGCGCCACGCGATCCCCGCGATCCTGGCCGACCCTTCGCTCGCGCTCGCGGGCGTGTGGGTGCACACGCCGGCGAAGGTGGGGCGCGACGCCGGCGAGCTCGTCGGCCTGCCGCCGCTCGGCGTGCGCGCGACGGGCTCGATCGACGAGGTGCTCGCGGTCGATGCCGACTGCGTGCTCTACGCGCCGCTGCTCGCCGACCTCGACGAGATGTGTCGCATCCTCGCTTCGGGCAAGAACCTCGTGACGCCGACGGGCTGGGTCTACCTGAAGGATCCCGCGCTCGTCGAGCGCATCGAGGACGCGTGCCGCGAGGGCGGCGTCTCCTTCCACGGCACGGGCATCCACCCGGGCTTCGGCGGCGACCGCCTCCCGCTCGTCGTCTCCGCGCTCTCCCGCCGCATCGACCGCATCGAGGTCGCGGAGATCTGCGACCTCTCGAACATGAGCGAGAGCCCGCAGATGATCTTCGACCAGCTCGGCTTCGGCGCGACGCCCGAGGAGGCGCGCGCGAACCCGCCCGCGCTGCTCTCGGTGATGAGCCGGATCTTCTGCGAGTCGATGGACATGGTCGCGGCGGGGCTCGGCTTCGAGCTCGACGACTACCGCACCGGCTACGAGTTCGCGCTCGCGACGCGCGACGTCGAGACCGCGGCGGGAACGATTCCGGAGGGGCGCGTCGCCGGGCAGCACTACCACTACACCGGCTTCGTGCGCGGCGTTCCGATGATCGCCTTCCGCACCTACTGGAAGATGACCGACCACATGGAGCCGCGCTGGCCGTACGACGCGACGCTCGAGTACCGCGTCGAGATCGCGGGCGACCCGCCGCTGCGCTGCAGCTTCGGCCCGGTGACGGACGGGACGTCGTCGGAGTTCGGACTGCTCGCGACCGCGATGAACTGCGTGAACGCGATCGCGCCCGTCTGCCACGCGCCGCCCGGCATCCGCACGCCGCTCGACCTGCCGCTGCTCACGGGCCGCGGCCGCGTGCGGCTGCCCGCCTGAACGAGCGCGACGCGCGCGCGGCGCGCCGCGCCCGCATCGAGAGGAGGCCCCATGCTGCTCGAGGACAAGGTCGCGATCGTCACCGGCATCGGCCCCGCGATGGGGCGCTCGATCGCGCTCGCGTTCGCGCGCGAGGGCGCGAAGCTCGCGCTGTGCGCGCGGCGGAAGGATCGCCTCCAGGCGGTCGTCGACGAGGTCGAGGCCGCGGGCGGCGAAGTGCTCGCGGTGCCCACCGACATCACCGACCGCGCGGCGTGCCAGCGGCTCGTCGACGCGACGCTCGAGCGCTTCGGGCGCATCGACGTGCTCGTGCAGAACGGCCACTACGACGGCGACTACAAGGTCGTGACGGACTCCGACCCCGACGACTGGCGCGCGATCATGGAGGTGAACCTGTTCGGCGCGCTCCACCTCGTGCAGCTCGTCGCGCCGTCGATGCGGTCGCGGCGCGACGGCCGCATCGTCCTCATCAACACCGGCGCGAGCACGGACCCGCCGCCGACGCTCGGCGCCTATGCCGCGTCGAAGGCCGCGCTCGCGAGCCTGGCGCGCACGATCGCCGTCGAGCTCGGCCCCGACGGCATCCGCGCCAACGGCGTGCAGCTCGGCCCCGTGAAGGGCGAGAACTGGGACGGCTGGATCGCGGCGGGCGCGAAGGAGGCCGGCATGAGCGAGCCGGACTTCGAGGCGCTGCAGTGCCGCGACGTACCGCTGCGCAGCGTGCCGACGGCCGACGAGTGCGCGGGCGCCGTGCTCTTCCTCGCGTCCGACCTCGCGCGGCCGATCACCGGACAGAGCCTCGCCGTCAACGGCGGCCGCTGGTTCGTCGCGTGAGACGCGGGCGGCGACGCGCCTAACGAGCGCCGGGCGCCGCGCTCGCGCCGTCGGGCGCGCTCGCGCCGTCGGGCGCGCTCGCCGGGCCCGGCGCGTCCGGCGCGGGCGCCGCGCCCAGGGCGCCGTCGGCGCCCGGCGCGGGCGGCACGTCGATCGGGATGCCCGCGGCCTCGTCCTGCAGCATCAGCTCCACCATGCGGCGCCGGTGCGCGTCGTCCCACTCGGCCTCGGAGAACGCGTCGAGCGCGGACGCGCTCGTCACGTAGCTGCCTTCGTAGTCGCGCAGGTGGAGGCGGTCGGGGAACTCGCCGTCGCGGAACAGGTAGCCGCGCAGCTGACGCAGCCGGTACGGGCCCGGCGCGCCGACGTCGCGCAGCACGCGGCCGAAGAAGCGAAGGGGCACGAAGCCGTCGCGCCGCGACAGCTCGCCCTTGAACGCGGCCCACGCGACGGGCTCGCCGTTCGCGCCGTAGAGGTTCGCGTCGAAGCGGTAGAAGCCCGGCCGGTACACCTCGACGCCGGCCTCGACGACGAGGCTCCCGTCGCGCACGTCGTCGCGGAAGGTGCCCGTGAAGGCAGCGGGGATCGCATCGGCCGGCGTCACGAAGACGCGGATCCTCTCCTCCTGCTGCGCGACGTCCGCCACGGTGTAGCGGACGCCGAGCACGACGAAGCCGTGGTGCTCGGCGAACTCGCGCGAGAGATCGACGTCCGCGAGGTGCGCCGCGCCCGCGCGCCGGAAGTGCAGCGCGACCTCGTCGCCCTCCGGCCCGCCGCGCCCTTCGGCGCGCGCCCACCCGGAGAGGTCGCGCACGAGCGCCGGCGCATCGCCCTGCTTCGCCTCGAAGCGCGCGTGCACGATCTCGTCGCTCGTGTAGCGGAACGCGTCCGCGGTCCACAGGAACGTCACGTCGGGAACGCTGCCGTGCGACCCGGGCACGCGCTTGAACTGCTCGTAGCGCGGGTTCGCTTCGAGCAGATCGCCCGCCTGGTCGAGCCGCCCGGCGTCGGGCGGGTAGACGGTGCGCGCGAGATAGTCGCGCACGGGCTCGGGGAGCTCGTCCTCGGGCGGGAGCGGAGGCGGCGCGGGGGCGGGCGGAGCGGCGGCGCTCGCGTCCGGAGCGTCCGCCGTGCGTGCGGACTCGCGGAGCCCCGCACTCCCGCGCCCGCACCACGCGCTCGCGGCGAGCACCGCGAGCACGGCCACGCCGATCGCGGCAGCGACGCGCGCACGCGCGCCGCTGCCGCTCACGGGGCCGTCCGGTGAAGCGCCGCTACCAGCCAATCTGGCTGATGAACTTCGTCTTCATCCCGTAGTGGTCGAGGTTGTAGCCACTGCACGTCCACGCGGCGACGTGGTTCGTGTACTTCGGCGTCTTGCACATGCTGCTCGTCGACGTCGTGCTCGTGACCGCGCCCGCCGAGTGGTAGGCGACCGCGCCGTCGTCCTCGCCCGGCAGCAGCCACGACGAGTACCACCAGCCGTCGTAGCCACCGATGTGGTAGACGGTCTCGCCGTTCGTGTCGTTGTGGTTGTACGAGTTGCGCGCCTCGGACGTGCCGAGGTGCCCGGCGTAGTCGCACGGCCCGAAGATGTCGGCGAGGAAGTTGCCCGACAGCTCGCTGCCGCCACCGGCGCCGCCCGACGTCCCGACCCAGTTGATGTTGTAGTTCGTCGCCGAGTTCGCGAGGCGGTGGCCGACCACGTTGTCGCCGCCGCTGTAGTTGATCACGTAGCAGAGGTTCGAGCCCGTGCAGCACTGGTCGAGGTAGATGCCGACCGTGTGGCTTCCGTCCGAGAGCCCGCTGTGGTTCGTCTGCACGGCCTTGACGTCGATGCTCGTGTAGCCGGCCTTGTTCGAGAGCGTCGTGTTCCAGCCCTGCGAGCACATGCCGCCGACGTGCAGGATGTAGCGGCCGCCGGAGTTCGCCGAGCAGCCGGTGTTGCCGTTGCAGACGGGCTGGTAGTCGGCACAGCAGTCGCCGTAGGTCGTGCAGGCGGAGTCGCAGTAGCAGCTGTTGGCGTTGTTCCCGGCGCCGTAGCTGCCGCACGCGTTGACGCACGTTCCGGCGTCGTCGCCGCCGACGCCCGCGAAGGCGGCGCCTCCGACGAGCAGGAACGAGACGAGTCCGAGCCCTCCGATCCATCCACGCATCGCATCACGCATCGCATCCCCCAGTCGTCGCCGCCGTGCGCGGGCGCGGCGGGACGTTCGCGCCGCGCGGCACGCGCGGCGTCGGCACGCGCGCAGGGTGAGCCGATCGGCGACGAACGTCAACGGCGTGCGACTAACGAAGCGCGAACCGGCGAGCGCGCGCGCGACGCGCGCGCGGCTGACCGCGGGTCACGGCGCAGCGCGTCATCGCGCGCGCGAACGCGATCGCGTGCGCCCGCGAGCGCGCGCATCGCGCTCCGTGGCACCTTCCGGCGCCGCGAACGCTGCGAATGCCGCGGACATCGCGCGAGGCCGCGCGAGCGCGGCGGAAGGAGGGCGTCATGGCCGCGCGCAGATCGTCGTCGGGACCGCAGCCTCCGCACCGCAGCCGCCGCCCCGGCGAGGAGTGGCACGCCGTCGGCGACGCGCGCGAGCTCGCGCGCCGCGAGCTCCAGCAGATCGTCGTCCACGGCACGCGCATCGCGCTGTCGCACAAGGACGGCGAGTTCGGCGCGATCTCGGGCGCCTGCAACCACGCGGGCGGGCCGCTCGGCCAGGGCTGTCTCGAGGGCGAGTTCGTCGTGTGCCCGTGGCACCAGTGGCGCTTCCACCGCCGCGACGGCCATGGCGAGCGCGGCTTCGAGTCGGACGTGGTGCCGGCCTACCGGACGCGCGTGCGCGACGGCGTGCTCGAGGTGTCGGTGACGCCGCACGTCAAGCGCCACCGCACGAAGCACGCGCCGCACCCGCTCGCGCGCGAGCCCGTCCGCGCGCCCGGGCCGGTGCGCGTGGTGGGCATCTCGACCACCGCGATGAGCGCCGACTACCCGCGCTTCTCGACGTCGGACGAGCTCCTCGACGTGGCCATCGCGCACGCGGCCGCGCGCGGCTGCGACACGCGCACGATCCGCCTGCGCGATCTCTCGTTCCGCCACTGCGAGGGCTACTACTCGAAGGCCGCGCGCGCCTGCACGTGGCCGTGCTCGATCACGCAGATGGACCCGGACGACGAGCTCGACCGCGTCTACGAGGCGGTCGTCCACTGGGCCGACGTGTTCGTCGTCGCGACGCCCATCCGCTGGGGCAACCCGAGCAGCCTCTACTACAAGATGGTCGAGCGCATGAACTGCATCCAGAACCAGGTGACGATCGCGGGACGCACGCTGCTGCGCGACAAGGTCGTGACCGCGATCATCACCGGCGGGCAGGACAACGTGCAGGGCGTCGCGGGCCAGATGCTCGGCTTCTTCACCGAGCTCGGCTGCCACGTTCCGCAGTACGCCTACATCGCGCACTCGCGCGGCTGGGACGCGGAGGACATGGAGCGCAACGTCGCCGTCGTGCAGCGCAGCGAGGCGCTCCGCGTCGCGGCGCGCGGCCTCGTGGAGCGCGGCGTCGAGCTGGCCGAGCGGCTGCTCGCGACCGACGGCGCCGCGCTCGTGCGCGCGGGCCGCAAGGGGCAGCGCGTCGGCGCCGCGGACGGACCGGGTGCGAACGAACCGGGTGCGGACGGGCCGGGCGCGAAGGGCGAGGGGTCGGGCGCGGACGGCGGGCCGGACGCGCCCGCCTAACGATCGACGCGTTCCGCGGCGGGCCGCTCCGGGCGCGGCGGGCAGGCGAAGGCGCGGATCCGGCGCGCGCCCTCGTCGTCGCGCTCGCCGCGGCAGTACGGGTCGAGGTCGCGGCGCGCCGCTTCGGCGCGCCGCGCGTCGCCCTCGAGCCGCCACCGCTCGCCCTCGCGCCGCGCCTGGCGCTGGAGGCCGTAGTCGGGATGCACGAGCGCGAGCTCCGGGCCGTAGCTCGCGCCGAGCGCGGTCCACGGGTCGGCCGCCTCGGCGGCGAGCGCGAACGAGCCGTCGGCCGCGGTCGTCGTCCAGCGCGCGTGGTGGACGGGTCGCGCTCCGTCGCCGACGCCGCCGCCCACGTACCACTCGACGACGAGCGCGCCGGCGATCGGCGCCCCCGTCTCGAGATCGACCGCGCGACCCCGCAGCTCGTCGAGCCGGACGCCGCCGGCGCCCGGCGCACACGCGAAGTGCGCACACGCGCAGAGCGCGACCGCGAAGGGCGAGGGGGCGAAGCGCGCGGCGCGCGCGCGCGCGCGAGCGACGCGGGCGACGCGGACGACGCGCGCGAAGCGGCCCGCGAGTGCCGCCAGGCGCCGGCGCGCGCGCCGCGTCCCGGCGACGCGACCCGTCGCGCGCCTCTGCCCGCCGCTCCGCGCTCGCTCCGTCATGCTCGCACCTCCCGCGACCCCGGGGCTCCGGCGCGCGCCGCGAGTCTAGGCGAGCTCGGGCCGCGTTCCGTTCGCGCGCGCACGCCCTACCCTGCGGCCCCCATGGATGCACCCGCCCCCGAGGCGCCGCGCGCGCTCGTCTTCCTCGTCGGCATCGAGCGCACGGACGACCCCGCGGCGCCGCTCGTCGTCGCGCCCTACGAGCACGTCTGTCACCGCGGCGCGGTGCGGCCCGCCGTGCTCGCGTCCGCGACCGACGTCGCGGGAAGTCTCGCCGCGCGCGCGGGCGAGCCGGTCGAGAGCGTGCTGACGACCGACCTCTCCGTGCGCGCACCGGCGCGCCGCGCACCCGCGCTCCTGCGCACGCGAGCGCGCACGCTGCGCGAGGGAGCGAGCGCGGTCGCGGTCGAGCTCGTGTTCGACGACGGCGCCGATCCCGTCGCGACCGGCATCACGACCTTCCGCCGGCGCATCGCGAAGGACGCTTCGCGCGCGACGCCGGGCGCGGTGCCCGCGCGCATGGGCGGCGCGCGGCTCTCGCAGCCGATCGAGCGCGCGATGGGGCTCGAGGTCGTCGACGCCGCGCGCGGCCGCGTCGCGCTCGCGCCGAGCGCCGCCGTCTGCAACCCGAACGGCTCGCTCCAGGGCACGGCCGTCGCCGTGTTCGTCGAGGTCGCGGCGCTCGCGCTGGCCGAGCACGCACTCGGGCCGCGCGTCGCGACCGAGCTCGACATCCGGTACGTCGCGGCGAGCGGCCGCGGCCCGCTCGCCGCCGAGGCGCGCTTCGTCGCGCGGCCCGAGGACGGCGCGCTGCGCGTCGACCTCGTCGACGAAGGCGCGGGCGGCCGCACCACGGCCGCCGCCTTCGTGCGCGTGGCCCCGCCGCCCGCGTAGGCGCGCCAGCGCAAAGCCGCGATGCTAGGCGGTGCCCACCGCCTCGTCGGGCACCTCGAAGCGCGCGCGATAGGCCGCGAGGTCGCGCCGCAGTGCGGCGGCGTCGAGGCCCGTCGCCGCGATCGAGTACGCGTGCCCGCCCGCTCCCTCGTCGCCGCCGCGCGCGGCGACCGCCGCCATCTCCGCGCGCACCGCGTCGGAGAGCGGCCGCCCCGCCCACGCGTACACGTCCTCGACGACGCCGACGCCGCGGCGCGCGAGCTCGGCGTGCCGCACGTGCCGCACGCGCGTCGCGGGGAGCGCGCCCGCGTCGTCCCACGCGACGAGCCGCGCGAGCGACGCGCCGAAGCGGCGCGCGTGCTCGGCCGCGACGCGCGCGAGGTCGACCTCGTCGCTGTGCGCGTAGCGCAGCGTCGCGATCAGGCTCGCGAGCGAGGCGAGCATCGCGACCGGGTCGCGGTGCGTGACGACGACGCGCGCACCCGGATGCGCGCGCAGGAGCGCGGGGAGCGCGTGGAGGTGGACGGGCGACTTGAGCACCCACGCCGCGGGCCCGCTCCTCCGCTGCAGCACCTGCAGCACGAGGCGGTGCACGTCGTAGGCGGGCGCCGGGTCGCACGCCTCGAGCCACGCCGCATAGCTCGGCACGAAGAAGCGCGCGGTGATCTCCTCCGAGAGGAGTGAGAACGACATCGCCGACAGGCACTCCTTCGGGCGGCGCGCGCCGTAGGCGTGGATCGCGCGCAGCCCCGACACGACCGTCTGCGGCGCGGTGAGCTCGCGATCGGCGATGGCGATGCGCGGGTCGGCCGCGCGCAGCGAGGCGTCCGCGGGCGGCGGCGGCACGGGGTGCAGCAGCTCCCAGCCGAGGGGCGCGCGGTGCGCCGGGTCGGCCGCGAGCATCGCGTAGAGCGCCGTCGTGCCGGTGCGCGGCGCGCCCGCGACGACGAGCGGCGACGCGAGCTCCTCGTCGCGCACGCCCGGGTCGTCGCGCACGAAGCGCATCAGCTGCAGGCGGCCGACGAGCAGTCGCAACAGGAAGCGGCGCGCGAGCACGCGCCCGAGCACGTGCAGGCGCGCCTCCTCCTCGATCGCCGTCGCCGCGCGCGCGAGCCCCTCGAGCGCGGGCTCCGCGTCGAAGCCCGGCGCGCCGAACGCCGCGGCGTCGCGCGCGTCGAGCCCCTGCGCGGCGAGCGCCTCGCCGAGCAGCGCGTCGCGCTCGAACGGGAGCTCCGCCTCGGCCGCGAGCAGCGGAACGGCTCCCGCGTTGATCGCGGCGACCCAGTCGGGACGCGGCGGCGGAGGCCAGCCCGCTTCGGAGGCCGCGCCGCTCACGTGCGGAAGCGCCATGCGAGGTGGGCCTTGCGGCGCGCGACGTCGCGCCGGCGCTCGTCGGGCCCGACGCGCGGCGAGCCCTGTGGGAGCAGCGCGTCGACCTCGTCGAGGCGCGCGACGCGCGTCGTCGGGCTCGGGTCGCTCCGCGGCCAGAACCAGCGGAAGGTGAGCAGGCCGTCGCGATGGCCGCCCGTGTCGAGCCAGTTCGGCGCGCCCGGGTCGGCATGCGCGACGACGACGCGGACGCGGCCGTCGCCGTCGACGTGCGCCTGGCGCTGGTTGATCGACGTGATGCGGTGCACCGGGTCGACCGGCTCGAACCAGCCCATCGTCGCGAGCTGCAGGCTCCAGTAGCGCGCGTCGGGGACGTCGGTCTCGACGACGAGCGCCTCGCCGGGGTCGAGATCGAAGAAGCAGAACGCATAGCGTGCGGCGGGCAGGCCCTTCGAGAGCTTCTGCGGCAGGGCGAAGGTGTTGTCGCGCCCCTTCGCGCGGTGCTCGCGCAGGTACGCGTTCCACTGCGTCATCGAGCGATCGACCTGCGCGAGCGCGTGCTCGAGGCGCCCGGCGACGGCGGCGCCGTCGAGCCGCGGTGGCGCCGGCACGTCGTCGAGGCACTCGATCGCGAACACCGCCGGCTCCGCGGGCCTCCAGTCGAGGTAGTACTCGCGCAGCGACAGCGTGGTCACGTCGTCGGGAATCGCGATCCACCCGGGCTCGCTGCCGTCGCCGCCGAAGAGGAGCTCGAATGCATCGCCCGGGCCGATGCCGCGCTCCGACGCGGTGATCGCGAGCTTCGTGCCCCAGACCTCCATGTGCATGAACCCGGCGCGCAGCGTGAGCGCGAAGTCCTCGCACGCGTTCATGCGGCCGCTCACGCGGTAGCGCCGGCGCGGATCGATGCGCGCGTGGTGGTAGGCGTTGTCCTGGTTCGGGCCGCCCCACTGCGTGAAGAGATCGTTCGAGCGATGGAAGAACGGGGCCGTCGCGTCGAGGTGCCCGATCGACCATCCGAGCCAGCACGCGACCTGGTCGGCGAGGTGCGCGATGCCCTCGGGCCCGTCCTCGGGCGCGCACGGATAGGGCTCGCGCAGCACCTCCTCGCCGAGCGACTCGATGCGGCGGCAGAAGGCGCGCCACGCCGCGAGCTCCGGCCGCTCGCCCGAAGCCCCTCCCCGCTCCGCCATCGCCCCGTCCTCCCCCGCACGCAGCGCGCCGCGCGCGATGCTAGGCGCGCAGGATGCCGCCGCCGTCGACCATCAGCGTCTGCCCCGTCACGTACTGGCTCCCGTCCGAGAGCAGGAAGGCGACGACGGGCGCGATGTCGGCGACGGGGTCGCCGTCGCGGCCGAGCGGGTGGTCGGCGTACATCGCCGCGAAGGCGCGCGCGCGCGCGCCGTCGTCGTCGGCCGGCGGCAGGCGGTGCGCCACGGAGGCCGGGCACACGCAGTTGACCGTGATGCCGTCGCGCCCCCACTCGCGCGCGGCCGTGCGCGTGAGCGAGCGCACCGCCTCCTTCGCCGCGGCGTACGGGCCGTAGCCCGGCGCGCCCGTGTTCCCCATCGCGGAGCCGAACGTCACGATGCGGCCGCGGCCGAGCGCGCGCATGTGCGGGAGCACGGCCTGCATCAGCCACAGCGTTCCCTTGGGCCCCGTCTCGAGCACCGTGTCGAAGTCGCGCTCCGTCACGTCGGCGAGCGGCGTCACGGGGCGGTACGACTGCGCGTTCGCGACGAGCGCGTCGACGCGCCCGAAGTCGGCCGCGGCGCGCTCGACGACGGCGCGGCTCGACTCGGCGCGCGCGTGGTCGGCCTGCAGCGCGACGTGCGGGAAGCCGCCCTCCGCGAGCTCGGCGCTCACGCGCTCGAGGCGCTCGGCCCGGCGGCCCGTGACGACGAGCTTCATGCCCGCGCGCGCGAGCACGCGCACGATGCCGAGCCCGATCCCGCGCGTGCCGCCCGTGACGATCGCCACGCGACCCGAGAGCTCGGGATGGCGCGCGGCGGCGAGCGCGGCCGGATCGTCGAGCGCGGCGGCGGGCGGCGTCATGCGCGCAGCATACCCGCTCGCGCCGGCGCCTCACTCGGGAAGCGGGACGCGCGGCTCGGCGACGAGCGGGACGATCGCCTCGAGCACGCGCTCCGCGATGAAGGCGTGGCCGGCCGCCGTCGGGTGGATGGCGTCGCCCTCCCAGCCCACGTCGTCCGGGAACTCGCGCTGCAGCTCGACGAGGCACGTCTCCGTTCCGAAGCCCTCGTTCAGGTGCGCGCACGCCTGGCGGACGGCCTCGCCGTACAGCTGCATCCGCACGCCCTGCTCCGTGCCGCGCCAGCCGACCGGCACCGGCGGCGTCGCGAGCAGCACGTGCGCGACGCCGCGGCGGCGCAGCGTCACCGCGAAGTCGACGAGCTTGCTCGCGTAGTCGCGCGGCGTGAGCGGCGGGCCCTCCTCGAAGAACGCGACCGCGTCGTTCGTGCCGACGTAGTGCACGACGACGTCGGCGGCGGGGATGTTGTAGAAGAGGCCCTGGTTCCCGTACAGCGTCGTGTTCGCGAGGAAGTGCAGGTCGTCGACGCGGAAGTCGTCCGGGTCCCAGTCGCGCGACGTCGCCCCGCCGACGCCGCGGTTCCCGACGAGCACGGGCTCGATCTCGCCGCGCGCGGCGAGCTCGGCGAGGCGCGCGCGCACGATCGCCGCATAGCAGAGGTCGCGCCAGCAGACGGCGTCGGCGGGCGACACGCCGGGCGGGATCGCGAGGCTCGAATCCGTGATCACGCCCTCGGTGATCGAGTCGCCCGTCAGCACGACGAGCAGGCGCCGGTCGAGCGAAGGCACGCCGGTCTGCGCCGCCGCGGCGAACGCGGCGGCGAATGCGGCGAATGCGGCGAATGCGGAGATGCCGAATGCGAGCGCGGCGGCGCGCGCGCGGCGATCGGCGGGAGCGGGTGTCACGGGGAGACCTCCTGCAGCGGCTGCCGACGCCGGCCAGCGTAGACCGCCCCGGTGCGACGAGGGCTCGAACCCGCCTCGGCCGCGGCGGTCGCGCTGGATTCGCGCGCGCGCCGCGTAGTAGGTTGGCGCGCGTCGACGACGCTCTCGCGGCCGCGCGGGCCGCATCCCTTCGCGGCCCCGCGCACCGCGGGCGCCGCGCCGCCCGGCGCGGGAGAGGAGAGCGACGCATGACCGACGTCGCGACCGACCTGCTGGCGCTGCTCGCCCGCGGCCCGCGCGGCGACGTCACCGACCCCTACGCCGTCTACGCGCGGCTGCGCGACGAGGCGCCGGCGCTCGCGATCCCCGGACTCGGCGCGGGGCTCTTCGTCCTCTCGCGCTACGACGACGTGCGCGCGGCGCTGCGCGACGACGCGCTCTTCTCGAACCGCGCCAACGCGCGAGGCGCGAGCCTCGTGATGGGCCGGACGCTGATCGAGATGGACGGCGCCGAGCACCTCCGACACCGCAAGCTCGTGACGCCGGCGCTCGCGCCGCGCGCGCTGCGCGGCGACTTCCCGAAGCTCGTCGAGCGCATCGCGCACGAGATCGTCGACGGCTTCCCGCGCGGCGACGTCGACCTCGTCGAGGCGTTCACGTTCGTGTTCCCGCTGCGCGTGTTCGTCGAGATCCTCGGGCTCCCGACCGACGACGTCGCGGCGCTGCACGCCTGCGCGGCCGACCTCACGCTCGTCCAGGCCGACCCCGACCGCGCGTTCGCGGCGTCGCGGCGGATGCGCGAGCTGCTGCTGCCGGTCGTGGCGCGCAAGCGCGCGGAGCCCGGCGACGACCTGATCTCGACGCTCGCGGCGGCCGAGGTCGACGGCACGCGCCTCGGCGACGAGGAGGTCGTGAGCTTCCTGCGCCTGCTCGTGTCGGCGGGCGCGGAGACCACGTTCCACCTGCTCGGCAGCGCGCTGCACGTGCTGCTCGACGACCCGGAGCTGCAGGCGCTCGTGCGCGCGCGGCGCGACCGCATCGACGACCTGCTCTGGGAGACGCTGCGCTTCGAGACGCCGGTCGCGATCCTGCCGCGCGAGGCGACGCGCGCGACCGAGATCGCGGGCGTCGCGATTCCGGAGGGCGCGGACGTGCTCCTGCTGGTGGGCTCGGCCAGCCGCGACGAGCGCCGCTGGCGCGACCCCGACCGCTTCGACATCGACCGCGACAACGCGGAGACGCTCTCGTTCGGGCTCGGCCGCCACTACTGCGCGGGCTCGCGGCTCGCGCTGCTCGAGGCGCGCATCGGCCTCGAGGCGCTGCTCGACCGCACGGACGCGCTCGCGCTCGCGCCGGGCGAGCGCTCGCGGATCGTCGGCACGGCGTTCCGCGGCCCCGACCGGCTGCCCGTGCGCATCGCGTCGCGCGCGTAGGCGGGCCGAGGCGCGCGGGCCGAGCGTGCGTGGCCGCGCGCCCCGCGGTGGGTCGCGCGGACTCGCCGCCGCGGCGTGCCGACGCGCCGAGGCGCAGCGCGACGCTGGCAGCCATCTTGCACCACGAGCGCCCGGCGCGCTGCGGCGCGCGCGCGCGACGCGCGGAGGAGATCGAACATGGGCATTGCGGTCGAGCGCGTGATGACGCGCGACGTGCTGACGCTGTTCCCGGACATGACGCTCAAGCAGATGGACCAGGCGCTGCTCGAGCGACACGTGAGCGGCGCGCCCGTCGTCGACGGGCGGCGCCTCGTCGGCGTCGCGTCGCGCGCGGACGCGCTGCGCGCGCTCTACGAGGAGCAGGCCCAGGCCGCACGCATCACGGACGTCTACTCGAGCCCCTACCCGATTCCGCTCGCCGCGCTCGAGGAGCTCTCGAAGCAGTCGCGCAAGGTGGCCGAGCACCTCGCCACCGCGCGCGTGCGCGACATCATGACGACCGACCCGCTCACCGCGCGCCCGGGCGACGACGTCGAGGTGGTCGCGCGCGTGATGGCGAGCGAGCGCGTGCACCGGCTGCCCATCGTCGAGGACGGCGAGCTCGTCGGCATCGTGAGCGCGCTCGACCTCGTGCGCCTCGTCGCCGAGCGCGGGCTCGCGGACGCGCGCTAGGCCGCGCTCGGCGCACGTTCGGGCGCGAGCAGAGCGAGGAGACGGGGCGGCGCATGGGGCTCGCGATCGAGCGCGAGGACTTCACCGACGACGATCGCCGCCGCTTCGAAGGCCGCCTGGCCGACGGCCTCGGCGCGCTGCGCGCGCTGCTCGCGCGGCCGGGCTTCGGCGAGGGCGAGGCGTCGATCGGTGCCGAGCTCGAGCTCTGCCTCGTCGACGCGGCGGGCCGTCCGTCGCCGGTGAACCTCGACGTGCTCGCCGAGAGCCTCGATCCGCGCCTCACCTTCGAGCTCGACCGCTTCAACCTCGAGTGCAACCTGCGGCACGGCCCGCTCGCCGGCCGTCCGTTCGCCGCGCTCGAGCGCGAGATGCGCGAGAGCCTGCGCGAGGTCGAGCGCGCGGCGGCGCTGCACGCGTCGCGCGTCGCGGCGATCGGCATCCTCCCGACGCTCGAGCCCGACGATCTCGCGTCCGGCGCGATGACCGACACGCCGCGCTTCCGCGCGCTGTCGCGCGCCCTGCGCGCGATCCGCAGCGAGCCCTTCCACCTGCGCATCGACGGCGCCGACCCGCTCGACCTCGCGTGCGACGACGTCACGTTCGAGGGGGCGGCGACGTCGCTGCAGGTGCACCTGCGCGTCGCGCCGCGCGACTTCGCGCGCTTCTACAACGCGGCGCAGATCGCGACCGTCGCGGCCGTCGCCGTCGCGGGCAACTCGCCGACGCTGCTCGGCCACCGCCTGTGGCAGGAGACGCGCGTCGCGCTCTTCAAGCAGGCGGTCGACGCGCGCACGGACGACGCGCGGCGCAGCGGCGCGCAGGCGCGCGTGTCGTTCGGCACGGGCTGGTGCGAGCGCGGCGCGATCGAGCTCTTCGAGGACAGCATCGCATCGTACGCGCCGCTGCTTCCCGTGCTGTCGCCCGAGGACCCGGCGGCCGTCCTGCGCGACGGCGGCGTGCCGAGGCTCGAGGAGGTGCGCCTCCACCAGGGAACGGTGTGGCGTTGGAACCGGCCGGTGTACGACCCGGCCGGCGGCGGCCACGTGCGCATCGAGCTGCGCGCGCTTCCCGCCGGGCCGAGCGTCGCGGACATGGTCGCGAACGCGGCCTTCCTGGTCGGGCTCACGTACGGCATCGCCGAGGACGAGCCCGCGTGGCGCGCGGCGTGGCCGTTCGAGCGGCTCCACGGGAGCTTCTACCGCGCGGCGCAGGCGGGCCTCGACGCCGAGATCGCGTGGCCGGCGGAGCCCGGCGCACCGCCGCGGGCCGCGCGCGCGCGCGACGTCGCCGCGCGCGCGCTCGCGATCGCCGAGCGCGGGCTCGCGCGCGCGGGCGTCGAGGCTGGCGAGGCCGCCGCGCGGCTCGACGTCGTCGCGCGCCGCGTCGCGAGCGGGCGGACGGGAGCGCGCTGGCAGCTCGCCGCACTCGACGCGCTCGGCCCGCGGCTCGACCGGCGCGCCGCGCTCGCGCACATGCTCGACCGCTACGTCGAGCTCGCCGCGACCGGCGCGCCCGTGCACGCCTGGCCCGTGCACGGCGAGGCGCGATGACGGCGGCCGCCGCGCGCATCCGCGACCTCGGCCCGCTCGACCGCGACGCGCGCCGCGCGCTGCCGGCCGGCGACGTCGACTTCCTGCGCTGGCTCGGCGGCTCGGCGATCGCGCGCGTCGCGGGGCGCGACCGCGCGCGCACGCGCGCCGTCGCGACGCTCGTGCACGGCAACGAGCCGTCGGGCCTGCGCGCCGTGCTCGGCTGGCTGCGCGAGGGCGCGACGCCCGCGACGGACGTCGTGGTGTGGATCGCGTCGGTCGAGGCCGCGCTCGGCCCGCCCTTCTTCGCGCACCGCGCGCTGCCCGGCCATCGCGACCTCAACCGCTGCTTCGGCGCCGCCGCGGGCGCGGCGGCGGCCGCGGGCGACGGCGATGCGCCGAACCGTTCGCCGGAGCACGCGCTCGCCGCCGAGGCGCTCGCGCGCCTGCGCGCCGCGCGGCCCGAGCTGCTCGTCGACCTGCACAACAACACGGGCCACAACCCGGCCTACGCCGTCGGCCCCGCGGCCGACGCCGCGCACCGCGCCGTCGCCGCGCTGTTCGGGCGCTACTTCGTGCGCTCGGACCTCGCGCTCGGCGCGCTCGTCGAGGCGACCGATCCGCACTTCCCGAGCGTCACGATCGAGTGCGGACGCGCGGGCAGCGCCGAGGCCGACGCCGCCGCGCGCGCGGGGCTCGACCGGCTCCTCGCCGACGCCGCGATCCCGCCGTGCCCGACCGGAGCCCTCGAGCTGCTCGTCGACCCGGTGCGCGTCGAGGTACGCCCCGACGTCACACTCGCGATCGGCGACGGCCCGGTCGCGGGTGCCGGCTTCACGATGTCGGCCGACGTCGACCGCCACAACTTCCAGCGCCTCGAGGCCGGCGTCCCGATCGGCTGGGTGGGCGCGAGCGGCGCGTGGCCGCTCCTCGCGCGCGGCGCGGCGGGCGAGGACCGCGCGCGCGACTGGTTCGAGCTGCGCGACGGGCGCGTCGCGACGCGACGGCCGCTCGTCCCGATCATGATGACGACGAACCCGTCGATCGCGCGCTCGGACTGCCTCTTCTACATCGTGCGCCCGGCCTGACGCGCTGCCGCGCTTCGTGCCGCTCGAGCGGGTCGCTGCGCTCGAGCGGGTCGCTACGCCTGCTCGTCAGGCGAACGCCGGCATCACGGCCTCGGCGAACAAGCGCGCGGGCACGCGCGTGTCGCGGCCGAAGAACTCGACGACGAAGTGCGTGACGCCGAGCTCGAGGTGGCGCTCGATGCGCTCGATCACGGCGTCCGGCCCGCCCCAGATGCCGTGCTCCTCGATCGCGCTGCCCATGTGGCCGCCGAACACGGCCTTCGCCTTCTCGAGCGAGGCCTTCGCGCGCGCGTCGTCCTCGTCGATGACGATCGTGCACTGCTGCGAGATCGCGATCGTCGCCGGGTCGCGGCCGAGCTCCTCGCAGCGGCGGTGCAGCGCCTCGACCTTGCGGGCGAGCTGCCCCTGGAAGACGGCCATGTTGTTCCACACGTCGGCGTGGCGCGCGGCGATGCCCATCAGCACGCGCTCGCCGCCGCCGCCGACGAGGATCTCCGGGCGCGTCGCGGGCTTCGGCTCGCAGAGCGCGTCGCGCACCGAGAACCACTTCCCCTCGAAGGTCGCCTTCTCCTCGGTCCACAGGCGCTTCAGGATCTCGATCGTCTCCTCGAGCGCGCGCAGCCGCTCGCGCGTGTCGGGGAAGGGACAGCCGAGCTGCTCGAACTCGGGCGGGAGCCAGCCCGCGCCGAGCCCGGCGATGACGCGCCCCGGCGCGATGCACTCGATCGTCGCGATCTGCTTCGCGAGCACGGCGGGGTTGCGGAAGAACGGCGGCGTCACGAGCGTGCCGAGCTTCGCGCGCTCGGTGATGGCGGCGACGGCCGCGAGCTCGGTCCACGCCTCGAGGATCGGGAGGTGCGGCGCGGGCACGCCGTAGAGGTGGTCGCAGACCCAGAGCGAATGGAACCCGAGCGCGTCGAGCTCGCGCGCGCACGCACTCGCCTCCTCCCACGTCCGCTTGATCTGCGGGAGCGTGACTCCGAAGCGCGCGCGCGGCGCGCCGCTCGCGGCGGCGTTCGACATGGCGGTGTCTCCGTGATGGCGGTCGAGTGGTCTCCGCGAAGACGATAACGCCGTTCCGATCGCGAACGATTCACGTTCTCCTTCCCGTCGCCACCGTTTCGTCACGGACCGGGGGCTACAAAGCGCGCACTTCGAGAGCGGCTGCGCGCCGAGGCGCCCGGGTGGGTGCTCGCATGCGGGCCGACGCGCCCGCGCGCGGGCGCCTGGGGGGAGGATCCGATGTTCGTACGCCTGGCTCTCGCCGCCGTGGTCGCACTCGCGGCCGGCGCGGCCTCCGCGGGAGAGGCGCTGCCCACGACGGCGGTGACGCTCGACAAGAAGGGGCTCAACTTCGCCACGAGCGACGGCGCCTACACGTTCCACTTCGGCGGGCGCATCCACGCCGACGGCAGCTGGCACGTGGGCGACCCGGGCCCGGGCCGCGGCGCGACCGACGGCACCGAGATCCGCCGCGGGCGCATCGACGCGAACGGCCGCGTGCGCGACGAGTGGGCGTGGTGGGCGGAGGTCGACTTCGCGGACAACGCCACCGCGATCAAGGACATGTGGGTCGCGTACGACGGCCTCGAGGGTGTCCGCATCACGGCCGGACACCAGAAGCAGCCCTACAGCCTCGCGGTCGAGATGAGCTCGAACGACATCGCGTTCACCGAGCGGAGCATCGACAACGAGCTCGTGATCCCCTTCGTCGACCGCGCGCTCGGCCTGCGCGTCGACGCGTCGGGCGAGCACTGGTTCGCGGCGGCGGGCTTCTTCGGCGAGTCGATCGGGCCCAACAAGTCGGGCCGCGACGAGGGCTACGGCGGCGTCGGTCGCCTCGTCTTCGCACCGATCCACGACGATTCCCACGTCGTGCACCTCGGCTTCCGCGGCGCCTGGCGCGCACAGCCCGAGAACGACCGCATGATCCAGATCCGCGACGAGACGACGCACGCGTCGAACCTCTACGTGCTCGACACGGACGACATCCTCGGCACGCGCGACGTCGCGCTCTACGGACCGGAGGTCGGCGTCACGCTCGGCCCGGTGACGCTGCTCGGCGAGTACAACCGGGCGCACGTCCACCGGCGCGGCGCACCGGACCTCGAGTTCCAGAGCGGTCACGCCTCGGCGTCGGTCGTGCTCACGGGCGAGACGCTCGCGAAGAGCTACCGCCTGACGAGCGGCGAGTACAAGCGCCTCGTGCCCGATCACCCGTTCAGCCTGCGAAACGGCGGCTGCGGCGCCTGGGAAGTCGCCGCGCGCTACGCCTATCTCGACGTCACCGACGCCGACGTGCGAGGCGGTCGCGAGCAGGCGCTCACCGCGGACGTGAACTGGTACCTGAACGAGAACGTGCGGATGCTGTTCGGCTGGACGTACGTCGTCGACACCGATCGCGCGCGCGGGCTGCCGGCGAGCTCGGCGACCGTCGCGGGCGTCGATGCCGAGCACATGAGCATCTTCACGGTGCGATCGCAGATCGTGTTCTAGCGCCGCCCGGCGGCACGTCGCGACGGCGGGCGCCCCTCGCGCGGGGGGCGCCCGCTCTCGCTGCGGCGCAGCGCGCGCCTCGCGCGCGTGCGCCGCAGGCGCCTCAGGTGCCGAGCACGCCGCGCCAGTAGTCGGGCGCCGCCCCCGTCTTCAGCGAGTCGTGGAACTTCTCGGCGTCCGGGATGCGGCCGTCGACGTCGGTGAAGCCGTACTGGCGCGCGAGCTCGGCGACCCAGAACGCGCGCCCGGTGCGGCGCATCTTGTCCGGGTCGGCGGCGAGCGCGACGACGCCGCGGCCCGGGAAGGCCGGTGTCTCGGCGTTCGTGAGGTCGAGGCCGAAGAGCGTGAGCCGGCCGTCCGCGCCGCGCGTCGCGTGCACGAGCCGGTTCTCGCTCGCCACGAGCCCGGGCCAGATCGACACGACCGCGACCCCGAACTCCGCGAGCTCCTTGCTCGTGTCGGCGGTGAGCTTCTCGAGCCCCGCCTTGCCGACGCCGTAGATCACGCCCATCAGGTACTCGCGCGAGCCGTGCGAGGAGACGTTGACGATGAGGCCGCTGCGCTGCGCGATCATCGTCGGCGCCGCGAGCGCGCTCGCGACGTAGTGCGAGCGCAGCCCGACGCCGATCACGTCGTCCCAGAGCCCGAGCGGCAGCTCCCAGAAGTGCTTGCCGACCATCGACGAGAGCTCGGCCGTCGCGTTGTTGACGAGGACGTCGAGCCGCCCCTCGTCGGCGAGGATGCGCTCGAAGACGGCGGCGACCTGCGCGTCGTCGTGGTGGTCGCACTGGAGGGCGATGGCGTCGCCGCCCTCCGCGCGGATCTCCTCGGCCGTGCGCCCGATCGTGCCCGGCCGGTCGGGGTCCTCGGCCGTCGAGCGCCCGGTGA
Source organism: Myxococcota bacterium (assembly GCA_041389495.1). Lineage (NCBI taxonomy): Bacteria > Pseudomonadati > Myxococcota > Myxococcota bacterium. Next base: position 881,140 of record JAWKRT010000002.1, on the reverse strand, counting down.
AGTAGACCTTCGCGCCGGCGAGCGCGAGCTCCTGCGCGATGCCCTTGCCGATGCCGCGGCTCGCGCCCGTGACGAGCGCGACCTGGCCGCGCAGTCTCTGGTCCTTCGCCATCCGTCCTCGCTCCTCCGCGCGCACGCGGGCGCGCCGTTCGCTTCCGTCCCCTGACTCTCGCGCCTCGCGCCGTCGATGCTAGGCCGAGGCCGGGATCAGCATGCCCTCGGGCGTGCGCCCCGCGTGGTCGACCGTCGGCGCGGGCAGGCCGAGCTCGCGGCGCACGTCCTCGAGCGGCTTCCACAGGAGCGTCTCGTAGTCCTGCGCGACGAGGAGTGCGGCGCGCCGGCCGCGCCGGTGCGCCTCGAACGCGCGCCGCGGCGTCAGGTGGCCGGCCAGCAGCATCATCACGACGAAGACCGGCATCGGCCGGTACGTGAGGCCCTGCCCGATCGAGAAGCAGATGATCGCGGACTCGCCCGCGTTCACCGCGTCGTAGCCGGCGAGCACGTGCCAGACGTCGTGCAGCACCGTCAGCCGGTCGCTGAACCACTGGCGCACGGGGTCGAGCTTCCCGAAGTCGCGCGACATGCGGTGCTCGGACTCGATCAGGTAGGCCGCGTTGATGCCGTGCCGGCGCGCGAACTCGAGATAGGCGCGGCCGAGGCTGCCGGGCGGCATCTCCGCGAGCCGCGCGTGATCGGCGAGCAGGCCGGGCAGGTCGGCGCGCTCCGCCATCACCGCGCGGCCGACCGGGTCGCGCAGCACGCGCTGCAGCAGGCGTTCGTCGGTCATGCCGCCGAGCGCGTCCTTGATCCCGTACGCCGCGTCGAGCGCGTCCTTCGGATCGTTGCGCCACAGGAGCACCACCTGCTCCCACGCCCGCCGCCACTGCACGGGTCGCGGCGGCGGCGGCGGAAGGCTCGAGAGCGCATCGGCGCCCGCGCCTGCGTCTCGCCCACTCACGGTCGGTTCGCGCTCCATCGCTCCCCTCCTGCCCGGCCGCCGCCGGGCGCTTCGCGTCTCGTCACGAGCGCCGTCGCATCCCGCGCACGCCGACGACGCCGAGCGCGAGGGCGAGAGCACCGGCCCCGACGAGCGGCAGCGCCGGCACCGAGCCACCGACGAACGCGCCGCGAACGAGATACTGGCCGTTCGAGATGCCGCCGTTCGCCGTGAAGAAGATGTACGGCGACGCGGCCGACATGTCGCCCGCGGCGTCGAAGGTCCACGTTCCGAGGTCGTACGTCGACGACTGCGCCGGCGGCGTCGCGACCGTGACGCCGTGCGGAACCTGCGTGCCGCTCGTGCAGATGGTCGCCGGACTCGACGCGCAGTAGGTGAAGCCGCTGCGCGTCCAGCCGCTCACCACGCCCCAGTCGACGGAGCCGCCCGGCGCGGTGCTGCCCGTGCCCGTGTGCCCGGGCGGGACGTTCCACAGCACGATGCCGTCGATGAACACGAACGCGCCCGGGCCGAAGACGTTCAGCAGGTCGAGGTCGAGGTTCTGCGGCTGCGCGATCTCGAGGTCGGAGATCGTGACCGCGCCGCCGCCCGTGTCCGACAGCGAGTAGGCGCCCTGCACCTGGCCGGGCGTCTGCTGGACGGGCGGGCACAGCGTCGCGGTGAACAGGAACACGTCGCCCGGCGTGCCGTGCGGCGGCGTGGCGTCGTACACCTTCACGACCGCCGACGCGGCGAGCGGGAGCGAGAGGCAGAGCGCGGCGGAGAGGACGAGCGGGAGCGTTCGCGGGCGCATCGACATGAGCGATCTCCTCGGTGGCGGCCGGCGGCGTGACCGGGCCTTCGCGTGCCCGCATTCTCCGCGGGTGTTTACAAAACGTCAATAAGAGATACAAACCGTTCCGCGCGTCGGCCGCGCGGCCCGATGCCCTACCGTTGGCCCGCCGCGCGGCGCCCCTTGGGGCCGCGCGGGGACGAGCCTGGACGAGCGGGAACGAATGGGAACGCAAGGGCGCGGGAGCGGGCGCCGCGCGACGACACGAGGCGGAGCCAGTGGGCGCAGCAGGCAAGGCGAGCAGTAGAGACAGTAGAGAGATGGGGACGTCGGTCGGCCGCACCGAGCTGGCCGCCGGGACCGCGACCGCGCCCTTCGACCTCGAGCCGCACGGCGAGCGCCGTCGGCGCCAGCTCATCTCCGTCGCCGCGCACCTGATCGAGACCGAGGGGCCCGACGCCGTCCGCATGGCGCGCGTCGCCGAGCTCGCGGGCTGCACGCGCCCGCTCGTCTACCGCTACTTCCCACAGCGCGAGGACCTGCTCGTCGCGGTCGTGACGCACTTCTACGAGCGGCTCAACGCGTCCATGACCGGCGACGACCACGCGCGCGGCGTCGCCGCGCTCGCCGACCCGGACACCGACGTCGCCTGGGCCGGCGCGCGCCGGGTGTTCGAGGCGCTCTGGGACGTCGTCACCGACGTCGGGATGGGCGGCCTCGTGCTCTCGCGCTCCGAGCTCGTGCGCACCCACGTCTTCGTCGACCGCTCGGCGACGCTCTCCGCCGAGATCGACCACCGCTGGTTCGAGCCGCTGCGCGCACTCGGGCTCGGGGACGTCGCGATCGAGCTCGCGCTCGAGTGCGCGACGTCGACGACCTACGTGCTCGTGCTCCAGCACCGCGCGGGCGCCCTCTCGCGCGACGAGGCCGTGCGGCTCGGCTTCGCCGCGCTCCACGCGCTCGTCGCCGGGCTCCTCGCGGAAGCGCGCGGGGCGGTCGCGCCCTGACCGCGGCGCGCGCCGCCTAGCGACACGGCGTCCCCTCGGCGCGGCGGCGGCTGGTAGACTCGCCGCGGCACCGGGCCGAGGAGGGTCTCCATGCTCCGTCGTCGCGCGGGGCTCGCGCTGGCCGCGAGCCTCGTCGTCTCGAGCCTCGTCGCGTCGAGCCCCGCCCGCGCCCAGGAGATCGTGCTCGACCGCTTCGTCGCGCTCGGCGACGTCGTCGCGTTCGAGTCGCGCAGCGAGCCCGGCGCCTACTACTACGCGCCGACGCGCGCGCGCCTCGCGCGCGGCAGCGAGGGACGGCCGCGCTTCTCCTTCCTCCGCTACGTCGAGCGCGCCGACGCGGGCGTCGACGAGGGAACGGGCGGCGGCATCGTGCACGCCGTCGTCGAGCTCGGCCTCACGGACGGCGAGGTCGCGAAGGCCGAGTCGGCGCTGCGCGCGGCGGTGCCGGGCGCGAGGCTCGCGGGCCCCGTGATCTTCCGGTCGGGCCGCTTCGGTCTCGTCAGCTCGTTCGCGCAGGAGGACGGCGAGCTCACGCGCCGCGTCGTCGGCCTCGGCACGGCGCCCGTGCTCGACGGCGGCAAGGCCGCCGTCTCGATGCAGCTCACGAAGCTCGGCGCGAAGGTGCTCTGGGAGTCCTTCCACTCCGCGACGCCCGACGTCTCGTTCCAGTTCGAGATGGAGGTCGCGGGCTACCGCGCGCCGAAGCAGGTGCGGATCGAGGCCGACTTCGAGCGCGTCTACGAGCACCGGCGCGTGAACGAGGCGGTCGCGACGCCCGTGCTGCAGGCGGAGATCGACGAGGCGTTCGACGACCTCTACGCCGAGGGCGCGATCCGCGTCGAGATCGTCGGCGACGACGCGGAGCTGTCGGCGATGCGCGAGCAGGCCTTCGCGATGCTTCGCGACCTCGTGTTCCAGCCGGCGAGCCCGACGCCGACGGCGGGTGCGGAAGGCGAGCGCAGGAGCGCGCTCGACCGCGCGACCGAGCTGCTCGAGCGCCGCCGCGAGGAGGCGCGCGACGCGAACGCGCTCGCCGCGCAGCGGCGCGAGGAGCTCGCGGCGAGCGGCTACGAGTACGACGCGCTCGCCGAGGCGTTCCCGCTCGTGTTCGCGGCCCCCGCACCCGCGACCGGGGTCGACCCGGTCACGCAGGAGGCGCTCCCCGAGCTCGCCGCCGTCGCGCTCTGGGAGCGCAAGCGCAGCCGCCAGCGCGGCACCTACCGCGTCGACCTCGACAAGTACACGGCCGACACGCAGGCGTTGCGCTTCGACGAGAACGTCGGCGACCTGACGCGCCATCTCGACGACGCCGAGGTCTTCCGCTCCGTGAACCTCGACGACCCGATGTTCCGCCAGCGCACGATCGTCGCCTCGCTCCAGGGCGTGAACGCGGCGGCGTTCGAGGACGAGATCGCGTACGTGACGGTGCAGTTCCGCAAGCGGCACGAGTCGGGCGCGCTCACGGTCGAGGACCTGACGATCGACCGCGGCGCGCTCGACCGCGCGGGCAACCGCTTCGACTTCGTCTACGGCTGGAAGGGCGACGCCGACCGCGACCGCTGGAACGACTACGAGACCCGCACGGTCTGGGGCTACCACGGCGCGCCGTCGATCGAGGCCCCGTGGACGGTGCGCCGCGAAGCGGTGATCCCGCTGCGCCCGCCGCTCCAGCGCCGCCGCGTCGCACTCGAGGTGTTCGACCACGACGCGCTCGCCGCCGCGGGAGTGCGCTCGGTCAGCGTGAAGACGACGAGCGCGATCGGCGACGCGTCGCAGGAGCGCCAGGTCACGCTGAACACGGCGCGCGGCGAGCTCTCGTCCTCGATCGAGCTGCTCGTGCCGGCCGACGCGACCACCTACGACTACGAGATCGTGTGGCGACTCAAGGGCAACCGGTCGATCACGACGGGTCCGCAGCGCGGGGACCAGGACATCCTGTATCTCGACGAGCTCCCGGAGGCGTCATGACGAGGGTCCGCCGCTCCCGAACCGTCGGCGCCCGCGCGGCCGCGATCGCGGCCGGCGCGAGCGCGATCGCCTGCGCGATCGCCGCCGGCGCGAGTGCCCAGGGCATCCAGTGCCGACGCTATGCGGAGGCCCATCCGCCGGCGTCGCGCTCGTACGAGGACGTGGTGGGCGTGAGCGGCTCGCTCGGGCCCGCCCCCGAGCTCGCCGACGACCTCGTCGCGGCCTTCGCAGCGCAGTACCACGAGTACGTGAACCAGCGCGTCGACGCGAGCAAGGAGGCCGTGCGCGGCTTCGTCGACCGGGTCGTGCGCGCGACGCCGTGGAGCGCCCTCGACCCGCGCGAGAAGACGCTCGGCATCGCGGGCTCGTACCTGTTCGGCGTCGCGACCGACGCCGTCAAGGGCGAGCTCGACGCGCGAAGGAAGGCGAAGCAGGAGAAGGAGGAGCTCGAGTTCTTCCCGGAGAAGGCGCGCGCGAAGGAGCGCCAGAAGGCGTTCGAGGACGCGCGCGCGCGCGACGAGGCGGAGCGGAGCCGCATCGGCCAGGAGCTGCTCGGGACGCGAGACGCCGGCGCCGGGCCGAGCCCGCGCGTCCTCGGCGCCGTGACGGCCGGCTACAAGACCGTCGCCGAGGTGCAGTCGGAGTGGGCGAAGGCGTGGGCCGAGATCGCGAAGAAGGACGCCGAGACCTGGGCCGACATGCTCGTCAAGAAGCTCGACGAGACGAAGAGCAACGGCGCGGCGACCTGGGAGGACCCGCGGCTGTGGCCTCCCGCGCTGGCCGAGCGCGCGAACACCGCGCACGGCGGCCTGAGCCACCGGCAGGCGGAGTGGATCTGCGACTTCCTCGCGCGCTTCGCGACGAGCAAGACGGTCGTGACGGAGGAGCAGGTCCGCTTCGTGTTCCTGCGCAAGTGGCTCAACGAGGGTGCGGTCGACGGCGTCGGCCATCTCACCATCGAGCCGTCCGAGGAAGGATGGTTCGGGCTCGGCTACGACCCGCGCTGGTTCGACCTGCGGCCGGGCGGCGTCGACCGCTTCGAGGACCGCGTCGAGCAGATGGCGTCGGCGCCGATGACCGAGGTCTCGATCGGCTTCTCGGGCCGGTCCTTCGGCGAGAACCTCGGCGACTTCCTGCGCAGCGCCGTCGAGGGGAGCTGCGGGGGCACCTGGTGTCCGGTGTGGGACGCGTGCAATGCGCGCTCGCGCGAGGCGACGATCGACGAGGAGATCCTCGGCATCCGCTTCCAGGGCGGCGCGGGGCTCGCGGCGACCGCGCGCCGCGCCCTGCCCGCTTCCGGCGAGCTCGACGTCGACCCGTGGTGCGCGCGCAAGCTCTCGCTCGAGGAGGAGGCGCTGCTCGACGATCGCACGCGCGAGCACGAGATCACGACGGACGACGGGTTCGGCCGCGAGGGCACGGCCGTGCGCGTGCGCAGCGTGACGACCGAGAGCAGCGTCTTCGACCTCGAGATCCCGGTCGCGTTCTCGCTCCCGTTCACGCACCGCGGCTGGGGCGGGGACGAGCGCAAGCGCGAGGTGATCGTGTTCCTGCCGGGGCGGTCGGCGAGCTCGCAGTTCCGCTGGCTCCACTACAACGCGCCCGGCCTCGATGCGCGCATCGCCGAGAAGATCCTGCTCGGCGCGACGAGCTACCGCGTCCGCGACATCAACGCGCGCCGCTAGCTCGCGGGCGGCGCAGGCGGCTCGGGCAGCTCGTCGACGTAGAGCACGTCCTCGGTCGTCGTGCGACGGCCGGTGGTCACGGTCCTGTTGCCGCGCAGGCGCCACGAGATCTCGTAGTCGTAGCTGAGCTGGCCGGCGGGAAGCACGAGCTTCACGACGTCGGAGAGCTCGCCCTTGTCGGCGCGCAGCGTCACCTGCTCGGTGCGCTCGCCCTCGCGCGCCTCGCCCGCGCCGCCGTGGAAGACGCGCACCGTGATGGAGCGGACGGCCGCATCGGCCTCGGCGAGATAGTCGGGGCTGCCCTCGAGCCGGATCTCGCGCCGCTCGAACGGCGGGTCGAGCGGAATCACGGAGAAGGAAGCGGGCTGCCAGTCGGTCGCGATCTGGCTCCCGCCCGCGAAGCTCCACTGCGCGCGGTACTCGTAGGCGAGCCAGGCGTCGCGGTCGTCGTCGCCCTTCCAGCCGTACAGGAGCTTGTACTCGTTGCCCGTGCGGTCGAACGTGGCGCGATCGATGCGCACCTCGTCGAAGGTGGGCTCGCCGCCCTGGTGGCGCTTGCGCAGCTGCACGGCCACGGAGTTCAGGTAGCCGTCGAAGTCCGCGAGCTCGAGGCCGTTCACGGCCGCGGCGATCTCGCGCTGCTGGTAGAGCGGGTCGTCGAGGTTGACGCGCCGGAAGACGGCCGGGTCGTCGAGGTACTGCCGCAGGTCGCCGATGTTCTCGGCGAACGGCAACACCACCTTCGACGCCGTGTACTTGCGAAGGTCGAGACGATAGGTGCCGGTGTGGCGCTTCTTCTTGAGCTCGTACTTCGTCGTCAGGCAGACGTCGAGCGCGAGCGCGAGGTCGACCGTCGAGTCGCCGGTGGCGGCGTTCGGGCCGGGATGGCCCGAGCAGCCGGTTCCCTGACGCGGCGCGGGCGCCGGCGCGGCGGCCGGCGTCGGCGCGGCCTGCGCGGGCGCGCCGCCCGCGGCGGCCGGCGCGTTCGGGCTCGCGTTCGCGGGGCCCGCCGCCGCGGCGGTCTGCGACGCGGACGCACCTCCCGCCTGCGCGCCCGCCGCCTGCACGGCCGCCGCCGCGAGCGCGGCGTCGCCGCCGGCGCGCGAGCGCAGCCCGCCACCGCCGAGGCCGCCGAGGCCCTGCTCGTCGGGGCGCGCGATCTTCCGGGCCGGCTCGAAGATCACGTCGCGCAGCGTCGCGAACGCCTCGTCGACGATCTCGCGCAGCTGCTCGTCCTCGCCCACGAACTCGATCTCGATCGCGCCGTCCTGCAACAGCTCCTCGAAGACCTGGTCGATCTCCGACTGGATCGCGCCGCCGACGTGCGCGCTCGCGCCGACGCTGATGTCGATCGGGATGGGCGCGCCCATCGCCGCCGCGATCTCGTCGACCGGCACGTTCACGCCCACGTCCGCGCTCGCGTTCGCCCCGAACTTCTCGTCGAAGCTCTCGTGCGTGTAGACCTCGTCGAAGTTCGCGCGCAGGATCGCCTGCTTCGGCGAGCGGAAGCCCTCCATCTCCATCTTGAACAGGAACGAGATGTCGGGCGTCGGGGTGTGGAACGACTCCCAGAGGATCTGTGCGCCGAGCCGCGTGAGCAGGATCGACACCGCGGCCTTCCCGCCGTCGAGGATGGGCGCGTCGCCGACGCCGACGAGGCTGCGCGTGAGCTCGCCGTCCTCGCCCTGGAACGAGGTGATGAGCGCGAACTCGCCGCGCTCGTAGAGGATGGGGCCCTCGATCGTCGCGCCCGGCCGGAGCGAGCCGAGCTGTGCGCGCGCGGCCTCGAGCTCGTCGTCCGTGATACCGAGCACGACGACCGCGTGCACGAGCCCGCCGCCCTCGCCCTCGCGCACGTCGGCCTGGCCCGCGCCCGAGCGCACGTTCTGCACCCAGCGCAGGAACGAGAACTGCGGCGCGCCCGACGCGTGCGTCGCGAGGCGCGCCTTCGTCGGGGCGTAGTAGTAGCGGCCCGGGTTCTCGCGGCTCGGGAAGAGCACGAGGTCGCCGATGCGCAGCGGTGCGTCGAGCAGCACGTCCGCCGCGCGCGCCGGCGCGCTCGCGGCCAAAGCCGCGGCGAGCGCGAGCAGCGCGGAGATCCACCTCGTCGTTCGCGTCATCGGCTCCCTCCGTCGTGCGGACCGCCCGCCGCGCCGGGCGAAGGCGGCAGCGTCACCCACGCGCCGTCCGCCCCGCGCACGCGCTCGCCGGGCCGCGCGGCCGCGACGCGACGCGCGCCGGCCACGGCCGCGACGTCGGCGAGCGGAAGTCCGTGCTCCGCCGCGAGCTCGGCGTACTCCGCGCGGCGCTCCGCGTTCACGCGCGCGACCTGGCCGCGCAGCTGCGCGTCGTCCTCGGCCCCGTCCGGCAGCGCGACGTAGCCGTCGACGCCCTCGCCCGCCTGGCCGGTCTGCCGCGCGGCCGCGACCGCGCGCAGCGCGAGCGCGCGCGGCGGCGGCGGCGCGCCGTCGAGCGAACGGCGCGTGAGCGCGGCGGCGCGCTCCTCGTCCATCAACGCGTCGACCTCGCGGTCGAGCTTGATGCGCACCTCCTGCTCGACGCGGATGTGCAGCTCGAGCACGATCGGCTTGTCGGTCGCGACCTGGACCCTCGGCGCGCACGCCGCGAGGCCCGCGACGAGCGCGCAGGCGGCCAGCGCGCGCGCGGCGCGCGCGCGCGATGCGAGGGCGCGCGGGCGCATCACGAGCCCGCCGCCGCGGCCGCGCCCTCGGCCGGCAGCTCGTCCACGAAGATCACGCCCGTCTCGTCGCGCCCGCTCGCGGTGAGCGGCGGCGCGCCGCGACGGATCCACGTCACCTCCCAGTCGTAGGCGAAGACGCCGTGCGGCAGCGTCAGCTCGACGCTCGTGCCGTCGACGGCGTCGAGGTCGTGCACGGCGACCTCCTCGGAGCGGCGCCCCTCGAAGAAGTCGTACGACACGACCACCGACACCGCGCGCACGCCCTGCGCGCGCAGCCGCTCGGCATCGCCGATCAGCTCGACGGTGCTGCGCCGGTACGGCGCGTAGAGGTCGATCATGTTGGTCGTCGCCGTCTGCCAGTCGGTGCGGTGGAGGCCACCGCCCTTGAAGCTCCACCGCGTGCGGTAGTCGTAGGCGAGCCACGCTTCGCGGTCGTCGTCGCCGTTCCAGCCGTAGATCATGCGGAGGTCGCGGTTCGCGGCGGTGAACGTGTCGCGGTCGAGGACGACCTCGCGCACGGTCTGCGCGCCGTTCTGGTGTCGCTTGCGCAGCGTGACCGAGACGCTGTTGATGTAGCGGTCGAACTCCGGGAGGATCGCGCCGTCGACGCCGACGTGGATCTCGCGCTGTTGATAGGCGGCGTCGGCGAGGTTCACGGTGCGGAAGGTGCGCGGGTCGTCGCCGAAGCGCCGGTAGAGGTCGCCGACGTTCGCGGCCATGGTCACGAAGCGCTTCACGGGCGCCTGGTGGTTCATGTCGATCCGCGTCGTCCCGCTCATGCGCGTCTCGCGACGCTCGTAGCGCGCCGTGATGCTCCACAGGCTCGTCGCCTTCGCGACGCCGCCCGGGTGCTCGCGGAAGTCCTCGATGCCGCCGAGCAGCGAGTCGAGGATGCCGCCGCCGCCCGGCGCCTCCTCCGCCGACTCGTCGGCGGGAATGCGCTCGGGCTCGACGCGGCGGAAGAGCATGCCGAGCAGCCGCTCGTGGACCTTGTCGAGCAGGGCCTCCATGTTCGCGTCGGCACCGCGCGTCTCGATGCGGATCGCGTCGCTCTTGCGCAGCTCCTCGAAGCCCTGCTCGATCGCGCCGGACGCGACGCCGTAGTAGACGCCGAGCTCCGCGCCGAACGCCTCGCTCGACTCGACGCGATCCCAGTCGACGGTGACGGTCGCGGCGTAGGCGTCGGACAGCCCCTCGAGCTCCATCTCGAAGACGATCGACACGTCCGGCGTCGCCATCCGGAAGCTCTCGAGCAGCAGCGTCGCGCGATCGGCATCGACGTCGAAGGAGAACGCGACCTCGTTGCCCTCGAAGACGGGCGCGTTGCCGGTCGCGAGCACGCGCGTGTCCTGCTCGCCCTTCTCGCGCAGTGTCGACGACACGAGCGCATAGCGTCCCGACGCGAAGATCACCGGGCCGCGCAGCACGGGAGCGGGGCGGTCCGCGGGACTCGCGGGACTCGCGCCCGCCGCGGCCGCGGCCGCCGCCGCGCGCTCCGCGCGCCGGGCGAGCTCGCGCTCGGCACGCCGGATCGCCGCCTCGGGCGTGTCGTACGTGGCGCGCAGCGTCACGACGCCGCCGCCGCCCGCGCGCGTGATGCCCTGGCCGGTGTCGTCGCCGCCCGGCGCGTTGACGACGTACCGCAGGAACGCGAACGCGGGCCGTCCCGCGTCGTCGGTCGCGAGCCGCGCCGTCAGCGGCACGTAGTACCACTGCGTCGCGTCGTCGGCCGACGGGAAGCACCAGAGATCGCCCGCGCGCACGCCCTGGTCGAGGAGCACGCGCTGCGCGCTCGCCGCGCCCGCGGTGGCGAGCAGCGCGGCGAGCGCGCACGCGCTCGCCGCGAGTCGTCGCGCGGCGCCGCGACTCACGGCGTCGCCCCGCCCGCGGCGGCCGGCAGCTCGTCGACGAAGATCATCCCCGTCCCGTCGCGCCCGTGCGTCTCGAGGCGCTCGCCCGTGCCGCGGATCCACGTGACCGTGTAGTCGTACTCGCGCTGGTCGAGCGGCAGCGTCAGCTCGACGGTCGGCGTCTCGCCGGGCTGGTCGGGGCGCAGGCGGAGCCGCTCGCGGCGGCGCCCGTCGAAGAAGTCGTGCTCGACGTTCACGACGACGGCGCGCACGCCCTGCTCGGCGAGCGCCTTCGCGTCGCCGAGCACGCGCACCACCTTGCGGCGGTACGGGGCGTACAGGTCGATCATGTTCGAGTCGGTCGCCGTCCAGCCCGTCTCGTACACACCGCCTCCCTTGAAGCTCCAGCGCGTCTGGAACTCGTAGCGGAGCCAGGCGTCGCGGTCGGCGTCGCCGTTCCAGCCGTAGAGCATCCGGAAGTCGTTCGCCTCGCGCTCGAACGTCGTGCGGTCGACGACGATCTCCTGCACCGTCGTCGCGCCGTTCTCGTGCCGCTTGCGGAGCGTCGTCGTGACGCTGTTGATGTAGGCGTCGAACTCGGGGAGGATCGCGCCGTCGATGCCGACGTGGACCTCGCGCTGCTCGAAGGCGGGGTCGGCGAGGTTCACCGTGCGGAACATCGACGCGTCGCCGCCGTGGCGCTTCCACAGGTCGCCCACGCCGAACGCGATCGTCGTGACGCGCTTCTGCGGCGTGCGGCTCGCGAGCGAGATCGTCGTCACGCCCGAGCGCCGGATCTCCTTCGCGCGGTAGCCCGCGCTGATGCCGACGAGCGGGAGCATCGGCGCGCCGAACTCGTCCTTGTCCTCGCCGAACTCGGCCAGCCGGTCGGTGAGCGAGCCCATGCCGCCCGGCTGCGCGTCCTCGGCCTCGACCGGCTCGAACAGCAGCTCGACGAGCGTCGTGACCGCCTTGTCGAGCAGCTCGGACATGTTCGCGTCCTCGCCGCGCGTGCGGACCTCGATCGCCTGGCTTCGGTGCAGCTCGTCGAGGATGCCGCCGGCGTTTCCGCCGAGCCCGGGCAGGAGGTAGCCCGCGCCGCCGCCGCTGCCGAGCGTGAGCGAGCCGACGATGTAGCCGAGCGGGACGTCGGCGCGCGTGCCCCACGCGCTGTGCTTCTTCACCTCGTCCCACTTCACGACGACGTCGGCGTCGAAGGCGTCCGTCAGGCCCTCGAGCGTCATCTCGAAGACGAGCGCGATGTCCGGGTTCGCCATCTCGAGCGAGCGCTGCAGGAGCGTCGCGCGCTCCGCGGGCAGCTCGAACGCGAGCGCGATCTGGCTGCCCTCCATGACGGGCGCGTTGCCGCTCGCGAGCAGGACGTCCTCGGGCTTCCCGCCGTCGAGCACGATCGAGGACACGAGGCTGTAGCGCCCCTCGGTGAACACGACGGGGCCGCGCAGCTCGGCCGCCTCTCCGGCCTTGCGCCGGAGCGCGCGCTCCGCCCTCGCCACGACGTCGCGCGGCGTGTCGTAGGTGACGAGGAAGTGGAGGATCCCGCCGCCCTCGGCCTGCGTGATGCCCTGCGTCCCCGCGTCCGCCGACGGCGCGTTCTTCACGTAGCGGAGGAACGAGAAGCGCGGCCTCCCGCTCTCGTCGGTGGCGAGCCGCGCCTGCGCGGGGACCCAGTACCAGGCGTTCTCGTCGAGCGCCGAGGGGAAGAGCCAGAGCCCTTCGGCGCGCATCGGATGATCGATGCGGATCTGCTGCGCGCGCGCCGGGGACGGCGCGAGCACGGCCCACACCGCGAGGCACAGGAGCGCCGTCGATCGCCGCCGCATCCGCTCAGTCCGCCTGCGAGAAGAGTTCCTGGAACCGGTCGAGCACCTGCTCGCTGCCGAGCTGGCCGAGCTGCTTGGCGAGCGACTTCGCCTGCTCGCGCAGGCTGCCCGCGACGAGCAGCTCCTCCGGGATCGTCGCGTAGACGTAGCGGTCGCCGACGCGCGTCTGCCACGGCAGCGCCATCCGCCCCTCCGTCTTGTGGTGCACGATCAGCCGGTACGCGAACCCGCGCGTGCCGCGATCCACGTAGATGTGGTCGGACACGAGCCAGTTGCCGCCGCGCGGCGAGAGGGCGAGCACCTTGTACTCCTCCTTCCCGAACAGCGGGTAGTGCATCTCGACCGTCACGCGCGCGATGTCGTTGGCCTGCATCTGGTCGAGGTCGCCCTCGACCTCGACCGCCCAGCGCTCGATCGGCGGCGAGAGCGTCACGCCCTCCCAGCTCCCCTTCCGCCAGCGCGGCGTCCGCGGCCAGAGGTTGCCGCCGCGGATGCTCCACTGCGTCTCGTACTCGTAGAGCTCCGTGTCGACGTCGCCCTCGCGCGCGTAGCTCATCGCGGCCTGCACGCCGCGCGTCTTCAGGTACTCCTGGTCGATCGTGAGGCTGCGCTCGAAGTTCGTCGAACGCGGGCGCACCTTCCGCACGTTCACGGTCACGTAGTTGACCATGTCCTCGAAGATCTCCTTCGCGTCGAGATCGAGGATGAAGCGGATGTCGCGGTGCTCGAAGAACGGGTCGTTCAGGTTCACGGCCATCACGCAGTCGCGGTTGTCCTTCGCCGCGTCGTACCAGCTCGCGACGTTGCCCACGACCTGGAAGCGCTGCTTCACCGCGAGGCCCGCGTCGAGCCGCACGATCTGCTTCTTGGCGGCGTAGGCCGACTCGAGCTTCTCGCGGTCGATGTCGAAGGTGCGGCGGCCGCTGCCCTCGAAGGCGGTGTCGGGATCCTCGGCGTCCTCGACCGATGCTTCCTCGACGTCGCCCGCGCCGTCGTCGGGCTTCATGATGTTGTCGGTGAAGAACTGCAGCATGGCCTGCATGATCTGCTGCGTCTGCGCGTCGTCGGGGCGGTAGCCCTCGAAGTTGAACTGCACGACGCCGCGCTCGATCATCGTGTTGAAGGCCGCCTGCTCCGAACGGACGCGGTTGCTCTCCTTCGTCGAGAGCAGCTGGAGATCCTGGTCGATCAGGTCCGTCTTCCGCGACTTCCGGAAGTACGCGTCGAGGACCTCCTCGTTCTCCTGCAGCTTGTCCCAGTGGAAGATGATCTCGCCCTTCGCCGCCGGGAGCTGCACGACGTACTCGAAGTCGAGCTCGACCGAGAGGTCGGCGATCGAGCGCGACTTCTCGAGCGTCGCCATGAAGAGCTGCGCGCCGTTCTTGTCGAGGTTCGCCGCCACCGCGACCTTGCCGCCCGGCATCGTCGGCGCGTGCCCCGACTTCACGACCGAGCGCGTCATGCCCTCGTCCGAGAGCGTCGCCGACACGAGCCGGAACGAGCCCTGCGCGTCGCCCTCGCCCACCTCGGCCGCGGCGACGAGCTCGCCCGGCTTGCCGTCGACCTTGCAGTTCGCCTTCACGAGGCTGCGGAGCTCGGCCTCCTGATCGGGCGTGAGGCTCCACTCCATCAGGAAGTGCAGCAGGCCGCCCTGCACGCCCCCCGCATCCGCGCGCTCCTCGGTCGTGTACTTGACGAACAGGAACTCGGGCGTGCGCTGGCTCGCGCTCTGACCCGGCTTCGCCGGACGCTCCGACAGCCGCAGGCTGTTGCCCGGCGGCAGGTAGTAGAAGCGGTTCGAGCGCGCGGGCTCCTCGAAGTCGGGCAGGTTCGTCGTGAGGTCCTGCAGCGCGGAGGTCGCGCTCGGCTTCGCCGCGTCGGTCTCGGCGCGGTGACGCCGCTGGAGCTCGCCGGCGCACAGACCGTAGGCGCGGCTGCCGAGGACGGCCGGGTGCAGGAGCGACGGCGTCCCGAACGAGGGCGAGAGCGCGACGCCGCGCTGGCCGCGCACCTGGTCGCGCACGCACGACGCGAGGAAGTCCTTCCCCTTCTGCGTCGGCTCGCCGCGCGCGTCGATGAGCGAGCTCGCCTGCTTCGCCGGCGCGAGCGCGTGCTGCTGCAGCGTGCGCAACGACTTGCCCGCGCCCATCAGCGGCGAGAGCAGCGGCCGGCGCGTCCCGACCGAGCTCACGAACTCGCCGTAGAGCACGACGTCGGTGCCGTCCTTCATCTTGACCGAGCAGCGGTTGTTGCCGTCGAGCAGGACGGCGTCCGCGGCCGGTGCCGCGAGCAGGGCGCCCGTCGCCACGAGGGCGCGGGCGATCCTCAGCGAATCCATCGGCTCACCTCACTTCGCGCGCGGCGCCGCCTTCGGCGCCGGGCTCGGGTGGAACGGGTGGAACGAGGTAGAGATACTCCGAATCGAGTCCGCGCGCCTCGGTGCGCGCGACGCCCGACCTTCCGTGCCACGTGACGCGCCAGCCGACGGCGGCCCCGCGGTCGTGGAAGATCGAGACCACCTTCGAGGCCTCGGCGTCCGAGGCGCGCAGCGTGGCCTTGCGCTGGAGCTTCGGCCGGCCGCCGAGCGGCACCGCGAACTCGACCACGCCCGTCGCGACGCCGCGCTCCGCGAAGAGCGCGCGATCGGCGTCGATCTCGACGGTCCGCCGCTCGAGCGGCGGCGCGAGCGCGACCGCGGGCGCATCGGCGCGGATCCACGCGTCGGGCTCGGCCGGCTCCGCGATCGCGTCGCGGCCCCGCACGCTCCAGCTCACGCGGTACTCGTAGCTCCGCCAGTCGTCCTCGCCCTCGCCGAGCCGGGGATAGTCGACGCTCTGCAGCGTCCGCCCCGCCTTCACGTCGTCGTGCGTGAAGACGAGCGAGCGCGCGAACTCCGGCCGCCCGGCCGCGCGCTTGCGGAAGCTCACGGAGACGAAGTTGAGCGTGTCCTGGAAGGCGTCGAGGAAGGCGCCGTCGATCTGGAAGTGGACGGTGCGCGTCTCGAACACCGGGTCGGCGAGGTTCACGACGCGGAAGTAGCGCGGGTCGGAGCCGAGCTCGGCGTAGAGCCCGCCGAGGTTGCCGGCCGTCTCGAACGGCACGCGGATCGTCGCGGCGCGCGTCAGGTCGAGCTCGAACGCGCTGCGCTGCACGTCGCTGCGCCGCTTGAGCTCGTAGCGCACGTCGGTCACGTAGGGCTGGTCGTTCAGCTGCAGCGCCGCGTCGAGCCAGCCCGGCTCGCGCCGCCCCGCACCCCCGCTCTCGCCCGCCGCCGCCTCGCGCTCGGGCGCGCGCGCCCAGCCGGCCGTCGCATCGAAGAGCTGCTCGGCGAGCCGCGTCGCGACGAGGTCGACGATGCGGTCCATCGCCGCCGCGTCGACGCCCGCCGACGACGAGCGGTCGAGCACCTCGATCGCGATGCCGCCGTCGCGCACGAGCGCGTCGGTCTGCGTGCGCAGCTCCGCCTTCGAGTAGCCGAGCTGCGCGTTCGCGTGCTCGCTGAAGTGCGCGTAGACGGTGTCCATCGACGCCGACACGCGCGCTCGATAGGCGGGGATCGCCGCCTCGTAGTAGGCGGTGATCGCGACCGAGACGTCCGAGGTCGGCGACGCGAACGTCTCCCACAGGAGCGTCGCGCCCTCGGGCGTGAGCCGCGCGGCGACGACGGCCTTCGCGCCCGGCGCGAGCGGCGCGTGCCCCGACGTGACGAGCGCGCGCGTGAGCCCGCCGTCGCCCGCGCTCGAGAGCGTCCCCGACACGACGCGGAACGCACCGACGCCCGCGGCGCCGTCGTCGACCGCCTCGAGCAGCGGCACCGGCCCGCGCAGCGTCGCGCCCTCGACCTCGCGCGCGAGCTCGCGCGCCACCGTCGCCTCGAGCCCGTCGGGCAGGTCGAGCTCGACGAGCGCGTGCAGGAGCCCGCCGCTCGGCGCGTCGCCCGCGCCCACGTACTTCACGCACAGGAGCTCGAGCGTCTCGCCGTCGGCGGCGCGCGCGAGGCGCGGCGCGCGCGGCAGGTAGTAGTAGGCCTTGTCGTCGTGGGCATCGCGCAGCAGCACGACGCCCTCGATGACGCGGCGGCCCTCCTCGAGCTGCACGAGCGCGCGCGCCGCGCCGGCGGTGGCGGCGACCGCGAGGCAGAGGGCACCGCGCGCGAGCGCGACGAGCGCGCGGCGCCGCACCTTCCGCACCGCTCCGCGCCGCGCGCCCACTAGCCCGGCCCCTCGCCGTCCGGGCGCGTCGTGATGTCGAGGATGCGGCTCCACTGCGCGCGCTCGCGCCACTCGCCGCTCTCGACGCGCCCGTCGCGATGCGCCGCGACGACGCGATAGCGGTACGGCGCCTTGAGCTCGACGGCGACGGGGAAGCGCAGCGTGCGCGCGTACAGGTCGGGCTCGCTGCCGAGGAACTTCACCTCCGCGCGCACGGGTCGCCCGTCGACGGCGCGCGCCTCGACCTCGACCTTCTTGTAGAAGAGATCGGGCCGCAGGCGGTTCTGGAAGTCGTAGCAGTAGACGCGCAGGTGCGCGTAGCCGGGCGGCGCGGCGTCCTCGAAGTCGACGCGCTGGAAGAGCGCCGGCCAGCGCTCGGCGTCGACGCGGATGGCGAGCGCGCCCGCGCGCACGAGCTTCGACGACACGACGTCGTCGGCGCGCTCCTCGAGCGTGCGCGCCAGGGCGTCGAGCGCGTCGGGCTCCGCGAGCCCGAGCCGCTCGCGCAGCAGCTGCATCGCGTCCGACGTGTCGCGCCGGATCGACACGAAGACGTCGCCGTCGTGGCCGCGCCCCGAGGTCGAGAACACGTACGACAGGCTCATCAGCACCTGCTGCTCGTGCAGCGTGCGCCACAGCACCTGCGACGTGCGCTCGTCGAGCGGCACGGTGTAGCTGCGCTCGCTCCAGTAGCCGGCCGCCGACGTGCGCGTCTCGGGCGCGCCGTCGGCCTCGAAGTAGCCGGCCGGCAGCGGCTCGCTGCGCGCGCCCTCGCCGATCGTCGCGTACACGAGCGCGGCGTCGAAGCCCGTGATCGGGAGCGGCCGCAGCTCGATGCGCGCGCTGCCGACCGCGCGCTGGATGCCGGCGCGCATCACCGCGAGGTCGGCGGGCGTCGGCCCCGCCATGCGGAAGCGCAGCGTCAGCGTGCTGAGGCTCCCCGCGTCGCTCGCGTCGCCGTGGAGCGCGCCGCCCACCCAGCGCAGCTGCAGGAACGAGAGGCCGGGCCGCCCGTCGCGCTCGACGGCGAGCTCGAGCGGCCCGGGCGCGTAGTAGAAGACGTCGCGCCGCTCGTGATCGCGGTAGACCTGCAGCGGCCCGACCTCGACCGCGTTGCGGAGGTCGGGCGCCGCGCGCGCGAACGCCGGCGCGACGAGGGCGAGCACGAGGCACGCGACGCCGCGCGCCGCGCGCGCGCGGCGGCTCATTCGAGCGCGGACGGCGACACCGCGTCGTCCGCGTTCGGCGACGCGCGCTCCCAGACGCGGCCTCCGAGCGCCTGCTCGACGACGGCCGAGCCGAGCAGCAGGTCGAGCGCGCGCGATGGGCTCCACGACGGCGACCGGTACGTCGTCCCGTCGCGCATCGCGACCTCGAGGAACCACTCGTAGAACGGCTCGTGCGAGGCCGCGGGCGAGAACTCGCGCTCGGTCAGGAAGAGCCGCGCGACCTGCGTCTCCTGCCCGTCGGCGGCGAGGCGCACGCCGGGCAGCTGCACGATCGCGCTGCGCTGCGGGTCGAGGAAGGGCGAGCGCACGTGCACGGTGATGCGCTCGGCGCCCGTCGCCTCGAACGCGTCGCCGGTCGTGAACACGACCTCGCGCGTCTTCGGGAGGTCGGGGATGAAGCGCTCGCTGAACACCGCGTCGTCGCACGGCGCGCACGTGCCGTCGACCGAGTACTCGACCCAGAAGAGGAGCGCCTGCCCGTCGAGCCACTCGGGCACCGCGCCCGCCTGCCAGCGCACGCGCTCGCCCGGCGCGACGACCGCGTCGCCGAGGCTCCACGAGTAGACGACGGGGTCGTCCTCGCGCACGCGCCCGCGGCTCTCCGTCGCGAGCACGAGCGCGTGCAGGTCGTGCAGCGTCACCGGGTAGGGCGCCTCGTTCGCCCAGCCCTTCGCGCGGTCGAAGACGACGCGGCCGAGGCTGCCGCGCGACGTCACGTCGATCTCGAGCGGGATCGTGCGCCGGAACGGCTCGCGGCCCGCCGTCTCGAACGTCGTCGACCCGTGGATGCCGGCGTCCGTGCGCAGCAGGCTCTCGATGTTCAGCAGCCGCCGCACGTCGGTGGCCCACGACACGTCGATGCTCTCGAGGAAGCCCGACACGCGCTGCACGCTCACCTGCCCCGCGTCGACCGTGAACTCGTTGCTCGCGCCGCCGAACAGCTCGACGTTCGACGTCGACGCGAGCGGCACCGGGCGCAGCTCCTCGAAGCGCTGCGGCGTCTGCTTCGCGTGGCGGCGGATGTAGGCGCGCACGAGCGCCTTCGCGACCTCGAGCTCGCGCGCGTCGATGCCCGTGTCGAGGCGCGCGGCCATGAACACCTCGCCGTCGCCCTCGGTCGCGCCGGCCATCCCGTAGATCACGGTGAGCGCGTACTGGTCGCGCGGGTTCCAGGCGAGGTCGTAGCGGCGCGGCAGGTAGTACACGACGCCCGTGTCGC
This sequence comes from Myxococcota bacterium, assembly GCA_041389495.1. Taxonomy (NCBI): domain Bacteria; kingdom Pseudomonadati; phylum Myxococcota; species Myxococcota bacterium. The sequence continues at coordinate 861,699 of JAWKRT010000002.1, read as the reverse complement.
GGTTCGCGTCGAAGTACACCTCGCTCGCGATCTTCAGGATCTCGTTGGCGCGCAGCTCGACGCGCCGGTCGACGTGCAGGTTCTCGAGCAGGTTGGCGGCGCCGAGCGCCGACGGGCCCTGGAAGTCCTGCCGCCGCTGCGCCTCCTGCTCCTTGCGCGCCTCGCGCTCGCGCCGCAGCTGCTGCAGCTCCTGGATGCGATCGCGGAAGATCGCGTAGACCTGCAGCTGCTGATCGAGCGACCAGCGCTTCCCGTCGCCCTGCGGCGCGCCGCCCGCGCCGCCTCCGTTCGCGCCGTCCGCGCCGCCGCCTTCCGGCGGAGGCGTTCCCGGCGGCGGCGTCGGGTCGTACGGCGTGGGCGTCGGGTCGTAGGGGCGCGGCGCGGGCGGCTCGTAGATCGAGTACGGCGGCGGGCGCAGCACCTCGAGCGTCGGGCTCGTGATCGCGACGATCGACGGCTCGCTCGCCTCGAACACGCGCGTGCGGTCGAGCAGCGTCGCGGTCGCGGTGCCCGCCGTGAGACCGCCGCCGGTCGAGACCGACGTCGTCGTCGGCAGCGTCGAGACGCTCGTCGCGGTCGTCGGCGTCGCGACGATCGCCGTCTGCACGACCGGCACGTAGGCGGTGCTCGTCGTCGCGGTCGCGATCGGCGCGGTGGCGATCGTGGACGTGGTCGCGATCTTCGTCGACGACGTGTCGGCGACCGCGACCGACTGGAGCAGCGTCGCGCTCGTCGTCGAGAGCGTCGCGGTGCGCCGCGGCGCGAGCGCGGGCGCGCTCGGCGCCGCGGGCTCGAGCCCGTCGAGCGGCAGCGACGGCGGCGCGCCGCCGACGGCGCGCGTCGAGGCGAGCCGCGCGGCCGCGCCGATCGGCACGGGCGCGATCTCGATCACGCGGGGCTCGGGATCGGACGCGTCGGCGAGCGCCGCGACCGCGAACGCCATCGCGCACGCGAGCGCGGCTGCGCGCCCCCGTCGCGCGGTGCGGGTCGCCGTGACTGCGGTCGCCATGCGCGCCTCCCCCTGCGGACCGCGGCGCATTGTGTCATCCGGGCGCGCGCGACCGCAAATGCTCGCGCCGCAGCCGCCTATCCTCGCCTCGGCCCGCTCCTCGCCCGCCTATCGTCGCGCGCCGTCGTCGCGCACGCGCCGCGCGGCCCCGCGCGCGGCCGCTTCGACGAGCCGCTCGCGCAGCCGCTCGACCACCGCGTTCCCGAAGAGCGCCGACCGGAACACCTGCGCGACGCCGCCCGACAGCCGCACGCGCAGCTCGATCGGCCGGCCGTCCTCGACGGCGGGGCTGCTCCCGCGCAGCTCGACGTGCGCGCTCATCTCGCCGTCGAGCGGCCCGTCCGCGGAGATCTCGAGGCGCTCGTAGCGGAAGTCCGCGAGCGCGCGTCGCAGCAGCGCCCACGAGTCGGTGGCGTCCGCGGCGGCGCCGGCGCCGTCGCGCGCGCGATAGCGCAGCACGCCCCCCTGCGACGCCGCGAGCACGGCGCCGTCGATCGCCACGCCGCCGTCGCGGACGACGAGCGGAACCTTGCCCCACAGCGTCCCGGTCGCCTCGAGATCGACGGCGTCGCCGGCGAGCGCGGCGAGCCGACGCGCGTCGAGGCGGGCGACGCGCAGCACGATGCGGTCGTCGCCGCTCGCGTCGGCGGGCTCGGCGACGGCGCGCAGCCAGCCGCCCGCGAAGCGCCCCGTCGCGCGCTCGAGGCGCACGCGTCCGCCGCGCTCGATCGCGAAGCGCACGTCGCCGTCCGCGAGCGGCGCGAGCGCGTCGACGCGGCGGAAGCGCAGCGTCTGCGACGCGCGCGTCCGCGGCGGCGCGAGGCCGACGAGCTCGACGTCGCCGGCGAGCCCGCGCACGGCCTCTCCCGCCGTCTCGAGATCGACGTCGTCGAAGCGCAGCGACAGCGCGGGCTCGCCGATCGCGTCGGCACTCCACGCGAGCGACGCGGTTGCGCCGAGCCGGCCACCGAGGCCGTCGACCCAGCCCGCGAGCGGCGGCACGAGCGCCGCGATCGAGGGCGCGCCGGGCGCGGAGAAGTCGATGTCGGCGAGCCGCGCATCGAGCGCACCGCTTCGCGCGCGCGCGTCGTGGCGCGCCTCGAACGCGATCCGCGCCGCGCCGCTCGCGTCGACGGCCGTGCCGCGCGCGCGCAGGCCCGCGCCGTCGGGCGCGAGCTCGACGTCGACGCGCAGCGGCGCGAACGCGGGCGGCCGCGCCGTGCTCGCGACGCGCGCCGCCGCGACGCGCACGCCGCCGTCCCGCGCCGGCGGCGCGGCGCCGTCGCCGCCCGCGTCGTGCGCGTCGTGCGCGCTCGTCGCGGTCAGGAGCCGGGAGAGCGCGCGCAGCGGCGCTTCGAGCGACAGGCCCTCGAGACCGACGGGCCAGCCGTCGCCCGCGAGCGCGCGGCCGCTCGCTCGCAGCGCGGGCGCGCCGCCGCGCGCGTCGGCGACGAGCTCGACGCGCACGCCGTCGGCCCGCACGCGCGCGCCGTCCGGCCCGCGCAGCGCGAGGGCCTCGAGGTCGGCGCGAAGCCCCGGCCACGCGTTCGCGCCTCCGCTCCCGTCGTTCGCGCCTTCGCTCGCACTCCCGAAAGCGCTCGCGAGCGCCGCGACGTCGAGCGCGAGCGGCGCGCCGTCGCCGCCGACGATGCAGAGCTCGCGCGGCGCGTCGACCCTCCACGCGCCGACGGTCAGCGCCGGCGCTTCGCGCGCGGCGAGCGATCGCACGCGCGCGCACTCGCGAAGCGCGATCCGCGCCGCGCCGTCGATCGCGCCCGCGAGCTCGACCTCGGCGCGCCCGTCGCCGGCGCCGAGCCACGCGAGCGGGAGCGCGACGCGCGCGCGCACGTCGCCGCCGACCGGCACCGCGGCGTCGCAGAGCGCGTCGAGCGACGCGTCGACCCGGACGTCGACGAGCACCGCGTCGCGTTCGCGGTCGACGGACGGATCCTCGCCGTCGCGCGGAGCGCTCGCGGCGCCGGCGCGCTCGCGGCGCCGCGGCGTGCGCTCGCGGCGCCGCGCGCGATGCGCTCGCGGCGCCGGCGGACGGCGCGGCGGCGGACGGTGCGAGTCCGAGCGCGCGCAGCAGGGGCGCGACGTCGCCCTCGAGCGCGAGCCGGTGCGATGCGCCGGAAGCGCCGGCCGGCGCGATGCGCAGCGCGACGGGCGCCGCGCCCGCAGCACTCGCGACGCGCGCGTCGAGCGCGAGCGCGGCACCGCCGCGCGCGCAGCCGCGCACGCTCCCCGCGCCCTCGACGGCGAGGTCGCCCTCGCGGCCGGACGCGACGCGGATGCGCGCGCCGTCGACGCGCACGGGCGGCAGCGCGCGCAGCAGCGCGCGCCAGGCGGGCTCGCGGGCAGCCGCCGCGCCGGCCGACGCCGCCGTGCCGTGCGCGCTCGTCGCCTCCGCAGGCGTGGCCGCACCGGACGCGCCCGCGGAGCCCGCCGCGTCGAAGCCGTCGAGCGGGAGCGACGTGCCCGCGATCGCGAGCGCGCCCGACGCGTCGCGCACGAGCGTCGCCTCGGCGCCCTCGATGCGGACGTCGGCGATCGATGGTGCGATGCGCGCGAGGGAGACGTCCCATGCGAGTGCGACGTCGACCGTCGCCGCGCGCGGGGCGGGCGGCGCGCCGAGGGCGACGTCGCGCGCGCGCACGCGGCCGAGCGAGAGCAGATCGACGCGCAGCGACGGCTGCGCGACGCCGCGCTCGCGGAGCGCGCGCTCGATTGCGCGCGCGGCGAGCGCGTGGCGCGCCGCCCAACATCCGGCGATCGCGGCGAGCGCCGCGATCGCGCCGCCTAGCGCGAGCGCGCGGCGCATCGGCGCGGAGCTGCGGCGGGCGGTCGCGTGCACACGCCCCGAGCATGCGCGGCGCGGCGCCGCGCTGCTACAGTCGCGCGCCGATGACCGCTCGCCTCGGCCGCCGCCGCGCTGCACCGGCGCGGCGCCTCGATCGCGCGCGCGGGCGGGCGTTCCTCGTCGCGTCGCTCCTCGTCGCGTCCGCGCTCGCAGGGCTCGCCGGCGCGGCCGACGCCGAAGGCGGCCGACGCCGCGCGCTGCTCGTCGGCATCAACGACTACCAGGCCGTGCCCGACCTGAACGGCGCGCTGAACGACGTCGCCGCGGTGCGCGAGGTGCTCGTCTCGCGCTTCGCGTTCGCGCCGGAGGACGTCCGCGTCGTGACCGACGCGGCGGCGACGCGCGCGGGCATCCTCGCCGAGCTCGACGCGCTGGCCGAGCGCGCGCAGCCCGGCGACGTCGTCTACGTCCACTACTCCGGTCACGGGTCGCAGGTCACCGACCTCGGCGGCGACGAGGCCGACGGGCTCGACGAGACGCTCGTTCCGCAGGACGGCCGCACGCCCGGCGTTCCCGACATCACCGACGACGAGCTCGGCGAGCGGTTCGCGCGTCTCGCGGACACGCGGCTCGTCGTCACGCTCGACTCCTGCCACTCGGGCACCGCGACGCGCGGCGCGAGCGCGCTGCGCACGCGCTTCGTCGCGCCCGACGAGCGCCGCGAGCTCTACGCGGCGACGGCGACGCGCGGCGTCGTCGCGACCGACGGCGGCGACCACCTGCTGCTCGCGGGTGCGGCCTCGCACCAGGAGGCGCTCGACGGCCCGATCGACGGCAGCTCGTACGGGCTCTTCTCGTACGCGCTCGCGCGCAGCCTCGCGACGGCACCGCCGGATGCGACCGCGCGCGGCCTGTTCGACCACGTGCAGCGCGAGCTCGAGCGCATCAAGGCGCAGCTCGGCCTCGACGACCTGCCCGAGCCGCAGCTCGAGGGGCGGCCGGAGCAGATCGACACCGCGCTGCTGCCGCCGGCCGCGGCGGAGAGCGACCGGCCGCGCCTCGCGTGGGTCTCCGCCCTTCCCGAGGAAGGCGGCGCGGTGCGCCTCGTGCGCGGGAGCGGGCTCGGCGCGCGGCCGGGCTCGGTCTGGGCCGTGTATCCCGAAGGCGAGCGCGCGTTCGCTCCCGGCGGCGCGCAGCTCGAGGTCGTCGTCGAGCGGCTCGATCGCGCGGGTGCGCCGGGCGCGGCCGCCGACGCGATCGCGCGCCCGACGAGCGACGAAGCGACGCCGCTCCTCGCGCCGGGGCGCGCGGTCGCGATCGCGCCCGCGCCGGCGGTCGCCGCCGTCGCCGTGCGCTGGGACGACGCGGATGCCGAGCGGCGCGCGCGCATGACGGCCGCGGCCCTCGACGCGCTGCCCGAGCTCGAGCTCGTCGGCGACGCGTCGTTCGCGCGCTTCGCGGTCGGCGCGACGGCGGACGCGATCGAGGTGCGCGGCGCGGACGGCCGCGCGCTCGTCGCGCGCCACGCCCTGCCCGCGTCGCGCGACGACGAACGCTCGGTCGCGCGCGCGCTCGCGGCGCTGTTCGCGCGCTCGCTGACCGCGGCCGAGCTGCTCTCGATCTCGAACGACGCCGCGGCGCTCGGGCTGCGCGTCGGCATCGCCGGGCGGCCGCCCACCGAATCCGCGCCGGGCGAACGGCCCCAGACCGAGGTCGTGCGCACGTCGAGCGCGGCGCCCGAGCTCCGCATCCGGCGGGAGGGCGAGCCGCGCAGCGCCGACAACAGCCTGTGGCTCGAGGTCGAGGCGAGCGAGGCGTGCTCGCTCGTCGTCGTCGACGTCGACACGGAGGGCCGCGTCGCGCTGCTCTTCCCCAACGCGATCTCCGAGGCGAGCGGCTTCGTGCCCGGCGGCCGGATCGAGCCGGCGAGCGCCGTCCGCATTCCCGACTCGCTCGGCGCCGACAACACGGCGGGCTTCTTCCTCGACTACGTGCCGCCGACCGGCACCGACACGGTGCGCGCCTTCTGCTTCCGCGACGCGCGCGCGGCCGGCGCGCTGCGCGACGCGATCGGCGCGCTCGAGGCGGAGCTCCGCACGCGCGGCGCCGCGCGCGGTGGCGAGCGCAGCGCGGTGCGCCGCGTGCTGCTCGGCGAGCTCGCGCCCGCGCTCGCGCGCGCGGCCGCGCGCGGCATCGCGGTGGTCGCCGCCGAGCCGGACGCCCCGGCGCCGCCTCCCGAGCCCGCCCCGACGCCCGAGCCCGAGCCCGCGGCGGAGGGCGCGGCCGTCGCACCCGAGGCCGCCCCCGAGCCCGCCGCACCGAAGCCGAGCCCCGACTGGGCCGCGGCTTCGCTTACGCTCTCGATCGTGGACTGAGGGCGGAGCTGCCGTGTCGCTAGGTCGCCACTCCGGCTCGGATCTCGCACGCGCCGTCGCGCTCGCGCTGGCCGGCCTCGCCGCCGTCGCGGCCGTCGCCGCGTGCGCCTCGAAGCCGAAGCCGCCGCCCGGCCCCGTGCTGCTCGAGTTCTTCGACTCGAAGCTCTTCGACGACCAGCTGCGCCGCGCGATGGCGGAGGAGTCGCCCGAGATCACGGTCGCGTTCATCGGGACCGACGCCACCGTGAACGAGATCCCCGACCGGCTCGACCGCTGGCTCACGACGATCGCGAGCGAGGACGCGCAGCGCGTGCAGGTGCGGCCGGACCCGAGGCTGCCGATGCCGAAGAATCCGGCCGCGATCGGGCTCGGCCTGTCGCTCGCGATGCGCGCCTACGATGCGACGCGCGACTGGCTGTTCTTCGCCGTCGCCGGCGATTACGATGCCGTGCTGCTGCACGACCCGCGCACGGGACGACTGACGAGGCTCGTGTTCGCCCGCCGGCCGCAGGAGTAGGCGAGCGCGCCTGCCCGCGGCCGGGAACCTGCACGGCCGGGAAGCTGCACAGCTGGAAGGCCGGAACGCTGGAAGGCCGGGAGGCTCACCGTGGATGCACAACGACTCCCCGCTCCGGTGCGCGACGGCGCGCGCGCGCGGCCGCGCGCGCGCCGCGCACACCGGCTCGTCGCGGCGCTCGTCGCGGCGTCGCTCGTCGCCGCCTGCCAGACGGTCGAGGAGTACCTGCCCGCGCTCGTGATCGCGGGCGGAGCCGCCGCGAGCGTGCTCGCGCTCAACCACTACGACGATCCGAACTACGCCGTCGCCGCGGTCAGCGTCGTCACGACGCTCACGCCGCTCGCCTACGGTGCGGCCGGCTCGTACATCGATCTGCGTCGCCGCCAGCGCGAGATGGCCGAGCTGCAGGCGATCGAGGCGGAGATCCGCGCGGAGTACGCGCGCACGCAGGCCGAGGCGGGCGCGCCCGCTCCTGCGGGTGCTCCCGCCGTCGCGACGACGAGCGCGCCGGCAGGCCCGCCGCAGTGGGGCACGGCGAGCGACGCCGCGCCGGGCGAAGGCGCGCCGAGCTGGGGCACGGTCGACGATGCGCCGTCGCCCGCGGTCGCGACGCTCGCGCCCGGCGGCGCACCCGCCCTGCCCGCTCCCGGCGGCGCTCCGGGCAGTGCGCCCGCCAGCGCGCCGGGCGCCGGCGCGGCGGCCGGCGCGAGCCCGTGGGGCGACCTGTATCCGAAGCCCGGCGTCGTCGCGCGCGGCGTCGACGCGCCGCTCGCCCTCGACGTCGCGGTCGCGCGGCGCACGGCCGGCGGGCTCGAGGCGCTCGCCGATGGCGCGGTCGTGTACGACGGCGTCGGCGACGGCGAAGCGGCCGACGCGCTGCGCGTCTTCGCGCGCCCGTCGGCCGACGCCTACGTGTACGTGATCGCGATCGACTCGGTCGGCCGCGTGCAGGCGCTCCACCCGACGAGCCTGCCCGCGGCGCCGGTGCCCGCCGGCGCGACGCTGTCGCTCCCCGGGGCCGCGCACTGGTACGGGCTCGACCGCCACGCGGGTCTCGAGCACGTGTACTTCTACGCGTCGACCGAGCGGAGCGCCGAGCTCGAGGCGAGCCTCACTCCGCTCGTGGGGCGGCCGCTCCCGCGCGTCGAGGGCCGCGTGCACACGGTGAGCGAGCGGACCGTGCTCGAGACGCCCGCGGTCGCGGCGCGCGGGCTCACGGGCGCGACGGCGGCGGAGCCCGCGCTCGTCGCGGGCGGCGACGCCCCCGTCGCGCTCGCCCGCCACGTCGAGGTGGCCGCCGGAAACGGCGTCGCCGCGACGCGCGTGCTCGACCATCGTTAGGCGTGCGCGCCCGCCCGCCTACGGAGCGATGCGCGCGAGGCGGTCGACGAAGGCGCTCCAGTCGAACGCGGCGACCGCGTCGGAGCGGCGCGCGCACGCACCCTCACCCCACACCGCGCGCGGCACGCGCGACGCGCCGCCCTCGAGCGCGCGCAGCTCGTCGACGAGCAGCACGAGCGCGACCATCTGCTCGTCGGGGAAGTCCCGGCCCGCGGGCGGATTCACGAGCGCGACGATGGTGATCGCGGCGTCGCCGGCCTCCGGCCGCGCGATCTCGGCGACACTGCCCGCAGCGTCGATCACGAAGCGCGCCGCGCCGAGCTCCGCGGCGCGCGCGGCCCACGCGTCCGCGGATCCGCTCGCGGGCGGGAGCGACGCGGCCGCGCCGTCGCACGTCGCCGCGAGCACGGGCCGGATCTCGACGTCGGCCCGCGCGGCGCTCGCGGCGGCGACGGCGACGAGGAGCGCCGCGGCCGCCGCGCGCCATGGCGCGCGGCCGGCTGGGTAGACTGTCGTGCGCATGCCGCGACGCCTCCTTCCCGCCGTGTTCGCCGCCGTGCTCGCGGGCTTCGGAAGCGGCCCGTCCTGCACGTCCGGCCCGGCGGTGCCGCTCGGCGCCGCACCCGGGGACGCGGACGACCTGCTCGTCGTCGACTGCCTGCTCCCGCCGCAGATCCGCGCGCTCGGCCAGCGCGTAACCTATCTCGCCGCGCGCCGCGCCGTGAAGACGAGCGCCGCGGACTGCCGCGCCGCGGGCGGCGAGTACGTCGCGCACGCGCGCGCGAACCAGGCGTCGGCGCTCGCGGTCTGGCTTCCGCTCGCGAAGCAGGGCGACGCCACCGCGCAGCACTACGTCGGCGAGATCTTCGAGAAGGGTCTCGGCCTGCCGCCCGACTACCGCGCCGCCGCGCACTGGTACGCGCTCGCGGCCGAGCAGGGCTACGCCCCTTCGCAGCTCAACCTCGGGAGCCTGGCCGAGCGCGGACTCGGCGTGGAGCGCGACCCCGCGGCCGCGCAGCGCTGGTACGCGCGCGCGGCGGGGCTCGGCGACGACGGCGTCGCCTTCCGCGCCGCCGAGGCGCCGCACGCGAGCGCCGAGGACGCGCGCGCCCACGCCGAGCGCGAGCGCCGCATCGACGAGCTCGAGCGCGCGCTCGCCGCCGCGCGCGCGGAGCTCGAACGCGCCGCGGCCGCTCGCGACGAGCTCGAACGCGCGGCCGCCACTCGCGACGAAGAGCTCGAACGCGCCGCGGCCGCGCGGGACGCGCGGCGGGACGACGACGACGCGCGCGCGGACGAGCTCGACGCCCGCGACCGCGCCCTCCGCGAGGAGCGCGCCGACCTCGCGCGCGAGAAGGAAGCGATCGCCGAGGAGCGCGCCGAGCTGGCGCGCGCGAACGCAACCGAGCGCGCCGAGCGCGCGCGCGCGAACGAACGGGAGCGCGCCGAGCTGGCGCGCGCCAAAGAACGGGAGCGCGCCGAGCTCGCGCGTTCCCGGGACGCGCTCGGCGAGGAGCGCGACGCGGTCGAGCGCGCGCGGGCCGAGCTCGCGGCCGCGCGCGCCGAGCTCGCGAACGAGCGCGATGCGATCGACGCGGCGCGCCGCGCGCTCGCGGAGGCGAACGACGCCGCGGCGAGCGCGGGCGAGCGCGACCGGCAGCGCGCGGACGGCGAGCTCGCGGAGCGACGCCGCGCGCTCGAGTCGGCCGAGCGGCAGGTCGAGCGGGCACGCGCCGAGACGGCCCGCGCGAGCGCCGAGCTCGCGCAGCGCGAGGCGTCGCTCGCGCGCAGCGAGCGCGAGCGCGCCGAGAGCGACGCCGCGCTCGACGCGCTGCGCGCGCAGGTCGACCGGCTGCGCACCGAGCTCGGTGCCGCGACCGAGGAGCGCGAGCGCGCGGCGTCGGCGGCCGCGGCCGTCGCGCCCGCCGACGTCGAGCTCGCCGGGCCGTCGATCCACCTGATCGATCCGCCGATCCCCCTGCAGCGCGGCGTCGCCGTGACGCCGGCGGCGAGCGACGCGGGCGCGCGCCTCGTGGTGGCGCGCGTCGACGCGCCGGCCGGGCTGCTCGCCGTCACGGTGAACGAGCGCGAGGTCGAGCCGACGGCGCGCGGCGTCGTGCGCGCGCGCGTCGACGTCCCGCCCGGCGGGCTCGACGTGCGCATCGTCGCGATCGACGAGCGCGGACAGCGCGCGCAGCGCGAGCTGCGCTTCGGCGCGCCTGAAGCCACGCGCGCGCCGGCGCGCGCGCCCGCCGCGCGGCCCGCGCTCGACTTCGGCACCTATCACGCGCTCGTCATCGGCAACGAGGCCTATCGCCACCTGCCGCGGCTGCAGACGGCCGGCGAGGACGCGCGCGCGATCGCGCGGGTGCTCGCCGATCGCTACGGCTTCGAGGTCGAGCTCGCACTCGACGCGTCGCGCTACGAGATCCTGTCGAAGCTGAACGCGCTGCGCGCGCGGCTGACCGAGCGCGACAACCTCGTCGTCTACTACGCCGGCCACGGCGAGCTCGACCGCGCCAACATGCGCGGCCACTGGCTGCCGATCGACGCCGAGCCCGACTCGAGCGCGAACTGGATCTCGAACGTCGCGATCACGGACGTGCTGAACGCGATGGCGGCGAAGCACGTGCTCGTGATCGCCGACTCGTGCTATTCGGGCTCGCTCACGCGCTCGTCGCTCGCGCGGCTCGAGGCCGGGTCGACGCCGCAGGCGCGGCTCGCCTGGCAGCGCGCGATGCTCGGGAAGCGCTCGCGCACCGCGCTCACGTCGGGCGGCCTCCAGCCCGTGCTCGACGCGGGCGGCGGCGCGCACTCGATCTTCGCGCGCGCGCTGCTCGACGTGCTCGAGCGCAACGAAGAGGTGCTCGAGGGGCAGGCCATCCACCAGGAGCTGGCCGCGCGCGTCGTGTGGGCGGCCGAGGACGTGCGCTTCGAGCAGACGCCGCAGTACGCGCCGATCCGCTTCGCCGGCCACGAGGCCGGCGAGTTCTTCTTCGTGCCGCGGGGAGGCTCAGCGCAGCTCGACGCGCAGGCCGGCGGTCGCGCGGTGGCGGGCGAGATCGCGGTAGCCGAAGAGGCCCTCGTACTCGGCGAAGGCCATCCACCCGCCCGGTAGCACCGCGGTCACGCCCGCGCCGACGTTCGCGTAGTCGCGGTCGGGCGCGTCGCCGCGCAGCGCGTAGTCGTTCGCGAAGCCGTCGCGGTTGAACGACTGGTGCGTCGTGAACGCATTGCGCGCGTACTCGTGCTCCCACTCGACGCGCACGGACGGGACGACGACGCCGATGCCGGTGCTGAGCGCATAGCTCGCGCGCAGGCCGACGACGCCGACGGCCGAGTGCTGCGTCTCCTCGTCGTAGCGCATCGCGAGCCCCGAGGACGCGGGGTCGTCCTCCGCATAGCCATCGAGCGTCGTGTTCACGTAGCGCACGCGCAGGTAGGGGCCGTACGAGAGCGCGCCGTCCTGGCGGTCGTAGCCCGCGCCCGCCGTCGCGGAGAGCTCGTAGCCGTCCGTGTCGCCCTCGAGCACGCCGAGCGTCTGCGCGATGGTGCGCGTCGTCTCCTGGAAGACCGCGCGGCGCGTGAGCGTGTGGCGCGTGATGCCGCCGCCGAGGCTGCCGTCGACCCAGAAGCCCATGCCGAGGTCGAGCGAGCCGAAGGCGGTGAGGAAGTAGCTGTCGGTCTCGGCCTCGCCCGAGGTCGACGCCGGCACGAAGCTCGGCGCGGTCGAGCGATCGGGGTCGAACTCGGCCTCGCTGCGCGAGTAGGCGAAGAGCGCGCCGATCACCGCGCCCTCGCCGACGCGGAGGTCCGCACCGACCTGCACGCTCCCCTCGTTCGCCGTGTAGCCGCGCTCGCGCTGCAGCGGCTCGGGCTGGAGCGGGCTGCCGTCGAAGCTGCGGTCGCGCTCGCTGCGCGTGTAGCGGCCGTTCAGGATGAAGCCGATCGGCGTGGCGAGGCTCGCGCCCTCGTCGGCGCGCCGCGCCGCGAGCCGCTCCTCGATGTCCTGGCTCAGCTGGCGCACGCGCGCCTGCGACGCGTCGTGCGCGGCGAGCGACTGGTTCGGGTTGAGCGAGAGCTCACTGTCGCCGGACAGGTCGCCCGCACCGCCCGGCGTCTCGCCGCAGCGCGTCGCCAGGCTGCCGCCCGGGCTGCCCGCGCACACCGTCGCGAAGAACGCCTGGAACGGGGCGTGCTGCGCTCGCGCGGCCGGCGCGAGCAGCGCCGCGGCCGCGAGGACTCCGACGATCGATCGCACGGCTCCCCCCTTCTCCGTTCGTTCGGCTCGTGGCGTCGAGCGCGCGCATGATAACGTCGCGCGCTCGGGAGCCACAAAGGAAGATCGCGGGGAGCGCGGGATGAGAGCCGTCGTCTGCAGACAGTTCGGGCCGCCGGAATCGCTCGTCGTCGAGGACGTCGACGATCCGCACGCGGGGCCCGGCCAGCTCGTGATCGAGATGCGCGCGGCGTCGGTGACCTATCCCGACGTCCTGATCATCGAGGACAAGTACCAGTTCAAGGCGAAGCCGCCGTTCGTGCCCGGGAGCGAGGTGGCCGGCGTCGTGTGCGAGGTCGGCGAGGGCGTCGAGGGCTTCGCCGTCGGCGACGCCGTCGTCGGCGCGGGCGGCGTGACGGGCGGCTTCGCCGAGAAGGTGCGCGCGAGCGCGGCGGGCGTGCGCCGGCTGCCCGCGGGCCTCGACTTCGCGCAGGCCGCGGGCCTCCTCTACTCGTACGGCACGGGCTGGTACGCGCTCCGCTACCGCGGCGCGCTGCGCGCGGGCGAGACGCTCGTCGTGCTCGGCGCCGCGGGCAACGTCGGGCTCGCGGCGGTCGAGCTCGGCAAGGTGCTCGGCGCGCGCGTCGTCGCGGTCGCGTCGAGCGAGGAGAAGCGCGCGCTCTGTCTCGAGCGCGGCGCCGACGTCGCGATCGCGACCGACGACGATCTCAAGGCGCGCATCAAGGAGCTCACCGGCGGCGCGGGCGCCGACGTCGTGTACGACGCGATCGGCGGCGACTACGCCGAGCCCGTGCTGCGCGCGACGGGCTGGGGCGGCCGCTACCTCGTGATCGGCTTCACCGCGGGCATCCCGCGCATCCCGCTCAACCTCACGCTGCTCAAGAGCTGCCAGATCGTCGGTGTCTTCTTCGGCGCGATGGCGGCGCGCGAGCCCGAGACGGCCGCGGCCCTGCAGCGCGAGCTCATGGAGATGGTCGCCGACGGGCGGCTCGCGCCGTACGTGTCCGAGCGCTACCCGCTCGCGCGCGCCGCCGAGGCGCTCGCGTCGCTGCGCGACCGGCGCGCGCGCGGCAAGGTCGTGCTGGTTCCCTGACCGTGTCCCGGCGCGGCGCGCGCGCGGCGCGGCGCGCGGCTCGAAGAGGAGCGCTCGGAATGGGCGAGACGATGCGCGCGTGGCAGACGGTGCGGGCGGGAACGCCGCGCGAGGCGCTCGCCCTGCGCGGCGACGCGCCCGTTCCCGCGCCGCGCGAGGGCACGGTGCTCGTCGACGTCGCGGCCGCCGGCATCGGCCTGCCCGACGCGCTCATGTGCGAGGCTCGTTATGCGCTGACGCCGCCGCTCCCGTTCACGCAGGGGCAGGAGGTCGCGGGCCGCATCGCGGCGCTCGGGCCGGGCGCGGAGGGCCTGCGCGTCGGCGAGCGCGTGATGGCGGTGACGAGCTTCTTCACCGGCCACGGGAGCTTCGCCGAGCGGTGCCTCGGGCTCGCCGACTTCTGCCTGCCCGTGCCCGACGACATGAGCGACGCCGAGGCCGCGTGCTTCCTGATCCCGCTCCACACGGCGTACATCGGGCTCGTGCAGCGCGCGCGCCTCGCGAAGGGCGAGACGCTGCTCGTGCTCGGCGCGTCGGGCGGCACGGGCTCGGCCGCCGTGCAGGTCGGCCGCGCGCTCGGCGCGCGCGTGATCGCGGCGGCGGGCGGGCCGGAGAAGGCGCGCTACTGCGCCGAGCAGGGCGCGCACGACGTCGTCGACCACCGCGCGGAGGACGTCGCGAAGGTCGTGCAGGCGCTCACGGACGGGCGCGGCGCCGACGTCGTCTACGACCCCGTCGGCGGCGACGCCTTCCGCGCCGCGACGCGCTGCATCGCGCACGAGGGGCGGCTGCTCGCCGTCGGGTTCGCGAGCGGCAGCTGGGGCACCGTCGACACCGCGCACCTCGTGAACCGCAACTACTCGGTGCTCGGCGTGATGCCGAGCGGCTACGACGTGGCCTTCAAGCGCGCCGCGCAGGAGCGCCTCGTCGGCTGGTGGCGCGAGGGGCGCGTCGGCGTCGCGGTCGACGAGCTCGTCGCGTTCGAGGCGCTCCCCGACGCGCTCGAGCGGCTCGTCGCGAACCGCGTGCGCGGGAAGCTCGCACTCGCCGTGCGCGAGGATGCGACGCGGTCGCCCGCGCGCACGCCGGCGCGCGCGTGAGCGGCGCCCCTTCCCGCGTCGCGCCGGGCCCGTGCGCGGGCCTGCGCGTGCTCGACCTCACGTCGGTGATCTCGGGACCGCTCTGCACGCAGGCGCTCGGCGACCTCGGCGCCGACGTGATCAAGGTCGAGGCGCCGGCCGGCGACCCCGCGCGCTACAGCGGCGGCCCGTTCCGCGAGCCCGGCTTCTCGGGCTTCGTCGCCCAGCTCAACCGCAACAAGCGCAGCATCGTCGTCGACCTGAAGAGCGAAGAGGGGTGCGCGCTCGTGCGCGAGCTCGCCGCGGCGGTGGACGTCGTCGCCGAGAACTTCCGGCCGGGCGTGATGGAGCGACTCGGGCTCGGCTGGGACGCGCTGCGCGCGCGCAACCCCGCGCTCGTCTACCTCTCGATCAACGGCTTCGGGGCGGACGGCCCGTACGCCGGCCTGCCCGCCTACGACATGGTGATGCAGGGGCTCGTCGGCCTGATGCCCGAGCAGGGCGGCGACGGCCCGCCCGCGCTCGTGCAGGGGAGCGTCGCCGACAAGAGCACGGCGCTCACCGCGGTGTCGGGCGTGCTCGCCGCGCTGCTCGCGCGCGAGCGCGACCCAGCGCGGCGCGGGCAGCGCGTCGAGGTCGCGATGATCGACGCCTACGCCGCGTTCGCGCTGCCCGACGCGATGATGTCGCGCTCGTTCCCCCCGCTCGCCGGCGACGCGAGCGTCGCGTCGAGCTACTTCCGCGCGTGGGAGACGGCGGACGGCCACGTCGTCGGCGTCGTGATCGAGGACGCGCAGCTCGCCGCGCTGTGCCGCGCGCTCGGGCGGCCCGACGTCGCCGCCGACCCGCGCTTCGCGAAGCGCGCGGAGCGCTTCGCGAACTACGCCGCGCTCGCAGCCGTGCTCGCCGACGAGATCCGGCGGCACGCGACCGCCGACTTCGTCGCGCGCGCGCGCGAGGAGGGCGCGCCGTTCGCGCCCGTGAACGACGTCGACGCGTTCCTCGCCGACGCGCACGTGCGCCACCGGGGCACGGTGACCGAGCAGGACGACCCGCGCTTCGGCCCGGTGCGCTACCTCAAGCCCGCGATCGGGCTCGAGCGCACGCCCGCGTCGATCGCGCGCCACGCGCCCCGCCAGGGCGAGCACACCGACGAGGTGCTGCGCGAGCTCGGCGTCGACGACGCGCGCATCGCCGCGCTGCGCGCGAGCGGCGCGATCCGCTAGGCGCGGCGGAGCGCAGGAGCGCTGGAGCGCCGGAGCGAACGGGGCCGCCGGAGCCGGAGGAGCGTCGCCCGTGCACGAAATCCTCGACCGCCTCGCCGCCACGTTCGACCCCGAGGTCGTGCGCCGCGCACTCGTCGGCTTCCTGCCCGATCTCGCCGTCGCCGCGCTCACCTTCTTCGTGTTCGTGCTCGCGTGGCGCATCGCGCGCCGCGTCGCGACGTCGCTGATGACGCGCGCGCACGTCGACCGCACCGCGCAGACGTTCGTGCTCGCCGTGCTGCAGTACGCCGTGCTGCTGCTCGGCGCGATCACCGCGCTCGGCGCGCTCGGCGTCGACATGACGTCGGTGCTCGCGAGCCTCGGCGTCGCCGGGCTCACGATCGGCTTCGCGGCGCGCGACGCGCTCTCGAACGTGATCTCCGGGATCTTCATCTTCTGGGACCGGCCGTTCGTGATCGGCGACCTCGTCGAGGTCGGCGGCTTCTACGGACGCGTCGAGCACATCACGATGCGCTCGACGCGGCTCGTCACGCCCGACGGCAAGATGCTCGCCATCCCGAACTCGACGATCGTGAACAGCACCGTCGCGTCCTACACGAACTTCCCGCACCTGCGCCTCGACGTGCCCGTGTCGATCGGCGTCGGCGAGAGCCTCGGCCGGGCGCGCGACGTGCTGCTCGGCGCCGCGCGCGCGCACGCCGGCGCGATCGCGGACCCGCCGCCGCGCGTCGTCGTCCGCGCGCTCGGCGACTACCGTGTGGACCTCGAGCTCCAGGTCTGGATCGACGACGAGGCCGACCACATCGCGCAGCGCTTCGCCCTGCGCGAGAGCGCCTTCGAGGCGCTGCGCGCCGCGGGCGTCGAGATGCCCTTCGAGACGCTGCGGGTCCTCGGCGCCGGCGCCGCCGACCCAGCGTCGGCCGCGCCGCCGCACGCACCTTCGGCGGGCGCCGGGACGTTGGGGCGCCGCGGGCCGGCCGGCCGGCCCGCCGTCGGCCGCGCGTCGCGCGGCTCCGGGCCCCCGGCCGCCCGCGCGGGCCGCGCCGCGCCTCGAAAATCCCCATCCGGCAGCTTTCCCCGGGGCGCCGGAGTCGCTACATCACCGGCCCGGGAAGGCCGCCCCGCCAGGGGCGGGACGCCGGAAGGGCGCTTCGACGCCAGCCCGCACTCTCGACCCCGCACCGCCGGCCGCCGTGCCGCCGCGCGTGCACGTGCAGATCCCTGCGCGACCGCCGGCCGTGCCGGCGTGCGCGAAGACGAGCACACAACACGAGCGCATCGCGGCCCGCTGCGCTCGCTCCCAAGAAGGATGGAATCGACGATGGACGGCGTGATCGGTCAACTCACCATGGTTTCGCTCGGGGCGGGTGCGCTCGGCCTCGTCGTCGCCGCCTTCTTCTATTTCCGCGTGAAGTCCCTGCCCGAGGGCACGGACACCATGAACATGATCGCGCGCTACATCCGCGAGGGCGCGATGGCCTTCCTGACGCGCGAGTACAAGGTGCTCGCCGTCTACGCGGCGGCCGTGTTCGCGCTGCTCTTCCTCGCGTTCAGCCGCGAGGGGACGGGGCTGATCGCGGGCGGCTGCTTCGTGCTCGGCGCCGGCATGTCGCTGCTCTCCGGCTTCATCGGGATGAAGTCGGCCACGTTCGCGAACGTGCGCACGAGCCAGGCGGCGCGCGAGGGCTCGAAGCCGAACGCGCTGCTGACGGCGCTCGACGGCGGCGCGGTGATGGGCCTGTGCGTCGCCGCGACGGCACTGATCGGCCTCGGCGGCCTCTACATCGCGTTCGCGTCCGACCCGCACCTCGGCACCGTGCTGCACAGCTTCGCGGTCGGCGCCTCGTCGATCGCGCTGTTCGCGCGCATCGGCGGCGGCATCTACACGAAGGCGGCCGACGTCGGCGCCGACATCGCGGGCAAGGTGGTCGAGGGCATCCCGGAGGACGACCCGCGCAACCCGGGCGGCATCGCCGACAACGTCGGTGACAACGTGGGCGACGTCGCGGGCATGGGCGCGGACATCTACGAGTCGCTCGTCGCGGCGATCGTCGCGGCGATGGCGATCGCGCTCACCGCGCAGCCGCACTACGTGCAGGGCCTCTTCACGAACCTCGCGGGCGACATCGACCCGCGCTTCATGGCCGTGACGCTGCCCGTGTTCCTCGCGGGCGTCGGCCTGCTCGTCTCGATCGTGTGCATCTTCATCGCGCGCGCGATGCGCCAGGGAACGCCGGCCGTCGTGCTCCGCGCGGCGCTGATCGTGCCCTCGATCGTGCTCGTCGTCGTGGCGGCGGTGCTCCTGCCGATGCTCGGCGTCTCGCAGTCCGTCACCTACGCGCTCGGCGCCGGTGCGATCGGCGGCGCGGCCATCGGCCTGATCACCGAGATCTACACGGCCTGGGGCCCGATCGAGCGCGTCGCCCAGGCGAACACGACGGGCGCGGGCACGGGCGTCATCTCGGGCCTCGCGGTCGGCATGGAGAGCACGGTCGTCTCGATGTTCGTCGTCGCGGTCGTCGGCTTCGTCGCGAACGCGGCGATGCCGGAGGGCATGGGCCTCTACGGCATCGCGATGAGCGCGGTCGGCATGCTCGCGGGCACGGCGATCGTGATGACGGTCGACGCCTATGGCCCGATCGCCGACAACGCGGGCGGCATCAGCGAGATGAGCGAGCTCGGCCCCGAGGTCCGCGCGATCACCGACGAGCTCGACGCCGTGGGCAACACGACGGCCGCCATCGGCAAGGGCTTCGCGATCGGCTCGGCGACGCTGACGGTGCTGAGCCTCTTCTCGGCGTTCATCCTCGAGGTGAACCACGTGCGCGAGGCGTCCGGGATGGGCGCGCTCGTGCTGCGGCTCGACGACGCGCCGATCCTCATCGGCCTGCTGCTCGGCGCGTGCCTCCCGTACGCGGTCGGCGCCTCGACGATGATCGCGGTCGGCAAGGCCGCGCAGTCGATCATCGAGGAGATCATCCGGCAGTTCAACGAGATCCCCGGCCTGCGCGAGGGCAAGGCCGAGCCGCAGGGCGCGGCGATCGTCGACATCGCGACGAAGGCGGCGCTCGTGCAGATGATCCTGCCCGGCACGATCGCGATCGCGGCGCCGGTCGGCATCGGCTTCGTGCTCGGGCC
The DNA here is from genome assembly GCA_041389495.1 of Myxococcota bacterium. Lineage (NCBI taxonomy): Bacteria > Pseudomonadati > Myxococcota > Myxococcota bacterium. Next base: position 842,881 of record JAWKRT010000002.1, on the reverse strand, counting down.
GGCGGCGCTCGCGGGCATGCTCGCCGGCGCGGTCGCGGTCGGCGCTTCGCTCTCGCTCTTCATGGCGAACGCGGGCGGCGCGTGGGACAACGCGAAGAAGTACATCGAGGCCGGGCGGCTCGCCGGGCACAAGAAGGGCTCGGACGCGCACAAGGCGGCCGTCATCGGCGACACCGTCGGCGACCCGTTCAAGGACACGTCGGGCCCGGGCGTCGCGATCCTCATCAAGGTGATGAGCGTCGTGAGCCTGCTGATCGCGCCGCTGATCGCCACCATCGCGTAGCCGCGGGCCCGCGCGCCGGTCGGCCGCCCGCCGCGGCCGACCGGGGAGTGCGGAGGGGACATGGGATCGCTCGCCTCGCGCATCGCGCTCGTCGCGGTGCTCGTCGCACTCGGCGTCGGCGCCGTCGCGGCGCGGCTGCTGACGACCTACGAGGAGCCGCCCGTCGACCCGGCCTGGGCCGTCGCGGGCAGCGGCTCGATCCCCGACGGCGCCGTCACCGTCCGCTACACGGGAACGGCGACGCTCGTCTTCTCCGACGGCGAGACCACCTGGATGACGGACGGGTGGTTCACGCGCCCCGGCGCGCTCGCGCTCTTCTTCGGGACGATCGCGCCCGACGCGGACGCGATCGCGCGCGGGCTCGCGCGCAACGAGGTGGACCGGCTCGCCGCCGTCTTCCCCGTCCACTCGCACTTCGACCACGCGATGGACGCGCCGCTCGTCGCGCAGCGCACGGGCGCCGTGCTCCTCGGCTCCGAATCGACCGCGAACATCGGGCGCGGCGCGGGGCTCGCCGAGGACCGCATCCGCGTCGTCGCCGACCGCGAGCCGATCGCGCTCGGCCGCTTCGTCGTGACGCCTATCGAGTCGCGGCACTTCGAGTTTCCCGACGCCGCCGTCCGCGAGCGCGCGCTCGGCGAGCCGGACATCACCGAGCCGCTCGTCCCCCCGGTGTCGGCCTTCGACTACCGCGTCGGCAAGGCCTACGTGCTGCACGTCGCCCACCCGCGCGGGTCCTTCCTCGTGGTGGGGAGCGCGGGGTTCGTCCCGGGCGGCCTCGAGGGCTTCCGCGCCGACACCGTCTTCCTCGGCGTGGGCGGGCTCGGCTCGCAGACGGACGCGTATCGCGAGGCGTTCTGGCGCGAGACGGTCGGCCTAACGAAGCCGTCGCGCGTCGTCCCGATCCACTGGGACAGCCTCGCGGGCCCGGCCGAGGGGCCGTTCACGGGCGAGGTGCGCGCCGCCGGCTTCCTCGCGCGGGGCGGCGACGCGCTGCGCGCCTTCCTCGGAGCGAAGGCGCGCGCGCATCCCGACGTCGCGTTCGCGACGCTCCCGCGCTTCGACCCGGTCGTGCTCTTCTGAACGGCGGCGCGGGCCTCCAGGCAAGGGCCGCGCCGGAGTAGGATCGCGAACGTGGACCGGCTGCTCGACCTGACGCTCCCCGAGGTGGTCCGCCGCGACGGCGTCGACATCGCGCGCCGCGCGCGCGTCGTCCTGATCGCCTGCGCGATCTCGGCCGTCGTCTCGTTCTACATCGCCGCCGTGCAGCTCGCGGTCGGGAGCCGCGTCGCCGGCGTCGCGACCCTCGTGCTCGGCGTGCTGTCGATCGCCGGCATCGTCGACATCCGGCGCTCGGGCCGCTGGCGGCGCGTCGGCGGCGCACTGACGTTCGGCATCTTCGCCGCCGCGGCGACGACCACGGCGCTCAGCGGCGCGACGCTCACCGCCGCCGCGTTCTACCTGTGCCTCGTGCCGCTGCTCGCGACGATGATCTTCGGCGCGCGCGCCGGCGGCGCGACCGCGTTCCTCAACGTCGCCGTCCTGTGCACGGTCGAGCTCGCGCGCCGACGCGGCGTCCACTTCCCGTACGTCGTGACGCACGAGGTGGCGGCCGAGTCGGCGTTCCGCGCGGCCATCCTGTTCGAGCTCATCCTGCTCGGCATCGCCGTCATCTACGACCACCTGCGCAGCGCGAGCCTGCGCGAGGTCGCCGAGAGCGAGGCGCGCCACCTCGCGCTCGGCGCGCAGTCGACCGACCTGCTCTTCGAGCTCGATCCCGACGGCCGCATCGCCTACGCGACGCCCGTCCACGCGGGCGCGCTCGGCTGGCGTCCCGAGGAGCTGATCGGGCGCCCGGCGAGCGACTTCGTGCACCCCGAGGACCACGACGAGATCCCGCGGCGCATCGCCGAGGCGCTCACCGGCGGGAGCTCGCACGGCAACGACGTCCGCCTGCGCGCCAAGGACGGGACGTGGCACTGGTACGAGCCCGCGATGACGTCGTACCGCGCCGCCGAGGCCGAGCCGCGGCTGATCGTCGTCGCACGCGACCTGTCGCTGCGCCACGAGTTCGAGGCGCAGCTGCGGCAGTCGCAGAAGATGGACGCCGTCGGGCAGCTCGCGAGCGGCGTCGCGCACGACTTCAACAACCTGCTGATGGTGGTCGCGAGCTACGCCGAGCTGCTCGCCGAGCGGCTCCCGACGGGCGAGGACCGCGACGCCGCGGAGGAGATCCTGCGCGCGGCGGCGAAGGGCGAGGGTCTCACGCGCCAGCTGCTCGCCGTCAGCCGGCCGAGCGCGAGCACGCCCGACACCGTGCAGCTCAACGACGTCGTGCGCGGCATCCAGGGCATCCTGACGCGGCTCGTCGGCGAGAGCGTGCAGGTCGAGGTCGCGCTCGACGCGGCGCTGCCGGCCGTGCACGCGGATGCCGGCCACCTCGAGCAGATCCTCGTGAACCTCGCCGTCAACGCGCGCGACGCGATGCCGTCGGGCGGGCGCCTCGAGATCGCGACGCACGCGCGCGACGGCGCGGCCGCGCTGCGCATCGCCGACACGGGCGTGGGAATGGACGAGACGGTGCGCGAGCGCGCCTTCGAGGCCTTCTTCACCACGAAGCAGCGCCACAGCGGCACGGGCCTCGGGCTCTACGTCGTCTACTCGCTCGTGAGCCAGATGGACGGGGGGATCCGCGTCGAGAGCGCGCCGGGCGAGGGCACGGCGATCGAGATCGAGCTCCCCGCGGCGACCGAGAGCGCGGCGGTCGCCGTCGCCGCGCCCGCGAGTGCGTCGCCCGCGACCGGCGGCGACGAGACGGTGCTCGTCGTCGAGGACCGCGCCGAGGTCCGCACCGCGGTCTGCACGGCGCTCCGCCGCGCGGGCTACCGCGTGCTCGAGGCGCGCGACGGCGCCCACGGGCTCGCGGTCGCGCGCGCCTTCGCCGGCGGCATCGACCTCGTGCTGAGCGACGTCGTGATGCCGAGCATGAGCGGGCCGCGCATGATGCGCGAGCTGCGCGCGGAGCGCCCCGGGACGCGCGTGCTCTACATGTCGGGGCACGTCGACCGGCTCCACGACTACGGCGACGAGCTGGCCGACGAGGCGCTCGTGCTGAAGCCGATCGCGCCGTCGGCCCTGCTCGCGCGCGTGCGCGGGAAGCTCGACCGGCCGGCCGCGCGCGTCGCCCCGCCCGCGCACGCCGCGGCGCCGACGGGGCACGCCGCCGCCCAGTCGTCTCAGTAGTGCCAGGGGAAGCGCGAGAAGTCGCGCGGGCGCTTCTCGAGGAACGCGTCGCGCCCCTCCTGCGCCTCGTCCGTCATGTACGCGAGCCGCGTCGCCTCGCCGGCGAACACCTGCTGCCCGATCAGGCCGTCGTCGACGGCGTTCATCGCGAACTTCGCCATGCGCTGCGCGGTCGGGCTCTTCGTGTTGATCTCGGCCGCCCACGCGAGCGCCGTGCGCTCGAGCTCGGCGTGCGGCGCGACGAGGTTCACCATCCCCATCGCGTGCGCCTCCTCGGCCGAGTAGCTCGCGCCGAGGAAGAACACCTCGCGCGCGCGCTTCTGGCCGATCTGGCGCGCGAGGTAGGCGGAGCCGAAGCCGCCGTCGAAGCTCGCCACGTCGGTGTCGGTCTGCTTGAAGACGGCGTGCTCGCGGCTCGCGATCGTGAGGTCGCACGTGACGTGCAGGCTGTGCCCGCCGCCGACTGCGAAGCCGGGAACGACGGCGATCACGACCTTCGGCATGAAGCGCACGAGTCGCTGCACCTCGAGGATGTGCAGGCGCCCGGTGCGCCCGGGGTCGATCGAGCCCGCGTCCTCGCCCTCCGCGTAGCGATAGCCGTCGCGCCCGCGGATGCGCTGGTCGCCGCCCGAGCAGAACGCGCGCACGCCGTCCTTCGGCGACGGCCCGTTGCCCGTCACGAGGATGCAGCCGACGTCGGTCGTCATGCGCGCGTGGTCGAGCGCGCGGTAGAGCTCGTCGACGGTCGACGGCCGGAAGGCGTTGCGCACCTCGGGCCGGTCGAAGGCGATGCGCACCGTGCCCTGGTCGACGGCGCGGTGGTAGGTGATGTCGCGAAACGCGAAGCCCGGCACCTCGCGCCAGCGCTCCGCGTCGAACAGCTCCGAGACCATGGACCTTCTCCCCTCCGGTGGGGCGCCGGGCCGGCCGGCGCGCGGAGCGCGAGCATAGGGCCCTGCGCGGCCCCCGGCGGCGAAGACGCGCGCCGGCGCGCCGCGTCGGCGCGACGGAGGCCCCGCGCGGCCCGGCGCGCAGCGGCGCGCGGCCGGCGGCGCGCAGCCGCCGCGCGGACGACGGCGCGCAGCCGCCGCGCGGACGACGGGCAACGCGCCGGCGCGCGAGGGCGCCGAGCGCCCTGCGAGCGCTGGGTCGGCGATTTTCGATGGCACCTGCGCACGCGCGAGGGACACTCACGAGGGAATCGTGCGAGACGCGCGCATCGCGAGCCGCGCGTCCCGTGCCCGCGCCCCCCTCGCGTCGAGCCGCCGCCATGTCGCCGACCGGGTTCCGCCACGCATTCGCGCTCTCCGCCGCGCTCGGCCTCGTCGCCGGCGCCTCCGGCGCCGCCGTCGTCGTCGACGCCGGCGCGCCGATCGCGACGCCCGTCGCAGCGCCGACGCCGCTCGCCGGGGACGTCACGGGCCTCGCGCCGCTCGCCTTCCTCATCGCCGACGGCGACGACCTCGCGAGCAACGCGCTCGAGAACCACCTCGTCTTCTACGACGACGCGACGGGCGTGACGAGCGTCGGACCGATCCACGACCCGGTGACGGGCTTCGTGTACGGCTGGCCGAGCGGCCTCGTGCGCGACGGGCTCGGCACGACGTACGGCGTCGACACGTTCCACGAGCGGCTCTACGCGCTCGACGAGACCACCGCGCTCGTGACGCCGATCGGCGCGCCGGCCGGCATGGCGAGCTGGGACACGCGCTTCGGCGCGCTCTGCGAGGACGGCACGGGCAACGGCTTCTGGGCGATCGACTGGCAGGGCGGCGCCGACCGCCTCTGGCACTTCGACCTCGCGACCGGCGTGTGGACGCTCGCGCTCGGCGGCCTGCCGTCGTCCGACGCGCGCGGCCTCGTGCGCGACCCGGCGACCGGCTTCCTGTGGGTCGCCGACGCGGCCACCCAGCGCATCTACGTGCTCAACCCGGCGACGGGCGGCCACGTCGACCTCGTCTTCCTGTCGTTCGACCCGGGCCCGGCCTTCGCGGGGCTCGACATCGTCGAGATGTTCTTCGACGACATCGCGCTCTTCGACGGCGAGCTCTACGGCGTGCTGCGCATCGTCGTGGACACGGGCCCGTTCTGGGTCGACCACGCGCAGCTGCACCGCATCGACACGACGACGGGCGCGACGCGCCAGATCGGCCCGACGCTGACCGGCACGGACTCGCACTCGATGCTCCTGGACAGCGTGCCGGAGCGCGTGCAGTGGACGGTCGACAGCGGGCCCGGCAACGTCGCCTTCGACGACGACGAGAGCCCCACCGCCACCGCCACCTTCGACGCGCCCGGCTCCTACGTCCTGCGCCTCACCGCCTTCGCCGCGACTCCCGTCTCCGACACCGTCACCGTCACCGTCGGCGCCGCCTGCGCCAACGGCATCGACGACGACGGCGACGGACTCGTCGACTTCGGATCCGACCCCGGATGCACCTCCGCCGCCGACACCGACGAGACCGAGCCCGCCCTTCCCTGCGACAACGGCGTCGACGACGACGGCGACGGACTCGTCGACTTCGGATCCGACCCCGGATGCGCCGACCCCGCCGCCCTCACCGAGAGCCCCGTCTGCCAGAACGGCATCGACGACGACGGCGACGGCTCCCTCGACTTCGACGGCGGCCTCTCCGCACTCGGCGCCGGCCACCCCGGACTCGGCGCGCCCGACGCCTCGTGCCTCGGCGACCCCGCCCACCTCCACGAGCACAACCGCGCCTGTGGACTCGGCGGCGTCGACCTCCTCTTCCTCCTCCCCGCCTGGGTCGCCGCGCGGCGCGCGCGCGAACGGCGACGCGCGGCGCGCGACACCGCGCGCCGCGCACCCGTCGCCTAACGAGACGCGCGGGCTCGAAGCGTCCTCGCGAAGCGGGGTGCGCGACCGACGACGTCGACGAAGCGGGCGCGGTCCCGCCGGCTCACCGTCGGGCGAGGACCGCCCGTGCGTGGCCCTCGATGCGCGTGCCCTCGAAGAACGAGGGGCTCGCCTCTCCGTACAGGCGGATCGCGTGGTCGGCCATGAAGGCGCGGAACGCGTCGCGATCCATCCAGCCCCGCTCGACGTGCTCCCACGCCTCGGGGACGACCTCGTGCATGTGCGCCACGTCCCAGTGCCCGATGTCCGACGAGAACATCGCGTTGAGCGGCCGGCCGCCCGGAAGGCGCCGCGCGTCGAACGCGACGCCCGCGAGCGGGTCGTCGGCCTCGCAGCCGAAGAAGCACTGCTGCGAGACCTGCCGGACGATGTCGTCCTCGCTCGCGATGCCGGCGGCGGCGAAGTCGTCGACGACGTCGGGCGTTCCGAGGACGCGCTTCATCGTCTCGCCCCAGCCCGCGACGGTCGACATCCCGGCCGCGTGCGCCGCGACGAGCTCGTCGAAGAGCGCGGCGTCGATGCCGGCCGGGTCGCGCTCGCGGAGCCCCTCGACGCCGCGCTTCTCGAAGTGCTCGACGAGGCTCACGAGCATCTGCACGGCCCAGCCCGCACCGCCCTCGAGGAAGGCGACGCGGAGCGCCGGGAAGCGGTGCAGCACGCCGCCGAAGAAGAGCGACTTCGCCGTCGCCTCGCACGCGCCCGCGAAGTTGCCCATGTGGTTGTAGGAGAAGTTCGAGGTCGAGCGCCGGCCGCTCCAGCCCATCGAGCCCGAGTGCACGCTCGGCGCGATGCCGAGCTCGACGAGCCGCTTCCAGAGCGGGTCGTAGTCGTGCGCGCTGTCGAGACCGAGCGCGTCGATCCAGAACGCGCGCTCGCCTCCGTCGTCGAAGGGGCGGGGCACGAAGCCGCCGATCACGACCGCGCGGAAACCGAGCTCGAGGACGGCGTGCTCGAGCTCCTCGACGGCCTCCTCGGGGCTCCACGTCGGGACGATCGCGACGGCGCGCAGTCGATCGCCGAGCCCGTCGCAGACGTCCTTCGCATAGCGGTTGTAGGCGCGGCAGCCGAGCCGGCGGAGCCGTTCGTCGCGCTGCGCGGGCATCTGCAGGCCGACGCTCGGATAGCAGAGGGCGAAGTCGATCCCGAGCTCGTCGAGGCGCGCGTGCAGCAGACGCGGTGCGGTCGCGGTGGCGAGATCGCGCGCGTCGTTCGGGAACCCCCACCAGGGCGAACGATAGGCGCGCTCGCGCGCGCGCTCGGCCGGCGTGAGCGAGGCCCACGAACGCGAGCCGTCGAACGTCGCGGTCGCGAGCAGCGTCGCCATGCCGCCGTCCACACCTTCCCGGCGGAGGCGGCGATCGAGCTCCGGCCAGTACTCGACGAGGTGGCCGTCGGCGTCGACGACGGGGTGGTCGAGCGACGCGCGGATGCGCGCCGCCGCTTCGCGCGAGACGGGAGCGTGTGACATGCGCCGATCCTACTCCGCGAAGGCGCGGGCGCGGCGGGCCGCGTGCGAGCCGGCTGCGCGGCCCGCCGCGTGCGAGCCGCGCGCGCGGCTCACTGCGGCGCCGCGGCGACGACGAGCTGGTCGAGCAGCGACACGCCGTCGGGAGCGGTCGGCGGTGGCGCGGCCGCGAGCGCGCGCACGCCCGCCGCGTCGTACCGCGAAGCGTCGTAGAGCGCGACGACGGCGCGGTCGCCGGCCTCGAGGAACGTGTGCTCGCCGAGCTCCGTGTAGCGCGTCGCGCCGATGCTGATGAGCGCGCGGCGCGGTGCGCCGGCGGTGGCGATCCAGCGCGGCACGTCCTCGAGCGGCCCCTCGTCCGCCTGCGCGCGCATGCGGTCGACGAGCCAGTCGACGAGGCGGCCGTAGAAGTAGCTGTAGCTCGTGACGGGGCTGTCGACGCCGTACTCGTGCACCGCGCCGTCGCGGACGAGGAAGGACGCGAGGCGGTAGCGGTCGAGCACGCCGCCCGACTCGAAGCGGTCGATCGCGATCGCGCCGCGCGCCGTGCCCTTGCTCTGCGCGCCCCAGTTCTTCTTCTCGCTGATCTTCTTCGCGCCCGGGCGGCGGATCGAGCAGTCGTCGTGCGCCATCGCGAAGCGCGGCACGACGCTGTGCACGCGCCCGCCGTCGTCGTACGCGAGGTCGCACAGGAGCGCGACTTCGGGCTCGATCTGGTGTTTCTCGCCGCCAGGCGCGAGGCGCAGCGTCGTCGACGACACGGGATAGGTGTGGAGGAAGTGCGCACCCGCGCCGGGGCCGGGCGGCACGTAGAACGGAAACAGCCCCTTCGGCGCGTCGACCGGCCGCGGCGCGAGCGACGCGAAGTCGGCCGCCTCGCCCGCCTGCTCGAGGTGCCCCGCGAAGTTGCCCGCGACGCCGAGGCCGATCGCGTCGCGGTAGTCGGGCTCGCCCGGGGCGTCGCTCCGCGATCCCGAACCCGTCTGCGCTGCCGCCGTCGTCGTGCCCACGTTCGTCTCCTCGTCGAAGCCCGCCGGTCGCGGGGCGCGCGAGCGTAGGCGATGCTCGCGGCGCGCCCAACGATCCGAACGGGAGACGACGCCTTGTCCGCGAGCCCCGACGCGAACGATCGCCCCTACGGAACCGGGGACGCGTCCTTCCGCGCCGCCGGAGGCGAGGAAGGGTTGCGCGCCCTCGTCACCGACTTCTACGAGCTGATGTCGACGCGCGACTTCGCGCGCCGCATCCGCGACATGCACCCTTCCGACCTCGACGTCTCGATCGACAAGCTCGCGCGCTTCCTGTGCGGCTGGCTCGGCGGCCCGAAGCGCTATGCCGAGAGGTACGGCCCGATCCGCCTGCCGCGGGCGCACGCGCACCTGCCGATCGACGCCGACGATCGCGACGCGTGGCTGCGCTGCATGGCCCTCGCGATCGCGCGCCAGCCGTGGGACGACGCGTTCAAGACGTACCTGCTCGGCGCGCTGCGCGTCCCGGCCGAGCGCATCCGCGCCGTGTGCGAGGAAGGACGCGGGGGCGGAGCGGGCGGCGGACGCGGCCGCTGCAGCGCCGGCTAGCGCTTCCCGCGCGCGCGCGCGGCCGGCATACTTCGCGCGCATGCCGCCCGAGATCCTGACCCCCGACGAGGCCGCGGCCCGCTTCCGGCCGCGCGACGCGCTCGCCGTCGGCGTCGCGACCGCGCAGCCGCCCGCGCTCCTCGAAGCGCTCGGGCGCCGCGACGACTGGGAGGACCTGCTGTTCCTCTCGTCGCTGCTGATCGCGCCCTTCCCGCTCGTGACGCGCAAGGGCGTGCGCACGCGCAGCGGCTTCCACGGCCCGGCCGAGCGCGCCTTCGAGGCGGCCGGCCACGACGTCGAGTTCGTGCCCTCGGACTTCCGGCGCTACGGCCCGCTCGCGCGCCGGTTCGCGCCGCGCGTGCTCGCGACCGCGGCGGCGCCCGGGCTGCGGCCGGGCGAGGTGTCGCTCTCGCTCCACGCGGGAGGCTTCGTCGACGAGCTGCGGCGCGCCGGGCGCGACCCCGAGCGGCTGCTCGTCGTCGAGGTGAACGCGCAGCTCCCGAGCACGCACGGCGTGCGGCCCGACCACCCGCACGCGATCCCGCTCGACGAGATCGACGTGCTGATCGAGGTCGACCGCGCGCCGTTCACGATCGCGTCGTCGGAGCCGACCGACGTCGAGCGCCGCATCGCCGCGCACGCGCTCGGCTACGTCGAGGACGGGGCCGTGCTGCAGACGGGCATCGGCGGCGTGCCCGACCTCGTCGCGCAAGCGCTCGCGAAGGGCGACCGCGGCCCCTTCGGCATCCACACCGAGATGTTCACGACGGGGCTCATGCACCTGCACGCGGCGGGCAAGATCGACGACGCGCACGGCCTGCTCGGGCCGTTCTCGGTGGCGACGTTCGCGGCCGGCACGCGCGAGCTCTACGCCTGGCTGCACGACAACCCGGCCGTGCGCTTCCTGCCCGTCGAGGTGACGAACTCGCCCGAGGTCATCGCTCGGAACGAGCGCATGATCTCGATCAACGGCGCGCTCGCGGTCGATCTCGCGGGGCAGGTCGCCGCCGACACGATCGGCGCGCGCCAGTTCTCGGGCGTGGGCGGACACGAGGACTTCACGTCGGGCGCGAGCATGTCGCCGGGCGGACACTCGCTCGTGTGCCTGCCGTCGACGGCGACCGTCGACGGCGAGCTCGTCTCGCGCATCGTCGACCGCTTCGCCGCGGGCACGACGGTGACGTCGCCGCGCCACCAGGTGGACGTCGTGATCACCGAGTGGGGGGCGGCCGAGCTCGCCGGGAAGACGGTGCGCGAGCGCGCCGACGCGCTCGCCGCGATCGCGCACCCGCAGTTCCGCGACGGTCTGCGCGAGGCGTCGCCGTACCGGCGCCCCCCGCGCGCCTGACGCCACCGGAGGGATCTGCGCGTGGACCCGGAGTTCTGGCTCGAGCGCTGGCGCACGCAGCAGCTGGGCTTCCACCTCCCCGAAGCGAACCCGCTGCTCGTCGCACACTGGAGCTCGTTAGGCGTTCCCACCGACGCGACGGTGCTCGTGCCGCTCTGCGGCAAGTCGCGCGACCTGCAGTGGCTCGCCGATCGCGGCCACCGCGTCGTCGGCGTCGAGCTCGCCGAGCAGGCGGCGCGCGCCTTCTTCGCCGAAGGCGGCGTCGCGCCACACGCGGGGCGCGGCGTCTCGCTCCCGTGGCTCGAGGCCGGCCGCGTACGCATCTTCACGGGCGATTTCTTCGCGCTCGCGCGGGAGGACGTCGCCGCCTGCGCGGCCGTCTACGACCGCGCCGCGCTGATCGCGCTCCCGCCCGCGCTGCGCGTCCGCTATGCGGCGCACCTGCGCGCGCTGCTCGGAGGCCGCGCACCGACGCTCCTCGTCACGCTCGAGTACGACCAGGAACGGGTGGCCGGGCCGCCCTTCTCGGTGCCGGCCGCCGAGGTCGAGCGGCTCTTCGGCGCGGAGCTGCGCGTCGAGCCGCTCGCGCGCCACGAGGGCGCCGCCGTGCCGCCGAAGTTCGCCGAGGCGGGGCCGGTCGCGGAGTGCATCTACGCGCTGCGGCCCCGCGAATCGGCGGCCGGTGACGCGCGGGGCCGGATCTGAGAGAATCGACGCCGGCGCGGTCGTCGCGCCCCTTCGCGAGCGAGGACACGCCATGGCCAGCGCACAGAGCGATCGGAACTACGTCGTCATCTCCTGCGACACGCACGCCGGAGCGAGCGTCAACGACTACCGCGAGTACCTCGACGCGAAGCACCAGAAGCTCTTCGACGATTGGCGGGGCTCGTACCGCAACCCGCAGCAGCAGCACATCGGCTCGAAGAAGCACAAGAACTGGGACGACGAGGCGCGCATGAAGGACATGCGCGAGGACGGCGTCGTCGGCGAGGTCGTCTTCCCGAACACCGTGCCGCCGTTCTTCCGCTCGAGCGTGCTGATCTGCGGCAACCCGCGACCCGAGGACTACCCGCTCCGCCTCGAGGGCATCCGCGCGCACAACCGCTGGCTCGCCGACTGGTGCAAGGAGTACCCCGACCAGCGCGCGGGCATCGGGCTCGTCTACCTCCACGACATCGACGCGGCGATCCAGGACGTCGAGTGGATCGCGAAGCACGACCTGCGCGGCGGCATCCTGCTCCCGCACGTGCCCGACGACTGCACGTCGTTCATCAAGCCGCTCTACTCCCCCGACTACGATCGCCTGTGGGCGCTGATCGAGGAGGCCGGCCTCGTCATCAACCACCACGGCGGCACCGGCTCGCCCGACTACGGCAAGTGGTCCGTGTCGCTGCCGATCCGCCTGATCGAGACGCGCTTCTTCTCGACGCGCTCGTACTCGCAGCTCATCCTCGCCGGCGTCTTCCACCGCTTCCCGAAGCTCAAGTACATCGTGACCGAGGCGGGCTGCGCGTGGGTGCCCCAGCAGCTGCAGACCCTCGACTGGACGTGGGGCCGCGTGCGCGCGGGCGTCGCGGGCGAGTTCGAGTTCGCGAAGGATGCGGCGACCCCCGAGCCGCCGAGCTTCTACGCGAAGCGCAACTGCTGGTACGGCGCGAGCTCGCCGTCGCCCATGGAGCTCGCCGACCGCGAGGTGATCGGCACCGATCGCATCCTCTGGGGCAGCGACTACCCGCACTACGAAGGCACCTATCCCCACACGCGGCTCGCGATCCGTCACGCCTTCAACGACAAGCCCGTTCCCGAGGTGCGCCGCATGCTCGGCGACAACGCGGCCGAGCTCTACGGCTTCGATCTCGCGAAGCTGCAGAAGCTCGCGGACGAGTACGGGCCGAGCGTCGCGGAGGTGGCGCGCAAGCCCGCGGACGAGGAGTTCCCGGCGCTCACGCACACGAACGCGCTGCGCCGCGCCTGAGCGGGAGGCGCCCGCGCGCCTGCGTTCGTCCCTCGCTACGTTGCGGCGGCCATGACCCTCGCCGTCGACGCCGAGCGCCTCGAGAAGCGCTTCTCCTCGTTCGTCGCGGTCGAGGACGTGAGCCTGCGCGTCGAGGCCGGCGAGATCTTCGGCTTCATCGGCCCGAACGGCGCGGGGAAGACGACGACGCTGCGGATGCTGCTCGGGCTCGTCGCGCCGACGCGGGGGAGCGTGAGCCTCTTCGGGCACGACGTCGCGCGCGACTTCAAGGCGGCCATCGCGAACGTCGGCGCGCTCGTCGAGGGCGCGGCCTTCCATCCGTTCCTGTCGGGCCGCGACAACCTGCGCGCCTTCGGCTGCCTGACGGGCGGCGCGCCGCGCGCGCGCGTCGACGAGGTGCTCGACGCCGTCGGCCTCCTCGCGCGCGCCGACGACCGCGTGAAGGGCTACTCGCAGGGCATGCGGCAGCGGCTCGGGATCGCGCTCGCGCTGCTCGAGGCGCCGCGCCTGCTCGTGCTCGACGAGCCGACGAACGGGCTCGACCCGCAGGGCACGCGCGAGGTGCGCGACCTCGTGCGGCGCGTGCGGAGCGAGCGCGGGACGACGGTGCTGCTGTCGAGCCACCTGCTCGCGGAGATGGAGCAGATCTGCGATCGCGTCGCGGTCATCGCGGGCGGCCGCATCCTGCGCGAGGGGACGCTCGAGGAGATCGTCGGCCGCGACGCCGAACGCGTGGAGATCGGCGTCGCGGACGGCCGCGAGGAGGACGCCGCCCGCGTCGCGCGCGCGCGCGGCGCGACCGACGTGTCGGTGCTGCGGCGCGGGCGCATCGAGCTCGCGCGCGGCGCGCTCGACCTCGCCGCGCTGAACCGCGCGCTGCTCGACGCGGGCGTCGACGTCCACGAGCTCGCGCCGCGTCGGCGCAGCCTCGAGCAGGCGTTCGTCGCGCTGACCGGCGACGCGTCCGCGCTGCGCGGGCGCCCCGCCGCATGAGCGCGCTGCCCTCGCCCGTGACGGTCGCGCGCCTCGTGCGCTCCGACCTGCTCAAGCTCTCGCGCTACTGGGTCGTGCTCGGCGCCTACGGCGCGATGGCGGTCGTCGCCGTCGGCGGCGCGGCGCTCTACCACCTCGCGGAGGCGCGCGCGAGCATCCACTCCGGGTCGGGCTGGGACTTCGCGTTCGCCGTCATGCTGCGCAGCCTCGACTTCTCCCGCAGCGTCCTGTTCCTGATGTTCTGTCTCGTGTTCACGCTCGACACCGCGAACGCGACGCTCAAGTACGTGCTCACCCGCCCCGTCACGCGCCTCGAGCTGCTGGCATCGCGCTACGCGACCGCGCTCGTGATGATCGCGGCGACGCTCGCGCTGCTCTGGGCCGGGAGCCTCGGAGCCGCGGCCTGGTACTACGACCTCGGCGCGCTCACGGAGAACGACTACGTCATCTTCCCCGCCGCGACGATGGCGCGCCACGTCGCCATCGCGACGGTTCTCGTCGCGATCGTCCTGCTCTCGATCGCGTCGCTCGCGGTCGCGGTCTCCACGTACGCGACCACGATGGGCGGCGCGATCCTGACCGGCCTCGTGCTCTTCACGATGTTCGGGACGCTCGGGCTCGTGCCCGCGAGCCTCGGCGTCGACGTGCCCTGGGATGGCGGCACGGTGCACGTCCCGTACTCGACGGCGTCCTTCATGAACCAGGTCTTCGTGCCCATGTACCTGCTCGACGACCTGCCCACCGGCATCCCGATCGACACGTGGTGGACGGCCGAGGTGCGCCGCATGCTCGCGGTGTCGCTCGGCACGACGCTCGTCTTCGGCGCGATCGCGGCGGCGGGCGCGCACCGGCGGGACTACACGCTGTGAAGCGCGGCGCCTCGGCGTGCACCGCGGCGCTCGTCGCCTCGGCGGTCGCGTTCGCGACGGCCTCCGCCGCGCGCGCGCAGGAGGCCGCGCCCGGCCGCGCGCTCGGCGACTACCGCGTCGTCGAGCTCGCCCACCCCGAGCGCACGCTCGCCCACCGCACCGTCGACGTCGACGGCGACGGCCGGCGCGACCTCGTGTTCGCGTTCGAGCGCGACGCGAGCGGCGAGCACTTCGGCCTGCGCACCTGCACGTTCGCGCCGGAGCCCGCGTTCTCGCGCTGCGCGGACCTCGCGCTCGGCGAGGACGTCCGCGCCTTCGACGTCGGCAACGTCGACGCGACGCCGGCGAGCGAGCTCGTGCTGCTCACGCGCGGCGGAGGCGCCCTCGCCGCGTGGCGCGACGGCCGCTTCGCGCCGCCCCAGCCGCTCGCGCTCGACAGCCTGCTCGCCGGGAGCGACGACGGCGCACCGGTCGCGGCGCGCGTGCTCTTCGATCTCGACGGCGACGGCCGCGACGAGCTGCTCCTCCCGACGCTCGCCGGGCCCGCGCTGCGCCGGTTCACGGACGCGGGCCCCGGTGCGGCGCAGACGCTCGCGAGCCCCGCGCAGGTGCGGTACCGGCTCGGGCGCCGCGCGAGCGAGCTCGCGGCCGCCACCGGGCGGGAGCCCGCGCGACGCCTCGCGAGCGAGGCGACGACGCCGCTGCTCTACGTCGAGGACTTCGACGGCGACGCGCGACTCGACGTCGTGACGATCACCGACAACCGCGTGCGCGTCTTCGCGCAGCGCGAAGACGGAGCGTTCCCTTCGACGCCGACGCTCGACGTCGAGCGCAGCGTCCTCTCGCCCGAAGCCGAGCGCGAGGGGTTCCGCGGCGAGGCGACGAGCTTCGCCGATCTCGACGGCGACGGGCGCGCCGACCTGATCGTGCTCGAGTGGGGCGCCGACGGCGAGCGCACGAAGATGGACCGGCACGTCTTCTTCGCCCGCGAGGGGCTCGCGTATCCCGAGGAGCCCGACCAGATCGTGCGCTCCGAGAGCGTCTTCCCCGACTTCGAGATCGCCGACCTCGACGGTGACGGACGCCGCGATCTCGTGATCCCGTACTTCCACATCGCGCCGTCGCAGGCGCTCAAGATGGTCACGCAGAACACGCTGCGCGTGCAGCTGCGGATGTTCCTGCTGCGCGAGGACGGGCGCTTCGGGCAGGACGAGGGCAACCGGTTCGCGCGCGTCGACCGCCGCATCGTGCTCGACTACCACCTCGACGTGATGCGCTTCCTGTTCGGGGCCGGGGGCCGCCCGCCCGAACACTTCGCGCCCCTGATCACGACGCGCGGCGACTTCGACGGGGACGGCCTGCGCGATCTCGCGACCGACGACGGACGCGGGCAGCTGCACATCCGCTTCGGCAACCGCGACGCGGACTTCTCGCGCGGCCCGGAGCTCGCCATCCGGTTCGAGTCCTCGCTCGCGCACGAGCTCGTCGACGTCGACGGCGACGGGCGCAGCGACGTCGTGAGCTACCTCGGCCGCGCATCGGACGACGAGGACGACGAGGACGACGACGGCCGGTCGCCGACCGAGCTGCGCCGCGGCACGCGCCCGGCCCGCGCTCCGGCGCCGACGACGGCGCCGGCCGCGCCGCCCGCCGCGTCGCGCATCCACGTGCTCCTGTCACGTTAGGCCGTGCCGCGCGCAGCCCGCGCGCACGCGGCGCGCAGCCCGCGCGCAGCCGCGACGCGCGGTGAGGGCGATCACCTCCGTGCGGGTCGTCACGCCCGAGGGAAGGGCGGGGAGAGCGGCGTCACCACCGGGGCGTGGGGAGCCACTCACGTCCGGGGTGCGACGCCGTGCTGCAATCGCTCGGTCACAAAGAGCTGCTGTTCGAGGCCCATCGCGCGCGCAACCGCGGCCAGGACCGCCGCGCCATCGCGCTCTACAAGCGCCTGCTGCGCGAGGACCCGCGCAACATCGAGATCGCGCTGCGCGTGGCGCCGCTGCTCGCCCGCCGCGGCGAGGCCTTCGAGGCCTGGCAGCTCTTCCGCGGCGCCGCCCGCCAGCTCGCGCG
Source organism: Myxococcota bacterium (assembly GCA_041389495.1). Lineage (NCBI taxonomy): Bacteria > Pseudomonadati > Myxococcota > Myxococcota bacterium. The sequence goes on along the minus strand of JAWKRT010000002.1, from coordinate 826,180 downwards.
CGAGCGCCGCTACAACGACTGCCTCGCCGTCTACGCCGAGGCCTGTCGCTTCGTCCCCCACGAGTTCGACGCCTGGCGGCTGCGCGCGGAGCTCGAGCTCAAGCTCGGGCGCGAGGACAAGGCGTTCGAGGTGCTCCTCGACGGCCGCACCTACTTCCGCGACGCGCACTCGCGCGCCCAGGCGATCGCGCTGCTGACGCGCGCGCGCAACATCGAGCCCTGGGACGAGGAGCTCGTGATCGACCTCGCGCGCCTCTACGCGCGCACCGGCGAGGCCGACGCGGCGCTCGAGCTGCTCGGCTCGCTCGCCGGCCACACGACGCGGCCGCACGTCGCGAGCCGCATCCGCGCCCTGCAGTGGCGCATCACGCTCTCGCCTCGTTATGCGTGGCTGTGGCTCCAGGCCGGCCTGCGCAACTGGATCGGCGAGCGGCGCCAGGCCGGCGACGAGGGCGACCACCCCGCGCCGTTCGACTGGCGCTCGTGAGCGCGCGCCCTCCGCGGCGCTAGAGCCCGGGCACGGGCGACAGCGCGACCGGGATCCCGTTCAGCACGCTCGTTCCCGACGGCACGTCGACGAGCGCGTCGTCGACCACGGCATTCGCGTTCACGCCGGGGCGGCGGCGCGCGACGGCGAGCTCGACACCCGGAAGGTCGTGGCCCCAGCCGTGCGGGAGGCTCGCGACACCGGGCCGCATCGCGTCGTCCACCTCGACCCGCGCCACCACCGCACCGACGCGTCCCTCTACGCGCGCGAGCCCGCCCTGCGCGAGGCCGTGGCGCGCGGCGTCGTCGGGGTGGACGAGCAGCGTGCAGCGCTCGCTTCCCTTCGCGAGGCTCGGGAGGTTGTGCAGCCACGAGTTCATCGATCGCACGTCGCGCCGCCCGATCAGCAGCACGCGGTCGTCGCGCGCCGCGTCGGCGAGGAAGCGGTCGAGGCGCGGCAGGTCGCGCACGATGCGCTCGGGCGCGAGCTCGATCGACCCGCTCGGCGTCTGGATCGCTCCGGGGAGGCGCGGCGCGAGCGCGCCGAGGTCGACGCCGTGCACGCTCTCCTCGAGTCGCTCGACCGAGAGCCCGCCGGGCTCGCGACCGAATCCGTCGCCGTAGGGCCCGATGCGCAGCAGCACGTCGATCGCGCGCCGCGGCCCGGCCTCGCCGCCCGCACCGGCGAGCACTTCGTCGACCGAGAGGACGTCGCGGAAGCGCGAGCGCGGGAGCGCCTGCTCGGCGACCTGGCGCAGCACGAGGTCGTCGGCCTGCTCGGTCGTGAGCGCGCCCGCGCCGAGCAGCTGCTTCGCGAGGTCGAGCAGCGAGCGCCACACCGGGCGCGTCCCGTCCTCGGGCTCGATCGCCGCGGGCGACCACTTCGCCACGTTGCGCACGGCGAAGTGCAGGAGCGCGAGGTCGTAGGTGTCGTTCGCGAGCGGCGGCGTCGGCGGCAGCACGACGTGCGCGTGCCGCGTCGTCTCGTTCAGGTAGTAGTCGAACGCGACCATGTGCTCGAGGCCGGCGAGCGCGCGGTCGATGCGGCGCGCGTTCGGCGCCGACACGACCGGATTGCCGGCGATGATCACGAGCGCGCGCACCTGCCCGTCGCCCGGCGCCTCCATCTCCTCGGCGAACGCCGCCATCGGGAGCTCGCCCTGGATCTCGTCGCGCCCGCCGACGCGGCTCTGCCAGCGCCCGTAGGGCGGCGTGCCGTCCTTGCCGGGGCCCGCGAACGCGAGGCTCACCGCCGGCTCGGGGAACATCGCGCCGCCCGGCCGGTCGAGGTTGCCCGTCAGCACGTTGAGCAGGTCGATCGCCCAGCTCGCGAGCGTGCCGAACGACTGCACGCAGGTGCCCATGCGCCCGTAGGCGACGGCGGAGGGCGCCGCCGCGAAGGCGCGCGCGAGGCGGCGGATGTCGGCGGCCGGCACGCCGCACGCGCCGCTCACCGCCTCCGGTGCGTGGCGAGCGACGAGCGCGCGCACGTCGTCGACGCCGCGCACCCAGGGCGCGGCGCGCCCGAGGTCGACGAGGCCCTCCTCGAAGAGGCAGTGGACCATGCCGAGCACGAGCGCGGCGTCGCCGCCGGGACGCACGGCGACGTGCTCGTCGGCGCGCGCGGCCGTCTCGCTGCGGCGCGGATCGACGACGACGAGCGTGCCGCCGCGCGCGCGCAGCGCGTCGAGTCGACGCCGCATGCCCGGCGCCGTCATCAGGCTGCCGTGCGACGCGAGCGGGTTCGCGCCCAGCATCAGGAAGTAGTCCGTGCGGTCGACGTCGGGCACCGGCGTGTTCAGGAAGCCGCCGTACATGAGCCCGGCCTGCACGAAGCGAGGCCAGGTGTCGAGCGAGCCGGCCGAGAACTGGTTGCGCGTCGGCAGCGCTCGCTGCAGCGCGTTCCAGTAGAGGATCGACTGCGCGTCGTGCACGGTCGGGTTGCCGCGGTAGAGCGCGATCGCGTCGACGCCGTGTGCGTCGCGCACGCGCGCGAGGCCGCGCGCGGCGAACTCGAGGGCCTCGTCCCAGCCGATCGGCTCGAAGCCGCGCTCGGTCCGCCGCACGGGCGTGCGGAGGCGATCGGGGTCGTCGAGCAGCGCCCCCATCGCGTGCACCTTGGGACAGACGTGCCCGGCGGAGAACGGGTCGTCGCGATCGCCGACGACGCGGAGCGCCGCGCGGCGTCCGGCGTCGACCTCGACCGAGATCCCACAGGTGGCCTCGCAGATCGTGCACGTGCGATGAACGGTTGTGGTCGTCATGGGGCGCAGGATACGCTGCCGATTGGCATGGCGGCCGTGACCAATTTCGAAAGATCCGACGAGGCCAATCGGAGGCGGCCGCGCCCGCGGCGGCGCGCGGATGGCGGCACCGCTCGCGGCTTCGCCCTGCGCGACCTGCCGCTCGACGGCGACGGGCCCGTCTACGGCCAGATCTACCGCGGGCTGCGGGCGGCCGTCCTGACCGGGCGCCTGCCCGCCGGCGCGCGCCTGCCCGCGACGCGCGCCCTCGCGGCCGACCTCGACGTCTCGCGCACGACCGTGCTCGCCGCCTACGAGCAGCTCCTCGCGGAGGGCTACGCGGTCGCGCGCGTCGGCGCCGGAACGTTCGTCGCACCGCAGCTGCCGGAGGTCCGCGAAGCGCGCGCGAACGGGCTCGCGGGCCGCGCGCGCGCGACGGCGGACGCGGCGGCGGCGACGCGCGCAGCGCCCGCGACGAGCGACGCGCGGGTGCCCGGCCTCTCGCGCCTCGGCCGGCTCCTCGCCCGCGCGCGCCCGCGCCTCGCGCACGAGGCGGCGACCGAGCGGGACGCCGTGCGCTTCGACTTCACGCCCTGCGTGCCGGACCTCGAGCGCCTCCCCGACGACGCGTGGCGCCGCGCGCTGGCGCGCACGGCCGCCGCCGTGCCGCGCGCCGCCTTCGACTACGCCGACCCTTCCGGCTCGCGCGCGCTGCGCGACGCGCTCGCCGCACACCTGCTGCGCGCGCGCGGCGTGCGCGCGCGCGCCGATCGCATCGTCGTCGTCGGCGGCGTCGCGCAGGCGCTCGACCTGTGCGCGCGGCTCTTCGTCGACCCCGGCGACGCCGTGCTCGTCGAGGATCCGGGCTACCTCGGCGCGCGGCGCGTCTTCGGCGCGGCCGGCGCCGAGCTCGTCGCCGGCCCGGTCGACGCGAGCGGGCTCGACCTCGCGCGCGTCGACGCCGCAGCGCTCGCGCGATGCAAGCTCGCGTACGTCACGCCGTCGCACCAGTTTCCGATGGGCAGCGTGATGTCGCTGCGCCGGCGCCTCGACCTGCTCGCGTGGGCCCACGCGCGCGGCGCGTTCGTCGTCGAGGACGACTACGACAGCGAGTTCCGCTACGCAGGCCGCGCGATCGAAGCGCTCGCGAGCCTCGACGAGCGCGGCAACGTCGTCTACGTCGGCACGTTCTCGAAGACGCTCTTCCCCGCGCTGCGCACCGCCTACCTCGCGCTGCCCGAGCCACTCGTCGAGCTCGTGCGCGCGGCGAAGTGGCTCGCCGACTGGGCGTCGCCGACCTTCGAGCAGGAGGCGCTCGCGCGCTTCCTCGCCTCCGGCGACTTCGAGCGCCACGTGCGGCGCGCGCGCACGCTCTACGGACGCGCGCGCGCGGCCCTGCTCGACGCGATCGCGCGCGAGCTCGGCGCGCGCGCCGTCGTGCGCGACGGGCGCGCCGGCCTCCACCTCCTCGTGCGCCTCCCCGACGTCGCCGCATCGGCGTGGCCCGCGATCGACGCGCGCGCCCGCGCGCACGGGCTCGCCGTCTACGACGCGCGTCCGTTCCACCTCTCGCCGCCCGCGCCGGCCGCACCGCTCGAGCTCGTCCTCGGCTTCACGCGCATCGACGAATGCGATGTCGCGGCGGGTGTCGCCGCACTCGCGGCGTGCCTCGAAGGCGCGGCGCGGCCGAGCGACACGCGATCCGGCGACGCCGACGCTCCGTCGGGCGCGTCGGTGCACACGGTGTAGGCTCCGCTCCGTGCTCGAGCCGTTCGGAACGCGCCTCTTCGTCGCCGACGGGCCGACCGTCCCGTTCCTCGGGATCCCGTACCCGACGCGCATGGCGGTCGCCGTGCTGGCGGACGGCGGGCTCTTTGTGTGGTCGCCGATCGCGATCGACGACGCGCTCGCGCGCGAGGTCGATGCGCTCGGCCCCGTCCGGCACCTCGTGGCGCCGAACAAGCTGCACCATCTGTTCCTCGGCGCGTGGAGCGAGCGCTACCCGGACGCGAAGCTCCACGCCGCGCCCGGCCTCGCGCGCCGCCGCCGCGACCTCGAGTTCGACGCCGAGCTCGGCGACGCGCCCGACCCCGCGTGGGGCGGCGAGATCGCGCCCGTCGTCGTCCGCGGCTCGTTCGCGCTCGAGGAGGTGGTGTTCGTGCACCACCCGTCGCGGACCGCGCTCGTCACCGACCTCGTGCAGCGCAACGACGCGGACGCGTTCACCGGCTGGCGCCGCCTCGCGATGCGGCTCGTCGGCGTCGTCGGCGAGAACGGCAGCACGCCGCTCGAGTGGCGATCGACGTTCCTGCGCCGCAGCCGCGCGCGCGAAGCGCGCGCGCGGCTGCTCGCCCTCCGGCCGGAAGCGCTCGTCGTCGCGCACGGCGCGTGCGCGCGCAGCAACGCCGTGCCGATCCTCGAGCGCGCGCTCGCGTGGATGTGAGCGCGCCGTCGCCGCGGGCGCGCGCCGCGGGCGGATGCTAGGCGACCCCCATCCGCTCCTTCGCGACGTCCTCGTAGGACTTGCGGTCGACGTAGAGGTGGAGGCCGCCCGTGAACATGTCGCGGAAGCACCGCTGCACGACGCTCGGATTGCGCAGCCCGTTGCTGCCCGCCCATTGGTAGGCGAAGAGCACGACGTCCTGCGCCACCTGCGTCAGGTACGCGACCGAGCCCATCACGTCGGCGTTCATCGCCTTCGACATCGGCTCGCCCGCGGCGAGCCGCTCGACGATGCCGCCGAACACGTCGTGCGCGAGCAGCCGCACCGAGCGCAGCGCCATCTGCTTCTCGCCGAACGAGCGCTGGAAGACGGCCTGGTCGCGGATCGCGCCTCCGTTCAGCCGCGCGCGCCCGCCCGTCGCCAGGTGCTCGATCTCGTCGAGCGCGCGCTGCGCGACGCCGAGGCCCCAGCCCGCGTGGCCGAGCCCGGCGAGCGCCGTCGCGCCGAGTCGGAAGAGCGCGCCGCCGGTGCGCACCTGCGGATCGAACAGGAAGAACGTGCGCCCCTCCTCGATCACCTGCTCGGGAATCACGTAGTCGAAGCTTCCCGTGCCGCGCAGGCCGAGCACGTCCCAGTTGCCCTTCATCTCGACGGCGTCCTTCGCCGCGAACCAGCACAGGTAGGCGGGAAGCCCGCTCGCGAGCATCTCGGGCGCGCCGTCGTCGCCGGTCACGAAGCCGCCACCGCCGAGGTAGGACGCGTGCGCGCTCCCGCTCCCGAACTGGTAGCCGCCCGAGACGCGGAAGCCGCCGGGCGCGCGCTTCGCCTGGCCGCGCGGCGCGAACTGCCCGGCGAACACCGAGCCCGGCTTGTCGCCGATCATCTCGCGCGCGAACGCCGGGTCGAGGAAGGCCGCGTACGACGTCGAGCTCGCGTTCGCCATGTGCGACCAGCCGATCGAGCCGTCCTGGTGCGCGAGCTCCTCGAACACGTCGATGAGCGTGTCGGTGTCGGCCTCGAGACCGCCGAGCGCCTTCGGGACCATCACGTGGAAGAGGTTCGTCTCGGCGAACGCCTCGACGCAGGCCTTGGTCATCGTGAGGTCGGTGTCGGTCGCGTCGGCCTGCGCCTCGACGAGCGGGCGCAGCGACTTCGCGGTGGCGAGGACATCGGGCGAGGCGGTCATGACGGGCTCCTGGAGTCGGGGGTCGCATGCACGGCGCGGCGCGCTCCGGGCGGCCGGAGGTCGCGGCGGCGCGGCACGCTACGGGCGCGCCGGCCGCCGCGTCAACCGCATCGCCGCCGGTGCAGGAATTCGTTGCGGCCGTGTCGCGCGGCGCCGCGGCGGGATAGCGTGCGAGCGCCCCGCGCGAGCCCGGCGCGACGGGCGAGCATGCGCAGCCGCGCTGCGCCGGAGGGCCCATGTCGACCGCAGCCGTCCCCGCGACGCACGCGAGCGCCGCCACCTCCTACGACCCGCTCGCGTCCGCGTTCCGCGACGACCCGTTCCCGCAGTACCGCGTGCTGCGCGACGCGACGCCCGTCTTCCGCAGCCCCGGCTCGAGGGTGGTCTGCATCTCGCGCTACGACGACGTGTTCGGCCTGCTGAACGACCCGAAGCGCTTCTCGTCGCGGGCCATGAACACGATGCTGATGAACCAGGGGCGCGAGGGACCGCCGCCGCTCTCCTTCGCGGTCGTGCGTCTGATCGTCAAGCTCCTGTGGCGGACGCGCATGCGGCCCGCGCGCTTCGCCACGGCGCGCATGCTGATCGCCGAGGACGGCGAATCCCACTCCGCGCTCCGGAGCATCGTGAACCGCGGCTTCACGCCGCGCGGCGTGGCGAGCCTCGAAGGCCGCGTTCGCACCGTCGCGGAGGAGCAGCTCGCGCCGCTCCGCCGCGGCGAGCGGTACGACGTCGTGCACGACCTCGCCGTCGCGCTGCCGCTCCGCATGATCTGCGAGATCCTCGGCATCGAGCCCGAGCGGCGCGACGACTTCAAGCGCTGGTCCGACTGCGTGATCGAGAACGTGTCGACCGTCGCCGGCCACAGCGTCCTCTTCTCGCGCGGCATGGTCGACGTGTTCGTGGAGATGGTCGAGTACCTGAAGGGCGTGTGCGCCGAGCGCCGCGCCCGTCCGACCGACGACCTGATCAGCACGATCGTGACGGGCGACGCGACGCTCGACGACTACGAGGTCGTGCAGTTCGTGATGCTGCTGCTCGTGGCGGGGAACGAGACGACGACGAACCTGATCGGCAACGCCGTCGAGGCGCTGCTCGACCATCCCGAGCAGGCCGAGCACCTCGCCGCGCACCCCGAGCTCGCCGAAGCCGCGATCGAGGAGGTGCTGCGCTTCGACTCGCCGATCCAGCTCGTGTTCCGCACGGCGACCGAGGACGTCGAGCTGCACGGCGAGACGATCCCCGCCGGTTCGATCGTCGCCCCGCTGCTCGGCTCCGCGAACCGCGACGAGCGCCGCTTCCCCGACCCGGATCGCTTCGACGTCGAGCGCCGCCCGCGCGCCCACGTCGCATTCGGCTTCGGCAAGCACTTCTGCCTGGGGGCGTCGCTCGCGCGCCTCGAGGCGACGTGCGCGCTCGAGGCGCTGCTGCCGCTGCTCCCGCGCCTGCGGCGCGCGGGCCCGCGCAGCCCGCGGCTCGACTCGTTCCTCGTGCGCGGACCGAGCGCGCTGCCGGTCGCGCTCGCGCCTCGCTAGTCGACGGCCGCGCCGCCTAGCGCGGGAAGCGCAGCGCGAGCCCGCCGACCACGGCGACGTAGTCGAAGTCGGCCCCGAGCAGATCGCTCGTCGAGCGCACGTAGCCGGCCTCGAGGAAGAAGTCGAAGGGGCCGCCCACCTGCGCCTCGAGGCCGCCGCCGACGCGGAACGCGAAGGCGTCGTCGTCGGCCCGGGCGAAGAAGGTCTCGGCCTGCAGCCGCTGGTAGCCGACGCCGGCGACCACGAAGGGCGACACGACTTCGGAAGGCAGCCCGACGCGCAGGTTCACGGTCGCGGTGTGCGCGCGGGCCTCGAGCCGCCCGAAGAAGCCGAAGGAGCGCTCGAGATCGCCGGTGTAGGCGTACTCCGCCTCGAGGCGCACGTACTCCGAGAGGAATCCGCCCACCCGCACGTCGGCCCCGACGCCGGAGTCGAAGTCGATTCCCGTCTGGTCGAAGACGCCGGCCACGCCGACGGCGACGTAGGCCCCGGACGGCGCCTCCTCGGCGCGCGCATCGCGCGCCGCACCGAGCGCGAATGCGACCGCGAGCGCGACTCCCGCCACGGCGACCCGACGCACGCCGACTTGCCGCGACCGCCCTCGCTCGTCCATGCCTGCCTCCCTCCTCGCGCGCTCGCCCAGCCGGCGCGTCGCGCGCTAGCTCGCGAGCGCCCGCTGCACGAGCGGGAGCCGATCGTTGCCGAAGTACATGTCGGTGCCGTCGACGAACATCGTCGGCGTGCCGAAGCCGCCGCGCTCGATCAGCTCGTCCGTGTTCGCGCGCAGGCGCGCCTTCACGTCGTCGCTCGCGATCCGCGCGAGGAAGCGCGCGGGGTCGAGCCCCGCGCGGGCGGCGACGTCCGCGAGCACGTCGTCGCGCGAGATGTCCCGGTCGTCGCCCCAGTAGGCCTCGAAGGCAGCGCGCGAGTAGGCGGCGACACGGCCCTCGTCGAGCGCGACCAGCGCGCCGCGCATCGCCTTCACGCTGTTCACGGGGAAGACGCTCGGCGGCCACGCGATGCGCAGGCCGTAGGCGCGCGCCCAGTCGGCCATGTCCTTCGCCATGTAGCGCCAGCGCACGGGGTTCGGGTTCGCGCGCGCCTCGTAGACGCCGGCGTTGACGCGGTTGAAGACGCCGCCGACGAGGATCGGCTTCCACGCGAGCTCGGCGCCCGCCTCGCGCGCGACCTCCTCGATGCGGTGGAAGGCGAGATAGGTCCACGGGCTTCCGATGTCGTAGAAGAACTCGAGCGTCGCCATGGGGCGCGCAGCCTATCATCGGTCGCGCGCGCGCGAGCGGGAATCCGCGCGCGCGTGCCGCGCCCGCCGCCGCGCTCAGCGCGGGCGCGCGCTCGCCCCGACCTCGGGCTGGAAGACGTTGTCGGGCAGCTCGTCGCCGATCGCGGTGTTGCGGCGGATCACGTCCGAGAGCCGCGAGGCGTTCGCCCACGCGACCTCGTCGGGCTCGAGCACGCGCTCGTACCAGAACCGGTCGCCGTCGCGGAGCACCTGGAACTGCATCACGACGATGCGGTGGAAGAGCGGGCCGAGGTGCGCCCCGTCGACGGCGTCCTCGGCGAGCCCGCCGGTCCAGAGATCGACGTCGTCGACGCTCGCGTAGGCGGCGGCGAGGCGCGCGGCGAGCGCCGGGTCGCTCGTCACGTCGTCGAAGTCCGCCGCGGGCGCGAGGCCGAACGCGGCGCGCGCGGCGTTGTAGCTCGGCAGGCCGTGGTCGCGGCCGCGCTGGACGTTGAGCGAGGCGAGATCGAAGCCGCCCGCTCCGGGTGGCCCGAACAGGAAGTTGCGGACGTCGTCGACGACGTAGGCGTCGACACGCTGGCAGCGCTGCGCGGCGAGGCCGCGCAGGATCGGCTCGATGCCGCCCTCGTCGACGATCCGCTCCGGCGCGAAGAACGCGTCGCGCAGGGCGAGCGGTCCGTAGGCGATGGGGTCGCCGTTCGCGTCGAGCCGCTGCAGCACGGGGCTCAGCGCGCTGTGCCCGAACCGGTAGGCGGCCGTCGCGAAGACGTTGGCGATCCCGGGCTCGAGGCCCGGGTCGTAGCCCGTGTAGGGAGCGAGCGCGTTCGGCCCGAGCAGCGCCGGCAGGAACTCGCGATACGTGATCGCCTGCATCAGCGCGCCGACGAGCTGGCGCGCCTTCTCGTAGACGCGGTCGCCGCGCCAGCCGCGGTGGCGAGCGGCGAGCTCGTCGACGATGCGGTTGTGCTCGCGCACGAACAGGGTGTGCATCGCCGCGAGGCCGACCTGCTCGTTCGCGCGCACGTCGCCGGCGAGGAAGAGCGACGCGTCGTCCGAGCCGCCCGCGTTGGGCAGCCCGGCGTCGTTGAACGGCAGGAGATTGCCGGCGCTCGTACGCAGCCGCCCGGAGCCGTCGTCCGCGCGGAGCGCGCGCGCGCGCTCCGCATCCGAGCCGTACACGTTCGACGCGTCGATCCACGCCGTGATCTCGTCGACCTGCTCGCGCGGCGACGCGACGCCCGTCGCACCGTCGTAGATCGAGCGGTCGAAGTCGATCTGCGCGGTCCCGGTCGCGAAGGGGTCGAAGTGCGGGTCGCCGATCGGAACGGCGATCGGCGCGGGCTCGGCGGGGTCGGCGCCGCCGGTCAGGTCGAGGTCGTGGTCGAGGAACTGGCCCCACTGCCAGAGGTAGTCGCTCGCGCCGAGCGCGTTCGGCCGCGGCGCGTCCTGCGCGTGCACGAGGTTGCTGACGGTGCGCGCGCTCGGGCGCGCGGCGCCCGCCATCTCGCTCGCGCCGTCCGCGTAGTCGCTCCCGCCCCAGCGCAGGAGTCGCGCGCCGACCGCGCCCGCGTCGGGGTCGCCCGGGTGGTTGAACGAGCCGTCGATCGTGCGGAAGTCGCGCTGCCAGCGCGGGCGCCGGTCGCGCCGGTGGGCGTCGCGGCGGTGCGCACCGGCGAGCGCCGCGCGCTCGGAGCGGCTGCGCTCGATGCGCTGTTCGGGTGACGCGCGGCGGCTCCTTGCCTCGGCGGCACTCGCCATGCCCGCGAGCGCGATGCCCGCGAGCGCGAGCCCGGCGAGCCCAAGCCCGGCGAGCTCGAACGGGAGGGTCGCGCGTCGCGCGCGCACCGACGGCGACGGAAGGACGGGGGGAGTCGAACTGGGCATGGCAGGGCTCCTGCGGCGCGATGCGCCGGCTCCCCCTCCCGAGGTCACGACGAAGTCACGAACCGGTCGTCTCGGCCGCTCCCCGCGCCGTCGGCGTGCGCACCGACACTCACCGCTTCGCGGCGCGCAGCCTCGCTTCGAGCGCTTCGAGCTCGCCGACGAGCGCCTGCGGCATGCGCTCGCCGAACTTGGCGTAGTAGCTGCGGATGAGCGGGATCTCCGCGAGCCAGCCGTCGACGTCGACCGCGAGCAGCTCGTCGAGGTCGGTCTGGTCGAGCGCGAGGCCCGCGAGGTCGAGCTCGCCGGGCGCCGGCACGACACCGATCGGCGTCTCCGTGCCCTCGGCCTTGCCCGTCACGCGCTCGAAGACCCACTTGAGCACGCGGCCGTTGTCGCCGAAGCCCGGCCACAGGAAGTCGCCCTCCGCGCTCTTGCGGAACCAGTTCACGTAGTAGATGCGCGGGAGCTTCGCGCCCGAGCGCGCGCCGATCGAGAGCCAGTGGCTCCAGTAGTCGGCCATGTTGTATCCGCAGAAGGGGAGCATGGCCATCGGGTCGCGGCGCAGCTCGCCCACCTTGCCGGCCGCCGCCGCCGTCTTCTCGCTCGAGATGATCGAGCCGAGGAACGTGCCGTGCTGCCAGCTCCGGCTCTCGTGCACGAGCGGCACGACCGTCGCGCGCCGACCGCCGAACAGGATGGCGCTGATCGGCACGCCGTTCGGGTCCTCCCACTCGGGCGCGATCACCGGGCACTGGCGCGCAGGCGCCGTGAAGCGCGCGTTCGGGTGCGCGGCGGGCTTGCCCGCGGCCGGCGTCCAGTCGTTGCCGCGCCAGTCGATCGCGTGCGCGGGCGGCGCGCTCATCCCCTCCCACCAGACGTCGCCGTCGTCGGTGAGTGCGACGTTGGTGAAGATGCAGTTCTCGTCGAGCCCGCGCATCGCGTTCGGGTTCGAGTCCATGCCCGTGCCCGGCGCGACGCCGAAGAACCCGGCCTCCGGGTTGATCGCGTAGAGCTGGCCGTCCTTCCCGAACTTCATCCAGCAGATGTCGTCGCCGACCGTCTCGACCTTCCAGCCCGAGATCGTGGGCTCGAGCATCGCGAGGTTCGTCTTGCCGCACGCGCTCGGGAACGCGGCCGCGACGTACTTCACCTCGCCGCCCGGCGACGTGAGCTTCAGGATGAGCATGTGCTCGGCCATCCAGCCCTCGTCGCGCGCCATCGTCGACGCGATGCGCAGCGCGAAGCACTTCTTGCCGAGCAGCGCGTTTCCGCCGTAGCCCGAGCCGTAGCTCCAGATCTCGCGCGTCTCGGGGAAGTGCACGATGTACTTGTTGTCGCCGTCGCACGGCCACGCGACGTCCGCGCGGCGCGCGCCCTGCGCGTCCACGAGCGGGAAGCCGACGGAGTGCAGGCACGGCACGAAGTCGCCGTCGCCGAGCACGTCGAGCACCTTGCTCCCCATGCGCGTCATGATGCGCATGTTGGCGACGACGTAGGGCGAGTCGGAGATCTGCACGCCGATGTGGGCGATGTGGGAGCCGAGCGGCCCCATGCTGAACGGGATCACGTACATCGTGCGGCCGCGCATCGCGCCGTCGAAGAGGCCGCGCAGCGTCCCCTTCATGTCGGCGGGCGCGCGCCAGTTGTTGGTCGGGCCCGCATCCTCCCGGCGCTCGCAGCAGATGAACGTGCGGTCCTCGACGCGCGCGACGTCCGCCGGATCGGAGAGCACGAGGTAGCTGTTCCGCCGCTTCCCCTCGTCGAGCCGACGCGCCGTCCCGCTCGCCTCGAGCAGCCGGAACATCTCGTCGTACTCGGCCTCGGACCCGTCGCACCAGCGGACCGCGTCGGGCTTCGTCAGCGCCGCGACCTCCTCGACCCAGGCGAGGAGCTTCGCGTTTCGAGTGGGAGCATCCGTCGTCATCGTCGCCTTCCTCGGCCTCTCTCCGCCGACACCGACCGCCATCGCGTCGAATGCCGGAAACGCTCGCGCGCGCCGATCGCGACCGGCACGGCCCGGGAGATACGTGCGGAGGTCGCTCGCATCCCGGTGTGCGTGGCCGCGCGGCGCGTCGGGGTGATGCACCGCGGGGACGGCCGCGACGGGCCGCCCTCGGGAACGAGCGCCCGAGCATGGCACAGCTCGCGCGGCGCGGGTGCGACGAATCGAGGGAACACCCGGCGTTGCGCGCGCGGATGCGTACGCGCTGCCCCGCCGCGGGCGCGGCGACCGCGGCGTGAAGAGCGCGGGCCGGGCGCGCGCGGCGGAAAACGCGAAGCGGGGCCGAGCGCGCCGCCGCGCGAGCGCCGTTCCGAGGCTAGTATCGCGCCCCGATGGGCGGCCTTCGCATCCTCGCGCTCCCGATCCTGCAGCTCGGCCACTTCGTGTCGGAGGCGTGGACGGCGGCGCGCGGAGAGACGCCGCACGCCGAGGTCCCGCCGCTCGACGCCTCACTCGCCGCCATCGGCGAGGCCGTCCTCGACCGCAGCTTCACGCTCGGCGTGAACCTCCTCACCGGTGTCCCGAACCCCACCGAGGTGCGCGCCGCGCACGAGGCGCTCGACCGCGCGGCGCGCGTCGTCGAATCGCGCGGCTGGCTCGGCGACCCGCGCTCCTTCTACCGCACGCCGCCGCGCGTCGAGACGTGGGACGAGAAGGAAGGCCGCGCGTGGGCGCAGGGGCGCTTCCTCCGCTACCGCGAGCTCTCGTTCGAGAGCGAGTACCGCGCGCACCCCGCCCTCCCGCACGCAGATCGCTGGGCCGCGTACACGCACAACCAGCGCACCTACGCCTACGTGCTCGAGCACGAGGGCGAGTCCGATCGACCGTGGGTCGTCGGCGTGCACGGGTTCGGGATGGGGAGCCCCGTCGTCAACTTCGCGGGCTTCAACGTGCGCAGGCTGCACCACGAGCTCGGCCTGAACGTCCTGCTGCCCGTGCTGCCGCTGCACGGCCCGCGCGGTGGCGCGCACATGAGCGGCTCCGAGCTGCTCACGCCCGACTTCGTGAACCTCGTCTACGTGTTCTCGCAGGCGGTGTGGGACATCCGACGCCTGCTCGGCTGGGTGCGCGACCGCGGCGCGGATCGCATCGCGCTGTGGGGTGTCTCGCTCGGCGGCTACACGTCGGCGCTCGTGTCGGCGTTCGAGGCGGACCTCGACTGCGTGATCGCCGGCATCCCGCCGAGCGACTTCCCCAACGTCGCGCGCGACAACCAGCCCTGGGTGCTGCGCGGCTACGAGCGCGAGCTCGCCATCGACTGGCACAACGTGCGGAAGATGACGCACATGGTGTCGCCGCTCGCGCTCGATCCGGTCGTGCCGCGCGAGAAGCGCTTCGTCTACGCCGGCATCGCCGACCGCGTCGTGCGCCCCGACCAGGCGCGCGCGCTGTGGCGCCACTGGGGCCGGCCCGAGATGCTCTGGTACTCGGGCGGCCACGTCGCGAGCCAGTGGAAGGGCGAGGTGATGACCTTCATCGAGTCCGCGCTCGCGAAGTCGGGCGTCGTCCACGGCGGGCCCGCCGGACGGCGGGCCAAGGCGCGCGTCAGGCGCCGCCCTGGATCGCGCGCAGCCGCGGGCCGGGCTGCTGACTCGCACTGACGAGGTCCGACAGCGCGCGCTCGAACGCCTTGCCCAGCTGGTCGACGTCGGGCACGACGTCGGAATCGGCGTTCAGCCCGATGCACATCTTGCCCTCGTAGCTCATCGCGGACACGGCGACGGCCTGCTCGCCGCGCAGCGGCGCCGCCGCATACGTCTCGAGCAGGCGCGCCCCCATGAAGTAGAGCGGCTCCTGCGAGCCCGGCACGTTGATCAGCGACGTGTGCACGGGTGCGTAGTTGGACAGCGAGCGCGCGGCGAGCGCGACGAGCCGCGAGCCCGACCAGCGCGCGACCGAGAACAGCGTGCGCGCGCCCATCGCCGGATGCGCGGCGAACTGGTCGCGCGTCTGCGTGCGCACGACGTCGACGACGCGCAGCGGGTCGGCCTCCCAGATCGGCAGCTCGACGACCCACTCGGCGATCTCGTCGCGGCCCGCGTCGGCCGGCTGCTGCACGGGGGTCGCGACGCGCAGGTCGAGCGACGCGGGGTGCACGAGCCGCTCCTGGAAGAAGCGGCGGAGCGCGCACGAGAGCACGGCGAGCATCACGTCGTGCACGGTGCAGTCGAGCGCGCGGTGCGCGTCGAGGATCGGCGCGAGCGGGAGCACGAGCGTGTGGACGCGGCGGTGCGGGCCGATGCGCCCGTTGATCGGCGTCGTGCGCGGCGGGATCACCGAGTAGCCGAGCAGCCGCGCCGCGCCCTCCATGCGGCGCTGCACGTCGTGGCGGAGCGCATCGCGGTCGGCGGCGAGGCGGCGCATGCGCTCGAGCGCCTTGAGCGGAAGCCGGAAGCGGCGCACGACCTCGTCGCGCACGAGCTCGACGCCCGACGGAGCCGGACGCGGCGTGAACTCGGGCGCGTGATCGAACGGCTCGTCCGGGTCCGGCGACAGCAGCGCCTGGAACAGGTCGGCGCCCGAGTCGTCCTCGATCATGCAGTTGTGGACCTTGCCGATCAGCGCGAAGCGGTCGCGGTCGAGCCCTTCCACGACCCAGCACTCCCACATCGGGCGGGATCGGTGCAGGCGCGACGCCATGAGGCGCGATGCGAGCCGGCGCAGCTGCCGCTCCATCCCGGGGTGCGGCAGCGCCGTGTGGCGGACGTGGTAGTCGAGCCGGAACTCCGCGTCGTCGACCCAGCACGGGTGGTCCTCGTAGGGCACCCACTTGAGGCGCTGGCGGAAGCGCGGCGCCAGGTGCAGGCGCGCCTCGATGCCGCGCGAGACCTGCTCGACGTCGATCGCGCGCTCGGCGCGGGCGAGCGGCCCGCGCTCGAAGATCATGATGCTGAGCGCGTGCGCGAAGTGGCGAGAGTCCTCGACCATCAGGTGCGACGCGCTCTCGGTCGTGAGCCGCTCGTAGTGGTACCGGGTCATCGCGTGCGCGCGCTCCTCGCCGTGCGGGCCCGTGCGAGCCGACGGACCGGCGCGCGCAGGCTAGGTCAGAAGCGGCGACGCGTCCGCCGCCCGGCGCCGCCGAGGCCATGCGCGACGCCGCCCCCGGCGCGCGCGCCCGCCGGTGCGACATCGGGTCGCACGCGGCCCGCTCGGGCCGCGCGCCACCGGTCGCCGAGCGCGAGCGTCCCGCGCGGACGCGAATCCCGCCCCGCGACGCGCCCACCCTCGGCCCGCCGTGTGCGAAGCTCCGCGTCCGGAGCGGCGTGCCGCGCCGGAGAGCCGGCGCGGCGAGCGCGCGCCGCCGACGCGAGGAGCAGGCCCCGTGGGCGAACGACGCACCGGACGCGACGAGCGCGCGTCCTGGCTCCGCTGGCTTCCCGAGCTTCGCGCTCTCGACCTGCGCCCGGACCTCGCCGCGCTCGCGCGCCTCGGCGACCTCCGCCGCCTGTCGTCGCTCGGCGGTCTCGGCGACGGCGCCGGGGTCGCGCGCTGGCTCGACGAGTGGAACCGCCTCGTCGCGCACCCGGGCGGCATCGACGTCCCGATCGCGCCGCCCCACCCGCTCGTCGCCGCGAAGCTCGTCGCCGACGAGGCCTACCTGCTCGCGCGCGCACCGCTCGTCAGCTCGCTCGGCCCGGCCGTCGACTTCGTCGGCGCCGAGGCCGAGATCGCGGCCGCGCTCGAGCTGTTCGCGCGGCGCGGCTGGCTCGACGACCCGCGCTCCTTCCACCGGCACACGGCCGGCGATGCGGGCTCGCCGCCTCCGGCCGCGCCGCGCGCGCGGCGCGAGTGGTCCGCCGTCGGGCGCTTCGACCACCTGCGCTTCGTGAGCGGCTATGCGCCCGATCCCGACGTCCCCGGCCGCGCGCGCTGGCTCGCCCAGCGCGCGAACCGCGAGGCGCACGCGTGGGCCGTGCGCAGCGCGAGCGACACCCGCCGCTGGCTCGTCTGCATCCCGGGCTGGGGGATGGGCTCGCCGTCGCTCGACCTCTCCGCGTTCGCCGCCGACGCGCTGCACGCCGCCCACGGGCTGAACGTGCTGCTCTACGTGCCGCCGCTCCACGGCCCGCGGCGGGCGGGCTGGCGCAGCGGCGACGGGCTCTTCGACGCGAGCCCGCTCGCCTTCGTGCACGCGTCGGCCCAGGCGGTGTGGGAGCTGCGACGCCTCGTCGCGTGGCTGCGCGCGGAGGGCGCCGAGCGCGTCGGCGTCTTCGGGCTCTCGCTCGGGGCGTCGTTCGCCGCGCTGCTCGCGAGCGTCGAGCCCGGCCTCGACTGCGTCGTCGCGGGCATGCCGGCGACGGACGTCGCTCCTCGTTATGCGAGCTACTGCGACGGCGTCGCCCGCAAGACGGGCGAGGCGCCGTCGGACGTGCGCGCGCGCGCCGAGCGGCTGCTGCGCGTCGCGGCGCCGACGGCGGTCGCGCCGCTCGTGCCGCGCGAGCGCCGCTACGTGTTCGCGGGCGTCGTCGATCGCGTCGTGCGTCCGGCCGACGTGCTCGCACTGTGGCGGCACTGGGAGCGCCCGCGCATCGCGTGGTATCCGGGCGGGCACGTCTCCTACGCGACCGAGCCGAAGGTGCGCGCGCTGCTCGCGCGCGCCTGGGACGAAGCGGGCCTCGCCCGTCCCGCGCGGCGCGCTAGAGGTTCTCGAGCTTCCACTCGGCGCAGTGCTGCAGGAGCCGCTGCCGGCTCGACGGCTCGAGCGCCTCGAAGCCGTCGGTCTCCTTGAACGCGCCGCAGGCGTACTCTTCGCGGCCGACGAACCACGTCGGGTCGTCGCCCCCCGCATCGTCGCCGCCCGGCTCTGCCGCGCCGCCCGCGAGGGCGCCGAGCATCTCCGCGAGCCCCGGCGACGGCGCCGCGGGCGGAGCGTCGCTGCAGATGGCGCCGGCGAACGCGTCGGCGACGTCGGTCTCGCACTCCCATCCGATCCGGTCGCCGTCCATGTAGGGCGTGAGCACGACGGTGCGACCGCCGGCATTCTCGATCGTGCGCAGCTCCATCACGATCGTCGCGCCCTCGATGCGGACCGACTCGACCGCGGCGTTCGCCGCGTCGGCGGGCAGGCCCATGTCGGGCAGCGAGGCCGGCACGTGGCCGCGCTCGAGGATGAACGCGCCGGCCGCTCGCTCGACCTCGCGCCGCATCTCGGCAGCGGGCGCGAGCTCCGACGCGGCGCGGAAGCGCAGGTAGTTCGGCATCGCGATCGCGGCGACGACGCCGACGATCGCGACGCTCATCATCGCGCCGGCGGCGCCTCCCGCCGCGCCGCCCATGCGCGGGACGAAGGCGGCCATCAGCCACGCGAGCGGATGGCGGCGCGGGAACGACGGCGCGTGCCGCGTCGCCGCCGCGCGCAGGTGCCGCATGCGCTTCGTGAGCCACGGGTAGTCGCCCGTCAGCTCGTGGAACGACATCCAGAACCCGCCGGTCGCATCGGACTGGTCGGCGAAGGCGTCGAGGTCGAGCGCGTTCGATCCGTGTCGGCCCGCCGCGAGCACCGCGAGGCCGTAGGCCGCGTCCTCGGGGTCGGCGCAGCACGCGAGCCCGTGCAGGTCGCACGTGTACTCGCGCGCGCGGGAGTAGGCGGTGCCGATCAGCGGGAGGATGCGCCCCGGCGCGAGGAACCAGGCCCAGGCGAGGTGGCCGCGGCGGATGTGGCCGAGCTCGTGACCGATGTAGAAGTCGAGCGCGTCGGGCCGGTCGGTCAGCGCCTCGAGCACGTCGCTGAAGAGCACGACGTAGTGGCGGCGCAGGAAGCGGGTCGCGAGTGCGTTCAGCAGGCCGTGCGCGTTGAGCACGTACGCGACGGGGACGCGCTCCATGCCGAGCTCGGCGCAGCAGCGCTCGAGGCGGTCGTGGAGGTCGGGGAGCTGCGCGGGCGAGACCTCGACGCCCGTCCCGCGCACGTACGAGATGAAGCCCGACTGCGCGAACAGGTAGCCGACGAGCACGAACGGCGCGTAGACGAGCGCGATCCCGAGCGTGCCGACGACGAGCGCCGTCCAGACGAGCGCCGAGACCGCGACGACGATGGCGAAGAGCGCCTTCTCCTTCGGATAGACGAGCTGCACGACTTCCCCCTCCCGAGGCCTCCGGTGGACCCCGGGGTCCTTCGGCCGCCGGCGCCATCCTTGTTAGGGCGGCGCGCGCGGGAGAGGGCGGAGCGCCGGAATCCGGCGCGCCGGACCGACGGGGAAGTCACACGCAGTCGGCCGCGCCTCCGTCGATCCGCAGGTCGGCCCCGTTCACGTAGTCGGCGTGCGGACTGCAGAGGAAGGCCACGAGGTGGCCGACGTCCTCGACCGTGCCGATCCGCCCGCTCGCGAGGCTCGGCGCGGGCAGGAAGGTGGCCGCCGCGACGCGCGCCAGCGCCGGGAGGTCGCCTTCGGCGACGCGCTCGCCCGCGCGCTCGGCGCGCGCCCGCAGCGACGCGACGACCTCGTCGGTCGCGAGGATTCCGGGGCTCACGACGTTCGCCGTCACGCCGGTTCCGGCGAGCTCCTTCGCGAGCCCGACGGCCATGTTCGCGAGCGCGGCCTTCGCGGCGTAGTAGCCCGGCATCTGCGCGCGCGGACGGCGGCTCCCGACGGTCCCGACGAAGACGACGCGGCCCCAGCCGCGCGCGCGCATCGCCGGCACGAGGAGCCGCACCATGCGCGCGCCCGACAGCACGTTCGTCTCCCACATCGCCGTCCAGTCGTCGCTCGCGCCGTCGAGCCAGCCGCGCCCCTCGGCGCGCCCGTAGTTGTTGACGAGGATGTCGAGGCCGCCGCGCTCGCCGACCGCGCCGGCCACGGCCTCGGCGCCCGCATCGGTGCGGACGTCGCCGGCGACGGCGCTCGCGCGGCCGCCCGCCGACGCGATCTCGCTCGCGACCGCCTCCGCCTGCCCGGGCTCGAGTCCGTGGACGAGCACGTGCGCGCCCTCGCGCGCGAGCACGCGCGCGATGCCGGCGCCCGTGCCGCGCCAGCTCCCCGTCACGAGGGCCGTCCTGCCGCGAAGTCCGAGATCCACGCCGATTCCTCCCCCTCGCGCCGGCGCGCGCGCCCGCGCCCGACGGGCGCCGCCCGCCGGGCGACCCGCGGCGCCGAGCCCGCGCGCATTGTTAGTCGATGGCGCGGCGGCCGCGGTCGCCGGCCGGTGCGCGCCGCCCGCACGCCGAACCCGCACGCCGAACCCGCGCGCCGAACCCGCACGCTGCGAGCGATCTTGTCACGTTCTCGCCGCGGGGAGTAAGCTCGGCGTCCCGCGAGGAGCCCCGTGTCCCGACCTCCCGATCGCGCCGCGCCGAACGCGCCCGAGCCCGGCCCCGCTCCGGGATCGGGCGAGGGCCGCCTCGACACGCTCTTCGCGCGCGTGCGCCTCGTCGACGGCACGGGCTCTCCCGCGCGCGACGCCGACGTCGGCGTGCGCGACGGGCGCATCGCGCGCATCGCGGCACCGGGCGGGCTCGCCGCGGACGCCGCGCGCGTCGTCGACGGCGACGGGCTCGTGCTCGCGCCGGGCTTCGTCGATCCGCACACGCACTACGACGCACAGCTCCTGTGGGACCCGCTCGCGACGCCGTCGTCGCTCCACGGCGTCACGACCGTCGTCGGCGGCAACTGCGGCTTCACGATCGCGCCGCTCGCCGGCGACGACGACGCCGACTACCTGCGGCGCATGCTCGCGAAGGTCGAGGGCATGCCGCTCGCCGCGCTCGAGCAGGGCCTCGCCTGGGACTGGCGCGGCTTCGGCGACTACCTCGCGCGCTTCGAGGGACGCATCGCCGTGAACGCCGCGTTCCTCGTCGGGCACTGCGCGCTGCGCCGCGCGGTGATGCGCGAGCGCGCCGTCGGGAACGCCGCGACGCCGTCCGAGATCGACGCGATGGTGGCGCTGCTGCACGCGTCCATCGAGGCCGGCGGGCTCGGCTTCTCGACCTCGCTCTCGTTCACGCACACCGACGGCGAGGGACGCCCCGTGCCGTCGCGCTGGGCCGAGCGCGACGAGGTGCTCGCGCTCTGCCGCGCGCTTCGCGACCACGAGGGCACGACGCTCGAGTGGATCGTCGACGGCTGCCTGAAGGGCTTCACGGACGAGGAGATCGAGCTCGCGACGGAGATGGCGCTCGCCGCGGGACGGCCGGCGAACTGGAACGTGCTGACGGTGGACGCGCAGAGCGCGGAGCGCGTCGCGCGGCAGGTCGAGCTGTCCGAGCGCGCGGCCGAGCGCGGCGCGCGCATCGTCGCGCTCACGATGCCGACGATCGCGGGCATGTGCGCGAGCTTCGGAACGCACAGCGCGCTGCACTCGATCCCGGGCTGGGCGCCGGTGATGCAGCTTCCCGTTCCCGAGCGCATCGCGAAGCTGCGCGACGCCGACGTGCGGCGCGAGCTCGACGCGCGCGCGCGCAGCAAGGAGGCCGGCGTCTTCGCGGGCCTCGCGCGCTGGGGCGACTACCGCATCGGGACGACCTTCGCCGAGGCGAACGCGGGGCTCGAGGGCCGCCGCATCGTCGACGTCGCGCGCGAGCGCGGCGCATCGGCGTTCGACGCGCTGCTCGACGTCGTCGTGGCGGACGGGCTGCGCACCGTGCTGTGGCCCTCGCAGCCGGGCGAGGACGATGCGAGCTGGGCGCTGCGCGCGCGCACGTGGGAGCACCCGTACGTGATGCTCGGCGGCTCCGACGCCGGCGCGCACCTCGACCGCATGTGCGGCTCGAGCTACCCGACCGCGTTCCTGCGCGACGTCCTGCGCGGGCGGCGCCTCGTCCCGCTCGAGCGCGCGGTCGCGATGATGTCGGGCGAGCCGGCCGAGCTGTTCGGCCTGCGCGACCGCGGCCTCGTGCGCGAGGGCTTCGTCGCCGACCTCGTGCTCTTCGACCCCGAACGCGTCGACGCCGCCGAGCCCGCGTTCCGCGACGACCTCCCGGGCGCGAGCCGCCGCCTCACGGCCGACGCGATCGGCGTGCGCGGCGTGTGGGTGGGCGGCGTGCGCACGCTCGAGGACGGGAGTCCGACGGGCGCCCTGCCCGGCCGCGTGCTGCGGCCGGGCGCCGACACGCGCACCGCATCGCTCGCACCGCCGCCGCGCGCATCGGCCGCCCCTGCTTCCGGAGCGCGCGCGTGAGCGACGCCGCGTACACGCTGCGGATCGCAGGCGCGCGCGAGCCGGGCGCGCGCGGCACCTACGACGTCGTCGATCCGGCGACCGAGGAGCTCGTCGGTCGCGCGCCCGAGGGCTCGGCGGCTCAGGCCGAACGCGCGGCCGCCGCCGCGCGCGACGCCTTCGAGCCCTGGTCGCGGACCGAGCCCGCCGCGCGCGCCGCGCTCCTCGCGCGCGCGGCCGAGCTGCTGCGCGCGCGCGCCGAGTCGCTCGTCCCGCTCGTCATCGCCGAGACGGGGTGCACGGAGGCCGTCGCGCGGCAGATGCAGATCCCGGTCGCGATCGCGCGCTTCGAGGACTACGCGCGCCGCGCGCTGCACTCGCACGTGCTCCCGCTCGCACCGCAGGAGATGCCCGCGACGCCGCTCGCGCCCGGCGGCGTCGTCAACGCGATCGCGCGGCGACAGCCCGTCGGCGTCGTCGCCTGCATCACGCCGTACAACTTCCCGATCACGAACATGGCGGGCAAGCTCGGGCCCGCGCTCGCGATGGGGAACACGGTCGTCGTGAAGCCCGCACCGCAGGATCCGCTCGGCGTGCTCCGGCTCGTCGAGCTGCTCGGCGAGGCGGGCTTCCCGGACGGCGTCGTGAACGTCGTGACGGGCTCGACGCCCGAGACGGGCGAGGCGCTCGTCGCGTCGCCCGACGTCGACATGGTGAGCTTCACGGGGAGCACGTCGGTCGGCACGCGCATCGCCGAGACGGGCGCGCGCACGCTGAAGCGCATGCTGCTCGAGCTCGGCGGCAAGGGCGCGGCGCTCGTGCTCGACGACGCCGACGTCGCGAACGCGGTGCGCATGATCGGCTCGACGTTCACGTTCCACAGCGGGCAGATCTGCACGGCGCCGACGCGCGCGATCGTGCACCGCAGCCGCTTCGACGAGGTGGTCGCCGGGCTCGCCGCGCTGGCGGCGGGCCTTCCCGTCGGCGTCCCGACCGACCCGAAGACCGTGGTCGGCCCGGTGATCTCGGCCGCGCAGCGCGACCGGATCGAGGCGTGGATCGCGACGGCGCGCGAGGACGGCGGCGACGTCGTCGCCGGCGGCGAGCGGCCGGCGCTCGCGCGCGGCTTCTTCGCGGCGCCGACGCTCGTCACCGGCCCGCCCTCGATGCGGATCGCGCGCGAGGAGGTGTTCGGCCCGGTGGTCGTCGCGATCCCGTGCGACGACGACGACGAGGCGATCGCGATCGCGAACGCGACGGAGTACGGTCTCTACGACTACGTGTTCTCGCGCGACGCGGCGCGCGCGATGGCGATCTCGCGCCGCCTCCGCTCGGGCAACGTCGGCCTCGACACCACGCAGCGCAACCACGAGGCGCCGTTCGGCGGAACGAAGCGCAGCGGCGTCGGTCGCGACGGCGGCGAGTTCGGGCTGCACGCGTACAGCGAGCTGCAGAGCGTGGTGTGGGCGAGCTGAGCGAACGAAGACGCCCCACTCCGCGAACGGAACGACTTCACCCGCCCGGCCGCACCGCCGGCACACAGGAGACCCCATGACGTCCGCGACGACCATGCGCGCCGCCCTGCTCGAAGAGCATCAGAAGCCCCTGTCCATCGCGGACGACATCGCCGTCGAGAGCCCGGGAACGGGCGAGGTCGTCGTGAAGGTGTCGAACTGCGGCATCTGCCACTCCGATCTCACGATGGTCGACACGCCCGGCGGCGCGCAGGTCCCCGTCGTCCTCGGGCACGAGGCGGCGGGCGTCGTCGAGGAGGTCGGCCCGGGCGTCACGCGCCTCGCGAAGGGCGACAAGGTGATGCTGACGCCGCTGCCGCCGTGCGGGCACTGCTACTACTGCGTGCGCCAGCAGCCGACGCTGTGCGTCGACGCGCAGGGCTTCATGACGGGAACGCGCCCGGACGGCACGTCGCCGCTGTCGCGCGGCGGGAAGACGGTCTACCGCGGCTTCGGCGTGGGCGGCTTCGGCGCCTACACGGTCGTGCACCAGAACAGCGCCGTGAAGGTGCCCGACGACACGCCGCTCGAGATCGCGTGCGTGATCGGCTGTGCCGTGCAGACGGGCGTCGGCGCCGTGCTCAACACCGCGAAGGTCGAGGAAGGCGCGACCGTGCTGGTCACCGGCCTCGGCGGCATCGGCATCTCGATCGTCCAGGGCGCCCGGCTCGCGGGCGCGTCGCGCATCATCGTGTCCGACCCGGTGGCCGAGCGCCGCGACCACGCGGCGAACTTCGGCGCGACGGACGTGCTCGACCCGACGCAGGACGACGTCGTCGCGCGCGCGAAGGAGATCACGGGCGGCATCGGCGTCGACTACGGCTTCGACGGCGCGGGGTCGGCGAGGCTCGTGCAGGACTGCATCAACGCCTGCCGCATCGGCGGGACGACGGTGATGGTCGGCGCGCCGATGGAGATGATGCTCGAGATCCCGATCCCCGCGCTCTTCCTCACGCACGAGAAGAAGCTCACGGGCTCGCTGCTCGGCTCGTGCCACAGCCACCGCGACGTGCCGCGCTTCCTCGCGCTCTGGCGCAAGGGCGCGCTCGATCTCGAGGGCATGATCAGCCAGCGCCGGCCGCTCGCCGAGATCAACAAGGGCTTCGACGACATGCGCGCGGGCCGCGGCATCCGCACCGTGCTGAGCCTCGGCTGACGTGGCGGCGGACGAGCGCGCACCCTCGATCGACGAGATCACGAGCGTCGAGCGGTCGACGCTCGACCGGGAGGAGGCGCGCGCGCGGCTCGAGCGGTGGCTCGCCGGGCGGCTCGGCGCGGGCGCGTCCGTCGAGATCCCCGCGTTGTCGAGCCCGTCGGGCTCGGGCATGTCGAGCGACACGCTGCTGTTCGACGCGCGCGTGCGCACGGACGCGGGCGAGGAGACGCTGTCGCTCGTGGCGCGCCTCGCGCCGCAGCACCGCGACGTGCCCGTGTTCCCGTCCTACGACCTCGCCGCGCAGTTCCGGCTGCTCGGGCTCGTCGCCGCGCAGGGCGGCGTGCCCGTGCCGCGCGTGCGCTGGCTCGAGACCGACGCCGCGCACCTCGGCGCGCCCTTCCTCGCGATGGACCGCGTCGAGGGGCGCGTGCCGTCCGACGTCCCGCCCTACGTGTTCGCGGGCTTCGTGCTCGAGGCGTCGGACGCCGAGCGCGCGACGCTCGAGCGCTCGACGGTCGAGGCGATGGCCGCGCTGCACGCGATCGACGCGGAGCGCGCGGACGCGGGCTTCCTCGCCTTTCCCGTGAAGGGCGACACGCCGCTCGAGCGCCACGTGGAGAACCAGCGCGACTACTATGCGTGGGTCGTCGCCGACGGCGTGCGCCACCCGCTGCTCGAGCGCACGTTCGCGTGGCTCGACGCGCACTGGCCCGCGCACGAGAGCGAGCCCGTCATCAGCTGGGGCGACTCGCGCATCGGCAACGTGATCTACCGCGGCTTCGAGCCGGCGGCGCTCCTCGACTGGGAGATGGCGGGGCTCGGCCCGCGCGAGCTCGACCTCGGCTGGCTGTGCTTCATGCACGCCTTCTTCCAGGACATCGCGGTCGCGGTGGGGATGACGGGGCTGCCCGACTTCCTCCGCCTGCCGAATGCCGCCGCCGCCTACGAACGCGCGAGTGGTCGCACGCCGCGCGACCTCGTCTGGTACTACGTCTACGCCGCGCTGCGACACGGCATCGTCATGTCGCGCATCCAGCGGCGCATGATCGCGTTCGGCCAGTCGCAGTGGACGGACGACCCCGACTCCGTGATCCCCCATCGGCCGGCGCTCGAACGCCTGCTCGACGGCAGCTGGAGCCCGCTCACGTGAACAACCCGATCGGCGACATCCTCCCCGAGGACGAGCAGTTCATCCACCAGACGACCGAGACGTTCGCGACGCCGGCCGTGAGCGACCCGGCGTGGACCGAGAAGGTCTGCGCGATGGCGATGGCGCGCGACGGCGGGCTGCAGATCGGCTTCGGCCTCGGCAAGTACACGAACCGCAACGTCATGGACGCGTACGCGGCGGTGTCGCGCGGCGCCGAGCAGTGGACGGTGCGCGCGAGCCGCGCGCTCGCGCCGAAGCCGACGACGATGTCGATCGGCCCGATCCACTACGAGGTGGTCGAGCCGCTGCGCAAGGTGCGCTTCCGGCTCGAGCGCAACGACACGCTGCCGATCGCGTTCGACTGGCAGTTCGAAGCCGTGCTGCCCTGCTTCCCCGAGGACCGCACGCTCCAGCGCGCCGCCTACCGCATCTCCTCCGAGCTCGTCCGCTACCACCAGACCGGCGTCGCCTCGGGCTGGATCGAGGTCGACGGCGAGCGCACGGAGATGGACGCGTCGAGCTGGGTGTCGACGCGCGACCACTCGTGGGGCGTGCGGTACGACGTGGGCACGCCGCCGACCGACGTCGAGCCGCGGCCGGGCATCCCGCCGGGCGTCGGCTTCATGATGATCTGGTGTCCCGTGCTCATGCGCACGAGCCAGGGCGAGCCGTACGGCCTGCACCTGCACTTCACGTGGTTCAAGGGGCTCGGCTTCGAGCAGCGCATGACGACGGCGCGCATCGAGCACCCGGACGGGCGCGAGGAGACGATCGCCGACATCGCGCCCGAGCTGCGCTTCGACCCGCGCAACCGGCGCCTGCTCGGCGGTCGGCTGCGCTGCACGATGGCCGACGGGAGCGCGCGCCCGCTCGAGATCCGCGTGCTCGGCGACACGGGCGTGCACCTCGGCGCGGGGCTCTACTTCGGCTTCGACGGCCACCACCACGGCGAGTGGCGCGGCGCGCTCCACGTCGACGGCGAGCACATCGCCGACTGCACGACGCCCGAGCAGGCGCGCCGCCTCCACCAGATCCGCGACACGTGCGTCGAGGTCGTCGACCCGACGGTCGGCGGCACGGGCGTCGGCAACTGCCAGCCGATCGCGTCGGGCCCGTGGCCCGAGCTCGGCCTCGACGACGAGAGCTGGATGTAGCGCGTCGCGCCGGCGGGCCGGCGCCGCGCCTCACATCTTCGCGATCACGGATTCCGCGAAGCGCTCGATGCCGGCGCGCAGCGTGTCGAGCGGCGCGCCCTTCGCGATGTCCTTGTAGTCGATCGCGCGGTCGCCGAAGAGCCACGGCGTCGTCACCAGGTGCGTGACGCCCGCGTCCTCCATGCGCTTGAAGCCGTCGATGTCGAAGGCGTCGAGGCACGCCGTGTAGACGGTGAGCGGGTGCCCCTCGCGGCCGTGGTGCTTCTGGCGCTCGCGGATGAAGGCGAGCCCGTCGCGCACCTGGTCGACCGTGAGGTACGCGGGCGCCCAGCCGTCGCCGATGCGCGCCGTGCGCTCCATCGCGGCCTTCGAGATGCCGCCCACGACGATCGGGATCGGGCCCTTCATGCCCGGGCTCATCGCGAGCTTCGGGAAGTCGTAGAACTCGCCGTGGTGCTCGACGAGGCCGCCCGTCCAGAGCTTCTTCATCACCTCGACCATCTCGTCGGCGCGCGCGCCGCGGCGCGCGAACGAGTGGCCGAGGATCTCGAACTCGTCGCTCATCCAGCCGAGCCCGAGGCCGAGGCTCACGCGGTAGTGCGAGAGCAGCGCGGCCGTGCCGAGCGCCTTCGCGACCGTGAACGGGTCGCGCATCGGCAGCACGTAGACGCTCTGGATGAACTCGAGGCGCTTCGTGACCGCGGCCATCGCCGCCGTCGCGACCCACACGTCGGGCCACGGCGCGGAGTGGTCCCACATGCGCGAGCCGTCGGCGTTGTACGGATACTTCGCCTCGATCACGTCCGGGTTGACGACGTGGTCCGAGAGACCGAAGGCGTCCCACCCGCAGGCCTCCGCGAGCTGCGCGAGCTCGACGTAGTACTCCGGGTTCACGAACGACATCATGCTGCAGAACTTCACGGGGCGGCTCCTCGTCGACGGGCCTGCGGCGGCCGGCCCGGGAGCATACCCGCGCGCGCGGGGCGGAGGGGGTCCGTCGCGCCCCGATCGCTGGTAGAGTGCCGCCGCCCCGCCCGTACGCAGGGCGGGACCACCCCTGCACATGGAGCCCCGAAGACCCCGATGGTCGCCTACCACCCGTTCGACGAGACGATCTGGGACGATCCGTTCCCCGTCTACAAGCAGCTGCGCGACGAGGCGCCCGCCTACTATCTCGAGGAGTTCGACTGCTGGTTCATCTCGCGCTTCGAGGACGTCTGGAAGCTCGAGACCGACCAGCGCAACTTCACGTCGCAGCAGGGCACGACCACCACGCACCTGCTCACGCACCAGACGCCGAGCGCGCCGAACCTCACGTACTACGACGGGCGCGAGCACACGAAGGTGCGCTCGTACTTCAACCCGTTCTTCCTGCCCGCGTACCTGAAGCGCCTCGAGCCGCGCATCCGCGACTTCGCGCGCGACGCCGTCGACGCCGTCGTCGAGAAGGGCCGCGCCGACGCCGTGCACGACCTCGGCGGCCCCGTCGCCGTCCGCACCGCGTGCTCGCTGCTCGGCATCCCGCTCGAGGACGCCAACATGGTGATGGACTGGGTGAACGGCTTCTTCCACCGCGAGCCCGGCACGCGCGGCACCACGGCCATCGGACTCAAGAACCAGAAGGAGCTCGGGCTCTACCTGTTCGACCTCGCGCGCCGGGCCGAGAAGCAGGGCGCGCCCGAGGACACCGTGCTCGAGAAGCTCCTCCGCGAGGACCTGCTCGAGCGCAAGCAGGACGCGAAGGACATCGCGATCCACCTGAACATGATGATCATCGGGGGCACCGAGACGTTCCCGAAGATCCTCTCGGCGACGCTGTGCCGGCTCTGGGAGAACCCCGACCAGCGCGCGCGCTGCGCGGCCGACCCCGAGCTGCTGCCGCACGCGTTCCACGAGGCGCTCCGCTACGACATGCCGACGCACATGCTCGGCCGCACGATCGCGACGGGCTTCGAGCTGCACGGCCAGAAGCTCGAGGCGGGCTCGGCGATCATGTTCCTGTGGGGCTCGGCGAACCGCGACGAGCGCGAGTTCCCCGACCCGGACCGCTTCGACGTCGACCGGCGCGCGCCGCGCATCCTGTCGTTCGGCGCCGGCCAGCACATGTGCCTCGGACACCACGTCGCGAAGTTCGAGGGCCGCGCGCTGCTCGAGGAGGTGATGCGCCGCATCCCCGACTACGAGGTCGACCGCGGCGGCATCGAGCGCATCCAGTCGGAGTTCTTCCGCGGCTTCTGGAAGATGCCCGTCACGTTCGCGCCGGGCGCTCGTTAGGCCGCACGCCTGCGGCCCGCGGCCGCGCGCTTCGCGCGCGGCCGCGGGCTCAGTCCCGGAACGCGGGCGGGCGCTTCTCCTTGCGCGCCCGCACCGCCTCCTCGAAGTTCTGGGTCGTGAGCCGGATGTAGAGCTGCGTGTGGCTCTCGAGCTCGACGGCGGCCGCCAGGCTCCCCGTCTCGAGCCCGGCCCACATCATGCGCTTCGTGAGCTGCACGCCGTGCGTGCTCCAGCCGTTGATCCGGTCCGCCATGTCGAGCGCGGCGTCGAGCAGCTCCGCGTCGGGCACCGTCCGCGACACGAGCCCGATGCGCTCGGCCTCGCGCGCGTCGACGTCGCGCCCCGAGAGCATGATCTCGAACGCACGCGACGTGCCGATCGCGCGCGGCAGCAGGAACGAGAGCCCGAGCTCCGTCGCCGTGAGCCCGTTGTTGATGCCCGCCGCGCGGAAGTAGGCGGACTCGCCCGCGATGCGCACGTCGGCCCCGAGCGTGAGGCACATGCCCCCGCCGATCGCCGCGCCGTTGATCGCCGCGATCACCGGCTGGGGCATGCGCCGCAGCGCGGGCACGAGATCCGCGAGGATCGTCATCGAGCGCGTCGCGATGCGCGTGAGCGTCATGCCGGCGATGTTGGGCGGCGGCTCGCCGCCCTGCGTGTCCGCGCCCGAGCAGAAGCCGCGCCCCGTGCCCGTGAGCACGACGCAGTGGCAGTCGTTGTCGGCGGCGACCTCCTCGATCGCCTCGTGCAGCGGCACCATCTGCTCGAACGACATCGAGTTCATGCGCTCGGGCCGGTCCATCACGATGACGGTCGTGTGCGGCCGGGGCTTCTCGATGCGGATGTAGCGACGACTCACGGGGTCCTCCTGCGCCGCGCCCGGGGCGGCGGCGGCGCATTGTGCGTCGCGCGCGCGGCGCGTGACAACGGGCGGGCGCGACGCGCGATCCGATCGCGGCCGGGGCCGGGGTCCGGGCTAGCGCGACGCGAGCGCGGCGCGCTGCAGGGCGCGCGGGCTCGCGCGCCGCCCGCGCCGTCCTCCGCCCGCCGCGCCGAGCAGCGCCGTCGCCGCGAGCGTGCCGAGCGCGAGCCGCGCGACCTCCGCCCACGGCACCGAGAACGGCGCCTCGAAGACGCCGCGGACGAGCGCCCACGCGCCCGCGAGCGCGAGCGCCGTGCCGACACCGGCCGCGAGCGCGCCGAGCGCGAGCGCCTCGGTCGCCGCGATGCGCGCGAGCGTGCGCGACGACGCGCCGAGCACCCGAAGCAGCGCCGCCTCGCGCGCCCGCTCGCCGCGCACCGCGCCCGCGGCCGCCAGCAGCACGAGCAGCCCGACCGCGAGCGTGAACGCGCCGACGGCGCGCACGGCCGTCTCCACCTGCCGCATCGCCGCGTCGAGCACGCCGAGGATCGCCGTCGCGTCGATCGCCGAGACGTTCGGAAAGCGCGCCACGAGGTCGCGCTGCAGCTCGGCGCGCTCGTCCGCGCCTTCGAGGCGCGCGAGCAGCACGGCCGACTGCGGCGCCCGCTCGAGGACGGCCGGCGGCACCACGACGAAGAAGTTCGTCGCCATGCGCCCCCAATCGACCTCGCGCACGCTCGTGACGACCGTGTCGACGTCGACGCCCTGGACCTCCCACGTCACGCGGTCGCCGAGCCCGGCGCCGAGCCTGCGCGCGAGGTCCTCCTCGAGCGAGACGGGCAGCGCGTCGGGCGCGAAGCGCGCGCCCGGCTCCCACCACGTTCCCGCGACGATGCGCTCGGTGTCGCGGAGATCGTCGCGATACGTGAGGCGGTACTCGCGCCCGAGTGCCCAGCGCAGCTCGCGGTGGAGGTCGGGCTCGCGCAGCCAGTCGGTCGCGCGGCGGCCGCGGAACGCCGCGAGCCGCGCCGAGACGAGCGGCGCGCGCTCGAGCACGCGCGCGCCGCGCCCTTCGAGGAACGCGGCGACCTCGTCGCCCTGGTCGCGCTGCACGTCGAACAGCACGAGGTTCGGGCGGCTCGCGGTGTCGTCCGCGGCGAGGTCGGCGAGCAGGCTGTGCTGCACGGTCCGCAGCGCGACGAGGTGGAAGAGCGCGAAGCCGATCGCGACGGTCGTCGCGAGCGTGTGGTTGCGCGGGCGGAACAGGTTGGCGACGCCCTGCCGCAGCCAGTAGGGCGCGCGCTCGGGCGCGAGCGCGCGCACCGCGCGCATCGCGAGCCGCGCCGCGAGCGCGAGCGCCGCGACCGCCGCACCGAGACCCGCCGCGAACCCGAGCCCGACGCGCGCACTCGGCGCCTGCCAGAGCGACGCGCCGAGCACCGCTGCGCCCGCGACGAGCGCGAGCGCGATGCGCCCCGCGCGCGGCGCGCCCTCGCCCGCCGCCGCGAAGTCGCGCCGCAGCGCGCGCAGCGGCTCGACGCGCGCGACGTCGACGAGCGGCCCGAGCGCGCAGACACCCGTCGCCGCGAGCCCGAGCCCGAGGCCCGCCACCACCGCGCGCGGCGAGAGCGCGAAGTCGATCGCCACCGGCAGCTCGGGCAGCGCGCTCGCGATGAAGCGCGGGACGAGCGCGACGAGCGGCGCGCACGCGAGCACGCCCGCCGCGCCGGCCGCGAGCCCGAACGCGACCGCCAGCAGCGCGTAGGTCGCGACGACGTCGCGCGGGCGCGCGCCGAGCGCGCGCAGCACGGCGACCGCGTCGAGCTTCTCGCGCACGAAGACGCGCACGCCCGACGCGACACCGATCGCGCCGAGCGCGAGCGCGGCGAGCCCGACGAGACCGAGGAAGCGCGCGAGGCGGTCGAAGCCGCCCGAGAGCTCGCGCCGGAAGCGCTGCACGGTCTGCACGCGCAGGCGCGCCGCCTCGAGCGCGGGACCGTGCGCGTCGAGCCACGCGTCGAGCGGCGCGCGCTCGATCGCGAGATAGACGATGTGCTCGACCAGGCTGCCGAACGTGACGAGCCCCGTCGCGGCGACGTCGCGCCGCGCGATGAACAGGCGCGGGGCGGCCTGTGTCGCGAGCCCGAACCCGCCCGGCGCGCGTCGCACCGTCGCGCGCGCGACGAAACGCGCGTCGCCGAGCGCGATCTCGTCGCCGAGCTCGGCATCGAGCTGCACGAGCAGGCTCGGGTCGACGATCGCCTCGAGCGGCGCGTCGCCGGCGGCGGACGGGTCGCCGAAGGCGTCGCGCGCCCCGCCCGCGATGCGCGCCCACGCGCCGGGCGGCTCGGTCTCGACCGCGCCGTAGAACGGGAAGCCGCCCTCGACGGCGTGCACGTCGACGAGCCGCGTCCGCCCCGTCCGCGGCGCGAGCGCCATCGTGCCGAAGCGCAGGACGCGCGCGGCCGGCGCCTTCGCGTGCTCGCGTTCGAGCTCGCCGAACGCATCGGCGAGCTCGCCCTCGATGGGCGCGCGGCTCGTGATGCGCACGTCCGCACCGAGCAGCGAGCGCGACTGCGCGTCGATCGCGGCGTCGACGGACGTGCGCAGCGAGTGCAGCGCGACGATCGCAGCGATGCCGATCGCCATGCAGGCGCCGTACAGCGCGAAGCGGCGGCGCGCCGCGCGGAGCTCGCGCCGCGCCATCGCGAGCGCGAAGCGCGCGTTCACGCGGCGCCGCCGGGCGCGCCGCCGCGCTCGATGCGCTCGACCCGCCCGCCGCGCAGGTGCACGACGCGCGTCGCGCGGGCCGCGAGCTCGAGGTCGTGCGTGACGATGACGAGCGTCGTGCCGCGCTCGCGGTTGAGCTCGAAGAGCAGGCTCGCGACTTCGAGGCCCGTGTCGCGATCGAGGTTGCCGGTCGGCTCGTCGGCGAACAGGACGCGCGGCTCGTTCGCGAAGGCGCGCGCGATGCCGACGCGCTGCTGCTCGCCGCCCGAGAGCTCGACGGGGTGGTGGTGGAGCCGCGCGCCGAGGCCGACGCGCTCGAGCAGCTCCGTCGCGCGCGCGCGCGCCGCCGCGGGCGCGAGGGCGCGCTCGCGCGGCAGCAGCTCGAGCGGCACGAGCACGTTCTCGAGCGCGGTCAGCGTCTCGATCAGCTGGAAGCTCTGGAACACGAAGCCCACGCGCTCGGCGCGCAGGCGCGCGCGCGCGTCCTCGTCGAGCGCGCCGAGCGCCGTGCCGTCGAGCTCGACCTCGCCCTCGCTCGGGCGGTCGAGGCCGGCGAGCAGGCCGAGCAGCGTCGTCTTCCCGCTGCCCGATGGCCCGAGCACGACGACGACCTCGCCGTCGGCGATCTCGAGGTCGACGTCGTCGAGCACGGTGAGCGGCGGCGCGGGTGCGGACCGCGGGTAGCGCTGGGTCAGGTGGCGAGCGACGATCATCCGCGATGCACCCGGCCTTTCGTTCGGAGAGCGCAGCGCGCGCCGCGCGGCGGCGGGGACGGTACTGGCTCGCGCCGGGCCGTGCATTCGCGCGCGGCTCCCTGCGCGCCGCCGCGGCGCTCGCGGCGTGTGCCGCGCTCGCGAGCTGCGGCGAGCGCGACGCGCTCTCCGCGGCCGCGGCGAGCGAGGCGGGGGCGCCCGCGTCGGCGAGCGCGCCGCAGCGCCCCGTCGTGCTGTTCGTCGGGACGAGCCTCACCGCCGGCTACGGGCTCGGCGAGGACGAGGCCTTCCCCGCGCGCATCCAGGAGCGGATCGACGACCTCGGGCTCGACCTCGAGGTCGTGAACGCGGGCGTGAGCGGCGACACCTCGGCCGGCGGGCTGCGCCGCATCGACTGGCTCCTGCGCCTTCCCGTCGCCGTGCTCGTCCTCGAGCTCGGTGCGAACGACATGCTGCGCGGGCTCGACGTCGACGCGATGCGCGCGAACCTCGCCGAGATCCTCGCGCGCACGCGGCGCGCGCATCCCGACGCGCGCCTCGTCGTCGCGGGCATGCGCGCCGCGCCGAACCTCGGCCCCGACTACGGACGGCGCTTCGACGCGGCGTTTCCCGCGCTCGCACGGGAGTTCGGCGCCACGCTCGTCCCGTTCCTGCTCGACGGCGTCGCCGCGAGTCGGAAGCTCAACCAGGCCGACGGGATCCATCCCACCGCCGAAGGCCACCGCGTGATCGCCGAGCGGCTGTGGCCCGTGCTCGAGCCCGTGCTGCGCGAGGCCGCGATTCGCTAGCCGCGGGGCGGCGCGCGCGTGCAGAATGCGCGCGTGTCGAACGCCGCCGACGTCGCCCGGACTCCCGCCGCATCGGTCGACGTGCCGTGGAGCGCGGTGCTCGGCTACGGCTTCTCGAGCCTCCCGGTCCAGTTCTCGCTGATCACGCTCCTCACGCTCTACATGAACTACGCGACCGACGTGCTCGGCGCGAGCGCGAGCGCGATCGGCACCGTCTTCCTGCTCTCGCGCGCGTGGGATGCGGTGTCCGACCCGATCATCGGGAACCTGAGCGACCGCACGCGCACGCGCTTCGGGCGCCGCCGCCCGTGGCTGCTCGCGTCGGCGCTCCCGCTCTCCGTGTTCTCGCTGATGGCGTGGAGCCCGCCCGCCGGGCTCGGGGGAATGGCGCTCGTCGCGTGGATCACCGTCGCGGTGTTCGGCTTCTACACGGCCTACACGGTCTTCGACGTGCCCCACATGGCACTCGGGGCCGAGCTCTCGAGCGAGGCGGGCGCGCGCAACCGGCTCTTCGCGAGCCGCCAGCTGCTGCGCACGTTCGGCATGCTCGGCGGCGGCGTGCTCGGCGGCGCGGTCATCACGCGCCTCGACTGGGGGGCGCAGGGGCCGGCCGAGCTCGCGCTCGGCGCCGCCGTCGCGACGCTCGTGGCCGTCGGGATCGGCGTCGGAACGCTCCCGCGCGAGCGCGCGCACTACGCCGGGCGCGGCGGCAACGACGCCTTCCGCGCCATGCGCGACGTGCTCGCGAACCCGCACGCGCGCCTGCTGCTCTTCGTCTTCTTCATCGAGAGCCTCGGCACGGCCGGCATCGGCGTGCTCGTGCCGTACACGATCCGCTACGTGCTCGAACGTCCCGACGTCGTGCCCGCGATGCTCGGGCTCTACATGGGGATGGGGCTGCTCGGCGTGCCGCTCTGGGTGCTCCTCTCGCGGCGCTTCGAGAAGCGGCGCCTGTGGCTCTTCGCGATGGTGCAGTCGGGCGTGGGCTACGGGATGCTGCTCTTCCTCGGGGCCGACGACGTCGCATGGATGGCGATCTCGTCGGTGCTCGCGGGCTCGGCCGGCGCGTGCGGCAACACGCTCGGCTACACGCTGAAGGCCGAGGTCGTCGACTATGACGAGTACGTGACGGGCGAGCGCAAGGAAGGCTCGTACTTCGCCGCGTGGGGCTTCATGTCGAAGCTCGCGGGCGGGATCATGGCCTTCGTCGTCGGCGTCGCGCTCGACGCGTCGGGCTACGTCGCGAACGCGGCGCAGACCGAGGGCGTGAAGGACGTCATGCGCTTCCTGAACGGCGGCCTGCCGATCCTCGGCTACGGGATCGGAGGCGCGGCGTTCCTCCGCTACTCGCTCGACGAGCGCGAGCACGCGCGCATCCGCGCCGAGCTCGACGCCCGCGCCGCCGCCGAGCTCGCCGCCGGCGACCGCGACGCGTGACGCTCTCCGTCGAAGGCACCGCGCACACCGACCTCGCGACCGACGCGTGCTGGGCCCGGCTGCGCGAGCTCGAGCGCGCGAAGCACTACGTCCCGGGCGTGACCGACGTCTCGTTCGCGACCGACGCGCGCGAGGGCCTCGGCACGACGCGCATCGCGCACGGCAGCGCGGGCGACATGCACGAGACGGTCGTCGAGTGGGACGAAGGACGCGGCTTCACGCTGGTGCTGCATCGCGGCGAGCGGCCGCCCTGGCCCTTCCGCGAAGCGCGCTTCCGCTACGCGATCGCGCCGGACGAGGGCGCGCGGGGTACGCGCATCCGCCTCGCGATGACGGTGCGCTTCCCGCTCGGCGTCGCGGGGCGCGCGCTCGAGCCGCTCGCGCGCCCGGCGCTCGCCCGCAACCTGCGCGCGCTGGCCGCGCGCGTCGCGCGTCACTGGGAGACGGACGCGCCGCTCGGCTGAACGAGGTCGATGCGGTGCGCGCGGTAGGCGCCCGCCTCGCGCCTCGCGCCGATCGCGAGCGGCGCTCCCGCGATCTCGCGCACGTGCGCGAGCGGGTCGACGGCGCGCGGCGCGAGCACCCACAGCGAGGCGAGGCCGTCGCGCGCGAGGACGCGCGCGGCGGCGCCGAGTGCGGTCTCCGGGCCGAGCGCGTCGCTCGCACTCGGCCCGACGGGAAGGTCCACGTAGCGGAGCGCGCCGCCGCCCTCGAGCGCGAGCGCGAAGTGCTCGGCGTCGATGCGCGCGAAGCGCGCGCCCTCCCCCGGAGAAGCGACCGCGACGCGGCGGAAGAGGAGCGTGCGCGCGAGCGCGGCGTGGTGCCCGCCGTTCCAGAGCGGCGCGACCACCGTCATCGCGACGCCCTGCGGCGCCGCCGCGATCTCGCGCAGGAGTGCGCGCACGGCGGGCACACCCGAGCTGCGCGCGAAGCCGAGGCGGTCGTGGTAGGTGAGCGCGTCCGACTCGACCGCGCGCACGCCCGCGAGCATGCGCGCGAGCCCGCGCGCGTTCCACACTGCCGTGCCGGCGAGCACGCACGCGACGAGCGCGATCGCCGCGCGCCGCGCGCGCGGCGCGGCGAGCGGGACGAGCGCCGGCAACGCGCACACCGGCGCCAGCGCGAGCGCGTAGTACGGCGCGAAGAAGCGCGACCCGACCGGCGACACCTTCGTCCACGTCGCCGCCGCGACGATCGCGACGACGTACGCGGCGAAGTGCGCACCCGCCCAGCGCGCGGGCGCCGTCGCGTCCGAACGCCGCGCGCGCGGCGCGGCGAGCAGCGCGAGCGCGGCGACGACGAGCGCGAGCAGCGGCCACCCGAGATCGTGCGGGAAGGTCGCCGCCGCGCGCTCGAGGTTGAGCCGCAGCGGCTCGGTCGAGCCGCCGCGATCGCCGTGCACGCGGCTTCCCGAGAACGCGTGCCCGACCCCGATCGCGACGACGGGCGCCCAGGCGAGCGCGTGGAGGCCGGCGAGGCGCGCGAGCGCGCGGGCGCGCGCGGCACCGCCGCTCGCGCGCAGCTCGTCGCGCGCGCGGAGCGCGACGTAGAGCGTGAAGACGGCGAGCGGCGCGTAGCCGATGACGCGGACGACGACGGCGAGCCCGAGCGCGAGCGCCGCCGCCGCGAGCCACCGGTCGGCTCCGCGCTCCCCGGACGCGCGCGCGAGCGCGTGCCGCGCGAGCGCAAACGCGTGGAGGGCGACGAGCGCGCCGAACGGCGCGTCCGAGAGCGCGTGGAGCACGAGCTCGACGAGCGGCGGGCAGGTCGCGACGACGGCGACGCCGAGCGACGCGAGCAGCGCGCCCGCCCGCGGCCCGAGCGGGGCCGCGGCGCATCCGAGGAGGCCCGCCGCAGCGAGCAGCGTCGCGAGGAAGGACGCCTGCGCGACGAGCGCGGCCGCGTCCATCGCGAACGGCTCCGCCTGCATCGCGAGCGCGACGAGCGCGGAGTAGCCGATCGGATAGGCGGCGTTGCCGAGCGTGGGCACGCCGTGCGCGAGCGCGAACGCGACCTCGAGGTAGTGCGCGCCGTCGCGCGTGACGCCGAGCCCGAGCTCGCGGATCGCGAACGCGCCCGCGACGGCGAGCGCGAGCGCGACGCCGGCGGGCGCGCGGCGCGCGAGCGGCATCAGGCGAGTGCGCCGCCGTCCATGCGGATCGTCTCGCCGTTGATGTGGATGCCGTCGACCGACGCGAGCATCGCGATCACGGAGGCCACGACCTCGGGGCCGCGCGCGCCGTCGAGCGAGTCCGCGCGCAGGAGGAGCTTCATCTCGACGCCCTTCGGAAAGCGCGGCGTGCCCATGGCCGTCGAGATCGAGCCCGGGCAGACGGCGTTCACGCGCACGCCGCGGCCGCCGTACTCGACCGCGAGCGAGCGCGTCAGCCCGATCACGCCGGCCTTGCTCGAGCCGTAGGCCTGCCCGTAGGGCAGGCCCATGATCCCGGCCGTCGACGCGGTGTTCACGATCGCGCCCTTGGTCGCGAGCAGGTGCGGGAGCGCCGCGCGGCACATGCGGAACGTGCCGACGAGGTTCACGTCGAGGATGCGCTGGAAGTCCTCGGTCGCGAGATCGGTCGTGTGCTCGAACTTCAGGATGCCGGCGATGTTGCAGAGCGAGTCGAGCCGGCCGAAGTGCTTGACCGCGGCGGCGACGGCGGCGTCGACCTGCGCGTCGCTGCCGACGTCGCAGTGGAGCGCCTTCGCCTCCGCGCCCGCCGCGCGGCACCGGTCGGCCGTCTCGGCGAGCCCCTCGTCCTGGACGTCGCAGAGCAGCAGCGTCGCGCCCTCGGCGGCGAAGCGCTCCGCCGTCGCGCGCCCGATGCCGGCCGCGGCGCCCGTGATCAGCGAGACTTGGTTCTCGAGGCGTCGCATGCCGTGGGCCCTCCGGATGGTCGAACCGCGCGCGGAGCGCTCAGAAGCGATAGAGGAAGTGGAGACCGAAGGCGCCGAACTCGGCGTCCTTCACGATGCCGCCCGAGCCCTGCATGTACGCCCCCTCGAGCTCGACGACGAAGTGGTCGGTCGCGTAGTAGTCGATGCCGCCGCCGACGCGCGTCACGAAGCCCGCGTCGGTCTCGAAGGGCTTGCGCACGGCCGGGTCGAGCACCTCGGAGTTGATGATGTGCGTGCCGATCCCGAACAGGCCGTACGGCTGGATGCGCCCGCCGCACGGGAAGAGCTTCGCGTTGAGCGTGACGAGGTGCGAGTCGATCTCGGTCGAGGGCACGCCCGCCGTCGAGTCGAAGCCCTCGAGGAAGCCGTAGAGGAACTCGACCGCGAGCCACGGCCGCGCGCGCCAGCCGATCTGGACGTCGACGCCCTGGCTGTCGTCGTAGTTCGGGTCGACCCCCGGCCCGAGGATCGCCGTCATGCCGAGGTCGTCGCTCGTGAGCGAGAAGTTCTCGACCGCATAGCTCGCGCCGAGGCCGAGGTAGAAGCCGCTCCGCGACGTCGCATCGGGTTCGCTCACCGCAGCGCGCGCCGCGGCGGGAGCGAGTGCGAGGGCCGCACCGACGGCGGCGAGCGCCACCCCGCCGCGAGCCGCGCGCACGGCGCGCACCGCGCGAGCCCACGAATCCCGCACGCCTCGTCCCGCTGCAGACCCCGCCATGTCGGCACCTCTCTCGTTCGGCCGGCCCACTTCGGGGCACGCCCCGCCGGCGCGCGGCGCACTCTAGAGCAGCGGTCCCGACGGCGCTGTACGGTTCGCGCATGGCCGGGCCGCCGAACGCCCCTGTGCGACCCGACGCGCCGCGCGCGCGGCCGCCGTCGGCGCTCGCGCCCCGCGCGCCGTCCTCGTCCCCGCTGCGCGCGATCGCGATCTCCGTGGGATGCGCGTGCGTGGTCGCTTCGTGCGCGGTCGCGTCCTTCCGGCTCGCGCTCGTCGACGCGAGCGCGACGGACGCGGCGGGCGCCCCCGCCTACGCGTTCGGCCTCGCGGCCTTCGTCAACGCGGGCCGCGTGCTCGTCGGTGCCGCGTGCGGTGCGCTGCTCGGCGTCGCGGGGCGACTCGACGCCGGTCGCCGCGCCCAGGGTGCGCTCGCCGAGGTCGAGACGCTCGCGGTCGTCGGCGCGGCGAGCGGCGCAGGGCTCGCCGCAGCGGCGTTCGCACCGCCGGCATTCGCACTCCTCGCATTCCTCGGGGCCGCGGTGCTCGCGGGCTTCGCGGCGTGGGCGCTCGTGCGCCGGCTCGACCGCCCTTCGCGCGCCGCGAACCTCGCGATCGCACTCGTCGTCGGCGCGGCCGCGGCGTCGATCGCGTTCGCGTTCGTGCTCGCGCAGGAGCGCCGCGACGCCGTCGCGGCGGCCGTCGCGTGGATGCTGGGCGACCTGTCGCGCGCGACGCCGGCCGGCGGCTCGATCCTCGCCGCCGCCGCCGCGACGACGGCCGTCGCCGCGTCGCTCCGCGCAGTGCGCGAGCGGCGCGAGCGCGCCGCCGCGGTGTCGCTCTTCGCGCGCGCGGTCGCGTGGACGGCGGCCGGACCGATCGCCGGCATCGCGCGCACCGCGTCGCGCGCCGTCGACGCGCTCGACGGCGGCGCGCCCGTCGCACCGCACGCCGCCGCGAGCGGCCCCGCCGCCGCGCGCATGGTGGCGACCGCGATGGTCGGCGCCGCGCTCGTGACGGCGATCGACACGGGCGGGCGCCTGCTCGTCGGCGGCTTCGCCCCGCCCGTCAACGTCGACGTCGCGATGCTCTCGCCGCTGCTCGTCCTGTGGCATCGCTCGCACCTGCGCCGGCGCGTCGGACGCGCGTCGCCCGTCGTCGCCGCGCTCGAGTGGACGTCGATCGCGGCGCTCGCGGCCCTGGCCGCCGCCGCGGTCTGGACACACGCCGCGATCGTCGCGGCCGCCTACTGAGGCCGCGCACGGCGCGCACGCCGGAGGAGCCATGGCGAAGGACGCTCTGCGCGCGGCGCCGCTCGCGATGCGACCGCAGGGGAGGCGCGGACGCTGGTTCGGCGTCGTGATGGAGCGCCTCAACGCGCGCGCCTACCGCGCCGCGCTCGCGCACCTCGCACCCGCCCGCGGCGAGCGCTTCCTCGAGATCGGCTTCGGCACGGGACGCCTCGTCGAGCTCCTGCTCGGCGCCGCGGACGGCGTCGCGGTCGCGGGCGTCGACCCCACACCGACGATGGTCGAGGTCGCGCGCGCGCGGCGCGGATGCCGGGACGCGGGCGATCGGCTCGACCTGCGCGAGTGCGCCGACGCGCCGCTCCCGTGGCCCGACGCCGCGTTCGACGGCGTCGCCGCGCTGCACTCGTTCCAGTTCTGGCCCGACCCCGACGCCACCGCGCGCGAGATCCACCGCGTGCTGCGACCGGGCGGACGCCTCGTGCTCGTGCTGCGCGACCACGCGCGCAGGCCGCCCGCCTGGCTGCCGAACGCGCTCAGCCGTTCGGGCGACGAGGTGGCCGGCGCGCTCGCGCTGCTCGCGCGCAGCGGCTTCGCGGCGGAGCGCGCCGCACCGGTCGGGTCGAGCGCGGTGATCGTCGCGCAGCGCGGCGCCTGACCTGCGGCGCGGCGCGGACCGTCGCGCGGCGCGACGCCTCGTGCGTCACGCGCGCAGCGCCCGCGCAGCGCGACGTCCGCACGCGCCGTGCCCGCGCCTGCGCGCTCGAGTCCGCCGGCTCCGGTGCCGATCGGTGCGGGCCATGGACGCCCTCTCGATCGCCCTCTCCGGGATGCAGAGCGCGCAGACGCGCATGGCCGCGTCGGCGCACGACGTCGCGAACTTCGCGACCGAAGGCTTCCGGCCGCTCCGCGTCGTGCAGTCGACGCTCGAGGGCGGAGGCTCCGTCGCCCGCGCCGTGCCCGCCGCCGCGCCCGAGGAGGTCGACCTCGCGGGCGAGCTCGTCGAGCAGATGCTCGCGGGCCACCAGTTCCACGCCTCGCTGCGCGTGCTCGGCGCGACCTCGGAGATGCTGGGCCGCGTGCTCGACGTCTTCGCCTAGCAACGCGGTCGCGCCGCGTCGGCGCACACCCGCGGCTATGCGAGCCCGCCGGCGCGCGCGTGCGCGACGAGCGCCTCGCGCACCTCGACGCCGTGGACGTCCACCCGCGAAGGCACGCCGAACCCGTCGGCGAGCGACACGGCGTACTCGTCGGTCGCGACGCGGTAGCTGCGCGCGGGGTCGATCGCGCCGGCGCTCGCGGCGGCGAGCCGCTCGCGCAGGGGCGACGCCATCGCGCGCCCGTCGATCGTCGCGACGACGATCCGGTTGCCGAACGGCTCGAGCGTGTAGAGCTGGCCCGTCGTGACGTCGCCCGCCGCGAGCCGCCCGAGCGATTCGGCGCGCTGGAAGGCGAGCGCCTCGCCCGTCGCGCGCCGCATGGCGGCCTCGCGCGCCGCGCGCATCGCGTCGCCGGCGAGCGGCGCGTCGAGACGCGCGACGCGCTCGCCGACGGCGGCGAACGCGGGGTCCGTCGCCTGCACGTAGGCGTGGACGTGCGGGAAGCCCTGGAAGTGGATCACGACACCCGGCCCTTCGACGCGCCACACCTGCCAGTACGGCTCGCCGCGCGCGGTGCGCTCGCGCGGCGCGGCGTCGGCGAAGGCGACGCGATCGGGCCAGTAGCCGTGGCGCGCGAAGACCGAGAACGCGAGCGATGCGGTGTCGACCCGCCGGCCCGCATCGGGCGCGAAGGTTCCGAGCACCTCGGCGACCAGTGCGTCGAACGCGTCCGCGGCCGCGCCGTCGAGCGACGCGCGCGCGACGCCGGGGAAGACCTCCCCCTCGCCGAGCGGCTGCAGCAGGAACTCGTCCGGCGCGTCGGCGCGGATCGCCCGGGCGCGCGACGGTGCGCCGAGCGCCGCCATCAGCCGATTCGCCGCGTCGCCGTGGCGCGCGAACGCGTTGCCCGCGACGCGGTGGCGGCCGTTGCCCACCTGCTGGCCGTAGGCGAGCGCGCCGCCGCGACCGTCGTCGCCCGCGCGCAGCGTGTAGTGCCCGCCGGCGACGACGGCCTGCGCGCGGCCCTCGAGCGGGTCGCCGTAGATCGCGAGCACCGACGCGCCGACGCGACCCTCGAGCGCGAGCGTCGCGGCCATGTCGGTGCGCCCCCGCGCGCTGAGCGACGCGTCGACGAGCGCGTCGATGCACGCGCGCTGCTGCGCATCGAAGAGCTCGCCGACGTGCGGACGCGCCAGGAAGCTCACCGTGTTCGCGACCTCGCGCGACGGATGGTCGGCGGGGAAGAGCGCGAGCGCGCGCTGGTCGGGCCGCATCGAGGCGACGAGCGCGCGGAGCAACGCGCCGGCGTCGCGCGGAGCCGCGGCGGGCGAGCCGGAGGGCGCGAGCGCGCCGAGCCCGCGCGTCGCGAGCCAGCCGACACCCGCGCCGGCGCCGACGAGGAAGGCGCGGCGCCCGAGCGCGCCGATCGGAGTCCGGACGTCGCGTCCCATGGCGTGTCTGCCTCCGCGCGCGGCCGCGCTGGGACGCGCGACCGGCGGCGAGCGTAGCGTCGCGCGGCGATCCGGCGGCGATCCGGCGCTCCGGGACGCGCGCGGCGCGGACCGCGCGGGTGGTAGGATGGGCGCGCTCCACCCACCACGCCCCACCGGGAGACCCGCCATGAGCGCCGCCCCTTCGCGCATCTTCGACCGCGTCCGCGCCATCGACACCGACACGCACGTGACCGAGCCGCCCGACGTCTGGACGTCGCGCGTGTCGAGCAAGTGGGGCGACGCGGTGCCGCACGTGAAGCGCGTCGACGGCCGCGACCTGTGGTTCATCCGCGACCAGATGGCGGGCGGGCCCGGCTTCACGACGATGGCGGGCTTCGACGGCTCGTTCCCCGACTGTCCGCTCGGCTTCGACGACATCCCGAAGAGCTCGTACGACGCGAAGGAGCGCCTCGCGTACATGGATTCCGAGGGCATCTACGCGTCGGTGC
This sequence comes from Myxococcota bacterium, assembly GCA_041389495.1. Lineage (NCBI taxonomy): Bacteria > Pseudomonadati > Myxococcota > Myxococcota bacterium. The sequence continues at coordinate 782,367 of JAWKRT010000002.1, read as the reverse complement.
TCTATCCGAACGTCGGCGGATTCGGCGGCGGCGGCTTCCTCAAGCTCGGCGAGCCCGCGCTCATGCTCGAGTGCGTGCAGGCCTACAACGACTTCCTCGTCGACTGGTGCAGCGCCGACGCGAGCCGCCTCGTTCCGGTCGCCGCGATGCCGTTCTGGGACGTCGCGGCGTGCGTGAAGGAGGTGCAGCGCGCGGCGTCGATCGGCCACAAGGCCGTGCTCGCGTGCTCGGTGCCGACGGACTTCGGCCAGCCGCCGCTGTGCGACGCGCACTGGGACCCGTTCTGGGCGGCCGCCGACGAGGCGGGCCTCCCGATCAGCTTCCACATCGGCGCGGGCGACATCTCCGAGCTCATCCAGGACCGCGCGAACCTCGGCACCCGGCGCAACTTCGCGCGCGTCTCGTCGCTCATCTTCATGCAGAACACGCAGTGCATCGCCGACCTCATCTTCGGCGGCGTCTGCCACCGCTACCCGAACCTGAAGATGGTGTCGGTCGAGAGCGGCGTCGGCTGGCTGCAGTCGTATCTCGAGATGGCGGACTGGCAGTGGGTGAACAGCCAGGTGCGCAAGGAGCATCCCGAGCTCGACCTGCTGCCGAGCGAGTACTTCCGCCGCCAGATCTACGGCTGCTTCTGGTTCGAGAACGACGGCCTGCGCGGTGCGCTCGAGCTGTTCCCCGACAACATCCTGTGGGAGACGGACTTCCCGCACCCGACGTGCCAGTACCCGAGCCTCTCGGACGGCTGGGCGACGCACGCGGCCGACTACGCCGAGAAGGCGCTCGGCGGGCTTCCCGAGGACACGATCCAGAAGGTGCTGCACGACAACGCGGCCGCGCTCTACGGCCTCGCGTGAGCGCCGCGCGATGAGCGGGCGCAAGGTCGTCGTCGAGCTGCGCTGCAACGAGTTCGCGATGCGCGACGCGAACCCGAACGTGCCGTGGACGCCCGAGGAGATCGCGCGCGACGCGGCGGAGGCGCGCGAGGCCGGCGCCGCCGTCCTGCACTTCCACGCGCGCGCGCCCGGAACGGGCGCGCCTTCGAGCGACGCGGCGATCTTCGGCGACGCGATCCGGCGCGTGCGCGCCGCGACCGACCTCGTCGTGAACCCGACGCTCGGCGCGTACACGGTCGACGACCCGGCCGAGCGCGTCGCGCACATCCCCGTCCTGGGGCGCGACCCGGCGACCGCGCCCGACCTCGCGCCCGTCGACCTCGCGACGATCAACATCGACCCGTGGATCCCGGGCAAGGGCTTCCTGCTCGAGGACGTCGTGTACCGCAACCCGATCGCCGGCATCCGCACGGAGATCGACGCGATCCACGGCGCGGGCGCGCGCGTCGACGCCGTGCTGTGGAACGTGGGGTCGGCGCGCCTGCTCGGCGCGCTGCTCGACGAAGGCCTGCTCGACGAGCCCGCCTTCTGCGAGATCGCGCTCTCGGACGGCCTGCTCGCGACGCACCCGGCGACCGCGCGCGGAATGCACGCGCTGCTCGAGTTCATGCCGGAAGGTCGGCGCGCGCCGTGGGCCTACCTCGTGGGCGGCGCGAGCGCCCTGCCGCTCCTGCCCGCGGCGATCGAGGCGGGCGGACACGTCGCGCTCGGGCTCGGCGACCACGCCTATCGCGAGCTCGACGGCGCGTGCGGCGGCGCACCGCCCCGCAACGCGGACGTCGTGACGGCGGCGGTGCGCGCGATCCGCGCGGCGGGCTGCGAGCCCGCGACACCCGACGAGGCGCGCGAGCTGCTCGGGCTCGCACGCTAGGCGCGGCGCCGGCGCCTGGCGCAGCCTACTCCTCGACGAACGTGTTCTCGGCCTCGCCGGTGAGCACGTGCTTCATCACCTTGCCGGTGGCGTTGCGCGGCAAGGGCTCGCTCCGCAGCTCGACGTACTGCGGGACCTTGTAGTAGGCGAGCTTCTCGGCGACGAAGGCGCGCAGCGCCTCGGGGTCGGGGCGCGCACCCGCGCGCGGGACGACGATCGCCTTCACCTCCTGCCCGAGCTCGACGTGGTCGACGCCGACGACCGCGACCTCCGCGACGTCCGGGTGCGACTCGAGGCGGTTCTCGATCTCGGCCGGGTACACGTTCTCGCCGCCGCGCAGGATGAGGTCGCGCTTGCGCGACGCGAGGTGGAGGACGTCGCCGACGAGATGGCCGAAGTCGCCCGTGTCGAGCCAACGGCCCGGCCGGAGCGTCTTGCGGTTCGCCTCGTCGTTGCGCCAGTAGCCGAGCATCACGAGCGGGCTGCGCACGTAGATGTGGCCGTCGACGCCTTCCGCGACGTCCTTGCCCTCGTCGTCGAGGATGCGCACGGCGACCGTCGGGAGCAGCGGGCCGACGCACGTCGGGTCGGCCTTGAGCATCGCGTTGTTCGCGTAGGAGACGAGCGCGCCCGTCTCCGTCGACCCGTAGCCCGAGCCGAACGTGCCGCGCAGCTGCGGGACGCGCTCCTCGGTGCGGCGGATCAGCTCGGGCGTCGTCGCCGAGCCGCCGATCCCGATGCTCGACAACACGCCCGTGTCGAACTCGACCGACGGGTCGTCGACCGCGTCGAGCAGGCGGAAGATGTGCGTCGCCGCGCCGGTCCACGCCGTGATGTCGTGCTGCTTCGAGAGCTCGATCACCTTGCGCGCGTCGAAGCGCCCGGTCGGCCAGACGGAGGTCGTCCCGGCGGCGAGGCCCGTCGTCGTCGAGCCGAACATTCCCGAGACGTGGAAGAGCGGGTAGACGGCGAGCGACGCGCCCGGCTTTCCGCCCGACGGCTCCGTCATCGCCCGGCGCGCACCGAGGAAGAAGCTCGTCATCACGAATGCGACGATCGAGCGGTGCGAGAGCACGGCCGCCTTGGGGCGACCGGTCGTGCCGCTCGTGAACAGGATGACGGCCGGGTCGTCCTCGGCGATCGCGACGTCGGGGAGCGACGCCTGCGGGTCGTGGTTCCAGAGCGCGGCGAAATCGCGTTCGACGACCACCGTCGGGACGCCCGGGTCCCTGCCCTCGAGTCGCGCGAGGCGGCGCTCGTCGGCGACGAGCACCTTCGGCTCGGACAGCTCGATGCCGTACGCGATCTCGTCGGCCGCCCACCAGCCGTTCATGCCGACCGCGATCGCGCCGAGCGACGTCGCCGCCCAGTACGTGACGATCCACTCCGGGCAGTTCGCGGCGAGGATCGCGACGCGGTCGCCCTTGCCGACGCCGTAGCGGTCGCGCAGTGCGGCGGCGACCGACGCGACGACGCGCAGGTGCTCGGCGTACGTCACGCGGCGGCCGTCGTCGAAGACGAAGTAGGTCGTGTCGCCGTGCGCGGCGGAGCGCTGCAGCAGCTCGCGCAGCGAGCGCACGCGCGCCTTGTACACGGGGAGGCGCTCGCCGAGGACGTCCTCCTCGACGATCTCGAACGGAGCACCGGGCGCGGTGAGGCGCACCTGCGCCTCCCTTGCGTCGATCGGAGGGGGCGGGTTCTGCGTCATGGCGCGGACCTTATGCGATGAGGCTCGGCGTCGTCCAGCCCGGTGCGAACGCTGCCGAGGGCCTCCCTGCGGTCGGCCTGCACGCGCGGTGCATCCGCTCCTCGCGCCCGACACGCGCGGCCTGCGGGCGACGTCGCGGACGCCGAGATCGCCGCACCGCGCACCTCAAGTCGAGCCCGGAAGAGGTCGCTGTGTGCCCCGCGTCACGCAGCGGATCCCGGAGCCCCCCCATGCGCATCTCGCACCTCGCCACCGCCACCGCCGCGTTCGTCTGCCTGCTCGTCGGCGACGCGCGCGCGCTCACGATCTTCCTCGGGTCGGCCTCGGCCCCCCAGCTCTCGGGCTCGACGAGCTACGACTTCGACGACCAGGCCGACGACACCTTCTTCACGTCGACCACCGTCATGGGCGGCGAGCTCACGATCACCGCGAACAACGGCCAGCTCTGGTTCGACGACCAGTTCGCGTCGCAGTTCGGGACCACGGGCATCGCGCTCGACACCAACTACAACACGCCGAACGACTTCGACTTCGTGTTCACGACCGCGGTCTCGGCGTTCGGCTTCGCGATCAACGCGCTCGACGTGGACTGGACGATGGAGGTCTACGACGCCTCCGACTCGCTGCTCGCGTCGTTCACGATCCCGAACCAGGTCGCGCTCGGCGGCTTCGCCCGGCGCGGCTTCGCCGGCGCGTGGTCGGACGTGCCGATCCAGCGCGTCCACGTCTTCGCGCCCGTCGGGAGCGACCGCGCCCTGATCGACGACTTCCAGGTCGTCCCCGAGCCGAGCGCGTTCGCGCTCATGCTCGCCGGGCTCGTCGGCCTCGCGCTCGCGGGCACGCCGCCCGAGCGGCGCCGACGCGCGAGCGCGCCCGCGCTCGCTCCCCGCCCCACCCGATAGGACCGCTGCGCCTCCACCGTCCGCGACCCGACGCGGCGCGCGCGCGTGTATGCTGCGACGCCGCGACGCGCCGGCGCGCGCGACGAGCGAGGACGGGGCATGGACGACGACGCGCGCGCGCGCGATCTCGAGTCGGGCGAGGCCTGGCGCGACTTCTGCGATCGACTGAAGGCCGTGGGCGAGTCGCTCACGAGCGACGCGTTCCCGAGCGCGCCGCGCGACCGCGCCGAGGGATACCGCTACCTCACGCGCCTGCTCGCCTACGCCATGCGCATGGAGATCGAGTGCGGCGACCCGCTGTTCCCGCAGCTCTGCCGCTACGAGGAGCCGCACACGCAGTGGGGCGGCCCGAACCCCGACAACACCTACCTGCGCGCGCGCATCGACCCGGCCCACGCCTACCGCGTGTGGGGCGACCTCACGGGCATGCGCCAGATCATCGCCTCCCTGCAGGAGGGCGACATGCAGCTCGCGCAGTACGGCGTGTTCAGCGAGCAGACGCTCGACGACTGGACGCTCGGTCCGAACGGCGAGCTCGAGCTCGTGATCGCGAAGGAGCGCCCGGCCGGCGCCGCGAACTGGATGCCGATGCACGACCAGGCGCGCCTCTTCCAGGTGCGCGTCTACCTGAGCGACTGGGTGAACGACGCGTCGCCCGTGCTGCACATCGAGCGCATCGGCGCGGAGGGCGAGCCTCCGCCGCCGCCCGAGCCCGCGGCCGTCGCCGCCGGTCTCGACCGCGCGGTCGACTGGGTCGCGAAGTCGGCCGCCTACTGGAACCGGTACACGTGGAAGTCCTTCGAGCGCGCGACGCCCAACGCCGTCGCGGCGGCGCGCTCGACGCCGGGCGGCGCCGACAACATCAAGTACGGGAGCTGCTTCTGGGATCTCGCCGACGACGAGGCCCTGCTGTTCACGTGCGAGGAGCCCGAGGCCCAGTACTACAACTTCTGCATCCACACGATGACGTGGCTCGAATCGGGCGACTTCGCGAACCGCCAGGTGAGCCTGTCCGGCCACCAGCTCCACGTCGACGACGACGGCCGCCTGCGCGTCGTGCTCGCCGCGCGCGACCCGGGCGTCCCGAACTGGATCGACACGGAGGGGCGGCGCAACGGCCTCTTCGCCTATCGATGGGTGTGGGCGTCGACGAGCCCCGAGCCGACGGGCGAGGTGATGAAGGTCGACGCGGTGCGCGCGCGCCTGCCGGCGGGCCATCCGGTCGTCTCGCCCGACGAGCGTCGCGCGCGGCTTCGCGCGCGACGCGAGGCGTTCTGGAGCCGCTACCTGTGAGCGGGGAGCGCGCGCGGCGAGCAGCGCGGGCGCGCGGGCGCGCGACGTGACCTGGAGCCCGCCGCCGCGGCCGGACTGGCTGCGGCGGCTGATCGCCCACGGCGCCGCGGTCGGCGGCGAGCGTCACCTCGTGAGCCTCGACCCCGGCGAGCTCCTCGAGACGGCCATCGCCTCGACGGGCGGGCTCGACGACTTCGGCGACGGCGACTGGCGCGAGTGGTACGAGCTGCTCGTCGACGCGCTCGAACGCGAGTCGCGCCTCCACCTCGTCGGGCGCCTGCTCGTGCGCCACGACCTGCTTCGCTGCCTGCGCAACCGGCTGCTGCTCTTCGATCTCTGGAAGCGCGAGCCGCAGGTGCTCGAGCGCGAGCTCCTGCGGCCGACCTTCGTCGTCGGCATGGCGCGCTCGGGGACGTCGATCCTCTCCGAGCTCCTGAGCCTCGACCCCGCGGCGCGCTGCCCGGCGATGTGGGAGATGCTGCACCCCGCCGAGGCGACGCGCGACGACGCGCTCCGCCAGGCCGGCGACGACGAGACCGTGCTGATGCAGGACCTCGCCCCCGAGTACGCGACGATGCACGCGAACTCGGGCGACCTCCCGAACGAGTGCATGTTCATCACGCTCAACACGTTCGCGTCCGATCACTGGGGCGGCACGCACGTCGTCCCGTCCTACGACGCGCGCCTGTTCAAGGCCGACCACCGGCCCATGTACCGCTTCCACGAGCGCGTGCTGAAGACGCTGCAGACGCGCGGAACCGGGGGCTGCACGCGCTGGGGACTCAAGGCGCCGAGCCACCTCGGGCTGCTCGAGGACCTGTTCGCCGTCTACCCGCAGGCGCTCGTGATCCGCATCCACCGCGACCCGCTGAAGTCGCTGCCGTCGATGATCAACCTGATGGGGACGCTGCGGCGCATGCGCTGCGAGGGGGTCGACGTGAGCGATGCGGGCCCGCGCGTCGCCCGCGGCAACGCGCACATGCTGCAGCAGGAGATCGAGAAGCGCGCGGACGGGCGCATTCCGGCCGCGCAGGTCGTCGACGTCCGCTACCACGACCTCATGCGCGACCTGCCGGGAACGATCCGCGCGGTGTACGGGCGGGCCGGCTGGGACCTGCGCGACGACGTGCTCGCGCGCATGCAGGAGTACGTCGCCCGGCGCCCGCGCGGCGCGCACGGCGCGCACGCGTACTCGCTCGAAGCGGTCGGCCTCGAGCGCGAGCGGGAGGTCGAGCGCTTCGCGTTCTACCGCGAGCGCTACGACGTCCCGCTCGAGGGCTGAGGCGAGCGTCGTTCGGCGATGGACGCGCGCGCCCACGCCCACGCCTTCCGCCGGGTCGTCGCGACCGTCGCCGCCCTGAACCTCGCCTACTTCGCGGTCGAGTTCGCGATCGCCTGGTCGATCGGCGCCGTCTCGCTGTTCGCCGACAGCATCGACTTCCTCGAGGACGCGGCGGTCAACGTGCTCATCCTGCTCGCGACGCGATGGACGGCGCGCGCCCGCGCGCGCACGGGCCGCGGGCTCGCGATGCTGCTGCTCGTGCCGGCGGTCGCCGCGCTGTGGGCGGTGCTCGAGAAGGTCTCGACGGCCGAGGCGCCGGCGGCCGTTCCGCTCACGCTCGGCGGCGGCGGCGCGCTGGTCGTGAACACGACGTGCGCGCTCCTGCTCGCCCGCTGGCGCAACGAGGCGAGCAGCCTCTCGCGCGCGGCATGGCTCTCGGCGCGCAACGACGCCGCCGCGAACGTCGCCATCATCGCGGCGGGCGCGCTCACCGCCGCGACGCTCTCGCACTGGCCCGACGTGGTCGTCGGGATCGGCATCGCCGCGATGAACGCCGATGCGGCGCGCGACGTGCTCGCCGCCGCGCGGCGCGAGGAGCTCGACGACGTCGCGCTCGACGCGTGAGCGGCGAGAGGACGGAAGCGTGCGTCAGGGGCGCACGATCTGGCCGCCGTCGACGGCGATCACCTGGCCCGTCACCCAGGCCGAGGCGGTCGAGCAGAGGAACAGGCACGTCCCGACCATGTCCTCGGGCTGGCCGAGCCGCGCGAGCGGCAGCGTCGCGACGAGCTGCTTCTGGAACTCGACCGGCGTCGTCTTCTTGAGGGCCTCGGTCTCCGTCGGCCCGGGCGCGATCGAGTTCACGCGGATGCCGTGCGGGCCGAGCTCGCGCGCGAGCGCCTGCGTCAGGCCGTTCACGGCCAGCTTCGACATGCCGTAGTAGCCGACACCCATGTAGGCCGCCGTCGACGACTGGTTCACGATCGAGCCGCCGCCGCGCTGCTTCATCGAGCCCCAGCACGCGCGCGCCATGAGCAGCGCGCCGTCGACGTTCACGTTCATGAAGTGCTTGTAGTAGTCCCAGTCCACGTGGAGCAGGCTCGACAGCTTCATGTCCTTGAAGATCGCGGCGTTGTTCACGAGGAAGTCGATGCCGCCGAACGCGTCGACGGCGGCCTGGGCCGCGGCCTGCGTCGACTCCTCCGAGCCGACGTCCGTGCGGACGAAGACCGCCTCGCCGCCGCCGTCTCGGATCGACTTCGCGACGCGCTCGCCGCCCTCGACATCGATCTCCGCGACGACCACCTTCGCGCCTTCGCGCGCGAAGCCGCGTGCGTACGCCTCGCCGATTCCGCCGCCGGCCCCGGTGACGATCGCGACCCTGCCCTCGATGCCCTCGAAGCCCATGAAGTTCTCCCTCTCCGCTGCGCGCGAAGGCATGATCCTATCCCGGGAGGAGCGCGGGGTGCGACGGGAAACCGGGGCCTACTCGAGCGCGTACGTCGCGTACGCGATGTTCGTCGTGTTCCTCGTCGCGGTGTTCAACGTCGTCGACCGGATGGTCGTGTCCATCCTCGCGACGTCGATCGAGCGCGACCTCGGGCTGTCCGACGCGCAGCTCGGATGGCTGCTCGGCCCTTCGTTCGCGGTCGTCCACTTCGTCGCCATCCTGCCGTTCGCGTGGCTCGCCGACCGGACGGCGCGACGCACGATCATCGCCTTCGGCCTGTTCGTGTGGAGCGGCATGACGGCACTCGGCGGCGCCGCGCAAGGCTTTGGCCAGCTCTTCGCGACGCGCATGGGCGTGGGCATCGGCGAGGCGGCGGGCTCGCCGCCCTCGGCCTCGCTGCTCACCGACACGGCGCCGCCGCACCTGCGCTCGCGCGCGCTCTCCGCGCTCACGCTCGGCGCGCTCATGGGCATCGGCGTCGGCCTCGTCGCCGGCGGCGCGCTCGCGCAGGCGTACGGCTGGCGCACGACGCTCGTCGCGATCGGCGCGCCCGGCGTGCTCGTCGCGCTGCTCGTGCGCTTCACGTTGCGCGAGCCGCCGCGCAGCGCGCGCGCCGCCAGCGCGAGCCCGCTCGACGCCGCGCGCCACCTGTTCCGGCTGCCGACCTACGGCCGGCTCGTCGGCGCGGCGAGCTTCGCCGGCATGGCGTCGCTCGGGCGCAACATGTGGGAGCCCGTGCTGCTCGAGCGCGTCTTCGGCTTCGCCCTGCGCGACGCGGGCCTGCAGCTCTTCCTGTTCAGCGCGCTCCCGGCGGCCGGCGGCGCGTGGCTCGGCGGCTGGCTCGCCGACCGGCTCGGCCGGCGCGACGTGCGCTGGCCCCTCTGGGTGTGCGCGATCGGCAACGCGGCGTGCGCGCCGCTGCTCGTCGCGTTCCTGCTGTGGCCCGCCGACGCGCGCCTCGCCGGCGGAACGCCCGTCGCGTTCCTCTTCCTCGCCGGCGGCGCACTCCTCGGCGGCTTCTACTCGCCGCCGACGTCGGCGGTGGCGCAGAGCCTGTCGCTCGGCCACATGCGCGCGATGGCGCACGCGATCTGGTCCATGGTGTTCACGCTCGTCGGGCAGGGCGTCGGGCCGACGCTCGTCGGGCAGCTCAACGTCGCACTCGGGCCGGCGTACGGCGCGCAGGCCATTCGTTATTCGATGGCCGTGGTCTCGGGTCTCGCCCTCGTGGCGGCGGCGGGCTACTTCGCCGCCGCGCGCTCGCTTCCGGCGGACCTCGCGCGCGTCCGCTCCATCGAGGACGCGGACGACGCCCGGCCGGGAACGCCTCCCGAATCCCGTACGCAACCCCCGGCGACCGGCTGATACGCTCTTCGCGGATCGCGCACCCGCACGGAGGCAGACATGGCCCAGAGCACGGCTCGCCCCTCGTACACCGTCGACGACCTCGTCCTGATCAGCGTCGACGACCACATCATCGAGCCCCCGGGCCTGTTCGACGCGCACATCCCCGCGAAGTACAAGGATCGCTGCCCGCAGCTCGTCTTCGACTCCGCGGGCTCCGCGCAGACGTGGGCCTGGGAGGGCGGGCGCTCGACGACGACGTTCATCAACGCGGTCGTCACGCTGCCCAAGGACGAATGGGGCTTCGACCCGGCGACGCTCGCCGAGGTGCGACCCGGCTGCTACGACGTGAACGAGCGCGTTCGCGACATGGATCGCAACGGCATCCTCACCTCGATGTGCTTCCCGTCGTTCCCCGCGTTCAGCGGGCGGTTCTTCGCGCAGGTCGACGACAAGGACCTCGCGATCGCGACCGTGCGCGCCTACAACGACTGGGCGATCGACGAGTGGGCGGGCAGCCACCCCGGCCGCTTCGTCCCGCTCGCGCTGCCCGCAATCTGGGATCCGAAGCTCGCCACCGAGGAGGTGCGGCGCATCGCGCGCAAGGGCTGCACGGCGATCACCTTCAGCGAGGATCCGTCGGACCTCGGGTTCCCCAGCCACCACACCGGCGCATGGGACGAGTTCTTCGCGGCCTGCTGCGACGAGGGCGTCGCGCTCGCCATCCACATCGCGGCCGACGGCCTCGGGCTGCCCGGCCATCCCGCGAACCCGATCGACGCGCGCATGACGATCCCGACGTGGGCCGCCATCCCGACGCTGGCGAACTGGCTGTGGAGCCCCGTGCTGCAGAAGTTCCCCGACCTCAAGATCGCGCTGTCGGAGGGCGGCACCTCCTGGATCCCCGGCTTCCTCGACCGCATGGAGCGCCACTACGAGAACCAGCGCTGGACGAACAGCGACCTCGGCGGCCTCACTCCGACCGAGACCTTCCGGCGCCACTTCCTCGCCTGCTTCATCAGCGACCCGTCGGGCCTGCTGCTGCGCGACCGCGTCGGCATCGACAACATCGCGTTCGAGACCGACTACCCGCACAGCGACTGCATCTTCCCGACGGCGCCCGAGGACATGTACGAGAAGCTCGTCGCGTGCGGCGCGACGAAGGAGGAGGCGGACAAGATCGGGTTCGAGAACGCGATCCGCTTCCTGCGCTACGACCCGTTCCGCCACGTGGCCAAGGAGGACGCGACGGTCGGCGCGCTGCGCGCGCGCGCGACCGGCGTCGACACGGCGACGCGCTCGCGCGCGCAGTACAAGGCGGCCTTCGAGGCGCGCGCGGGCGCGTGACCGCGCCGCGCGGCGACGCCGCCGCTAGGCGTCGCCCGGGCCGAGGATCGAAGGATCGCCGAGCTGGATGTGTGCGCGCGCGCGACGGCGGGCGATCCGCCAGCCCGCCGGCGTGCGCACGAGCTCGTCGGCGTACTCGCCCATCATCTCGTAGGTGACGTGCGCGCGCGCTCCCCGGCCGACGTGCATCACGCGGATCGCGCAGCGCGAGCGCGCCCGCCCCGGGTGCTCACCGTCGAGCTCGATCCGGTAGTTCCCGAGCAGGTGCTGGCTCGGGCCGCACCCATCCAGATAGGAGCGGATGCGCGCGCGCACCGCGTCGACGCCGCGCGCCGTCCACGCGCCGAAGTCCATCTCGACGTCCGGCGCGAAGACGTCGTCGAGCCGCGCCCAGTCGCGGGCGTCGAGGACGTCCGCGTAGCGGTCGAGCACCTCGATGATCGCGAAGCGGTCGTCGGCGTCCGGGTTCACCATCACCGCCGGGAAGACCAGACTGACCGAAATGGGTCATTCTCCGATGCCGGAGCTGGCCTAGTCTCGCGTGAAAACGCAGCGAAGAGCAGCCTCATGCCCAGCCAGTCCGCCCGAACGATGCCCACCACGCGAGGACATCTGCCGCCGACGATGATGAGCCCGCCGGAATCGCGCCGCAAGCCGAACGTCCTGCTGGTGGACGACGAGCACGCCTTCCGGACGTCCACCGCGCTCCTGCTCGAAGCCTCGGGTTATCCCTGTGTCGCGGCCTCGACCGTCGACGAGGCGATGGCCGCGCTCGAGTCCGAACCCTTCGACGTCGTGATCGCCGACATCTGCATGCCGGGGAACGCCGGCCTCGAGTTCGCGCGCCGCGCCGCCGGCACGTCCTCGAGCCCCGCGATCATCCTCGTGACGGGATATCCGTCGGTGGACACGGCGGTCGAGGCCGTGGACAACCAGTTCGTCGGCTACCTGGTCAAGCCGTTCGACCAGGACGAGCTCACGCGGCGCCTCGAGCGCGCGCTCGAGACGCGGCGCATGCGCTCGGCGGTCGCGCGCATGCGCGAGGACCTGAGCGACATGGACGCGCAGCTCCACGACATCGCGGAGGGCATGGGGTCGCGCGGCGGAGCGCCCGCCGACGACGCGGAGGACGCCGCCGCGGCGAGCGCAACACGCCTCGCGGACTTCCTCGCGAGCTGCGGGCTCACGCCGCGCGAGCACGAGATCGCGACCTATCTCGCCGAGGGCTACCGCGTCTCGACGATCGCGACGCGGCTCGGGATCAGCCCGCACACGGCGCGCCGGCACCTGAAGAGCATCTTCCTCAAGCTCGAGGTGCGCTCGCAGGCCGAGCTGCTCGAGAAGCTCAAGCCCTGGCCGCGATCTCCTCGTTGAGTCGCGCGACGACGTCCTCGATGTCGTAGGGCTTCTGCAGGAACGCCGCGCGCGACACGTCGCCGTACATCTCGCCGGCGAGCGTCTCGGGCAGCCCGCTCACGAACACGATCGGCAGGTCTTCGCGCACGTTGCGCATCTCGCGCGCGACGTCCGTGCCGTACATGCCGGGCATCGAGAGGTCGAGGAAGGCGACGTCGATCTCGCCGGGGCGCTCCGCGAACGCGGCGAGCGCCTCGTAGCCGTCCCCCGCCGCGAGCACCCGGAAGCCCGCTCCCTCGAGCAGCGTGACCACCGAGCGACGCAGCGGCTCCTCGTCCTCGACCACGAGCACGGTCCGCGGGCGCGCGGCGACGGCCGCTGCGCGGTCCGCGCGCCGGTCGCGCGGCGCGCCCGCCTCGCCGTCGATCGCCGGGAAGAGCACGCCGATGCGCGTGCCGGCGTCGCCGCGCGCGAGCCGGATCGCACCGCCGTGACGGCGCACGATGCCGAGCACGACGGCGAGCCCGAGCCCCCGCCCCTCGCCCTTCGTGCTGTAGAACGGGTCGAACAGGCGCTGCGCCGACTCGTCGCTCATGCCCGAGCCCGTGTCCGCGACCTCGAGGAGCACGCAGCGCGGGCCGCGCAGCGCGTCGGCGAACTCGAGCTCGGCGCGCAGGTCGTCGTCGACCTCGACGACGGCGGTGCGCACCTCGATCGTTCCCGGACGGCCGTCGAGGCTCTCCGACGCGTTGAGCACGAGGTTCAGGAGCAGCTGGTGGAGCTGCGAGCGATCGGCCTCGATCGCCGGCAGCGAGGACGCGAGCGACCAGACGAGCGTCGCGCGCCGGTCGACGGCCGCGCGCACCATGGCGCTCGCGGACGCGACGTCGCGCGAGAGGTCGACCGGCTCCATCGCCGCGCGCCCGCGCCCCGCATAGCTGACGAGCTGCGCGCACAGGCCGGCGATCTTGTGCACGGCCTCCTTCGTCTCGCCGAGCGCCGTGCGTGCGAGCGGGTCCGAGCCCGCGCGGATCAGCGCGACGTTGGCGTAGTTGAGGATCGCGCCCAGCATGTTGTTGATGTCGTGCGCGATGCCGCCCGCGAGGGTTCCCAGGCTCTCGAGCTTCTGGACGCGCTGCAGCTGCTCGGCCACGCGCCGCCGCTCCGCGTCGGCCTCGACGCGCGAGCTCACGTCGCGCACCGCGATCGCGAGCATCCCGTCCTCGCCCTCGCCGATACGGCTCGCGCGCACCTCGGCCGGGAACTCCGTGCCGTCCCGGCGCACGCACCGGACCTCGCCGCACAGGTCGCAGCCCTCGGCGTCGCCGCGCACGAGCGGGCTCGGCGACTCCGCGTCGGGTCCGAAGTGCGCGGGGCTCACCGCGGAGGCGACCTCCGCGAGCCGCCGACCGACGACGTCGCTCGCCCGCCGGCCGAACATCGCGGCCGCGCGCTCGTTGAAGAGCTGCACGATGCCGGACGCGTCGGAGACGACGAGCGCGTCGGGCACGGAAGCGACGAGGTCGCGCAGCCGCTGGTCGGCGCGCGCGCGCTCCGTGACGTCGAGCGCGCACGACAGGAAGCGCACCTCGCCGTCGGGCAGCCGCACCGACTCGGTGCGCCAGTCGAACGTGAGCCAGTGGCCGTCGCGGTGTCGCGCGCGCGAGGTCGCGTGCAGGTGACGGTCGCGCGCGAAGTCGGCGATCCACTCGCTCGATGCGGTGCGATCGTCGGGGTGAACGAGGTCGAGGACCGACGTGCCGACGAGCTCGTCGGAGCTGTAGCCGAGCGCGGCCTGGAACTTCGGGCTCACGTACGTGAAGTGGAGCTGCTCGTCGGTCTCGGCGACGAGCTCGAAGAGCTGACCGATCAGCTTGTGGCAGCACGCGCGCGCGTCGACCGCGAGCGGCGCCTGCGCGTCCGGGGAAAACGCCTCCACCGCCGGCCCTCCGCCACCGGCGCGCGCGCGTGCACTCGCATGCGCCGCCGCGCCGGACTCCGAGCGCCGATCGTACCGCCGAACGCCGGCCGGCGACGGGGCGCGAGTGGTTCGGGAGCGAGCGCGTCCCGGCGCCCCACCCGATCGCCGCGAGCCGGGCGGGCGCGTGACCCGAACCGGGTCGTTCGCCCGGCCCGACCGCCGCGAATCAGACCAGGAGGGCCTGCGGCTCGAGGCCGAGCGCCAGCCGGCCGTGCAGCTCGTGGCGCCCGTCCCAGTCGAACGCGACGTGCGAGACGCAGACGTTGGCGTCGCGCAGCGCGCGCTGCTGCGGGTCGTCGCGGAAGTGCGCGCTCCCGCCGCTCGCCTCGAGGATCGTCTGGATCGCACCGCGCGCGCCGTGCACGGCGCGCGTGATGCCGAGCGCCCAGCGGGCGCGATCCGCGAGCGTCGCCGTGGCGCGCCGCTCCATGAGATCCGCGACGACGTCGCGCAGGACGAGCTCCGCCTCGCGCACCGCCGCGTCCGCGAGCGCGAGCCGCAGCTGGATCGTCGTCTTGTCGCGCTCCGAGCGGACGCCGCCCATGCGCGTGCGCGCGACCGTCTTGTCGCGGAAGCGGCGCACGACGCTGCGCGCCTGCCCGACGATCGGCGATCCCGCCGCCGTCATCAGCACGACCACCATCGGCGACGCGTAGACGGGCGCGTCGTAGAGCCGCGCCCCCTCGCCCTGCCCCGACGCGATCGACGCGAGCGACAGCACGCGATCGCGCGGCACGAACGCGTCGCGCACGACGAGGTCGTTGCTCCCGGTGCCGCACAGCCCGTCGACGTGCCAGACGTCGTCGATCTCGACGTCCTCCATCGGGAGCGCGAAGAAGCCCGGTGCGACGTCGCCCGGCGCGACCGCGCCGACCATCGCCCACGTCGCGTGCATCGCGCCGCTCGCCCAGCGCCAGCGACCCGAGAGGCGATAGCCGTCGCCGTCCTCCGCGACCGTCGACTCGCCGTGGATCGCGGCGGGCGCCAGCACGTGGGTGCGGCCGTCGAAGAGCTCGCGCTGGAAGCTCTCCGGGTACTGGCAGAACAGCCAGTTGTGCTCGACGAGGAAGGCGGCCACCCACGCGAGCGACATGTCGGCCTCGCCGAGCGCGAGCGCGCACTCGAGGAAGGCGTCGACGTCGAGCTCGTAGCCGCCGCGCACCTTCGGCACGAGCATGCGGAAGATGCCGGTCTCCTCGAGCGTCGCGATCGCGGCGTCCGTCGGCCGGCGGAGCGTCTCGCTCGCCGCCGCCTGCGCCTCGAGGGCCGGCAGCGCGGCGCGCACCCGCGCGAGCAGCTCGTCCTTCGTCATCCGTCGACCTCCCGTCTTCGCCGCGCGCGATTTGCCGCGCGCGATGGGCCGCGCGCGATGGGCCGCGCGCGGCGCGCCGTCCGAGGCGCATCGGTCGCGG
This sequence comes from Myxococcota bacterium, assembly GCA_041389495.1. Lineage (NCBI taxonomy): Bacteria > Pseudomonadati > Myxococcota > Myxococcota bacterium. Next base: position 766,525 of record JAWKRT010000002.1, on the reverse strand, counting down.
CGCGCCGGCCGCGACCGCGACGCGCGACGCCTAGCGTCCGTACGTCGCGAGCGTCTTCCGCAGGCGCGCGAGGCTGTCCTCGAGCCCGCCCTCGCGGCTCCGCGCGCGCCAGCACGCGGCCTGCTCGTCGATCGCGTCCTCGAGGTCGAGCCGCAGCTCGGCATCGGTCGGCCGCGCCTCGCCGGACTCGCGCACGAGTCGATAGGCGCCGTGGCGCGCCAGCCGGATCGCCTGGGCGAGCTCGCGCTTCACGACCGGGCCGTCGGCGCACGCGGGCATCGCGGCGTCGACGTCGGACATCGCGTCCTCGAGCACGGCGATCGTCGCGCGCAGCGCCGCCGCATCGGGGGCGCCGAACGACCCCATCAACCCGTCGCCGACGACCGCCGCGAACAGCGGGCTCGCGTTGAACGCCAGCTTGCCGGTTCCGAGGTACGCGTCGCCCGCGCGCTCGAGCGCGCGCCCGAGGCGGCCGCGCAGGTCGCCGAACACGTAGGCGTCGAGCGCGGCGGCGACGTCGAGGTCGCGGTTGCGCTCGCCGCACCACGCGACGGCCGCGCCGTAGGCGAGCGGGAGCCAGCTCGCGCTCGGCGGCTGCATGTGGCCGTTGTCGCCCCAGTCGGTGACGAGGTAGCCCGAGGCGCCCTGCGCGCGTCCGACGTCCGCGGCGTCGAGCAGGTTCGCGCGCGCATTGCTCCAGCGCCCGACGAAGCTGTTCCACGTCGACGTGCCGGGACACACCCAGAACGGGAGCCCGGCCTCGACGAACGCCGGCACGTGGCCGGCGAACCCGCGCTGCGCCTTCTCCGAGAAGCCGAAGTCGGTCGCGAGCTCGCGCATCGAGGCCGGCAGGTGCGGCGCGTCGACGGGCGCCTCGTACCACCACGCGAGCGCCGTCGTGCGCTCGCGCGGGAGCTCGGCGACGAGCTCCGGATGGCCGCGCAGGATGTCGCCCCAGAAGAGCACGTCGGCCCCCATCGCGTGCGCGCCGGCGACGAGCCGTTTCAGATGGTCGAGGTACACGCGCTCGCGCCCGCGCGCCGCGACGTCGGCCTGGCTGCGCCCCTTGCCGAGCTCGAACGTCTCGTCGCACCCGATGTGGACGCGCCGGCTGTGGAAGCACGCGAGCACCTCGCGCACGAGGTCGAGCGCGAAGCGCGCGTTGTCCTCGGTCGGCGCGAGCACCGCGGGCTTGAGGAACGCGCCGGTCGACGTGCGCCAGCCGTCGGGGGTCTCGGCGCGCGCGACGTAGGCATCGTGCTTCAACCAGCGCGCCATGTGGCCGAACGTGTTCTGGTTCGCGACGAGCTCGATGCCGCGCTGCGCGCACAGCGCGTCGAGCCAGCGGAGGTCGTCGGGCGTCATCGGCGACGCGTCGCGCCAGACGACCTCGTGGTCGCGGAACGCGAACGTGTGCTCGGTGTAGAGCTCGAAGTGGTTGATGCGGAGCAGGTCGAGCAGGGCGACGATGCGCTCGAGCGTCGCGCGCGTCGGCACGCGGTCGCGGCTGATGTCGAGCATGTAGCCGCGCACCGGGAAGTCGGGCGCGTCGGACAGCGCGAACGACGCGAGCGCGCCTTCGTGCTCGCGGAGCTGGGAGAGGGCGCGACGCGCGTAGCGGAGGCCGGCGGCGTCGGCGTGGCGGATCTCGACGCCGAGCGCGTCGGCCTCGATCGCGAAGCCTTCGGGCGGGAGCGACGCGTCGCGCTCGACGCGCGGCTCGGCCGAGAGCGCGGCGTCGCCGCGCCCCGTCCAGCGCCACGATCGCGGGCGCGGCAACAGGAGGGGCTCGTTCACGGACCGGGGCCTCCGAGGGGCAGATGCGTCGCGCGCGGCGCACGGTCCGGTGCGCGACGGGCACATAGCCTACTCCGCGCGCCCGCGGGCGTGGGTGTAGACTGCGCGCCCATGACCGCCGCGGCGAACACATCCGTGCAACCGAAGGGCGGCGCGCCGCGCGCGTGGACCTTTCGCGACGCCGGCCCGCGCGCGCTCCCGCTCCCGCTCCGCGCGCTCAACACGGTCGGATCGCTCGTTCCGGGGTCGGGGCGCCCCGCGCTCCGCGCCGAGGCGGCGATCGAGGCGGCCGTCCGGCGCGAGGGGGTCGACGACTTCGGCGACGGCGCCTTCCGCGACGGGCTCGAGGCGCTCGCCGCCGCGCTCGACGGGGAGGCGAACCTCCACACCTTCGGGCGGCTCGCGCAGCGGGAGATGCTGGTCGCGACGCTCGCGCGGCGCCTGCGCCTCGTCGATCACGCCCGCCGCCATCCCGAGGTGCGCGACGAGCGGGTCACCGCGCCGTTCGTCGTGCTCGGCATGCCGCGCACCGGAACGACGCTCCTCTCGCAGCTGCTCGACCTCGACCCGCGCTCGCGCTCGCTGCGCGCGTGGGAGGCCGGAACACTCGTGCCGCCGCCCGAGCTCGCGACGCGCGAGGAGGACCCGCGCATCGCCGCGGCGGCGAAGCAGTACGTGCAGACCGCGAAGCTGATCCCGCCGCTCCCGGCGATGCACCCGCTCGGCGCCTCGCTTCCCGAGGAGTGCGTGCCGCTCCACATGCTCGACTTCCGCAGCCTCGGCTTCGAGACGCAGGCGCTCGTCCCGAGCTACGGACGCTGGCTCGAGCAGTGCGACATGCGCTCCGCCTACGCGATCGAGAAGCTCGCGCTCCAGGTGCTGCAGTCGACGATCCCGACGGATCGCTGGGCGCTCAAGACGCCGAACCACCTGTGGGCGCTCGACGCGCTGCTCGAGCACTTCCCCGACGCGCGCCTCGTCTGGACGCACCGCGACCCCGCGAAGGTGATTCCCTCGGTCGCGAGCCTGAACACCGCGTTCCACCGCACGTGGATGAAGTCGGTCGACCCGGCGGACGTGGGCGCCGCGTGGCTCGGCAAGCTCCACCTCGCGGTCGGGCGCGGCCTCGCGTTCGACGACCGCCAGGCCGGCCGGGCGTGGTGCCACCACCTGCTCTACGAAGACCTGATGGACGACCCGGTCGAGGCGGTGCGCGGCCTCTACGCCCACTTCGGCGAGGAGCTCATGCCGCTGCACGAGGCGCGCATGCGCGCCTGGATGCGCCACCGCCCGCAGAGCGCCTTCGGCCGGCACCGCTACGACCCGCGCGACTTCGGCATGACCGAGGAGAGCGTCCGCGAGCGCTTCGCCGACTACGTGAAGCGCTTCGGCGTCCCGCTCGAGACGCGCGACTAGCATCGAGGGGAGGCGAGCGAGCGCATGAGCCGACTGTTCGGGCCGGTCGACCAGGTGGCGTGGGTGGTGCGCGACCTCGAGTCCGCCGCGACGTACTGGGCCGAGACGCTCGGCGTCGGGCCGTGGTTCGTGATCCCGCACGTGCGTCCCGACGACTTCCGCGTCGACGGCGCGCCCTCGCCCGTCGAGATGAGCCTCGCGATCGCCTACTCGGGCCGCACGCAGATCGAGCTGATCGAGCAGCACAACGGCGCGCCGTCGATGTACCGGGAGGCGATCGACGCCGGCCGCTTCGGACAGCACCACCTCGGCTTCTTCCGCCGCGACTACGACGCGCGGCTCGAGCGCGCGCTCGCGGCCGGCTACCGCATCGGCCAGCAGGGCTCGCTCGGCGGCTCGATCCGCTTCACGTACCTGCGGACGGAGGGCGCGCCCGGCGCGATCGTCGAGCTCGTCGAGCTGTCGGACCCCGTCGAGGCGTCGTTCGTCGCGCTGCACCAGCTCGCGGCCGAGTGGGACGGCGCGGATCCGATCCGCCCGCTGGCGATGGCGCGCTAGCGACGAGGACGCGATGGAGCGACTCGCCGTGTACGGAACGCTGCGCGCGCGCTTCGGGCGCCACCGCGAGCTCGGCCTCGAGCACGCGCTCGTGCCGCTCGGCGCGTGTCGCATCGCGGGGCGTCTCGTCGACCTCGATGCCTACCCCGGGCTCGTCCCCGGCGACGGGCTCGTCGAGGCGGAGCTCTTCGGCATCCGCGACGCGCGCGTGCTCGCGCGCATCGACGCCTACGAAGGCTACGAGCCCGCGCGCCCCGAGCGCTCGCTCTTCACGCGGCGCTGGGTGCGGCTCGCGCGGCCCTCGCTCGGCGCCTGGGTCTACGCCTACGCGCGCGACGCGACGGGCCGCGCGGTCGTCGCGTCGGGCTGCTGGGCGTCGCACGTCGCGGCGGCGCCTCGCTATTCGAACGTCTCGCGCGAGCGGGGCCGGCCGCCCGGGCCGCTGTAGGCCATGCCGTAGCCGGGCTCGCTCTTCCACGCGATCCCGGGGCGCGACGCGAGCACGCCCTTCCACCACGCGACGAGCGCGTCCTCCGCCGCGTAGTCGAACGGATCCTGCAGCAGCGATTCCTGCCCGGGCGAGAGCGGGTTGTCGACGAGCCACTTCGCCGTGCGCACGAGCGCCTCGCGCGGAGGCACGACGTCGGCGTAGCCGAGGTCGCGCTCCATCTTCCAGACGTCGACGACGCGGTGCGTGGGGAGCGGCTGCGTGACGAGCGGCCGCGCCGGCGTCGCGAGCTCCCACGGCATGTCGACGATCTCCCAGTCGTGGCCGAGGCCCGCGGCGACGATCTCGACGACCTGGCGCAGCGTCGGGATCTCGGCGTCGCCCGCGTTGTAGACCTGCCCGCGGCAGCGCTCGGGGCGGTCGACCGCGAGCAGCACGGCGTGCGCGAGGTTCTCCGAGTAGCCGAAGTGATGGAGCGTGAGCCCGCCGTCGGGCAGCACGATGTGCGGCCGCCCGTCGAGGATGCGCCGCACGACGAGCCACTCGCGCGGCACGGGCTGGCGCGGGCCGTAGACGTACGGGTAGCGGAAGTGCGTCGCCTCGGGCTGGTGCTCGAAGACGGCCTGCTCGGTCTGCACGATGCGATAGCCCTTCGTGTCGAGGCGCTCGTCGGTGACGAGCGGCGCGTCGACGCGCGCCGGTACCGGCAACCCGTTTGGCTCGTACGCGAAGGGGTTCATGTAGCCCCGCAGCGCGGGCAGGCCGCCGACGGACACGAAGCGGCCGACCCTGCCGGCCGTCACCTCGGCGATGCGCCGCAGCCGGCCGTAGGTCGCGATGCAGACGTCGTACGTGCGGCCGGCGAGCGCGTCCGCGACCTTCGCCGCGTCGTACGCGTCGGTGTGGATGTGCACGACCGCGTCCGGGATCTCCGGCACCTCGTTGCGGCCGCTGTGCAGCATGTCGACGGCGTACCCGCGCGCGAGCAGGCCGTTCACGATGAACGGGCCCGTCGGGCCCGTTCCGCCGATCACCAGTGCGCTCCCCGTCATCGACTCATCGACTCCCCTGCGTCAGCGTCCGCTCCGGATCTCGATCGCGTAGTTCCCGTTCTCGTCGAGCCGCGCGCGGTGGCCGGGGTAGAGCACGAGCGTCGTGAAGCGCTCCTCGACGATCGCGGGCCCCTCGATCTCGTGGCCCGCGCCGATGCGATCGCCGTCGTAGACGGGCGTGTCGACGAAGGCGCCGTCGAACCAGGCCGCGCGCCGCGAGCGCAGCGCGCTCTCGAGCGGCGCCTCCGCCGGCGCGGCGCCGGGGAGCGCGGGCTTGCGCGTCACGCCGCGCGCGCGGACGCGCACCTGTCGCAGGAGCGGCTCCTCGTCGCGCGCGGCGTAGGTGTGGATCGCTTCGTGCAGGTCGTGGAAGGCCTCGACCGAGCGCGCGACGTCGCCCGCGCCCATGCGCGCGCCCGTGAGCGCCGCGGGCACCGCCATGTCGAACGTCTGTCCCGGGTAGCAGAAGTGGAGCAACCGCTCGAACGAGATCGCCTCGCGCGGCAGGCCCGCCGGCGCGAGCTCGGCCAGCGCCTCGGCCTCGAGCGCGTCGAACAGCGCGTTCACGTCGTCGGACGACGCGGCCGACGCCGGGCGCAGGTGCGTGCGCTGGCGGTCGACGACGTAGTCGGCGACCAGCAGGCCGAGCGCCGAGAACGCGGGCGACGTCTTCGGCACGAGCATGCGCGCGATGCCGAGCTCCTCCGCCTGCTTGCCGGCGTGCACCGGGCCGTTGCCGCCGTACACGACGAGCTCGAGCTCGCGCGGGTCCTGCCCGGCCTGCGAGGACACGCGCCGGATCGCGTTGCTCATGTTCGCGTTGACGATGCGGAAGATGCCGTGCGCCGCCTCGACGACGTCGAGGCCGAGCGGCTCCGCGACCTGCGCGGCGATCGCGCTGCGCACGCCGTCGGTCGTGAGCTTGAAGTCGCCGCCGCAGAGCGCGTCGGGGTTCAGGTAGCCGAGCACGACGTTGGCGTCGGTGACCGTGGGCTCGGTGCCGCCGCGCCCGTAGCAGATGGGCCCGGGGTCGGCCTTCGCGCTGCGCGGCCCGACCTTGAGCGCGCCCGCCTCGACGTACGCGATCGAGCCGCCGCCCGCGCCGATCGAGTGCATCTCGATCATCGGGAGCCCGACCAGGTAGCGGTGCTGCCAGTTCCAGAAGCTCGCGATGCGCGGCTCGCCGCCGCGCACGAGGCACACCTCGTAGCTCGTCCCGCCCATGTCGATCGCGATGAAGTCGCGCACGCCGGCGCGGCGCGCGACGGCGCACGCGCCGTTGACGCCGCCCGTCGGCCCCGAGCCCATCGCGCAGACGGCGCGCTCCGCGAGCCGATCGGCCGTCGTGATGCCGCCGTTGCTCTGCATGATGAGCAGCTCGCCCGCATAGCCCGCGCCGCGCAGCGCGCGGCCGAGCCGCTCGAGGTAGACGGCGACGCGCGGCCCGACGTACGCGTCGATCAGCGTCGTCGACGTGCGCTCGAACTCGGGCGCGCTCGGCATCACCTCGTGCGAGAGCGAGACGCGCGCGTCCGGGCACTCCTCGCGCGCGAGCTCGCGCACGCGCCGCTCGTGCGCCGGGTTCAGGTACGAGAACAGCAGACAGACCGCGATCGACTCGACACCCTGCATGCGCAGCCGCCGGAGCGCCTCGCGCGTCGCGACCTCGTCGAGCGGCCGCACGACCGCCCCCGTCGCGTCGAGGCGTTCGGGGACGCCGAAGCGGCGGCGGCGCGGCGCGATCGGCACCGGCGCCGGCACGGCCGGATCCCAGATGTCCTCCTTGTAGCCGCGGCGGACGTCGATCGTGTCGCGGTGCCCCTGCGTCGTGACGAGGCCCGTCACGGCGCCGTTCATCTCGATCATCGTGTTGTCGGCCGTGGTCGTGCCGTGCACGACGAGCTCGGTCGCGGCGAGCAGCTCGCGCGCGCTCGCGCCGTTGCGCGCGGCGAGCGTCGCGATGCCCTCCATCACGCCGCGGCTCTGGTCGTCGAGCGTCGTGGGCACCTTCAGCAGCTCGAGCGCGCCGTCGGGGCGCACGAGCACGAAGTCGGTGAAGGTGCCGCCGACGTCGACGCCGATCCGGTAGGCGCCCGGATGCGCGGCCGCGCTCATCGCGCCGCACCGCGGAGCGACGCGCGCAGCGCGCGCGTCGCCGCCTCGTCGACCGCGAGCGAGTAGTCGTCGAGCGCCCCGGTGAGCACGACGCCGTAGTCGTCGCGCGCCGAGCGCGGCGACACGAACTCGTCGAGCACGTCGTCGAGCACGGCGCTCGGATCGCGTTCGAGCGGGTCGCCGAAGCCGCCGCCGCCGCCGTAGCAGTACTCGAAGCCCTCGCCCGGCTCGTGCGGCACCGCGTTCGCCATGCAGTCGACGCGGTGCGCGTGCGGCCCGCCGAAGCGCACGACGAGCGAGTTCGGGCTGCCGTCGCCCCCGCCCTCGAAGCCCGGCATCGGGTACTTCATCCCGACCATCCAGCACGAGAGCGTGGCCGGCGCGAGCAGCCGCTTCTCGACGCGCGAGCCCGGCCCGCCGCGCCATCGCCCCGCGCCGCCGCTGTCGATCGCGTAGTCGAGGCACTCGTTGCGGAACGGGAAGATCGACTCGTTGATCTCGGTCGTCGCGCGGATGATGTTGCCGAACGAGGCCGGGAACGAGCCCCAGCCGTCGACGCCCTTCACCGCGTTCGTGTATCCGCCGAGGCAGTCGACGCCGTGGTCGAAGAAGAGCTCGCCCGTCTCGGGGTGGTGGCCCACGATCACGCACGGCGTACCGAGCTTGTAGATCTGCGGGCACGCGCGCTCCGGGAGGAAGGGCGCGAGCGCCTTGCAGATCACCTCGCCGACCTCGACGCCCGGGTGGTGCGTGCCCGCCGCCACCGTCGCGCCGTCGGGCGGGTTCACGACGCTTCCCTTCGGCGCGACGAGCTCGATCGAATCGAAGAAGCCCTCGTTCTTGGGGATCGACGGGTCCATCATCGCGGCGAGCTGCGCGACCACGTAGCCCTGCGTGTTGCCGAGCGCCGAGTAGGCCTTCAAGCCCGGGCGCGCATCCGACCCCGTGAAGTCGACCGTGATGCGCTCGCCCGCGACGGTCACCTTCACGTGCAGGTGGATGTCGGGGTTCCCGATCGGGTCGTGGTCGACGAACGAGTCCGCCTCGTAGACGCCGTCGGGCCAGGCCGCGACCTCGCTCCGGAAGCGCTCGCGCGTGTGCGTGATCGCGTGCTCGACGGCGTCGCGCACGGCCTTCGCGCCGTAGCGCGCGACCACGTCGCGCAGGCGTCGCACGCCGAGCTGCGCGGCGCCGATCTGCGCGCGGATGTCGCCCGGGAAGGTCGGCGTGCGCGTGTTCGCCTCCATCATGTAGAGGACGTCGCGCCGCTCGACGCCGCGATCGATCACCTTGACGGCCGGGAAGCGCACGCCCTCGGCCCAGATGTCGATCGCCTCGGCGTTGTAGCCGCCGGGGACACCGCCCCCCGTGTCCGCGTGGTGGCACTGGATCGACGCGATCAGCACGACCTCGCCGTCGGCGACGACGGGCGCGAAGACGTTGTAGTCGGGCAGGTGTCCACCGCCGTGGTACGGGTCGTTCGCGACGACGACGTCGCCCTCGTTCAGCCCCTCGGCGGCGAACAGCTCGAGCGCGAAGCGCACGGGCCCGCGCGACGACAGCATGAACTGCGGGATGCCGACCGAGAGCGCCGCGAGCCGGCCGTGCCCGTCGAGGATGGTCGCGTTGCGCTCGTTGCTCTGGTTCAGGATGGGCGTCTTCGCGGTGAGCGAGACGTGCGTCGCCATCTCGTAGGCGACCGTCTCCATCGCGCCGCGGATCACCTCGGCGGTGACGGGGTCGAAGTCCGGGCCGGGCTGCCAGCTCGGCGACGGAGCATCGGGAGGGCTCGGCGAGGCGGCGGCCTCGCGCGCTCGTTCGGCTGCGCTCATCGGTCACCTCCGATCGAGCGCGCAGTCTACACCCCGCGCCCGTGCCCGTTGGGCGCGCCGCGCACGGGCGTTGGGCGCGCCGCGCGCTGCTACCGTCGCGCGCCGTGACGGCGCCTCTCTCGGGCATCCGCGTGGTCGAGATCGCGAGCTTCGTGGCCGTTCCGGCCGCGGGCGCGCTGCTCGCCGACCTCGGCGCCGAGGTCGTGAAGGTCGAGGTGCCCGGCGGCGAGACGCTGCGGCACGCGCTCCCGCGGCGCCTCGGCTATCGCCACGGCATGAGCGAAGCGCCGCACTTCCACATGGACAACCGCGGCAAGCGCTCGCTCGCGCTCGACCTCGCGCGCCCCGCGGCGCGCGCCGCGCTGCGCCGCGTCATCGCGCGCGCGGACGTCGTGCTGACGAACCTCCTGCCGCGCCGCCTCGCGAAGTTCGGGCTCGACGCCGCGACGCTGCGCGCCGCGCACCCGCGGCTCGTCTTCGCATCGCTGTCGGGCTACGGCGCGCGCGGTCCCGATGCCGACACGCCCGCCTTCGACTACACGGCCTACTGGGCGCGCAGCGGCCTCATGGACGTGATGCGCGACGTCGGAGCCGGGCCCGCGTTCCTGCGGCCCGGCGTCGGCGATCACGCCGCCGCGCTCGCGCTCGCGAGCGGCATCCTCGCCGCGCTGCGCGTGCGCGACCGCGACGGCGTCGGGCAGGAGGTCGACGTCGACCTGCTGCACACGGGCCTCTACGTCGCGGGCAACGATGCCGCCGTCGTCGCATCGACCGACCTCGACACGCCGCGGCACGACCCCGCGCGGCCGCGCAACCCGCTCTGGAGCCACTACCGCACCGCCGACGCGCGCTTCCTGTTCCTCGTCATGATCGATTCGCAGCGCTACTGGCCGGCCCTCTGCCGCGCTCTCGACTTCCCCGAGCTCGAGCGCGACGAACGCTTCCGCGACGAGGTCGCGCGCTACCGCAACGCCGAGGAGCTCGTCGCGCGCATCGCGAGCGTCGTCGGCGCGCGCGACCTCGCGCACTGGGAGCGGCACCTCGCGTCGTTCCCGCTGATCTGGGCGCCCGTCCGCACCCTGCGCGAGGCGATGCGCGACCCGCAGGTCGCCGCGATGGGCATGCTCGCCGACGTCGCGCTGCCCGACCCGGACGCGGCCGGCCTGCGCACCGTCGCGCCGCCGCTCCAGCTCTCGCGCCACGCGATGCCGGGCACGGCGCCCGCACCCGCGCTCGGAGCGGACGGCGAGGCCGTGCTGCGCGAGGCGGGCTGCAGCGATGCGGACATCGCCGCCGCGCTCGGGCCCGCGGACGGCGCGCAGGCGCCCGGCGCCCGCTAGCTCCGACTCTCCGACTCGCCGGCCGGCGCACCCGCTCGCGAGCGAGCGCGCGCCGCGCGGCGTCGGCGCTCGACATTGACATATGAATATCTTTTCATATATCAATCCGCGGCCCGATGCCCGCCAAGGAGGCCCCGTGCCGAAGCGATCCACCGCTCTCGAGACCTGCTCCCCGCCGCTCGTCGATCGCGCGCGCGTCGCGGCCGCGCGCAAGCGCCTGCTCCCGGAGGCCGAGCTCGAGGAGCTCGCGGCGCTCTTCCGGCTGCTCGGCGACGCGACGCGCGCGCGCCTCCTGTACGCGCTGCTCGAGGCGGGCGAGCTGTGCGTGTGCGACCTCGCCGCCGCCACGTCGACGCCCGAGACGAACGTGTCGCACGCGCTGCGCCTGCTGCGCACGGCGGGCATCGCGAAGGCACGCCGCGACGGCCGCCGCATCTACTACAGCCTCGACGACGCGCACGTCCGCATGCTGCTCGACGTGTCGCGCGAGCACCTGCGCCACGCGCGCGGGAGGGCGTGAGCCATGCCGCGCCTCGCACTCGTCCTCTTCGCCGCGTGGGCCGGCTGCCTGCTCGTCGCGCGCTCGATCGTGCACTGGCGCGCGACGGGCTCGACGGGCATCAAGGGCTTCCACGGCAGGGTCGGATCGCTCCCGTGGCTGGCCGGCGCCGCGGCGAGCGCGGGCCTCGTGCTCGCGCCGCTCGCGCCCGTCGCCGCGCTGTGCGCGTGGCCGGGCGGCGAGCTGCTGCTGCAGTCCCGCGGCGCGCACGCGCTCGGCGCCGCGCTCGCGGTCGTCGGCATCGCGGGCGCGCTCGTCGCCCAGCTCGCGATGGGGCGCTCGTGGCGCATCGGCGTCGACGAGCGCGAGCACACGGCGCTCGTCACGTCGGGGCCCTTCGCGTTCGTCCGCAACCCGATCTTCACCTTCATGGGCGTGTCGCAGGCGGGCTTCGCGCTGCTCGTTCCGAACGCGGTCGGCCTCGGAGCGCTCGCGCTCCTCGCCGTCGGCATCGAGCTGCACGTGCGCTTCGTCGAGGAGCCCTACCTGCTGCGGACGCACGGCGACGCCTACGCGCGCTACGCCGCGTCGACCGGGCGCTTCCTTCCGGGCATCGGCCGCGCGCTCGCCGCGCGAAGCGACGACCACGCGGCCTGAGCGCAGCGGTACGCGCGAGCACCCCGTACGCCCGCCCCGACCCGGGCTCGGCCGCGCGCCCTTTCGAGTAGACTGCGCCGCCCCGGGAGGAGCCCCGCACGATGGACTACGGACGCTACACGCAGAACCTGCGCATCGATCTCCGGGACGGCGTGCTCCGCGTCGCGCTCCACAACCCGCCGATGAACTGCAACACGAAGGCGCTGCACACGGCGCTGTCGCAGATCTGGAGCGACATCCACGACGACGACGACGTGCGCGTGGTCGTGTTCACGGGCGAGGGCCGCGCGTTCAGCGCGGGCGGCGACATCAAGGCGATGCAGGAGACGGTGGACCACCCCGAGCAGTGGTGGCCGACGCTCACCGAGGCGAAGCGCATCGTCTTCCGCATGCTCGAGTGCGACAAGCCGGTGATCGCGCGCGTGAACGGGCACGCGATCGGCTTCGGCGCCACGCTCGCGCTCGCCTGCGACATCATCGTCGCCGTCGACACCGCGAAGTTCGGCGACCCGCACGTGAACGCGGGGCTCGTCGCGGGCGACGGCGGCGCGCTGCTGTGGCCGCAGGCGATCGGCTTTCCCCGCGCGAAGGAAGCGCTGCTGCTCGGCGAGCCGATTCCCGCGAAGCGCGCCGAGGAGATCGGCCTCATCAACTACGCGGTGCCGGCGGACGAGCTCGACGCGAAGGTCGACGCGATCGCGCGCAAGCTCGCGAACGGCGCGCAGCGCTCCATCCGCTGGACGAAGCAGGTGCTGAACCTGCAGCTGCGCATGATCGCGCACCCGGTCATGGAGCACGGCATGGCGAACGAGACGCTCTCGCAGTTCAGCGAGGATCACGCCGAGGCCGTGGCCGCCTTCGCCGAGAAGCGCGAGCCGAAGTTCACGGGACGCTAGGCGCGACACCGCGTGCCTTCCGGAGGGAGCGAATTCCGATGATCCGACCCGACCCGAGGACGCGCCGCGCTCCGCTGCACGCCCTCGCCCTGCTCGGCATCGCCCTGCACGCGGCCGCGGCGGACGGCGCCGTCGACCGCCCGTACGAGGTGACGGAGGAGCGCGAGGCGTGCGCGAGCTACGAGCCGCTCCGCCGCCCGCTCTTCGGCGACACGCACGTCCACACCGGGTACTCGCTCGACGCGCGCGCCCAGGACAACCGCAGCACGCCGCGCGACGCCTACGCGTTCGCCAAGGGCGCGCCGCTCGGCCTCGCGCCCTACATGCCCGACGGCCAGCCCATGCGGCACGCGGCGCTCGAGCGACCGCTCGACTTCACCGTCGTGACGGACCACTCCGAGGCGCTCGGCGAGGTGCGCGCCTGCTACGACCCCGGGAACCCGGGCTACGACTCGGACATGTGCGAGGCCTACCGCAACCTCGGCGGCATCACGCGCAGCCTCATGCTGAGCAAGGTGCTGATCGAGCGCGGCCGCTTCCGCTTCTGCGGCGAAGACGCGAAGTACTGCCGCGAGGCGCACGCGAGCGCCTGGCGCGACATCCAGGAGGCCGCCGAGGAAGCCTACGACCGCACGTCGCAGTGCCGCTTCACGAGCTTCGTCGGCTACGAGTACACGGCGAGCAGCGACGCCGGCATCAACCTCCACCGCAACGTCGTCTTCCGCAACGAGAACGTGACGGACACGGCGATCAGCTGGACGGACACGGGGCGCGCCTCGGAGCTGTGGAAGCGCCTGCGCAGCGAGTGTCTCGAGGGCACGCCCGGCTGCGACGTGCTCACGATTCCGCACAACTCGAACCTTTCGTCGAACGGGCTCATGTTCGCGAGCGGGACGCTGCGCTCGAAGGCCGACGCCGCCGTGCCGATCACGCCGGAGGACGCGCGCGAGCGCGCGCGCTTCGAGCCGCTCGTCGAGATCATGCAGCACAAGGGCGACTCGGAGTGCCTGCTCGGCGGCGACACCACCGACGAGGGATGCGGCTTCGAGAAGCTCCCGTACGACTCGTTCGCGGGCGTGCGGCAGACGCCGAACGTCTGGCACCACATGGCGCCGAAGCGGAGCGCCATGGTGCGGGAGGCGCTCCGCAAGGGCCTCGCGGTCGAGCGACGCGTCGGCGCGAACCCGTTCAAGTACGGCATCGTCGCGAGCACGGACACGCACCTCGGCACGCCCGGCCTGACCGAGGAGTACCAGCCCTACGGTCACGGCGGCGCGGGCGGCACGGCGGGCGAAGGCGGGATGGCGGCGATGGGCCTGCCCGACGAGCTCGAGTACAACCCGGGCGGGCTCGCCGTCGTGTGGGCCGAGGAGAACACGCGCGACGCGATCTTCGCCGCGATGCTGCGCAAGGAGACGTACGGCACGTCGGGCACTCGGCCGGTCGTGCGCTTCTTCGGAGGCTGGGGCTACGGCGACGACCTGTGCGGAGCCGACGACCTCGTCGCGCGCGGCTACGCGGGCGGCGTCCCGATGGGCGGCGACCTGCCGCCGCCACCGGCCGACGCGAAGGCGCCCGCCTTCGCCGTGTCCGCGATGATGGACCCGGGCACGAGCACGCACCCCGGCACGCCGCTCGACGGCATCGAGGTCGTCAAAGGATGGGTCGACGCGGACGGCGAGACGCACGAGCGCGTCTTCCGCGTCGCGAGCGGCCCGCCGGGCGCGACCGTCGACACCGCCACGTGCGAGCGGCGCGGCGGCGGCGCGCGCAGCCTGTGCACGGTCTGGCGCGATCCCGAATTCGACCCGGACGCGAGCGCGTTCTACTACGCGCGCGTCACCGAGAGCCCGAGCTGCCGCTGGAGCCAGTACGTGTGCCGCGCGCACGCGGTCGACTGCGCGAAGCCCGAGAGCATCCCGATGGGCTACGAGGCCTGCTGCTCGCCGCTCCACGACCCCGTCATCCAGGAGCGCGCGTGGACGTCGCCGATCTGGTACGCGCCGAGTCGTTAGGCGCGGAAGACGGGGCGACACCGCCGGCCGTCTTCCTGCGCGACGGCGACGCCTTCGTCGCCACCGCGCTCGCGGGCGGCCCGTGGAGCCCCGACGCACAGCACGGCGGCGCCGTCTGCGGCCTGCTCGGGCGCTCGCTCGAGGTCTGCCCGACGCCCGTGCCGATGCGGATCGTCCGCGTCACGTTCGAGCTGATGCGGCCGGTCCCGCTGGCCGCGCTGCGCGTGGCGACCGAGGTGCTGCGCAGCGGCAAGCGGACGCAGCTCGCGCGCGCGTCCCTGCTGCACGGCGAGGTCGAGGTCGCGCGCGGCACCGCGCTCTGGCTGCGCGTCGCGACCGGCCTCGGCCTCGAAGGCGCGCCGAACCTCGCCGAGGAGGAGCCCCTGCCCTTCCCGCCCGGCCGCGGCGCGTCGCCGCTCATCCGCGTGCCGAACCTGCCCGGCTACCTGCGCGCCGTCGACTTCGTGCGCGCGGACGGCGAGCCGACCGGGCGCGGCCCGAGCACCGTGTGGATCCGCAGCCGCGTCCCGCTCGTGGAGGGCGAGCCGCTCACGCCGTTCGCGCGGCTCGCCGCCGCGTGCGACTTCACGAGCGGCGTCGCGAACGCGCTCGACTTCGCGCGCTTCGTCTCGATCAACCCCGACGTGACGCTGCACGTCGAGCGCGCGCCGCAGGGCGAGTGGATCGCCGTGCACGGCACGACGTCGGTGCGGACCGACGGCACGGGATTCTCGCACGCGCGGCTCTTCGACGAGCGCGGGCGCGTCGCGACCGCGTCGGCCTCGCTCTTCGTCGACGCTCGCTAGGCGCGTCGCGGGCGCGGGAGCGCCCGCCGGTCGCTCAGCCGATCGTGCGCGCCGTCGTCACGACGTAGTCGGCCGTCCGCGTCTGGACGAAGCGGCGGAGCTCGGCCGCCACCTCCGGGCGCACGTCCTCGAACTCGACGCCCATGCCGGTCGAGAGGTCCCACCGGTCGCCGTCGGGCTCGCGACGCACCCAGCGGACGCGCGAGCGGATGGGCATCGTGCGCGCGCCGATCGTGAGCTCGAGCGAGACCTGCGCGTCTTCGGGCATCGGCTTGTCGGTGGCGAGGAAGGCGCCGCCGACCGAGATGTCGATCACCGCGACGTCGCGCGCGAGGCGTCCCTTGTAGAGCTTCGCGCGCATGCCGTGCGCGGGGACGCGCGGCTCGAGGCGCAGGTCGGAGTCGGCGCGGCGCGTCAGCACCGCGGAGAGCACGAAGCGGAGGTCGGAGTCGTCGAACGGCTCCCAGACGGCCCAGCGGATGCCGCGCTCGCGCAGCGCCACGAGCGCCGCCGCGTCGGCGGGCCGCGGGCCGACCGGCACCATCGCGTCGGGCGTGATCGACGCGCGCGTCGCGACGCTCTTGATCATGCGGTCGAGCTCGTCGATCGGCCGCGCGACGGGGAAGGCGATCGCGCCGAGCCGCCCCGCCTCCTGGGCCGCGAGCAGGACGGCCTCGTCCGCGTCGTTCGTATAGATGGGGTCGAGCCCGATCCGCGAGAGCCGCAGCGCCATGTGTCCGAGCGCGCATTCGGCGTCGTCGGACACGAGCACGCAGTGGCGGTGGACCAGGCGCATGGGCCCCTATCGGGCCTTCCCCCGGGCGCGTTGAGGCGGAAGTCGAGCGGCAGGTTGCACTCGAGGCGCGCCGGAGGCCCGCTCGGGCCGCGCGTGGCCGGCCCGCCCGGGCCGCGCCAGGCGGCCGGGCACTCGATCCGCCCGCGGCGCTAGAGGCTCTCGCCGAACGGGCCGTCGGCCTCGGGGTCGCAGGCCGCGCGCGAGTAGGCGCGCACGCGGTTGCGCCCCGCCCGCTTCGCCTCGTAGAGCGCGAGGTCGGCGCAGTGGAGCACCTCCTCGGTCGTCGCCCCGTGGATCGGCCAGGTCGCCACGCCGCCGCTCACGGTGACGTCGCCGAGCGGCTGGCTCTGCTTGTGGTCGAACGAGTGCTCCTCGATGAGCTTCCGAACGCGGTCGGCCGCCATGTAGGCGTCGTCGCCGACGACGCCCGGGAGCACCATCAGGAACTCCTCGCCCCCGTAGCGCCCGACGAGCTCGCCCTCGCGGATGTTGTCCTTCAGGAGCGCGGCGAGCCGCCGGAGCAGGTCGTCGCCGGCGAGGTGCCCGTTCGCGTCGTTGTAGTGCTTGAAGTGGTCGACGTCGAACAGGAAGAGCGAGATGCGCGGGTTCGCGTGCGGCTGACCGATCATGTCGCCGAGCTGCTTCAGCAGGTGCGTGCGGTTGAGCAGCCCCGTCAGGCCGTCCGTCTTCGCGAGCTGCTCCTGCTGCTTGAGCGTCTGCGTGTGCGCGATCGTGACGGCCGTGATGAGTGCGATGGTGCGGCCGATCTCGCGGCCGCGCGGGAGCTCGCGCTCCGTCGGGCCGACGAGGATCACGCCGAGCGTGCGCTGGCCGTCGACGACGGGCAGGCACAGCGAGAACGGGGGCGAGCCGTAGACGGGGTCGTGCGGGAGCTCGAGCGACTCGAACTCGAAGCCGGTGATCGCCATCTGGCGGATCGCCGACCACCCGACGACGCCTTCGCGCACCTTCACGCGGTGGCCGACCGGGTACGGGCTCTGCCCGCGCACGGCGACGGCGACGAGGCCACCGTCGTTCATGCGATAGAAGACACAGTAGGCGGGGACGTAGATCTCCTCGACGAGGTCGAGGGCCGAGCCGGGGATCTCGCGCAGGTTGCGCGTCGCCGAGAGCCGCTGGGCGATCTCCGGGAGCTCGAGCAGCGAGTGCTCGAGCTGCGCGGTGGTGTCCTGCGCCTCGGCGAGGCGCTCGCGCAGCTCCTCGCTCGCGACGCGGTGCCGCTCGCACGCGCCTTCGAGCTGGCGCGCATCGCGGCGCAGACGCTCGACCTCGAGCTGCGAGCGGCTGGAGGCCTGTGCGCGCCCGAGCAGCCAACCGACGATGCCGAGCAGGAGGGCGGCACCGAGGTGCTCCAGCGTCACGACCACGCCGATGTCCCCCCGCGAACGCGAACGCGACGCGCGCACACCGACCCTCGCCGGTGCACCGGACACGTCGCCGCGAGGCAGGATCGGCCGCGAACCCGAGGCGCTGAAGCGCGTTTTCCGTCGAGCGCGGGCCCGCGCGCGGTCGGGCCGCCCGGCGCTCCGTCGGCTCGGCCCGCTACTGCGGTGCCGGGGCCGGCTCGCCGCCCGCGGCGACCGCGGTCGCCGGGAAGTGCTCGTGCGCGGCCGCGACGAGCGCCTCGCCGACGCCCGGGCCCCACGAGGCCTCGTACAGCACCCGGCCCTCGTTCGTCTGCAGCATCACGTAGGGGAGCCGGGGCTGCCCGGCGACGAGGGTACGGGTGTACATCTCCGACAGCCGGTCGAGCGCGCTGAGCACGGGCCACCCGAGCTCGCGCAGCTTCCGGGTCGCCACCGCGTCGGCGACGTCGCCCTGCGGAAAGACGACGACGGCGAGCCCGCCGTGCTCGTGGAGCGGCGCCGTCGCGCGCGCGATCGCGGCGAGCTGCTCGTCCGCGAGGTCCGCGAACACGGTGAGGAAGCCGCGGTACTCGCGCGCGCGGGAGAACACCACGGCGTGCACCTTCTCGAACTTCGCATCCACGAGGCGCGGGCCGATCGCGTGGCCGAGGTTCGGGCCGATCTTCAGCTCCTCTCCCTCGCGCGTGCGGTTCGCGCCCGCGACGACGTCCGTCGCGGCGAGCGGGACGTCGAGCATGCCGTCGCGGCCGAAGTCGACGCGGACGCTGCCGTCGGCGTTCGCGCGGATCAGCACGCCGCGCAGCGACGCCGGCAGCGCGCGCGCCGCGCCGGGCACGGCGACCGGCTCGACCAGCGTCACGTGATAGGGCCAGAAGCGCTCGTTCGCGAGCAGCGTGGCGGCGGTGACGGGCGGCGCCGACGGATCGGCGACGTGGTAGTCGGGGAGCGCGTTCTGCACCTCCGGCCCGGGCGCCGGGGGGAACGACGGCTCGTCGGCGCGCGCGGCGGGCGCAGTCGCGACGAGCGAGGCTGCGAGGGCGGCGATCGCGAGCGTCGTGGGGAGGGGCGTCGTCACGGCGGGCTCCGCAAGTGAGGAGCCCCCGCCTCGCCCGGGGGTAGCCGGAGACGAGGCGGGGGCTCGAGGGTCGATCCGAACCGTAGCCGATGCCGTTAGTTGCGGCGGCGGCCCATGGCGGCGAGGCCGAGGAGGCCCGAGGTCACGAGGAGGCCCGTGCCCGGCTCCGGAACCACGTTGCCCGCGCTGATCGCGACGTTGTCGATCATCGAGATCGTCGACGTCGAGTCGAGCGAGAGGCGGACCTGGACCGAGTTGGCCGCCGTCGCGCCGAGGTTGAACGAGAAGAGCGTGTCGACGCCCGTCAGGTTCGCGTTGCCGACCGACGAGTACGCACCGCCGTCGAAGGCGACCTCGACGAGGGCCTGCGACGCGCCCGTGCCGCCGAAGGCGAGACCGCCGAAGCTGAGGCTCCAGGTGTCGCCGAGCAGGCTGCCGAGCGCCGCCTCGAACACCACCGAGCCCTGCTCACCGAAGTTCGGAGCGAGGCTCAGGAAGTTCTGGAAGGTCTGGCCCTCCGAGGCGAGCACGGTGTGCGAGTCGAACGGGATCGGGAACGGCGTGGTCAGGCCGCTCGACAGCGAGCCGTCGAAGGGCTGGAACGTCTCGGCGAACGTGTCCAGGAGCGGCGTCACGTCCGTCGAGCCGTAGGTCCCGTCCATGTACATCGTGCCGTACGCGGCGGACTCGGCGCCGGCGTTGAACGTCGGGTCGAGGTCCGAGTAGTTGGCATCGAGCGTGGCGACCGCGTTGATGCCGTTCGTCGAGAGGAAGCCGCCGGCCGCGTACTGGGAGAAGTCCCAGCCCGCGATCAGCGTCGCCTGCGCGGACCCTGCGAGCGTCAGCGAGGCGATCGTTGCGAGGAAGATCTTGGCCTTCATGGTTTCGTCCTTGGTTCCCTTCCGAGGGTGTTCGATTCAGCGTGGACAGCTTCTTTGTCTGGAACCGGGCTCCCACTCGCCCCGGTTCGGACGGGGCGAGTGGGAGCCGCTTCGATCACCGACTAACGAATGGCTAGAGCAGACCCGCCATGCTCAGCGCGGTCCAACCGTCCGTCCACAGCGTGGGCAGGAGGCGGTCGAACGCGCCGCGGTAGGTCGTCGTCACCGGAGCACCGGCGACGGCACCCGCCGTGGCACCCGCGGTCACCGGGCGCGGGTTGATCTTGCTCGGGCGGAGGCTCGAGTCGAGCTTGCCCGACGCGTTGCCCTGCGGATCGAACGTCGTGTCTTCCTGGGCGAGGCCCGCGAAGGCCGCGCTGTTCACGAAGTTGTTCGACAGGACCGTCGGCGTGCGCACGTCCGCGTCGCCGCAGGCGAGCGCCGCGAGCTCGGTCGCCGGGAGCGCGGCGCCGTCGTCGAACGTCGAGGCGAGCACCTGGAGGGTGCAGGTCGCGACGTTGTCGACCGCGTCGTAGCCCGGGCACGCCGCCGCCACCGCGGTGTCGACGTCGAAGCCCTGCGCCGTTCCCGTGTTCACGACGATCGAGTTGAGGAGCTCACCCGCGAAGCCGTTGCGCATCTGGATGCCGCGGTTCGCCGAGGCGGGAGAAGCCGGCGTGAAGTGCTGACCGGCGTCCGGGGTCGAGCCGATGATGGTGATGTTGTACATCGCCGGGTTCGACCAGGGGCGGCACGTGCCGTCCGCGAGGATGCACACGCCGGTGGCCTCGAGGAAGTCGTCGCCGTCCCACTCGCCGCCCTTGTCGCCCGACGCGGAGCCGAAGGCCGCACCGCTGTTGGCGTTGAAGAAGGGCATGATCCCGAACAGGAACTGGTTGACGCCGGTGTAGCCCTGGTCGAGGTCGAACGTGTCGTCGCCCGCGAACGCGACGTGCAGGTTGCGGCCGTCGACCGTGCCACCGAACCACTCGATGCCGTCGTCGAAGTTGCAGTAGACCTCGATGTTCCGGAAGATCGTGCCGTCGCCGACGCTGCCGAGCGTGACGCCGTTCAGCTCGTTACCGGCGCCGATCTCGTCACCGGCGTGCCGCACCGAGATGAACTGGTAGCTGCCCGAGCTGTCGTGGGGCAGCAGGCCGCCGTGCGTCGCGTCCGCGATCGGGAAGCCGGGGATCGTGAGACCCTCGACCGTCGTCTGGCCCTTCATCGCGAAGCTCGGATCGTCGACGTTGTTCGGCGCGTTGCCGAGGATGACCAGGCCACCCCACAGGCTGACGTTCGGGTCGCCGTTGCCGTTGAGCGGCGCGAGCGGCGCCGTCGTCGGCGTGTCGTCGAGGAACGTGTCGCCGGGCGTCCACGCGTCGGCGAAGCCGTCCGCCGGCGCGACGTCGTCGGCGACCGCATCGTTGTCGTTGTCCACCGCGGCCGTCGTGAAGATGATCGGGGCCGTCGCCGCGCCGTTCGCGATCACGCGACCCGTCTGGGTCACGATGAGCGCGCCGGGCGTGCCGACCGTCGAGCCGGGCACCACCGCCGCGGTGCGGGGCTGACCGCGCACGATGCATCCGGGGAGGATCGTGAGCGTCGCGCCGCCCTTCACGAAGATCGGGTTCTCGAGAATGATCGGGCTCGGGTTGGCCGCATTGCACCACGTCGTATCCGTGGTGATGTCGGCCGAAACGCTCGTCTGTGCCTCGGCGCCGCCAGCGACGGCCGCGAGAGCAACAGCGAGAGAGGCCATGAGCTTCGTTCGCATTGTTGTGGCTGCTCCATGATGGGGCCGCCCCGCTCGTTTCCCAGGGAGGGACGGGGAGGCCGGTGTTCGGGCGCCGTCTCCTGGACACACGACACCCGGGTTCGCGGGATAAGTGGCGATCCCGCGCCCCGCGTCGCGCGCTTCACACGAACGTCGAGGGATCGCCCCACAGGCGCGCAAGGTCCCGAGAACGCAGGGTTTCCCGACGCACCGCGTGTTGCGTTCGCGTGAACCGCGCGCGCGCGAGGACGCGCGTTCGCGCGCGCGCGTGACGGCGGCGCGAAGGTCGCGTCACGCAGCGGCGCGCATCGCGCGGTGGGATCAGAACTCGTACTTGAGAGCGAACGAGAAGTCGCGGCCGACCTTGAACTGGCGCTCGGGAATGCGCCCCGCGGTCTGGTTCGGGTCGTAGACGATCGCGCGTCGGCTGTCGGTGAGGTTCTTGACGCTCATCTTGAACGAGAGGCCGTCGACCCACGGCACGTCCTGGCTCACGACGAGATCCACCTGGTAGAACCAGTCGATGTACTGGTCGATCGTCGCCGCGATGGGCGGGCCGCCGCGGAGCAGCGTCGCGCTGCCGGCGGCGTCGAGCACGTCGCTGATCGCGAAGACGGCGAGGGTCGCCCGCGTTCCCCACTCCTCGTGCTCGAAGCTCACGTCGGCGTTCGCGATCCACTCGGGCTGGCCGAACAGGCGGCGCTTGCGCTCGAGCCCGCGGAACACCTCGCGGTCGGCCGCGAGCACCCCGAAGAACGGGAGCGAGCGCTGGATCTCCGCCTGGCTCCGCGCCACCTCGGCGTCGATGTACGTGAAGTTGCCGCCGACCGTGAAGTGCTCGAGGAAGTCGACGCCGAGGAAGTCGAGCGCCTTGCGCGCCTCGATCTCGATGCCCCAGAGCCGCGCCTGGTTCTGGTTGTTGAAGAAGGTGCGGAAGAGCGCGGACGAGTCGAACTCCGCGTTCGTCGGGTCGCGCAGCACGATGCTCTCGATCGGGTCGTCGATGCGCTTGTAGAAGGCGCTGAACGCGACGAGGTCGCCGAACGGCCCCCACACGTACTCGACGCGCGCGTCGTAGCTCTCGACCTCCGAGAGGCCGAGCTGCGGGTTGCCGACCACCTGGTCCGACGTCCCGGCGTCGACGGTCACGTAGTAGCCGAGCTCGCGCAGCGACGGCCGCGCGACCGTCTGCGAGTACGCGCCGCGGAGCACGAGGCCCTCGATCGGTCGATAGGCGAAGCCCGCCGACGGCAGGTAGAAGCGCTCGTCGATCTCGCCGTTCACCAGCGCGAGGATCTCCTCGCGCGTGCGGAGGTCGACGAGGCCGGTGTTCGGGTCGATCGGCACGCGGATCCCGAGGATCTGGTCGTTGAACGTCGTGCCGGGCGGCGGCGCGGCCTCGAACGGCCGGCTCGGGTTGTCGAAGCGGTCGAACATCAGGTAGGCGGACGGGAAGATCTTCGGCGTGCCGTCCGGGTCGAACTCGCCCGTGAACGCGTCGTTCAGCGACTCGATGAAGATGTTCTCGAGACGCAGTCCGGCGAGCAGGTCGAAGTCCTCGAAGAAGGTCCACTTGCCGTCGACGAACCACGCCCAGATCTCGCGCTCGGCGTCGTTCGCGACGATGCGCGTGCCGGTGAACGTGCCCGTCGTCGGGCTGCGCCCGAGGTTCGCGAAGATGTTCCGGCCGAGCTGCTCGCGCGTGTCGCCGAGGAACGCGAACTGCGAGACCGTGCCGTCGCACGCGGGGTTCGTCGACCCGCACCCCGCCGGCACCGGGCTCTGCAGGAAGTTCGAGTCCGCGCTGCGCCGCGAGCGCTCGTACCAGCCGCCGCTCCCGACCTCGAACACGACGTGCGGGATCGGCTCGACGTCGTAGTGCGCGTCGACGCGCGCGAAGTCCTGGTTCTCCTCGATGTCGGTGAAGCTGAAGCGGATGTCGCCCTTGTCGGTGGCGAAGATGCCGGGTCCGAGCCCCGCGAGCCGCGACGGGAACGACGTCGGCGCGGGCTGCAGCAGGTCGTCCGGCTCGAAGAAGATGCTCGCTCCGCGCGAGCTCTCGCGCTGCGTCGTCGACGCCTGGTTCACGACCCAGTCGACCTCCAGGTCGTCGAGCGCCGCGATCGTGTGGTGGCCGTTGGTCTGGTAGACGAGCAGGTCGCGCTCGCGCTCGAGCGAGTTCGAGCGCGAGTAGTTCGTGAACCAGAGCGCGCCGCGGCTCGGCCGCTCCGTGCGCTCCTCGCGCGCGCCGAGCCCGCCGCGGCCCACGAACGCGCCGAGCGTCGACGACCCGAGGAACGCCGCGTTCGTCACGAGCCCGTTGTCGATCTCCTGCTGCGCGAGCGCGGCGTAGTCGAAGCCGGGCAGGTAGCCGTTCTCGCGCAGCTGCACGGTCTCGTCGCGCTTGCGCGTCCAGAAGACCGACGAGTCGATCGTGTGCTGGCCCTTCTCGTCGAGGTCGAAGCCGAAGCCGAGATAGGCCGTGAGCTGCTCCTCGCGGTCGCTCGTCGTGAGGTCGTAGCGCCCCTCCGACAGGCCGAGCCTCCCGAGCGAGAGGTCGCCCGACTGGAAGGAGCGGATGAAGCTCGGACGCGGCTGCCCGGGCAGCCACGCCCGATCGGGCTCGCGGCTCTCCTGGAAGCCGAACGCCGTGCCGTAGTCGATCTCCCAGTTGACGACCGCCTTCGCGCGGAACTCGCGCCGGAAGAACGTGCGACGCCCGCCGATCGACGCGCCGATGTCGCTCTCGACGACGTCGCGCCCGCTGCCGACGTCGCGCCCCGTCGCCGAGACGGGCTCCCACGCGAGGAATCGGTCGAGCGCGTTGTCCTCGAAGCCCGAGCCGAGGCTCACCTTGAGCTGGAACTCCTCGGGGTAGTCGTGCGTGACGATGTCGATCGAGCCGCCGGAAGAGTTGCTCGGCGAGCTCGCGCCGAACGTCTTCTCGACGACGAGGTTGCTCACGACGTCGGACGGGAACAGGTCGAGCTGCACGCTCTGCTTGTCGGGGTCGGGGCTCGGCACGGGAGCGCCGTTGTAGAGCGTGCTCGAATAGCGATCCTCGAGGCCGCGGATGATCGCGAACTGCCCCTCGACGATGTTCACGCCCGCGACGCGCTTGAGCGCGTCGGCGACGTCGCTCGCCGCGTACTTCGACAGGTCCTCCGCGCCGAGCACGTTCGCGAGCTGGTCGCTCTCGAGCCGGATGTCGAGCGCGACCATGAGCTCGCCGGCGACCTCGGCGTCGACGACGAAGTCGTCGAGCTGCAGCACGGCCTCGGACGAGGCCGCAGCGAGCGCCGGCATCGGGAAGTCCTGGACGGCGTCCTCGCCGGCCACCACCTCGACGCCCGTCACCTTCGAGGTGCGGTAGCCGGCCTTGACGAACTGCACGTCGTAGCGGCCCGCCGCGACGGCGCCGAAGTCGAAGTCGCCGCTCGCGCTCGTCGTGCGCACCTGCTGGCGGGCGCCGGCGCCTCCGCCGGCCGGTGCGAGGATGACGGTCGCGCCCGCGATCGGCGCGCCCGTCCGGTCGTCGAAGACCTGGCCGCTCAGCGTGCCGTCGCCCTCGGCCGGCGCCTCGGCCGCGCCTTCCACCGCCGTCGCACTCCCGAAGCCTTCGAACGGGTTCTCGACCTCGTCCTGCGCGCGCGCGACGCGCGGCGCCGCGACCGCGCCGAGCGCGAGCAGCCCCGCGACGACGGCGATCGCGAAGCCGCACCGGGCGAGCCGCGCGCGACGCGCGCGAGCCGGACGTTGGTGGGGGGGCACTCGACCGAGCCTCCAGCCGAAGGAAGGTGCGCGGAGACGCTCAGCCGATCGACGAGGTGCGGGCGCGCCGCGAGCGGAGCAGGCCCAACGTGACGAGCGCGAGCGCGGAAGCCGCGCCCGAACCGGCCTCGGGCGCCTCGATCGCGACGTTGTCGATGTACGGGATGTCGAAGGCGTTCGCCGTGTTCAGCGTGAGACGGACGTAGGCCGTCGAGCTCGTCGCGGTGCCGAGTGCGACGTCGAAGGCCGTGTCGACCGTCGTCAGCATCACCGAGCCGAAGCTCTGGTAGGAGGCGCCGTCGGTCGAGAACTCGACGTCCACCGTCGCGGTGCCCGAGAGCGTCTGTCCGCCGAAGCTCACCGACCAGTTGCCACGCGTCTGTGCGACGGACCCGAGATCGGCCTCGAACACGAGCGACCCGGTCTGGAACGCGCCGAAGCTCAGGAAGTTGGCGAACGTCTGGCCCTCGGACGTCAGCACCGAGTGCGCGTCGAAGGGAATCGGGAAGGGCGCGTCGGCGTTGCCGACGAGCGAGCCGTCGAGGGGCTGGAAGGGCTCGGCGAACGTGCCGAGCACGCCCGAGATGTCGGTCGAGCCGAACGAGCCGTCCATGTACATCGCGCCGAACGCGGCCGACTCGGCGCCGGCGTTGAACGTCGGGTCGAAGTCCGAGTAGTTCGCGGGCAGCGTCGCGGTGAACGTCACGCCGTCGAGGGACAGGAAGCCGCTCGACGCGTACTGCGAGAAGTCCCAGCCCGCGATCAGCTCCGCGCGCGCGGGCGCCGCGAGGGTCACGAGCGAGGCGAGCGCGCACAGCGACGCGGCGGCGCGGAGCCTTCGATCGGGCATCGGGGGAAGCCCTCCAGTCGTGCGGTCCGCCGCTGCGCGGCGGTCGCGTGGGGAGTCGAGAGGTCGGCAACGCGCGCGCGGAACGCCCCGTCGTTGCGCGCGGAGAGATACCTCCGCCGCGTCGCCACCGGTCGACGCAGCCGTGAGGAGTCCGTGGCGATTTCGTGAACGAATGTGGCGACGCGGTCGACGCGCGCGCGGCAGCCGCGCGAAGGCGGCGCTCACGCGTTCGTCACGCGACTACGGGCGGATCGACTCCTCGACGAGCGCGAGGAAGCGCTCGACGCGCGGCTCGCTGCGCAGCTGCAGGGCGCGCCGCAGCAGCTCGGCCGCCTTCGCGTAGTCCTTCTCGCCGACGAGGAGCTGCGCGTGCTCGAGCAGTGCGGGGTACGCGTAGGCGTCGAGGCTCTCGGCGCGCTCGAGCAGGAAGAGCGCCTTCGCGGTGTTCCCCTGCGACGCGTGGAACGACGCGAGCTCGATCAGCGCGTCGCCGCGCGTGCCGTCGCGCTCGACGACGGACTCGAGCAGCTTCGCCGCCTCCTGCTTGCGTCCCGTCGCGCGCGCGAGCTTCGCCTTGAGCGTCAGCACCTGCAGCTCGTCGTCGCGCGCGAGCCCCGCGTAGCGCCCGTCGATGGTGCGGAGCACGTCGCCGGCCGCGTCGTAGGCGCGCGTGCGGAGCAGCAGGTCGGCCGCGCGCACGGCCGTCTCGAAGCTTCCGCCGGTCGCGTCGCTGCGGATCACCTCGAGGTAGGCGTCCTTCGCGAGCTCGGTGTTTCCCGCGTTCATGTAGATGTCGCCGAGCAGCACGAGGCTCGACGTCTGCGCCTTGCCCATCATGCGCACGGCCTCGAGGTTGACGGCGGCGGCCTCCGGCTTCTCGAGGCCGATGTAGGCGTTCGCCTGTCCCATCCAGGCGCTCGCGTCCTCGGGGTTCTCGGCGATCAGCATGTCGAAGATCGAGACGGCCTCGGCGTACTTCTCCATCGAGAGCAGCGCGCGCGCGAGGCCGAGCTTCCAGTCGCGCACGCTCGGCTCGGCGAGTACGGCCTGTCGATAGGCCTCCTCCGCGGCGAGGAAGTTCTCGAGGTTCAGGTGCGCGAAGCCGAGCAGGCCGAAGTTGCGACCGTCGCGGTCGCCGAGCTCGACGGCGCGCGACAGGTGCTCCACCGCCTTCGGCCACGCGTGGCCCTTCTGCACGTAGAGCAGGCCCAGGTTCTTGTGCGCGCGGCGGAAGTCGGGGAACTTCGCGATCGCGCGCTCGTAGTTCGCGAGCGCGGCGTCGTGCGCGCCGCTCTGGAACTGCAGGTTCGCGAGCACGAAGTCGAGCGCCGCGCTGCTGCCGTCGCCCACCTGGCCCTCGAGCATCTTCGCCGCCGCCTGCGGGTTCGCCTTCATCACCTCGATCACTTCGCGCAGGAGCTCGAGCTCCGTCGCGCTCGGCTGCGGCTCGGCGCCCGAGAGGAAGCCGTACGAGCCGAGGAAGTGCTTGCGCCACTGCGGGTCGTCGAGCACGTCGGGGCCCGTCCACGGCACCGGCTCCGCCGCGCGCGCGACGGGCGCCGCGAGCGCGAGCAGCGCGACCAGGATTGCGAGGGAGCGTCCGAGCGGGAGGGAGCGGTGCATGTCGGGGGCCCTTGCGCGTGCGCGACGAGACGCGCCGCCGGTTCGGTCCGTCAGCTGATGTGGATCGGGATGGGGAGACGCGCCTTCGCCTTGACGGGCTTCCCCTGCTGCGTGGGCGGCGTGAACTTCCAGCGCTTCACCTCGCCGAGCACGAAGCCGTCGAAGTCGGGGAGGTTCGACGAGTCGACCTCGACCTCGAGCACGTTTCCCTGCGCGTCGAGCTTGATGAGCAGCACGATGCGGCCGTCGACCTTCTTCTTGAGCAGGCGCCGCGGGAAGTCGAAGCCCGCGACGCCGATCGGCCGCGGCACCTGGTCGAGGTTCGAGAAGTCGACGAAGCCCTCGGTGTCGAGATCGCTCGCGCTCGTCGCGAACGTCGGCATGCCGAAGTCGCCCGCGAGAGAGCCGCCCGTGCCGGGATTGAGCGCGATGTCGAGCTGGTCGAGCGAGAGCTGCGGCGGCTCGCTCTCGAGCTCGGGCGGCGGCTCCTCCTCCTCGGGCGGCGGCGCCTCCTCCTCCTCGATCTCGAGCACGTCGGGCGCCTTGTAGGCGATGGACATGTCCTCGAGCGTCTCCTCGGGCGGCTCGTGGTCGCCGATCATCTGCGCGAGCGCCATCGCCACGAACACCGCGAGCGCGACCGCGGCGCCGAACAGCACGGCGCGCGGCGCCGTTCCGCGGGCGTCCGGTGCGCGATAGGTGCGCGGAGTGCCCTTCTCGCCCGGCCTCGGCATGGCGCGCCCATCCGTCCTCAGTCGTTCCGCGTGGAGACGCTGATCTTCTTCGCGCCCGCGTTCTTCACCTCGCTCCAGACGTCGGAGAAGACGCCGTGCTCGGTGCGCACGTCGGCCTGGATGATGACGGGCAGGTCGTCCTTCGCGAGCAGCTGACGCACGCGCGCGCCGACGCCCGCGACGCCGACCTCGCGCCCGCCGTACACGACCTTGTTGTCCGCGGAGATGGCCACGATGATGCTGTTCTTCTCGAGGTCGGCGTCGACGGTCGCGTCGGGCTTCGTCACCTCGATGCCCGGCTCCTCGACGAAGACCGTCGTCACGATGAAGAAGATCAGCAGGATGAAGATGCAGTCGATCATCGGCGACAGGTCGATCGCCGTGCCGGAGTCGGCTTCGTCGAGGATGCTGCGGCGCGCCACGTCAGTTCACCGTGTCGAAGCTGAGCGCCTGCGCACCGCCGCGCTTCGCGGCGTCCCAGACGGCCACGAACGCGCCGTGCGGCGCCTTGGCGTTCGCGCGGATGACGACGGGCGTCTCCTCGTCGATCATGCCGCTCTTCACGCGCGCGGGGACGTCGGCCAGCGACACCCCCTTGCCGTCGATCGTCACCTTGCCGTCGGCGCCGAGCTCGAGCGTGACGCTGCGCGTCTCCTCGACGGCGGAGGACGCGGCGGAGTCGGGCTTCGCGACCTGCAGGCCCTTCTCCTCGACGAAGACCGTGGTCACGATGAAGAAGATGAGCAGGATGAAGATGCAGTCGATCATCGCCGAGAGGTTGATCTCGGTCGGCTCCTCTTCCTCCATCACCGATCGGCGGGCCACGTCGCGCTCTCCCCTTCGCCCCTCGCCGCGGTCGCTATTCGAACCGCAGCGACGTGAGCGTCATGCTCTCGAGCCGCGCGAGCTGCGCCTCGATGGCGTGGCGCTTGCGCTGGATGAGCATCACGGCGAAGAGCCCGGGCAGCGCGATCATGAGGCCCGTCTCCGTGGTCACGAGCGCCTCCGAGATGCCCGCGGCCACGACGCCCGCCGTCTCCGCGCCGCCGCTCGTCGCGATGCCGTAGAACGTGCGCAGCATGCCGAGCACGGTGCCGAGCAGGCCGAGCAGCGGCGCGGTCGCCACGAGCATCTGCAGGAAGCGCGAGCGTCGATCGATCAGGCCGACGAGCGCGCTGCGCACCTCGTCGAAGCGGTTGCGCACCTGCTTCGCCGACGACGCGTCCGCCTGTGTGTAGTCGATGATCTCGCCGACGCGGCCGTGCGCGGCCTCGGGCTTGCGCACCCAGTCCCACCACAGCATCTCGTCCTCGTTCGAGAGGTCGGTGCGCCGCACGAACATGCCGAGCTGGAACGCCTGCGCGTAGAGCACCACCGCGAGGCCGAAGAGCGGGATCATCACCCACCCGCCGCTCAGCCAGATGTGCAGGATCTGCGACATGCCTACTCTCCTTCCTCTGCGAGCGCCTGGTCCACGAGCGCGCGCGGCCCGGGCGCGAGCGGCTTGTTCTCGTCGCCGTGACGGATCGCCATCACGCCGTTCACGAACCCGACCGAGAGCTCCTCGAGCATGCCGAGCTTGCGCTTGGCCATGCGCGACAGCGCGCCGTGCATCACGAGCGTCGGGATCGCGACGATCAGGCCGAGCGCCGTCGTGACGAGCGCCTCCGAGATGCCCGACGAGAGGCTCTTCGCGTCGCCCGTTCCGAAGATCGTGATGAGCTGGAAGGTCTTGATCATGCCCGTCACGGTGCCGAGCAGGCCGAGCAGCGGCGCGGCCCCCGCGGTGATCGCGAGGAAGGGCAGGAAGCGCTCGAGCCCCGGCCGCGCGCGCAGGATCTTCTCGAACAGCAGCTCCTCGATCACGCCGCGCTTCTCGCCCGCGTGCGTGACGCCGGTGACGAGCAGGTCGCCCGCGACGCCCGGGACGGCGCGCGCGCGCACGGCCGCGGCCTCCTGACGTCCGCGCGCGAGCTCGTCGAGGATCGCATCGAGATCGCCGCCCTTCGCGACCTCGAAGCGGCCGATCTCGAGCGCCTTGAAGCCCGTGAGCGCGACGGCGGAGAGGCCGAGCACGACGATCACGAGGCCGACGACGCCGCCGTCCTCGATGTATCCGAGCAGCGACTTGCGCGCCTTCTCGATCTTGAGCGCCTTGCCGAGCGACGCGTCGAGCGGCAGCTCGCCGGCGCCGTTCTGCGCCACCTTCGCGATCTCGTCGCCGAGCCCGTCCGGCAGCGGGACGACGACCGGGTCGGCCGCGTTGAGCCGCGCTTCGACGAGTCCGCTCTGCCGCCCGTCCTCGCTCGCGTAGAAGGTGGTCGGGCCCACCGCGACGAACGTGCCCTGTGTGAGCACGCCGTCGGGGCCGAGCGCCTGGCCCGCGTAGACGCGCCCGCCGAGCTGCTCCGACAGCCGGTCGAGCGCCGCCTTCACGACGGCGACGCGCGCCGCGCGCTTGCCGAGCGCGTCGAGGTTCGCGTCCTTGTCCGCGAGCAGCGCGGCGCCGGTGAGCGCCTCGTACTGCGGTGTCTCGCTGATGTCGAGACGCGCCTCGAAGTCGCGCGTGAACTCCGTGAGGCGGCTCGTGAGGAACTCGTCCTGCTCGCGCAGCGACGTCACCTGCTTGCGCAGCGACGTCATGTCGATGGTGCGGCTGTCGTGCGCCTTCTGCAGCGAGGCGCGCTGCTCGCGCAGCGCGAGCACCTGCGCCTCGAGCTGCGACAGCTCGCGCGAGAGCGGGATCTTCTCCTTCGCGATCTGGTCGCGCGTGCGCGCGAGATCCTTCAGCGCCGCGTCGAGCTTCGCGTCGAGCTGGCGCTGCGCCGCGTCGAAGGACTCGGCGGCGGCCGGCGCCGCCGCGCAGAGCATCGCGCACGCGAGCGCGGCGACGAACCGGAATCGCACTCGAACGGCCACGGCTAGCGCGCCTCCACCGGGAAGCGCACGAACTCGATCGTGTCGACGTTCCCTTCGTAGATGTCGAGCAGGTGCCGGGCGTCGCTCGCGAGGTCGGGGTCGTTGGTGAACTCCCAGCCGTTCGGTCCCGGGCGGCCGATGCCGGCCGTGCGGCCCTGCGCGTCGACGTAGATCGCCTGCGCGAGCCCCCAGTAGAGCGTGCGGACCTGCAGCTTCTCGTCGCCGACCTGTCGCGTCTCGCCGACGAAGGTCGCGGTCGAGTCGAACTTCTCCGCCTGCGCGAGCACGCCGAGGACGTTCATGAGGCGGGCGCCGAGCGGCACCTTCGTCGTCTCCGGGTCGTCGGGGATCTGGACCAACAGGAT
This sequence comes from Myxococcota bacterium, assembly GCA_041389495.1. Taxonomy (NCBI): domain Bacteria; kingdom Pseudomonadati; phylum Myxococcota; species Myxococcota bacterium. The sequence goes on along the minus strand of JAWKRT010000002.1, from coordinate 734,915 downwards.
CTCGAGCTTCTTCTGCAGGGGCTCGGGCAGCCGAGGCGCGAGCGCGACGATCGCCTGCTCCATCGCGCGCACGTCCTCCTCGAGGGCCCGCTCCGTGCGCAGGTAGTCGCCGCGCTCGAGCAGCAGGTCGCGCCGCTCGTCGTCCGAGGCCGTCCCCTGCGCCTCGAGCTCCTCGATCTCGGCGCGCAGCGCGTCGCGCTGCTGGCGGAGGAGGTCGCGCGTCGCGCGCAGCGTCTCCTTCTCCGCGTCCCAGTCCGACTTCTCCTTCGAGGCGACCTGCCGCGCCTCGACCCACTTCCCCATCTTCTCGCGGAAGTCCTGGGCCGCGGGCGCGACGGCGGGCGTACCTAACGTCGAGAGCGCGAACGTCGCGAGCGCGCAGCGGGCGAGGCGTCGCCGCGCGCGCGCTCCCGACAGGAAGGGATGCATCTGGGGGATCTCCTCTCGGCGAGGGCCTCGCGTTCCCGCCTCGCCGGATCGGCAGAATCTAGGGAGCGGGCGCGGCGGCACCGCGAAGCTCGCGTGAGGAAAGCGGGGCGGTTCGGTGTCGTTCGTGAAGGCCGCGATGCGAGCGCGCGGGAGCGCCGCTCGTCAGTCCGCGAACGCCCCGGCGCGCGACGCGTCCGGCGTCGCGGTGGCCGCGGTGGCGCGCACCGGCGCGCGTCGCGACGCCACTGCCATCGCGCGGCCGAGCACCCAGCGCGCGAACGCCTCGCGCTCCGCGCCCGCCTCACCCGCGTCCCCGCGCGGCGCCGCGGAGAGCGACGCCAGCACGTCCTCGAAGATCGCGCCGCACAGCCGCTCGGCCTCCGCCCGCGCCGCCGTGCGGCGCTCCGCGAAGCGGTAGATGCGCGCGAAGAAGGCTTCGTAGAAATCCTCGAACGCTTCCGCATCGCCCGCGAGAAGCCGCTCGACGCCGTTTCGCTCCATCGCCATGGGCCCCGCCCTTCGCTCTTCACACGGCGACAGCTTCGCGCGGGTCGCGACGCGAAGGGGCCACGTTCGCGGGAAGGCTGCGGGGGCGATTCGAGAAGGGCCTTCTCGGATTCTCCGCGAATCCCGGACCGCAACTTCACCGGGCTGACACGCGCGCGGGCTTTCATCCCGACTCGTCCCGAAGGGAGGCCCTCCGCGGCGTTCGCGGCGGGCCCCGGAGACTCGTGCGCTTGGCGAAGCAGATCCTGGTCGTCGACCCCGACGACGCGTCCCGCGCCCAGATCGTCTCGAAGCTCGAGACGAACCAGATCCGCGCCCTCGAGGCGACGGACGGCCGCCAAGCGCTCGAGGTCGCGCACGACGCGCGACCGGACCTCGTCGTGACCGAGCTCGTCCTCGGCGACATCACGGGGCTCAACCTGTGTCGGCGACTGCGCGAGGACCCCGCGCTCGACCCCATGCCCGTGGTCGTGCTGTCTCGTTATGCGGACGAGGTCGACCGCATCCTGTGCTTCGAGCTCGGCGTCGACGATTTCGTTCCCAAGCCCTTCTCGGCGAACGAGCTCGTCGCGCGGCTGAAGGCGATCCTCCGCCGGCCGCCCGCGCGCGCGAACACCGCCGCCGCCCCCGGCGCGCACGGCGCGGCGCCCCCGCGTCCCGGCGAGGTGCGCATCGGCGACCTCGTCGTCGAGGCGACGCCGCGCGAGCTGCAGATCCTCGCCGAGCTCGTGCGCCAGGAAGGTCGCGTCGTCTCGCGCGAGGAGATCCTCGAGCGCGTGTGGGAGCCGGGGACGACCGCGACGCCGCGCACCGTCGACGCGCACATCAAGGCGCTGCGCCGCAAGCTCGGCCGGGCGCGCGACTGCATCCGCACGATCCGCGGAATCGGCTACCGCTACGAGCCGATCCCCGGGAAGCCCATCTCGACGCCGGCGTGACGAGCGCGCAGAGCGCGTTCGTCTCCGCGTCACGCGGGGCGTCACACGGCACGCGCGCGCGCTCCCGGTAGCTTCGATCGATCGTCGTCCCCGCGCGACGCACGCGCCATGCGCGACGCGCATGCTCCGCCGCGAACCGAGAGCCCCCCGGCTCGGGAGCGGACGCACGCATGCCCCCCACACCCTTCCACGGCGACGCGCCGGACGCCGAGCGCGCGCTCGGCGACCGCGAGCTCGCGGAGCTCTACGCGCGCACCTTCCGCGGCATGAGCGCGTGGCTCGCCGGGCGCACGCGCGAGACGGCCGACGCCGAGGACCTCGCCCAGGAGACGTTCCTGCGCGCGATGCAGACCGCCGACGCCTATCGAGGCGACAGCAGCCCCGAGTCGTGGGTGTTCGGGATCGCGCGCAACGTGCTGCGCCACCACTACCGCTCGCGGCGCGCGCGCAAGCGCGGCGGCGACCTCGTCCGCGTCGGCTTCGACGACGAGGTCGAGCGCGCGGGCCTCGTCACCCCGTTCGACGAGGTGCACGCGCGCCTCGACCTCGACGACCTGTCGGGCCGCGTCCGCGCCGCGGTCGGCGACGCCGACTGGCAGCTGCTCGCCGCGCACCACGTGGAGGACGAGCCGATCGAGGCGCTCGCCGCGCGGACCGCGTGCTCGTCGAGCGCCATCAAGTCGCGCCTCCACCGCGCGCGCGCCCGGCTCGAGCCGCTCCTGCGCGAGGCCGCGTTCTAGCAGCGCGCGCCCGCCCGGCCGCGAAGCGCGCGATGCGGCACTGCGAGCGGGTGCGGCTCGGCGGCGAGCCCGACCGATCGTTCCGGTTTGCCGGCCGCGCGGGCGCAGGCGTTCGGTCGCTCGGCCGCGGCTCGGCGCCACCGGCTCGCGGCCCGGTCGCCGCTTCTGCCGCTTGCCCCGCATCCCAGCTTCCAGCTCCCAGCTCCCAGCTCCCAGCTCCCAACTCCCAGCTTCCAGCTTCCAAGAGAGGCGGCGCGGGCGTAGGCTCGTCGCATCGACGATGCGGGCGTCGCGTGTGCGCCGGGCCTCGAAGGAGCCCGCGGGTGCCCGGCTGCGGGCCATGCCCGGCCCTGTGGTTCCTGCGATTCCGGGGGAGCGCAACGAACGTGCCCGTCCCGCCGTCCGCCGAGACCGACGACGACGCTTCGCTCACCCGCTCCCGCCACCGCGTGCAGCGCGTGGCGCTCGCCGGCTGCTTCGCCGTCTCGGTCTGGACGGCCCTCTACCAGTCGGTTCGCGGCTCGCTCGGCTTCGGCCTGTTCGGCTTCGCGTGCGCCGCGCTCGTCGGCGTCGTGTGGCGCCGTCTCGACCGGAGCCCGCCGTCGAGCCGCGCGTCGCTCGTGATCGTCGGCGGCATCTTCGCCACCTCGTTCGGGATCGCGGTGCTGACGGGCGGCCGCTGGCCCGGCGGCCTCTACTTCATGACGCTCGTTCCCGCCGCCGCCGTGCTGATGCTCGGCCGCCGCCAGGCCGTCGCGTGGACGGTGCTCACCGTCGTCGCGATCGCGGCCATCGGCTTCGCGTCCGACGGCGCCGCATCGTTCCCGATCGCCGTCGATCCCGCCGAGACCACCTCGGCCCACTTCCGGATCGCCGTCTCGCTCGCGCTCATCATCGGCTGGGTCGCCCACTCCTACGACGCCGTGCGCGAGCAGGACGCGCGCGACCTGCGCGCCGCCACCGCGGCCGCGAAGGAGAGCGAGCTGCGGTTCCGCTCGATCACCGAGTTCGCGACCGACATGATCCTCGAGTTCGATCGCGGCGGGCGGCTGCTGTTCGCGAACCGCAAGGTCGGCGAGGTGCTCGGGCCCGAGGCGATGTCGCCCGACGCGCTGACCGCGCTCCCGTTCGTGCACGCGGACGACCGGAGCCGGCTCCGCGACGCGCTCGCGACGCTCGCGGACAAGGGCTACGTGCGCGCCGACCCGGTGCGCGTGCGCGCCGCGGGTGGCGACTGGCGGTGGCTCGAGATCGCGATCCGCGCCTTCGACCGCGAGGACGGGCAGCGACGCACCGTCGCCGTGGCGCGCGACGTGACGGAGCGGCGCAACCTCGAGCACGAGCTCGTCCGGCGCGAGGCGCTCGCCGCGGTCGGCTCGATCACCGCCGGCATGGCGCACCAGGTGAACAACCCGCTCGCGTCGATCCTCGCGACCTCGCAGCTCGCGCGCCGCGAGGACCGCGACGGCCGCGGCGTCGAGGACCTGCTCGCACACATCGAGAGCGAGGCGCACCGCGCCTCGGCCATCACGCACGACCTGCTGCGCTTCTCGCGCGGCGACGCCGCGGAGCGGCGGCGCGAGTCGATCCACGCCCTCGCCCGGCGCGCGGTCGACGCGACCCGCCCCTTCGCGCGCGCGCACGGCGCGACCGTCGAGCTCGTGCTCGACGACGTGGACGCCGAGGTCGAGATCTCGACCATCGCGATCGAGCAGGCGGTCGTGAACCTGATCCACAACGGGATCGAGGCCGCGGTGGGCAAGCGCGCCGCCGTCACGGTGACGACCGTCTCGACACCCGACTCGGCGCGCATCGTCGTCTCCGACAACGGCCGCGGGCTCACGCGCGACGAGCTCGCCCACATCTTCGAGCCCTTCTACACGACGCGCGCCGGGCGCGGCGGGTCGGGGCTCGGGCTCAGCGTCGCGCGGCGCGCCGTCGAGGACCACGGCGGCACGCTGACCGCGCAGCCCCTCGCGGGCGCCGGCGCGCGCTTCGAGATCCGCCTTCCCGTCGCCCCCGTCGTGCCCTCCCCGCCCGACGGCGGCGGAGCGGACGAGGGCGCGCGCGGCACGCTCGCGTGACGCGCGCCGCGCGCCTTCCGCTGCTCGGACCGCTCGAGCGCCTCGTGCTCGAGGAGCTCTGGCGCGCGGGAACGCGCGACGTCGCGCAGGTGCACGCGTGCGTCGCGCTCCGCCGCGACGTCGCGCGCAACACCGTGCAGACGACGCTCGAGCGCCTCGTCCGCAAGCGGCTCGCGACGCGCGCGCGCCGGGGACGCGCCTACGTGTACGAGGCCGCGCTCACGCGGCGCGAGTGGATCGCGCGCGCGCTCGACGACCTCGTCGCCTCGCTGCCGCGCGTCGAGTCGCAGCTGCTCGCCGCGAGCTTCGTCGACCTCGCGGATCGCACGAGCCCCGAGCTCCTCGACGCGCTCGCCGAGCGCGTGCGCGCGCGGGAGCGCGAGCGCGAGCGCACGCGGGTGGAGGCGCCGTCGCGCGTGGGCGGGCCGCACGAGAGCGCGTCGAGCGCGGCCGACCGGCCGCGCGACGCGCGCGCACCGGAACGCCTGCGCGGCGCCGACGGCGCGGAGAGCGAGTGATGGGAACGTTCGCGGCCGCCGCCGCGCTCTGGCTCGCCGCGGTCGCGCTCGGGTCGCTCGGCACGTGCGCGGCCTGGCTCGCGCTGCGCGCATCGCGCGCGCGACCCCACCGCGCGCGCGCGCGCCGCGGCCGCCGCCGCGCTCGCGCCCGTCGCGTCCGCGACGCTCGTGATCGCGCTGTGCCTGGCACCCGGAGTCGCGGGCTGGGCGACGGCGAGCGGCGACCACTGCCTTCGCCACGCCGACCACCCGCATCTGTGCCTCGTGCACCCGACCGCGCTCGCGGCCCCGGCTCTCGGCGTCGCTCTCGCGGCGGCGCTCGCCCTCTTCGGCGCCGGCGCGTGGCGCGGCGCGCGCCGCGTCGCCCGCGCGCGGCGCGCGGCCGCGCGCCTGCGCGCGGGTCGTACCCGCGCGCTCGCAGCCGACGTCGAGGTCATCGAGACCGAGCGCGCGTTCTCGTTCGCCCTCGCCGGCCGCGCGCCGCTCGTGCTCGTCTCGAGCGCACTCGTCGAGGCGCTCGACGCGCGCGCGCTCGACGCCGTGCTCGCGCACGAGCGCGCGCACCTCGCGCGCCGCGACCCGCTCGTGCTCGCGATCGCGCGCGCGGCCGCGCGCGCGCTTCCCGGGCGCGTGCGCGAGGACGTGCTCGCGACGCTCGCCCTCGCCGCCGAGCAGGCCTGCGACGACGCCGCGGCCGCCTGCGCCGGCGATCGCCTGCTCGTCGCCCGCGCACTCCTCGAGGTGGCCGCGCTCGTCGCGCGGTCGCACGAGGGGCCGCGACGCGAGGCCCGCGCGCTCGTCGCCGCCTCGTTCGCCGACGGCGACGTCGAGCGGCGCGTCGAGCACCTGCTCCGCGACGCCGCGGCCCCCGTATCGCGCGACGCGGCGGCTCCGGGAGCGAGCCTGCGCGCGGCCCTCGCGACGGCCGCCGCGCTCGCGCTCCTCGCGCTCGCCGCGCAGCCCGTCCACCACGCGGTCGAGCACGTGCTCGGGCTGCTCGCCGGGAGTCGCTGAGCGCGAACTCCGATCGCTGGTCGGACTTCGCGGGCGCGCCTAGCGTGCGCGGCATGTCGAAGCGCCCGCTCCCGTGTCTGCTGTTGCTCGCCCTGACGATCGCGAGCCCGCCCGCCCTCGCGCACGACGAGGGCGACGCGCCGCCCACCGAAGTGGTCCGCATCGTCGGCGAGCGCGCGGTCGAAGCGACCTCGAAGATCGTCGTGCCGGCCGACGAGTTCGACCTGCGGCCGCTCGAGAGCGGCGGGCAGATGCTCGAGGCCGTTCCCGGCGCGCTGACCGCGCAGCACACGGGCGGCGGCAAGGCCGAGCAGTACTTCCTGCGCGGCTTCGACGCCGATCACGGCACCGATCTCTCCGTGCGCTTCGACGGCGTGCCCGTCAACCTCCGCACGCACGCGCACGGCCAGGGCTACATCGATCTCCACTTCGTCACGCGCGAGACGATCGAGCGGCTCGCCGTCGGCAAGGGCCCCTACTCCGCGCGCGAGGGCGATTTCGCGACGGCCGCCGCGATCGACTACGTCCCCTACGACTCGCTCGACCGCTCGCTCGTGCTCGCCGAGGGCGGGATGTTCGACACGTGGCGCGTGGTGGGCGCGGCCTCGCCGCGCTTCGGCGCGTTCGCGACCGACGACGCGGACGCCGTGTTCTCGCTCGAGGCCTATCACACGGACGGCCCGTTCCGCTCCGACGAGGATCTGACGCGCATCTCCGTGTTCGGGCGCGGCAGCGCGGCGGTGACGGACTCGCTCCGGCTCTTCGGCCACGTCGTCGGCTACGACGCCGACTGGAACGCGTCGGGCCTCGTCCCGCGGCGGCTCGTCGAGGACGGCACGATCTCGCGCTTCGGCTCGGTCGACCCGACCGAGGGCGGGAGGTCGACGCGCGTGCAGGGCAAGGCGGGCTTCGAGTGGACGCCGACGTCGCGCGATCGCCTGACCGCCTTCGCCTACCTCGTCCACTACGACCTCGACCTCTTCTCCAACTTCACGTTCGCGCTGAACGACCCCGTGAACGGCGACGGCATCGTGCAGAAGGACGACCGTCTCTACGCGGGCGGCGTCGTCGAGCTCGAGCACGCGCTCGACGGGATGCTCGACGGCGCGCTGCGCGCGGGCGTCGAGACGCGCTGGGACGCGGCGCGCGTGCGGCTCGGCCGCCAGACGGCGCGCGCGATCACCGGCTTCACGAGCGACGACGACGTCGAGGAGTGGTCGGCCGCGCCGTGGGCCGAGCTCGAGCTGCTGCCCCTCCCGTGGGTGCGCCTCGTGGGCGGCGCGCGCTACGAGGTCTTCGGGTTCGACGTGCAGAGCCACCTGCCGGGCGGCCCGCGCCACCGCGGCGACGATCGCATCTGGCTCCCGAAGGCGAGCCTCGTGCTGACGCCGTTCCGCGCGGACGGCGCGCTCCCGTGCGACTGGCAGCCGCTCTCCGACCTCGAGCTCTTCCTGAGCTACGGCACGGGCTTCCACTCGAACGACGTGCGCGCGGCGGCGACGAGCGACCGCATCCTCGCGCGCGCACCCGGCGCGGAGGTCGGCATCCACACGCACCTCGCGCCGCACGTGAGCATCTCGGTCACGGGCTTCTGGCTCGAGCTCGAGAGCGAGCTCGCGTTCGTCGGCGACGAGGGCACGACGGAGGCCGGCGGGCGCACGCGACGGCTCGGCGTCGAAGCCGCCGCGCGCGCCGACCTGACGCCGTGGCTCTACGTGCGCGGCGACCTCGCCTTCACCGACGCGCGCACGACGTCGAACGACGAGCGCATCGCACAGGCGCCGCGCTTCATCGCGAAGGGCGCGATCGGCGTCGAGTACGAAGGCTTCCGCGCGGAGCTCGCCGTGAAGCACCTCGGCGAGCGGCGCGCCGAAGAAGGGCTGCAGCAGCCGACGCTCTCCGACTACACCGTGCTCGACCTCGGCGCGTCGTACGCGTGGGACGCGGTCGAGGTCGGGCTCGCGATCGAGAACCTGACCGACGCGAAGTGGCGGAGCTCGGAGTTCTACTTCGCGTCGTGCGTCGCGGGCGAGGTGTGCACGGGCGCGTCCGACTTCCACTTCACGCCCGGCAATCCCATCAACCTGCGCGGCTTCGTCCGCTACGCGTTCTGAGCGAGCACGGAGCGGAGCGCGAGCTCGACGGCCTTCACGAGCAGCCGGCGCTTCGGATCGCGCGCGAGCCACGCCTGGCAGAGCTCGAGCTCGAGGCCGACGTAGCGGCGCGCGGGCCGTTCGCGGCGCATCGCGGTCGCGAGCCCGTCGGCGACGCCGCGGTAGGGCGCGTTGCGCCGCACGCGCAGGCCCGGCAGCACGTGGCGCAGCGCGGCCTGCAGGCGCCGCGCGAAGCGAAGCTCGGGCGCGCGGCGCGGATCGTAGAGGAGGCCGACGTCGAAGCGGCGCTCGTCGCCGCCGAGCACGGGCGTGAAGCTGTGCACGGCGACGTGGACGACCGACGGCGCGCGCTCCGCCGCCGCGTCGAGCGCCGCGCGCACGCGCGCCCAGTGCGGAGCGTGGACGTCGCGCAGCAGGGCTTCGCGCACCTCGCGCGGCAGGCGCCGCGCGAAGGGCGAGAACGCGCGCGGGTTGTGCGGCGAGCGGTTGAGGTCGACGAGCAGGCGCGTCGTCGTCGCGGCGACGAGCGGAGCCGCGAGCGCGCGCGACAGCGCGCGCGCCGCGTCGAGCGCGCCGGCGTCGAAGCCGCGGTGCGAGGCGAGCACGGCATCCGGAATGCGGAGCGCCGCCGCGTACGCGCGCGGCACGCGCGCGCCGCCGTGCTCGCACGTCAGGACGAGCGAGGGCGGCGCCGCCACGAAGCTAGGCGCTCGCCGCGAACATCCGGTTCGCGCGCAGGCAGTCGGCGAGCTCGGCGTAGACGGCGCGGAGCGCTTCGCGCGGCGGCGCGTCGCGGTCGGCGCCCCGCTCGGCCACGCGCCGCACGATGCGCGACGCGAGCGTCCCCTCCTCGCACAGGAGCTCGATCGCGGGGTGCAGCTCCGCGAGCTCGGCGTCGTCCGCGACGTGGCGCGCGACGAGCGCGCGCCACGCGTCGCCCGCGGTGCGCGTGCCGGCGTCGAGGCCGAGCGCCGCGAGGAGGTCCGGCGCGTCGAGCGGCGCGGCCTCGCCGAGCCGCGTCGCGCGGTCGAGCAGCGCGGCGAGCGCGGCGGTGTCGAGCGCGCGCAGTCGCGCCTGCTGCGCGGCTCCTCCTTCGCACAGCGCGCGCACCACCCGGCTCACGACCGCCGCGATCGCGACGTCGGCGAGCGGGCACTCCTGCACGTCGAGGACGCGGATCTCGAGTGCCATGCGGTCGAAGCGCGCGATGCAGCCGCGCGCGTTCACCCACTCGTGGCGCAGGACGCCCTCCGGATCGAGCGGCGCGAGGTCGCGGTAGATGCCCTCGAGCATCGCCTCGTACGCGGCGCGCGTGAAGAGCGGCTCGGGAACGACCGCGCCGCTCACCGACGGCACCCGCCTCGCGTTCGTGCGGTAGACCTCGAGCCGCGTGTCGAGCCGGCCCGAGGCGCGGCCCTCGACGTAGGGCGACGCCGCGGCGAGCGCGGGCAGGAGCGGCAGCACGGCGCGCGCCGCCGCGTGCAGGCGCGCGAACTCGTCGTCGTTCGCGAAGGGCAGGTTCAGGTGCGCGCTCTGCAGGTTCGACCAGCCGTGGCCGCGACAGTCGAAGATGCGGTCGAACGCGTCGTAGATCGCGCGCGCGCCGTGCGGCCAGATGGCGAACTCGCGCGCCGGGTCCATCCACGGGTGCATCGCCGTCGGGAGGAGGCGCGCGCCGCGCGCGGCCAGGTGCTGCTCGATGCGCGCGATCTCCGCCGCGAAGCCCTCGGCCGCGCCGGCGAGCTTCGCGACCGGGCCGTTCGTCTTCACCTCGATCACGTGTCGCGCGAGCTCGTTCGACCACGCGAACGCGCCGCGGTCGACGTCGTCCTCGACGTCGCCGCGCTCGTCGGCGATCAGCGCGTCGGCGATCGAGCGCACGTCGAGCGTCGCGGCGTCGACGATCATGTACTCGAGCTCGATCCCGTAGGCGGCGAAGAGCGCGAGCGGCGGGCGCGCGGCGTCAGCCACTTCGCGGGCCTCCGTTGCCGCCCCGCTTGTCGAGGCGCTCGCGGAACCACTGCATCACGGCCGCGTAGAGCGCGTCGCCGACGGCGCCGTCCTCGTAGCCCGCCTCGACGTTCGGGTTGTCGTTCACCTCCATCACGACGAAGCGGCCCTGCGACTCCTTGATGTCGACGCCATAGAGCCCGTCGCCGATCAGCGACGCGGCGCGCACGCCGGTCTCCACCGCCTGCGGCGGCGCCTGGTCGAGGGGCACGGCCTCGACGCGGCCGTAGCGCGTCTTGCCGCCCTCCTTCGCCGCGATGATCTGCCAGTGGCCGCGCGCCATGTGGTAGCGACAGGCGTAGAGCGCCTTCCCGCCGAGCACGCCGATGCGCCAGTCGAAGTCCGAGGCCATGAACTCCTGCGCGACGACGAGCTCCGAGTCGGCGAGGAAGAGCTTCGCCTTCTCGCGCAGCTCGTCCTCGGTGTCGGCGCGTACTACGCCGCGCGAGAACGCGGAGTCGGGGCGCTTCAGCACGCACGGAAGGCCCACCGCCGCCGCGATCTCGCCGATCGCGTCCTCGTGCGCGACGAACGTCTTCGGCTGCGGGACCTTGTTGCGCTCGAACAGCTCGGCGAGGAACACCTTGTTCGAGCAGCGCAGGATCGACGTCGGGTCGTCGATCACGACGAGCCCCTCCGTCGCGGCGCGGCGCGAGAGCCGGTAGGTCGGCCCGTTGACGTAGGTCGTCTGCCGGATGAAGAGCGCGTCGTACTCGGCGATGTCGGGCGCCTCGTCGAGCCCGATGAGCTCGGCGCCGATGCCGACGTCGGCCGCGGCCTTCGCGAACTTGCGCAGCGCCTTGTCGTCGGACGGCGCGTCCTCGGCCGTCGGGTCGACGAGGATCGCCATGTCGTACTGGAACGTGCGCTTCGCGCGGGCGGGACGCGTGTTGCGGTCGAAGTGCTCCTCCGCCTGCGCGATCACGAAGGTGCGGTGCTCGTCGGGGATCTCGCTGGTCGCGATCGGGCGCACGGAGGAGAGGCGCCACTCGCGTCCGCGCTTCTCGAAGCTCGCGCGCAGGAGCGGCACGGGGAACTGCTGGTAGAGGGCGCGCGCGAGCGACTCGTAGGTCGTCGCGAGGTTGTGCCCGAAGTAGACCGAGAGCTCGAACTTCGCGCTGCGCAGGCGCGCGAGGCTCTTCTGGATCAGCGCGTCGAGCTCCTGCGACACGATGCGCACGACCGGCGCGAGGCGCAGGTCCTGGAGCGTCTCCACCGTCGGCAGCGCGCGGTGCCCACGCGCGGCCGCGAGCAGCGACACGTAGTAGCCGAGCGTCTGGTAGCCGTAGGTGCGGCAGAAGTTGTAGACGCGCAGCCCGCGCTTCCCGCCCCACGCGTTGCTCACGAGGTACTCGCGCGCCGACACGACCTCGGCGCCCTCGAGGCGCAGCGGCCAGCGCTTCGTGTTCTCGACGACGATGATCGGCTTCACGCCGCGTCCTCCGGCGGCTCGAGCACGAGCAGGTTCGCGTCGTAGGTCAGCACGCCGAGCAGGATCGCGTTGATGACGCGCTGCACGGGCAGCCAGTAGATGTGGCGCCGGAAGTGCGGATGCGACTCGAGCGGGTCGGCGACGCGCACCGTGCGCTCGTCCTCGTCCCAGCCCGAGAGCACGACGAAGTGGCCCTGCGGCTGCCCGCGCACGTCGTCCTCGACGAGCTTCGGATACCCGTACTCGCGCCGGCTGCGGTAGAGGAAGGTCGCCGACAGGCCCGTCAGCACCGGGCGCCCCTCGCCGAGCCAGCGGCGCAGCAGGCCGACCGAGAGGTCCTCCATCGCGAGCTCGCCGCCGAGCTCGAGGAACTCGAGGTACGAGGCCGTCGCCCCCGCGACGCGCGCGTCGCCCTTCTCGTCGCGCTGCGCGCGCAGCCGCTCCGCGATGTCGCACTCCGAGCTCTCGAACCAGCTCGGGTCGAACACCGCGAGGTTGTAGGTGTAGACGAGCGCGCGATAGCCGCGCCGCAGCGCGTGGATGGCGAGGTTGACGGCGAGCGTGCCGCCGCCCTCGAGCTGCGGCACCTCGCGGACCACGTCCTCGAGCTCGCGCTCCTCGCCGTAGTAGCGATAGAGCGCGTGCAGACACGTCGGTCCGCACGTCTGGTCGTCGGGCTGTCGGAGGATGTCGAGCTCGAGATCGAGTCGGCTTGGTTGGGTCGGCATCGCCGGTCGGGCGCAGAGGGTCGGGAGGGACGAACGAAGGCGCCCGAAGCTCCTGATGTGCCGGAGACGCCCGACGCGCCCCTCGCGCGAGGGGGCCCCTCCTGAGGCGGCGGAAAATAGAGCGCGACGGATCGCGGGCAAGGGCCGCGGCGATCCGCTCGCCCCCGACCGGTCGACGCCCCTCAGCCCGCGAACAGGGCGTCGTAGCGCCGCTGCATCTCCTCGGGCGTCACCGCCTCGATCGAGTGCCCGACGCTCCACTCGTGCCCGAACGGGTCGCGCACCGTGCCGCTTCGCTCCCCGTAGAAGTGGTCCTGCGCCGGGCGCACGATCGTCCCGCCCGCGCTCTCGGCGCGCGCGAGGACGGCGTCGGCGTCGTCCACGTGCAGATGGATCGCGACGGTGGTGCCGCCCACCGCCGCGGGCCCCCGGATGCCCGCCTCGGGAAACTCGTCGGAGAGCATCAGCGTCGTGCCGCCGAGCGCGAGCTCGGCGTGCCCGACCCGGCCCCCGGGCTCGACCAGCCGGAAGCGCTCGACCGCGCCGAACGCCTCGCGGTAGTAGTCGATCGCGCGCGCGGCGCCGTCGACGCGCAGGTACGCGAAGACCTCGTGGATCCCGGCCATGCAGTCCCTCCCCTCGGCGCGAGCGCCGAGCCTACTCCCGAAAGCCGCGCGGGTTCGCGTCGAGCTCGGCCTGGAGGCGCGCGGCGGCCTGCGCGAGCCGCGCCGCCTCCTCGGGATGACGTGCGCGCAGGTCGTGCGCCTCGGCGTCGAGCGCGAGGCTCGTGAGGTGCGGTCGCGAGCGACCGCGGTCGCCGCTCTCGAGCAGGTACTTGAAGCGCGCGTCGCGAACCGCGGCGACGTGGCTCCCGGACGCGGCGCCGCCCAGGTAGTAGAGGAACTCGTGCGGCGAGGGCGCGTTCGCGAGCAGCACGGGCGCGAGATCGCGCCCGTCGACGACGCGGTCGTCGGGCAGCGGCACCCCGGCCAGCCCGAGCAGCGTGGGGAAGACGTCGAGGTTCATCGCGATCGCGTCGCTCGTCCCGCTCGCCACGCGGCCCGGCCAGCGCGCGATCATCGGGACGCGCATGCCGCCCTCGAGCACCTCGCCCTTGCGGCCGCGGAGCGCGCCCGGGCTGCCGCCGTAGTCGGCGCCGTTGTCGCTCGTGACGAGCACGAGCGTGCGCTCCGAGAGGCCGAGGCGGTCGAGCGCGTCGACGAGCTCGCCCGTGCTGCGGTCGAGGTCCTCGACGACGTCGCCGTAGACGCCGCCGCGCGAGCGCCCCGCCTGCGCGCGCGACGCGAAGTGCGGCACGTGCGGCGCGCTGTGCGCGAGGTAGAGGAAGAACGGCCGCGGGCCGTCGGCCTGGCTGCGCTCGAGGAAGCGGATCGCCTCGCGCGTGTAGTCGTCGGTGAACGTGCGCGGGTCGATGCCGCGGAACTCGCGCGCGTCCTCCTCGTCGCGGAACGCGTGCAGCCAGCTCTGCTCCGTCTCGTCGCGCACGACGACGTCGCGGTCGCGGTAGACGTCGAGCGGCTGCATGTCGTGGCTCCACAGGACGCCGTAGTACGAGTCGAAGCCGAGATCGTTCGGGCGGTGGCCGTCCGCGTCGCCGAGGTGCCACTTGCCGACCATGCCCGTCGCATAGCCCGCCGCGCGCAGCGCCTCGGGCAGGAAGATCTCGTCGCTCCGCACCTCGTTCGGGAAGCCGAAGAACCCGAGCGCGAGGCCGAGCGGCGCGTCGTTCGGGAAGTAGACGTGCGGGCCCGCGCCGGCGCGGAACGGGAAGCGCCCGGTGAGCAGGGCGGCGCGCGACGGCGTGCACACGGGCGCCGCCGCGTAGAACTGCGTCATGCGCAGGCCCTGGTCGGCCAGCGCGTCGAGGCGCGGCGTCGCGATCAGCCGGTTGCCGTAGCTCCCGAGGTCGCCGTAGCCGAGGTCGTCGAAGAAGACGACGACGAAGCTCGGCAGCGCGCTCGCGTCGCGCCCGCTCGCCGCCTGCGCGACGCGCTCGAGATAGGCGGCCTTCTCGGCCGCGCGCTCGGGCTTCGCGGGCGAGCGGAAGAAGCGCACCTGCGCGAGCCGCAGCGCGACCGCGAGCGAAACGACGAGCACCGCGCCGATCGCGAGCGCTCCGACGGCCGCTGCGAACCGCGTCGCGAATCCTCGCATCGCCCCGACTCCCCTCCCGAGCGCCGGCCCAGGCCGCCGCCCACGCGTCCGTCCGACTCGCGAGGGCCCAGACTACAGGCGCGCGCGCCGCAGTCGGAGCCTCTTCGGCGGCGCCGCCGGCGGCGGGCGCGGCCCGCCCGGCGTCAAGTCGCGCGCGGCGAGCGTCGATGCGCGGCCCCGTGAGCCGGCCCGACGTCCTGCGCATCGACGATGTCCTGCTGCGCGCCGCGAGCGTCGCGGCGCTCGTCGTGGCCGCCGCGTTCGCGCTCGCGGCGGCGCTGCCGGCCGAGCTCCTGCCCGCGCGCCCGGCGCTCGCGCTCGGGCTCGCCGCCGCCGCGCTCGCGCCCGTCGCGCTCGGCGCGGCCGGCCTGCGGCTGCGGCGTCGCGACCAGCGGGCGGTGGCGCTGCTCCACCTCGTCGAGCGCCACGTCGAGCTCGACGCACGCGACCTCCTCGCGAGCTCCGACTTCACCGCCGCGACGCTCGACCGCGCCGTGCGCGACCTCAACTCGAGCGGCGTGCGCCACGTCGTCTGGGACCGCGGCGAGGGGCGCGTGCTCGACGGGCGCCTGCGCCACTCGCGCATCCACGTCGACGCCTGCGCGGCGTGCGGGGCGAAGATCGCCCTCGAGATCGCGCTGACCGACGCCGTCTCCGCGCGCTGCCCGGCGTGCGACACGCCGCTCGACGCGCGCGCGATCGACGACGAGCGCCACGCGCTGATCGCCGACCTCGCGGCCCGCCCCGCGGCGGAGCGCGCGCGCACCGCGGACGCGGCCGTGCGCGCGTTCTCGCCCACCGTGTTCGCGCTCCTCCTCGTCGCGTGCTGGCCGCTCGCCGTGGCCTACGCGGCCTGGCACTGGCACGCGGCCGCGTAGCACCCGCCTCCGCGCGATCTCCACACGCCGCACGCGCGCTCGGCGGCCCGCGCGCCTACTCTGCGCGCATGGCCTCCCCCCGCCGAGCTCGCCTCGGCCTGCTCCGCCGCGTCCGGTCCCTCGCGATCGCGGCCGCCGGCGGCCTCGTCGCGGCGCTGGTCTCGCCGCCGGCCGGCGCGGGGCCGCTCTCCGGCCCCGTCCTCGACGACGGCACGACGGCCGAGCTCGTCGACGTCCTCCAGCTCCCCGCGACCGCGGGGAGCGGCGGGCGCGCGCGCATCAACTTCCTGCGCGAGGCGCCGGACGGCAGCGGCCGGCTCTTCGTCAACGACCTGCGCGGCCGCCTCTACGCGCTCGACGCCGGCACCCTCCATACTTATCTGGACGTCGCGGCGACCTTCCCGGCCTTCCGCGACGCGCCCGGGCTCGGCACGGGCTTCACGAGCTTCGCGTTCCACCCCGGCTTCGCGACGAACGGGCTCTTCTACACCGTGCACAGCGAGGACGTCGGCGGCACGCCGCCGACGCACGGGCCCGCCATTCCGGACGCGATCGCGCAGCACGCGGTGCTGACCGAGTGGCACGCGACGAACCCCGCGGCGAACGCGTTCGCGGGCACGCGCCGCGAGCTCCTGCGCGTCGCGGCCGTGCACGTCATCCACAACCTCTGCGAGCTCGCGTTCGACCCGGCGGCGGCGCCGGGGAGCGCGGACTACGGGCTCCTCTACGTCGCGGGCGGCGACAACGGCGCGCGCGAGATCGGCAGCCTCGGGCAGGTGCAGCGGCTCGACACGCTGTACGGCGCGGTGCTGCGCATCGACCCGCTCGGCGGCACGGGCGCGCCGTACTCGTACGGCATCCCGGCGACGAACCCGTTCGCGAACGACGGCGACCCGGGCACGCTCGGCGAGATCTTCGCCTACGGCTTCCGCAACGCGCACCGCCTCGCGTGGGATCGCGCCGTTCCCGGACGGCTCTTCGCGCTCGACGTCGGCGAGCACCAGCTCGAGGAGGTGAACCGCCTCGTCGCCGGCCGCAACTACGGCTGGGACGCGCGCGAGGGCACGTACGTGTACGACGCGAGCTCGGGCGGCGTCGCGCCGCTGCCCGCGAACGACGCGGCGCTCGGCTTCACCTACCCGGTCGCGCAGTACGACCACGACGAGGGCATCGCGATCGCGGGCGGCGTCGTCGATCGCAGCCGCGCCGCGAGCGCGACGTACGGCAAGCTCGTCTACGGCGACATCGCGAGCGGCCGCCTCTTCTACAGCGACGTCCTCGAGCTGCTCGCGGCCGACGACGGCGACCCGGCGACGACCGCGGCCGTGCACGAGCTGCACGTCACGCAGGGCGGGCTTCCGACGACGCTGCTCGACGTCGTGCGCGCGAAGAAGGGAACGCCCGGGCTCGCGCGCGTCGACCTGCGCTTCGGCGAGGACCTCGCCGGCAACCTCTACGTGATGACGAAGCAGGACGGCATGCTGCGGCGCCTCGTTCCCGAGGCGCGCGTGCCGGCCCTGCCCGCCTGGGCCTTCGGCGCGCTCGCCCTCGGCCTCGCCGCCGCGGCCGGCACCGTCGGACGCCGCTCCGCCTAGCAAGGAGGGATCTCGCGATGACGGATCTCGAGCGCACCGCCCACGCCTTCGTCGAGATGGCCCACCGCATCGTGTGGTGCACGGCCGCGTCGGTGGACCGCCGCGGCAGGCCGCGCGCCCGCATCCTCCACCCGATCTGGGAGTGGCGCGACGGCGCCCTCAAGGGCTGGATCGCGACGTCGCCGACGCCCACGAAGCGCAGCCACCTCGCCGCGAGCCCGAACCTCTCGCTCACCTACTGGGAGCCCGGCCAGGACACCTGCACCGCCGAGTGCCGCGCGCGCTTCCGGTTCGACGACGACACGCGCGTCGCGGTGTGGAACCGCTTCGCGCGCGCGCCCGCGCCGGTCGGCTACGACCCGGCCATCATCCCCGGCTGGACCTCGCCCACCTGCGACGACTTCGCCGCGATCGAGCTCGACCCGTGGCTCCTGCGCGTCTTCCCGGGCACGATGCTGCTCGAGGGGCGCGGCGAGGTGCACACCTGGAGCGACCCGGCCGCCTAGCATCCGTACGCGCCCGGCGAGCCGCGGCGCGAGGAGGAACCGATCGGCATGGAGGACTCGACCCGTCGGAGCCGCTGGCTCCGCCGCCTCGCGCTCGTCGCGGGCGTGCTCGTCGTGGCCGGCGCCGCGGGCGGCTTCCTGCTCGCGCGCGCCGACGGGCCCGTCGGCATCCTGGCCGGCGGCCCGCTGCGCACGGGGGAGGAGGTCGCGCTCGCCTCCCTCGACTGGAACGCCCTCGATCGCCTGCACGAGCTCGAGCTCGAGATCGTCGCCGCGGGGCGGTCGCGCACGCTGTGGTTCAGCGCGCACGACGGCGCGGGCTACGTCGCGTGCGACCTCGATTGCATGGGCGGCCGCCTCACGCGCTGGCCGCAGCAGATCGAGCGCGACGACCGCGTGGTGATCCGCATCGACGGACGGCGCGCCGACGCGCGCCTCGTGCACGTCCCGCACGGAACGCCCGAGTACGAAGCCGTGCGCGCCGGCCGCGCGCGCAAGTACGCGGGCGACGAGGGCGGACGCGCGGCGGCCGAGACGGCGGCGCACGAAGCCGTCGTCGAGGTGGGCGAGGTGCTCACCGGCCGCGCCGCGAAGAGCGAGCCCGGCGACCGCCTCTACCGCATCGCGCCGCGCGACTAGCGAGCGCGCACGACCGCGCGCGAGCTCAGGGCGCGCGCCCGCCGGCGGCGGCGAGCCGGGCGCGGATGCGCTCGAGCAGGGCCTCGTCGAGCGCGGGCGGCGCGCCGAGCGCCTCGCGCGTCGCGCGCACGGTGGCCGCGAAGCGCCCGCCGAAGCGCTCGCACACCGAGCAGCCGCGCAGGTGCGCCTCCACGGCCTCGCACTCGGCCGTCGCGAGCTCGCGGTCGACGTAGTCGCTGAGCCGCGCGAGCACCTCGCTGCAGCGCAGCCCGCCCACCTCGCGCTCGGTCTCGTCGAGCGACGCGCTTCGCATGCGAACCTCCTCGAGCAGCCGGAGCCGCGCGCGGTGGAGCCGGCTCTTGAGCGCCGGCAGCTCGATCCCGAGGGCGCGCGCGGCCTCCGCGCCCGGGAGCCCTTCCGCATCGCGCAGCAGCAGCACCTCGGCGTCCGCGGGCGAGAGCGACGCGATGGCGCGCGCGATCAGCTCGGCCTGCTCGGCGCGCGCGAGTGCGCGCTCCGGATCGGGCGCGCCCCACCCGGCCGCGATGCCGAGGTCGACGAGCGCGCGCTCGGCGCCCTGCGCCGTGCGCGCGCCGCGCAGGTGCTTGCGCGCGGCGTTGCGCGCGATCGCGAACAGCCACGTGCGGACCGGCGCGCCCTCGGCGCGATAGCTCGCCGCCGACCGCAGCGCGGCGAGGAACGTCTCCTGGGTCACGTCGGCCGCGGCGCCGTCGTCGCCCGTGATCGCGCGCGCGAGCCGCAGCACGCTCGGCCCGTGGCGCCGCGCGAGCGCGCCGAGCGCCTCGCCGTCGCCGCGGGCCGTCCGCGCGAGGAGCGCTACGTCCTCGGCTTCGCGATCGGACACGTCGAGAGGCCGAGGAGCGTGTACAGCGGGCAGCTCCCGACGAGGCCGGTGACGAGCGGGATGGCGCCGAGCCAGCCCCACGGCGTCTGCGGGCCGACGAAGGCGAGCGAGAGCAGGCCGAGGCCGAGCGCGACGCGCAGGACGCGGTCGACCGTGTGCTCGTTGCGAGGCAGAAGAGCGCTCATGGCAGTTCCTCCAGGCGGGAGAGTCGTCCTCCCTGCTCCCTCTATCCACGACCGGGCGGAAGGATTCACGTCGGGTGGCGGCGCCGGACGCGGTGCGGCCGTTCCGCGCGCCGCGGCCGCGCGCCGTGTAGGCTCGCGCGACGCCCTGCGCCCATGAGCCCGCCCACACCCCGCGACCCCGCTCCGATCCCCTACGTCGCCGCCCTCGACGGCATCCGCGCGCTCGCCATCGCCGCGGTGCTCGTCTTCCACGCGTCGCCGTCGACGCTGCCGGGCGGCTTCACGGGCGTCGACGTGTTCTTCGTGCTGTCGGGCTTCCTGATCACGTCGATCCTGCTGCGCGACATCGCGCGCGGGTCGCTCGCGCTCGGCGAGTTCTACCTGCGCCGCATCCAGCGGCTCGCCCCGAACGTCGTCCTCACGGTGCTCGTCGTGCTCGCGCTCTGGCACGCGTGGATGCTCCCGAGCGCGGCGCGGCAGGCGGGCGCGCACGGCCTGTGGTCGCTCGCGAACCTGGCGAACTTCTACGTCTGGCGACACCTCGGCGGCTACTGGGGCGACGCCGCCGAGGCGGCGCCGTTCACGCACCTGTGGTCGCTCGGCGTCGAGGAGCAGTTCTACCTGTTCCTCCCGGCACTGCTCGCGCTGCTCGTGCGCCGCCGGCCCGAGCGCGCGTTCGCGTGGCTCGCCGCGCTCGCGCTCGCGAGCTTCGCGGCGTGCCTCGTCGCGACGCGATCGTCGCCCGCGGCCGCGTTCTACCTGCTTCCGACGCGGGTCTGGGAGCTGGCGCTCGGGGGGCTCGTCGCCGCGCATCGCGCGCGCGCGCCGCGCGCGCTCGGCCCCGCCGCGCGCGAGGGGCTCGGCTGGGCGGGCCTCGCGCTCGTGTTCGCCGGCTTCGGCGCGATCGACGAGCGGGTTCCCTTCCCCGGCGCGGCGGCGCTCGCCCCGACGCTCGGCGCGGCGCTCCTCGTCGCGTCCGTCGTCGACGGCGAGTCGCGGATCGCGCGCGCGCTCGCGCACCGCGCGCTCGTCGCCGTAGGCCTCGGCTCGTACTCGCTCTACCTGTGGCACTGGCCGCTCATCGTGTTCGGCCGCGCGCAGGCCGAGCTGCACGCGCTGCCGGCGGCGGCCGGCGTCGCGGCGGGCGCGCTCGCGAGCATCGCCGCCGCCGCGGGCGCCTACTTCGCGGTCGAGCGCCCGCTGCGGCGGCGCGGGCCGGGGCGCGGACGCCGGCTCGCGACGCTCGCCTCCGGGTTCGCGGTCGCCGCGGCGGCGAGCGCGGCGCTCGCGTTCCGGCCGCTCGCGATCGACCCGACGGGCCGCTTCGCGCCGACGGTCTTCGCGGGCAAGCTCTACGACGCCGGGCGCACGGCGAACGACGCGCCCGCGTCGGCGATCCGCTATGCGGACGTCGCGTTCGAGCGCCCGCCGCCGCGCGACGCGGATGCGTGGCGACGGGGCGGCGTCGTGCACCGCCACGGCGCGGCCGATCCGCAGGTCGTCGTGCTCGGCAGCTCGCAGGCGCTCATGTACGCGCGCACGCTCGACGAGGTGTGCCGCGAGCTCGGCCTCTCGGTCGCCTTCCTCGCCGTCGACGAGGGCGCGCCGGCGTTCTTCCACGCCGGCGTCGGCTCGAGCTTCCCGACGCGCGAGGTCGCACGCGAGTTCGACGCCGCGCGCCAGCGCTGGCTGCGCGCGTGGCGCCCCGAGGCCGTCGTCGTCGTCGACCGCTGGGAGGACCGCGCGCGCTCGCTCGCGCGCTTCGACACCCGCCTGCGCGAGTTCCTCGCCGAGGTGAGCCCGCTCGCGACGCGCATCCTGTTCGTCGCGCAGGTGCCCACGATCGCGAACGCGGCCGAGCTCAACCTGCGCGAGCTCGCGCTCTGGCGCGCGGGCGCGGGCGGCGCGCTGCCGCGCCTCGCGCCCGACGCGACGGACGCGCGCCGACGGCGCACCGCCGCGCTCGCCGAGGCCGCCGTCGCCGACTTCCCGAAGCTCCGCGTCCTGCGCGCGGACCGGCTCTTCTACGAGGACGACGGATCGGTTCGCTATGTCGAGGGCCGCGACTTCCTCTACGCGGACGACGACCACCTCTCGCAGGCGGGCGCGGACGCTGCGCGCGCGCTGTTCGCGGACGCGCTCGCCGAGGCGCACCGCGCGGCGCAGTCCGCGCGCGACGCGACGCGCACGCGCACGCGCACGCGCACGCGCGAGGATTGACGGAGCGGCCGCGAGGGGCGCAGCGTGGGTCATGCCGGCCCGGCGCGCCTTCCCGTACGCTCGGCCGCGGCCGAAGGGGCGTCGCCCGGGCCGGAGAAGGAGCCGCATGTCCGAGATGTCGGAGCTGGATGCGATCGTCGTCGGAGCGGGCCACAACGGGCTCGCGGCCGCCGCCGTGCTCGCGAAGCGAGGCCGCCGCGTCCTCGTGCTCGAGAAGAACGGCTACGTCGGCGGCATGACGGGAACGCGCGAGATCCTGTCCGGCTGTCGCAACGAGGTCGGCGCGAGCTGCCTCTTCCCGCTCGCCGACGAGGTGCTCGCGGAGCTCGACTTCGAGGGCCACGGCGCGGAGTTCGTCGACCTCCCGGTGATGGCCGTGAACCTCCCGAACCCGGGCGCGCGGCCGCTCGTGTTCTTCCGCAATCCGCTCCGGCAGCTCGCCCACCTGCTGCTCCGCCACGGTCCGAGCGCGACGCTCGGCTTCGTCCGCCTCATGCGCTTCTGTCGCTACCCGGCCTCGGTGATGGATCGCTTCGCGTCGGGACGCGCGCCGCGCGCGATCGAGGACCTGCTCGCCGAGGCTCCGTCGCCGGCCGCACGCGAGCAGCTCGAGCTCGTCTTCGCGGGCTCGGCGATGGACGTGATCGAGCGCTTCTTCCCCGACGCCGAGCGCCACCGCACGCTGCGCGCGCTGCTCGCCTTCGCGGCGATCCAGTCGACCTTCAAGGGCCCGTACACGCCGGGCTCGGCGTTCTGCCTCGTGTACACGATGGCGCTCAACGGCAGCGGCGGGCTGATCCGCCGCGTGCGCGGCGGCATGGGCGCGCTGCCGGAGGCGCTCGCCCGTTCGATCGAGGCGCACGGCGGCGAGGTGCGGCTCAAGCAGCCGGTGAAGCGCATCGTCGTCGAGGGCGGACGCGCCGTCGGCGTCGAGCTGCGCGGCGGCGAGGTGCTGCGCGCGAAGGTCGTGCTCTCGAACCTCGACAAGCCCGCGACCTTCCTGCGTCTCGTCGGCGAGGAGCACCTCGACGCGGGCTTCGTCGCGCGCGTGCGCGGCATCGAGCACAAGGGCGCGTGGGTGCACCTGCTCTTCAAGCTCGACGGGCTGCCCGCCTACGGCGGCGAGTGGGCCTGGATGAATCGCGACCCCCACCTGCGCTTCGGCGGCGCGATGGTGCCCGACCCCGAGCAGATGCAGGCGGGCTACGAGGCGTGCCTGCGCGGCGAGCTCCCCGACGAGGTTCCGATCGCGTTCCAGATCCCCACCGTGATGGACGCGACGCTCGCGCCGCCGGGCGCGCACATCGCGAGCGCCTACGGCTTCTTCTTCCCGTGCGACGCACCGGACGCCGAGCGCGGGAAGCTGCGCGACGAGATGGCCGAGCGCGTGATCGACCGCATCTCGCGCTACCTGCCGGACTTCCGCGCGCGCATCGTCGAGCGCGCGGTGTTCTCGTCGGATCACTTCGCCGCGATGCACGGGGCCACGAACGGCGACTTCACGCACGGGCTGCTGCACGCGGACCAGATGCTCGCGGCCCGCACGAGCGTCGCGGGCTCGTCGCACGCGACGCCCATCGAGGGTCTCTTCCTGTGCGGCTCGTCGTGCCACCCGGGCCCGGGCGTCACGTTCCTTCCCGGCTGCGGCTGCGCGCGCGAAGTGCTCGAGACGGGCGCGGCGTGAGCCGCGGCGCGCGAAGAACGGACGCCTGACGTGGACGGACGGCTCGCGCTCGGCGGCCGCATCGCGGCGGCCGCCGCCCGCATGGGGATCGACCGCGTCGAGGAGGCGCTCGGGCGCGCGCTCCCGCGCACGCCCGAGCAGCTCGCGCGGCCCGAGGTCGTGAACGCGCTGCTGCGCGCGCACGCGCCGCAGGGCGCCGCACCGCTCCCGCCGGTGCGCGCGGCGCGCCTCGCCGGTGTCGACTTCGAGAGCAGCAACTGCCGCAACTTCCTCGTCGAGGTCGAGTTCGACGAGGGCGCGGCGCGCGACGGCGCGCTCCCGAGCACGCTCTACGCGAAGCTGCCGTGCGCCGAGCGCACGACGCGCGCCTTCGCGAACGCCGTCGGCTTCTGGGAGACGGAGGTCGCGTTCTGCGCGCGCATCGCCCACCGCATGCCGATCCGCGTGCCGCGCGTGCACGCGGCGGCGCGGCGCGGCGCGCGCTTCGCGCTGCTGCTCGAGAACCTGCACGCGCTCCCGGGCGCGCGGCTCTTCCTGAACCGCGACATGGCCGCCGGCACGACGCCGGACGTGGCGCGGCTGTGCCTGCGCGCGTTCGCGAAGGTGCACGCGGCGTTCGAAGGGCTCCCGGCCGCGGAGCGCGAGGCGCTGCTTCCGCTGCGGCTCCACGCCTACCTGTCGCCGGGAGGACGTGCGCGGACGCTCGCGCTCGGCGCCGCCGCGATCGGGCCCGCGCAGCGCGCGGCGCCGGACCTCGTGACGCCGGCGCACGCCGCGCTCTGCCGACGCGCGCTCGAGAAATGGGACGCGCTGATGGCCGTGTGGTACGCGGAGCCGCTCACCCTGATCCACGGCGACAGCCATCTCGGGAACTGCTTCCTGCACGACGGGCCGGATGGAACGCAGGTCGGGATGATCGACTTCCAGGGCCTCCAGTGGTGCAAGGGCATGCGCGACGTCCAGTACTTCCTCGCGGACTCGCTCGAGCCCGACGTGCTCGCGCGCCACGAGGACGAGCTGATCGACGACTACCTGCGCGCGCTCGGCGAGCGCGGCGCGGCGCTCGACCCCGCGCTCGCGCGCGCGCAGTACCGCGCCTGCGCATTCCAGACGCTGATGGTCGCAGTCGTCTCGCTCGGCCTCGGCTCGCTCACCGAGCGCGACGAGACCGTGCGCACCGTGCTTCGCCGCAGCCTCGCGCTCGCCGACCGCCTCGACCTCGGGAGCTGGCTCGAACGCCTGTGAGGATGCGCAGATCCGTTCCGGCGCGCGCTCACTTGTGATAGGAGAGGCGCGTTCGAGCGGAATCGGTGGGATCGGCCGGATTCGGCACGCTCGAGCCGTCTTCTACACACTCTCGGGAGGCTCCGCTTGCGCCCCGTCCACTCCTTCGCGCGTCGCCGTCTCTTCGCCACCGCCGCAGTCGCCCTGCTCGCCGCGCCGCCGGCCCTCGCCCAGGACGGCGCATCGATCGACTCCGGCGACACCGCCTGGATGCTCGTCGCGTCGGCGCTCGTGCTGTTGATGACGCTGCCCGGCCTCGCGCTCTTCTACGGCGGGCTCGTGCGCGCGAAGAACATCCTGAACGTGCTCGTGCAGTGCTTCGCCGCGGCGGCGGTCGCCGGCGTGCTCTGGATCGCGGTCGGCTACAGCCTCGCCTTCTCCGGCAGCAACCCGTTCGTCGGCGACTTCGCCAAGGCGATGCTCTCGGGCGTCACGATCGACTCGGTGACGGAGAACTTCGCGACGCCCCCGCGCCTGATCCCCGAGTACGTCTTCGTCATGTTCCAGGCGATGTTCGCGATCATCACGCCCGCGCTCATCATCGGGGCGATCGCGGAGCGCATGAAGTTCTCGGCGTTCGTCGTGTTCATCTCCCTGTGGCTGCTCGTCGTCTACTGCCCGATCGCGCACATGGTCTGGGCGGCGGACGGGTACCTCTTCGCGAAGAGCGCGATCGACTTCGCGGGCGGCCTGGTCGTGCACATGAGCAGCGGCTACTCGGCGCTCGTCGCCGCGCTGATGCTCGGCGCGCGCCGCGGCTACGGGAAGCAGCCGATGACGCCCAACAGCCTGCCGCTGTGCCTCACGGGCGCCGGCCTGCTGTGGGCGGGCTGGTTCGGCTTCAACGCGGGCAGCGCGCTCTCGGCGAGCCCGCTCGCCGCGCTCGCCTTCCTGAACACGAGCACCGCGGCCTCGATGGCGACGCTCACGTGGGCGGGGATCGAGTGGATCCACCGCGGCAAGCCGACGGCGCTCGGCGCGGCGACGGCCGCGGTCGCCGGGCTCGTCGCGATCACGCCCGCGTGCGGCAGCGTGAGCCCGGCGGGCGCGATCGCCGTCGGCGCGACCGTCGCGCTGATCTGCTACGGCTCGGTCACCTTCCTGAAGGTGCGCGCGGGCTACGACGACTCGCTCGACGCCTTCGGCGTCCACGGCGTGGGCGGCACGTGGGGAGCGCTCGCCGCGGGGCTGTTCGCGACGAGCTACCCGGCGGGCGACTTCGCCACGCAGATCCTGGTGCAGCTCGAAGGCATCGCGATCGTCGGCGTCTTCGCACCGCTCGCGACCTGGGTGCTGCTGAAGATCACGGGCGCGGTGTGCGGCGGCCTGCGCGTCTCGGACGAGCACGAGTTCCTCGGGCTCGACCTCTCCGAGCACAGCGAGAGCGCGTACTCGATCGGCGGCGGCCCCGGCGAGTAGGGCCGCGCGCGGTCGCGCGGCGGTTCCGCTCGCACACCCGGATCGCGTAGGCTCCGCGGCGACGCACCGGGAGGGACACGCATGTGCGACGAACGCACGATGGCCGATGCCGAGCGACACGCGCCCGCGACCGGCGGCGTGACGCGGCGCGAGTTCGGGGCGATCGCGATGGGCACGGGTCTCGCCGTGCTGTGGCCCGACGGCGCGCACGCCGCCGAGGTCGAGGGACGCGACGTCGAGGTCGCGACGCCCGACGGCACGGCCGACGCCTACTTCGCGCACCCCGCGAGCGGCGCGCATCCGGGCGTGCTCGTCTGGCCCGACGCGTTCGGCCTGCGTCCCGCGATGAAGCAGATGGCGAAGCGGCTCGCGGGCTCGGGCTACGCCGTGCTCGTCGTGAACCCGTACTACCGCGCGGGTCGCGCGCCGCTCCTTCCCGAGCAGGCCGACTTCGGCGACCCGGCGACGCGCAAGAAGATCATGTCGCTGATGGCGAGCCTCACCCCCGCGTCGACGGCGAGCGATGCGGACGCCTTCGTCCGCTACCTCGATGCGCAGCCGGCGGTGCGCACCGACCGCAAGATGGGCGTCACGGGCTACTGCATGGGCGGCGCGATGACGCTGCGCACCGCCGCCGCGCGACCGGACCGCATCGGCGCGGGCGCCTCGTTCCACGGTGGCCGCCTCGTCGTCGACGGCCCCGACAGCCCGCACCTGTTGATCCCGAAGATCCGCGCGCAGTACCTCGTCGCGATCGCGTCCAACGACGACGAGCAGGAGCCCTCGACGAAGGACGTGCTGCGCGACGCGTTCGCGAAGGCCGGGCTCGCGGCCGAGATCGAGGTGTACGAGGGCGCGCTGCACGGCTGGTGCCCGCCCGACTCGCGCGTCTACGACGAGGCCAAGGCGGAGCGCGCGTGGGGCCGGCTGCTCGCGCTCCTCGAGCGCGCGCTCGCCTAGCATCGGCCGGCGCGAGCGACCGGGATGCCCGAAGCGCCGCTCCTCGACCTGCGCGTCGTCGACCTCGCGGGCGAGCCCGCGGCGATGGCGGGCCGCATCCTCGCGGACCTCGGCGCCGAGGTCGTGAAGGTCGAGCCGCCCGGCGGCGACCCGCTGCGCGCGGTGGGCCCGTTCGAGGGCGGTGCGCGCGGCGGCCGCTCGCTGCGCTTCGCGGCCTGGAACGCCGGCAAGCGGAGCCTCGCGTGCGCCCCCGACGACCCGCGCCTCGACGCGCTGCTCGCGGGTGCCGACGTCGTGATCGCGACGCCCGGCGAGCCGGGCGTGCTCGACCTCGACCCGGCGCGCGCGCCGCACGCGACGTGGGTGCGCGTCACGCCCTTCGGCGGCGACGGCCCGCGCGCGCGCTGGCGCGCGTCCGACCTCGGCGTCATGGCCGCGTCGGGCAACATGTACGCGACGGGCTTCCCCGATCGCCCGCCGGTGCGCTGCAGCGAGCCCTCGGGCTATGCGCACGTCGGCCCCGAGGTCGCGTTCGCGGCGCTCGCCGCGCACGCGTCGGGGCGGCCGCAGATCGTCGACGTCTCGATGCAGGAGGTGGTGCTCGTCGCGAACATGGGCGCGCCCGCCGCCTTCCTCGCGACGGGCGCGCGCGGCGCGCGCATCGGCGCGCGCATCGGACGCACGCGCGAGATGTGGAGGTGCCGCGACGGCTGGGTGACGTTCGGCCTGCGCGGCGGGCCGGCGCGCGTTCCGACGCTTCGCGCCATCACGGAGCTGCTCGTCGCGCACGGCATCGCGGCGCCCGCGTGGACGGAGCGCGACTGGAGCGCGTTCAACCCGAACGAGACGAGCGACGACGAGATGCGCGCGCTCGAGCGCCCGCTCGAGGCGCTGTTCGCGCGCCACTCGATCGGCGAGATCTTCGCGATCGCGTGCGAGCGCAACCTCATGATCGCGCCCGCCAACACCGCGCGCGAGATCCGCGCGAGCGCGCAGCTCGCCGCGCGCGAGGCGTTCGCGCGGCTCGACGGGCTCGACGGCTTCCCGACGCGCTTCGCGCTCGTCGCGAGCGCCGACGGCACGGCCGCGCCGATCGACGCGAAGCGCGGCGCACCCGCGCTCGGCGAGCTCCGCGCGGTGCCGTGGACGCCGCGCGCGGGCGCGCACGCGCGGGCGCACGCCGGCGCGCGCGGCGCCTTCGCGGGCGCGCGCATCCTCGAGCTCGGCTCGGGCGCGGCCGGGCCGATCGCCACGCGCTACTTCGCCGAGCACGGCGCCACCGTCGTCAAGATCGAGTCGCGCACGCGGCCCGACTTCCTGCGGCTCTACGCGCTCGGCCCCGGCAACCCGCACGGCCTCGAGGGCTCGGCGCTCTTCGACGCGCTCAACGTCGGGAAGCTCGGCGTCACGCTCGACCTCAAGCATCCGGGCGGGCTCGATGTCGCGCGCAGGCTCGTGCACTGGGCCGACGCCGTGCTCGAGAACTTCGCACCTCGCGCGATGCGCGGCTTCGGCCTCGACTACGCGACGCTCGCCGCGGAGAAGCCCGACCTCGTCATGGTGTCGTCGTGCATGAACGGGCAGACGGGTCCGCACCGCGACTATCCGGGCTTCGGCGCGCAGGGCTCGGCGCTCTCGTGCTTCAACCACCTGACGGGCTGGCCCGATCGCGAGCCGATGGGCCCGTACGCGACGATCACCGACTCGCTCTCGCCGCGCTTCGCGGCCGCGGCGCTCGCCGCCGGTCTGCACCATCGCCGGCGCACGGGACGCGGCCTGCACGTCGACCTCTCGCAGGTCGAGTGCGCGCTCTACACGCTCGCGCCGTTCCTGCTCGACGACGCCGTCAACGGGCACCTCGGCGAGCGCATGGGCAATCGGTCGGAGCGCGCGGCGCCGCACGGCGCGTTCCCGTGCCGCGACGAGGGCGACGTCGGCGACCGCTGGGTCGCGATCGCCGTCTGGAGCGACGCGGAGTGGGCGCGGCTGGCCTCGATCCTCGGCATCGACGACCCGGGCCTCGCCGCGCTCGACGCGCGGCTCGCGCGCGTCGACGAGGTGGAAGCGGCGGTCGGCGCGTGGACGTGCGCGCGCACGCGCGACGAGGTCGCCGCGCAGCTCCAGGCCGCCGGCATCGAGGCCGTGCCGGTCGCCGACTTCGGCGACCTGTGCGCCGACCCGCAGCTCGCGCACCGCGGCCACTTCGTCGAGCTCGCGCACGCCGTGCTCGGCCCGCGCACCTACGAGCGCAACGGCTTCCGGCTCGACGACGCGGCGTCCGGCTACGCGGGCGCGACGCCCGCGCTGGGCGAGCACACCGAGCGCGTGCTGACCGAGCTGCTCGGCCTCGCGCCCGACGAGGTGCGCGCGCTTCGCGAGGCCGGCGCGCTCGAGTGACCCGCGCGCGTCAGCCCGCGAGCGCGGCCGCCACGTCGGCGTGCTTCACGACGCGGCACACGGGCTGCTCGATCTCGCCCTCCGACAGCAGGAAGCGCCAGTAGAGCGTGCCGACGCGGTGGCCCTCGGTGTCGAGCCAGTTCGCGACACCCGGGTCGCGGTGCGCGACCGCGAAGCGGAAGCGGCCGTCGCCGTCGGCGCGCATCTGCCGGCGGTTCAGCGAGCCGCGCCGGTATCGATAGTCGGGGATCTGCTGGAAGCGGTTCCAGAACGCGACGTTCGCGTACACGCACGCCGGCCAGCGCCCCTCGACGACGAGCGCCTCGTCGTCGGCGAGCACGACGAGCCCGGCGCAGTAGGCGTTGTCGACCGCGCCCGCGCCGCCGCCCTCGGTCGGCACCCAGCGCTCGGGCTTCCCCATCCGGTTCGGCATCTGCGAGAACCACGCCGGCGGCGCGGCCGCGCCGGGCAGCGGGCGCGCGAGCGTCTGGCCGCGCAGGAACACCATCGCGGCGCGGAGCTTCGCGTCGAGCGACGCGGGCGAGAGCGGGCGCGGGAAGCCCGGCTCGTCGAGGCACTCGATGTCGACGTCGCAGCGCAGCCGCGGGTCGGCCATCGCGCACACGTCCTCCTCCCAGTAGTGCCGCGCGATCACGCAGTTCGGTCGGCCCGCCTGCATGTGGAGCGCGCCCGCGCGCGGCGCGGAGCCGATGTCGATCGAGAAGCGGCCGTCGGCGTCGCGCGCGAACTCGGTGTGGTTGATCGCGGAGACGACGCCGTCGTTCCAGTCGCCCTCCTCCTTGCCGGTGTAGACGGTGAAGCTGACGTACGCCTCGCGATCCATGCGGCCCGTGATGCGATAGCGGCGCGCCGGGTCGAGCGGCGCGCAGTGCGCGGGGTTGTCCGCGCCTTCGCCGCCCCACTTCAGCACGGGGCTCGCGAGCGGCGCGAAGCGCGGGCGGGCGGCGTCGTTGTCGACCCAGACGTCGATCGCCGCCTTCACGAGGTGCAGCAGCATGTGCTCGCCCTCGGCGACGTCGGCGGGGTCGACGACCTGGCGCGACGCGCCCAGGAAGTCGCGGTCGATCTCGCCGACCAGCGCGAGCCATTCGTGCAGTGCGCGACGCCCCTCGATCTCCGTGCCCATGGCGGCCCTCCTCGCAGTGGCCGCGCACTCTATCGCGCGCGCGCCGCGCGCGGGCTCAGCCTTCGGGCGGCATCGGCGCGAGCGGGTGGCGCGCCGCGCGACGCGCGCGCGCCGGCGCGACGCCGAGCATGCGCAGCTGGTGCTCGGCCGTCCGCTCCGCGACCTCGGGCCCTCCCGGGCCGTCGAGACACACGACGACGGCCGTCGCCACCATGCCGGCGAAGAGGTCGAGCAGCAGGTCGTCGACCGCGACGCGGAACGCGCCCGCGCGCGCGCCGCGCTCGAGGTCGCGGCGCGCGAGCGACGTCACCTCGTGCCGCACGCTCGGCATCGAGGCGAGCGCGCGCACGATCGCGCGGCCCCACGTCGGCTCGCGCGTCGCGAGCTCGACGAAGCGACGCGTGCCGGCGCTCACGCGCAGCACCGGGTCGTCGACGTCGCGCATCGCGGCGTCGATGCGCTCGGCGAAGTCGCGCGCGATCGCGAAGGCGACCGCGTCGGCGATCTCGTCCTTGTCGCGGAAGTAGTTGTAGAAGGTGCCGTTCGCCACCTCGGCCGCCTGCGCGATCTCGGCCACCGAGGCCGCCTCGAGGCCGCGCCGCGCGAAGGCGTCGGCCGCCGCGTCCATGAGCCGCGCGCGCGTGCGCGCGCTCTTCCCCTCCTCGCCCGCGCGCGCCCTCTCGGCAAACCGGCCGTCCATCCGACCTCTCCCGCCCGATCTCGAGTGAATTGACAGACCTCTCAATTCTGGGATATCCGTGGCGCGACGCCAGCCCCGCCGCGGCACGCCGCCCGCACGCCGCGGGCGCCGGAGGAGACCCGCCCATGACCGCCGACCGCCGCATCCTCGTCGCGAGGATCGCGCTCACCGTCACGATGCTCGAGTTCTTCGGGCCGATGCTGCGCGACTACCACGCGAGCCACGCCTTCAACCCCGACTGGGTGGGCCACGCGCGCGTGCACCTCGTGTGGCTGCTCGGCTTCATGTTCCTGTCGGGCCTGGCGAACCTCTACCTCGTCTGGCTCCGCCGGCCGTTCGAGGTGCGCAACCTCTGGCTCTCCGTGCTCTGGCAGAGCTGCAACCTCGGCGGCTTCTGGATCGCCTACCTGCTCGCGCCCCACTACCACGGCGCGATCACCGTTCCGCACATCCACACGCAGATCCTCGGCGTCGACGAGAACGTGTTCGTGTTCGGCGTGCTCTCCGCCGTGATGGCGGCGACCGTCGGCCTGCTCGCGCTCGCCCCGCGCGACGAGGCCACGTCGTGAGCGCGGCCGACGTCCCGGTGCTCGTCGTCGGCGCGGGCCCGACGGGGCTCGTCGCGGCGCTCCTGCTCGAGCAGCAGGGCGTCGCGACGCGCGTCGTCGAACGCCGCGGGGGGCCGCAGCGCGCGCCGGCCGCGCACGTCGTGAACGCGCGCACGCTCGAGATCTGCCGCGCCGCCGGCGTCGACATGGCCGCGGCCGCGAAGGCCGCGATCGACCCCGCGGATGCGGGCTTCGCCTACTGGGTCGACCGGCTCGGCGGCGCGACGCTCGGACGGCTCCCGTTCGAGCAGCAGGGCGACGCGCAGCTCGCCGTCACGCCGACGCCGCTGCGCAACCTGTCGCAGAGCCGCCTCGAGCCGCTGCTCGTCGAGGCGCTCGCGCGCCGCGCGGGGCGCGCGCCCGAGTGGGGGTGCGAGTGGGTCTCGTCGACCGACGACGGCGAGCGTGTCCACACCGTCGTGCGCGACGCGGCGAGCGGGCGCGAAGAGACGATCTCGAGCCGCTACGTCGTCGCCGCCGACGGCGCGGGCAGCGGCGTGCGCAAGGCGCTCGGCATCGACGTGCAGGGGCCGGCGGGCATCCAGAGCTTCGTGATGGTGCACTTCCGCGCGCGCCTGCGCGGCGTACCCGAGGTGCCGCCCGGCGTGCTCTTCTTCCTGTGCGACCCGCGCGCGCGCGGTGCCGTCTTCATCGTGCACGACCTCGACCGCGAGGCCGTCTGCATGCTGCCCTACGACCCGGCCAGCGAGTCGCTCGCCGACTACCCGCCCGCGCGCTGCGCGGCGCTCGTGCGCGAAGGCCTCGCCGACCCGGGCCTCGCGCTCGACGTCGACAACGTGTCGACCTGGACGATGACGGCCCAGGTCGCCGACGCCTATCGCCGAGGTCGCGTCTTCCTCGCCGGCGACGCCGTGCACCGCTTTCCGCCGACCGGCGGCCTCGGCCTCAACTCGGGCGTGCAGGACGCGCACAACCTCGCGTGGAAGCTCGCGCTCGTGCTGCGCGGCGACGCGCCGCCCGCGCTGCTCGACAGCTACGAGCGCGAGCGTCGCCCGGTCGCGCAGGCGAACGCGGACCAGAGCCTGCGCAACGCGCTGCGGCTGATCGAGGTGCCGGTCGCGCTCGGCATCACCGACGACCTCGCCGGCTCGGTCGACCGCTACGAGGCCGCGCTGCGCGACCCCGCGGCGCGCGCGCGCGTCCGCGCCGCGATCGAGGCGCAGGCGGAGCACTTCGACATGCCCGGGCTGCAGCTCGGCTTCCGTTATGCGGAGGGCGCGCTCGCGCGCGGCGACGGCGACGCGCTGCCGCCGCTCGAGGTGCGCCGCTTCACGCCGACGGGCTGCCCGGGCGCGCGCCTGCCGCACGCCTGGCTCGCCGACCCCGGCGCCTCGCTCCTCGATCGCGTCCCGCTCGATCGCTTCCTGCTCGTCGCGGGCCCGGAGGGCGCGGCCTGGGTCGACGCGCTGCGCTCCGTCGACGCGCCGCCCGCCGACGCGCTCGTGCTGACGGAGGCGCTCCTGCCCGGACTCGACGCGTGGCGCGCACAGGCGGGCATCGACGCGAGCGGCGCGCTGCTCGTGCGCCCCGACCAGCACGTCGCGTGGCGGAGCCGCGCGCTCGCCGACGACCCGCGCGCCGCGCTGGCGGCGGCGTTCGCGGCCGCGAGCGGGCGCGCCTAGCGACGGGTACGCGGGTGCTCGCGTGGCTCCTCCGCGCGGGCGCGCGGACGACGGCGCGCTGCGAGCGCGCTACAGCAGCTCCACGTCGACGTGCTCGAGCCGGGCGCCCTCGAGCGGGAAGCCGACGCCGGCGGCCGGCGGGTACGCGCCGGCCGGAGAGCCCGTGTCGACGCCGACGTCGAAGGTCTCGTCGATCGAGAAGTAGCTCGGCGGCGTCGCCGGCACGCGCGCGCGCCCGATCACGGCGTCGCCGACCGACAGCACGAGCTCGCCGCCCTTCGCAGGGCCTCCACCGTCGTAGCGGAACTCGACGTCGAGCTGCGAGCGGCCGGCGGGAAGCGGCGCGTCGCCCGCGAGCGTCACGTGCGCGAGCTCGAAGACGCGGTACTCGAAGACGGGCCGTCCCGCGTCGTCGAGGTAGAGGCTGAACCCGCCCGCCGTTCCGCCCAGCGTCGCGACCACGCCGCGCCCCTCGCCCGGCGCGTCGAGCGCGAGCGACGCGCGCAGCTTCCACGAGCGGTTCGCGATCGGCACGCCCTGCTCGGGCGTGCCCACCATGCCCGCGTGGAAGCGCAGCCGCGTGCGGCCCTGCGCGACGGTGGGCATCGGCGTGCGGACCTCGAGCGAGCTGCGCACGGGCCAGACGCCGAGCGCGCGCATGCGCGCCTCGAACAGGGCGCGCAGCTCGGCGAGCTTCTCCGGCCTCTCGCTCGCGAGATCGCGCGCCTGGCTGAAGTCGGCGGCGACGTCGTAGAGCTCCCAGCGGTCGTCCTCCATCGGCAGCGGCCCCTGCGGCAGGCCGACCGACCACGGGAGACGCGCGTGCCGCGCCGACGCGATCCAGCCCTCGTGATAGTAGGCGCGGTGTCCGTGCACCTCGAAGTACTGGCTCGGATGGTGCTCGGGCGCGTCGGCGCTCGCGAAGCTCGGAACGAGGCTGTGTCCGTCGAACGGGAGCTGCGCGACGCCGTCGACGGTCGCGGGCGGCGCGATGCCGAGGACGTCGAGGATCGTCGGCACGACGTCGTTCACGTGCGCGAACTGGCTGCGCAGGCCGCCGCGATCCGCGATGCCCTTCGGCCACGACACGACGAGCGGGTTGCGCGTGCCGCCGAAGTGCGAGGCCACCTGCTTCACCCACTGGAAGGGCGTCGACAGCGACCACGCCCAGGCGGCCGGGTACTGCGGATACGAGTCCGCGCTGCCGATCGCGTCGAGACGCTCGAGCTTTCGCTCGGTCGACTCGCCGAGGCCCTGCAGCGCGCCCATGTAGTTGATGCTGCCGAGGAGCCCGCCCTCGGCGCTGCCGCCGTTGTCGCCGACGACCCAGAGGAAGAGCGTGTCGTCGAGCTCGCCGCTCTCCTCGAGATGCGCGACGAGCCGCCCGACCTGCGCGTCGGTGTGCTCGAGGAACGCGGCGTACGTCTCCATCAGCCGCTCCGCGACCACGCGCTCGCCCTCGTCGAGCGAGCTCCACGCGGGCAGCTCGGCGGGGCGCGGCGTGAGGAGCGCGTCCGGCGGGATCACGCCGAGCGCCTTCTGGCGCGCGAAGATCTCCTCGCGCATCACATCCCAGCCCTGCGCGAACCGGCCGGCCTGGCGTTCGATCCACGCCTTCGGCACCTGCAGCGGCGCGTGCGTCGCGCCCGTCGCGAAGTAGAGGAAGAAGGGACGGTCGGGCGCGAGCGCGCGCTCCGCGCGCATCCAGGCGATCGCGCGATCGGCGAGATCCTCGGTCAGGTGGTAGTCGGCGCGCGCGGGCCGCGGCACCGGCGTCGTGCCTTCGTAGAGCGTCGGCGCGAACTGGTCCGTCTCGCCGCCGAGGAAGCCGTAGAACTTCTCGAAGCCGACGCCCGTCGGCCAGCGATCGAAGGGCCCGGCCTGCGACGTCTCCCACGCCGGCGCGAGGTGCCACTTCCCGAAGGCGGCGGTGGCATAGCCGTGGTCGCGCAGCAGGCGCGCGATCGTCGCCGTCTCCTTCCGCAGGATGCCCTGGTAGCCCGGGTGGGCGTTCGCCGAGTTGAGCACGGCGCCGACGTTCGCCGCGTGCGGGTCGCGCCCGGTGAGCAGCGAGGCGCGCGTCGGCGAGCAGATGGCCGTCGTGTGGAAGCGGTTGTAGCGGAGGCCGCGCGCGGCGAGCGCGTCGAGCGAGGGCGTCGCGGTCGGGCCGCCGAACGTGCCGGTCGCGCCGAAGCCGACGTCGTCGAGCAGCACGATCACGATGTGCGGCGCGCCGGCGGGCGCGTGCACGCGCGGGATGGGGGGTGCGTCGGTCGCCGCGGCGTCGGCCGCGACGAGCGCGCCGCACAGGAGCCCGGCCAGCGCGCGTCGGCGCGCGCGCGTCGTCCTCGTCCTCTCGGCTCCGCTCGCGCGCACCGCGCCACCTCCTCTGCGTTCGCGCGTTCGCGCGCCGCGGCGCGCAGCATGCCAGCGGGCGATCGCGCGCGTCAAAGCCGCGGTTGCACGGCGGGCGCCGCGCGTGGAACGATCGCGCCGCGAGGTGCGCCATGGAGCTCCAGTGTCTCGACCACGTCCACTTCACCGTGCCCGATCTCGCGCGCGCGAAGCGCATCTACGGGCCGCTCCTCGACGGCCCGCGGCAGAGCGGGCACTTCGTCGACGACTACGGCGGCCCCGCGGTGAACGCCTACGGCGCGTGGCACACGTGCGGCGGCGACTTCATCCAGCCGATCGACGCCGCGCGGCCGGCGTTCGGCGGCAGCGCGCTCCCGACGCTCGGCATCCTCTCGCCGTCGTACCGCGTCGCCGACGTCGACCGCGGCATCGCGCAGGCCGTCGCGCACGGGCTCGCCGTGCGAAGCCGCGTCGGCAGTGAGGACATCGGGCTCGGCAAGAACGTCGTGCAGGCGCAGCTCTGGCCCGAGCCCGTCTCGGGCCTCGCGTTCGAGCTCGTCGAGCACCAGCTGCCGGGCGAGTACGTGGCGCTCACGGACGCCGCCGTCGAGTACGTCGAGTTCGCGCTCGCCCCGGGCATCGCGCTCGACGCGGCCGCGCGCGCGCTCGAGCCCATCCTCGGAGACGCGTTCGACGCCGAGTGCGTCGACGCCGAGCGCGGCGTGCGCGCGCGCCTGCACCGACGCCTCGGCCTGCGGCTCGTCGCGCCCGCGCGCGACGCCGATGCGCGCGCCGACGCCTGGACGCCCGGCCTCCGCGCCATCGCGTTCCGCTGCGCGGACCTCGCGCAGAGCGTCGCGAGCGCGACCGCGGCCGGCCTCGCGGTCGCGCGGCGAAGCGACGGCGACGGCGCGCACGGCGCGCGCACGGTCGACTTCGCGCCGTGGGCCGGGGCGAGCGTGCGCCTCCTCGAGAGCGCGGCGTGACGGCGGCGCGACGGGACGGCGACGCCCGGGCACCCGACGACGACGCGCTCTGGCGGGCCTATCGAGCGACGCGCTTCGAGGCCGTCGTCGACGACGCGAGTGCGCCCATCGCGATCCGCGTCGGCGAGTGCTGCGCGCGACTCGACGCGCTGCTCGACGCGCACGG
Organism: Myxococcota bacterium; assembly: GCA_041389495.1. NCBI lineage: Bacteria > Pseudomonadati > Myxococcota > Myxococcota bacterium. The sequence goes on along the minus strand of JAWKRT010000002.1, from coordinate 697,989 downwards.
CGTCGCGGAGTGGGTCTACGTGACGGCCTGGAATCCGCACTCCGAGCCACTCGCCGACGACGACAACGCGCGGCGCAACGCCGAGCTCGCGGCCGAGCTCGACCGCTTCGCCGCGGCGCGCTTCGCGGGCTTCGGCCGCGGCGCCGACGCGAGCTGGAAGCCCGAGGCGAGCTTCCTCGCGCTCGGAGTCGACGACGAACGCGGTGTCGACCTCGGCCGGCGGTTCGGGCAGAACGCGATCGTCGCGGGCCGGCGCGGCGAGCCCGCGCGGCTCGTCGACTGTCGCGTCCCCCGCGACCGCGAGCTCTGAGCCCGAAGATCGCGCGCGCCCCTCGCCGCGCGCCGCGCACCCGCCTACGTTCCGGCGCGCGCCTCGGAGGGCCTGGCCGTGCACTCTTCCTGTCTGTGCGGTGCCGTTCGGTGGAGCACCGACGCCGATCCCGTCTCGCTCGCGCACTGCCACTGCGGACGTTGCCGCAAGCACCACGGCACGGGCTTCGCGACCTACGCGCTCGCGCCGGCCGCGGGCTTCCGCATCGACGGCGACGACGCCGTCGGCGCGTGGTCGTCGTCGCCGGGCATGGCGCGGCGCTTCTGCCAGCGGTGCGGGTCGGTCGTTCCGCTCGCACCGGCTCCGGGCACGCCGTTCGCGATGCTGCCCGCCGGCAGCTTCGACGACGCGACGTCGCTGCGTCCCTCGATCCACATGTTCGTCGCGTCGAAGGCGCCGTGGGACGAGATCGCCGACGCGCTCCCGCGCTTCGACGCATTCCCGCCCGGCATCGACGCCGCCGTGCACCCCGACCTGCCGCGCGCGCACGCGGGCCCGGGCCTCCCCGGGAGCTGCGGCTGCGGCGCGGTCGCGTTCGCGCTGCTCGCGGAGCCCTTCTTCGCACGCCACTGCCACTGCGGGCGCTGCCGCAAGGCGCGCGGGGCCGCGCACGCGACCAACATGCTGAACCGCGCGAGCGAGATCCGTTGGGAGCGCGGCGCCGACCGCGTCGCCACGTACAAGATCCCCGACGCGCGCTTCTTCACGCAGGCCTTCTGCGACCGCTGCGGCGGCAAGGTGCCGCGCGTCGACCCGGGCCGCGACCTCTGCATCACGCCGATGGGCTCGCTCGACGCCGACCCGGGCATCCGCCCGCGCGAGCACATCTTCACGGCGAGCAGGGCCGAGTGGTTCGAGATCGCGGACGCGCTGCCGCAGCATGCGGAGGGAGCGCCTGGCTAGGCGACCCGACGCTCCTCGGTGTGTCGAGAGGATTCCGTCGCGCGCCGCGGTGGCGCGCGGGAACCGATCGTCGATGGAAGGGAGGGCTCTCACGATGTCGAGACTTGCAGTGATCGCAGGGGTCGCGTGCTGGATGGTCGCGGGGACGGCGAGCGCGCAGAACCTGATCGGTGACAAGCCGCCGCTGATCAGCGGCACCGACCGGGCCAAGGTCGTGTTCTCGATCGCCGGCGTCGTCGACAGCGCGACGCAGGCGACCTACGTGTCGTGCACGTCGCTGGAGAAGACGGGCGGGAAGGACATCCACTTCGCAGTCGAGTTCTTCGACAACGGCTCCTCGGCGAACGACGTCGCGGCGGGCGACGGCGACGAGTTCCTGTCGGGACCCGGCGACACCGACGGAATCTCGACTCGCGCGATCACGGGCCTCTCGACGACGGCGATCGCGACGCCGCCGGTGATCGCCGGCACGGGAGCGGCTCGCATCCTCTCGACGTCGACCAAGATCATCTGCGCCGCGTTCGTCGTCGATCCGACGAACGGCACCTACCTCGCATCGCTTCCGGTGTTCAAGGCGCTCAAGCAGAGCGGCGACTAACGAGCGGTTCGAGCGGGCTCCGCGACGGGCCGCGGGGAGAGGATCTCTCGTCCGGGCGGCGCTGCGGACGCGGCGCCGCCCGGATCGAGCTCGACCTCCGCGAGCCTCCGGAAGGCCTCCGCCTTCGCCGGGTCGAGCGCGATCGCTTCGCCGAGGCTCGCGTTCGCCTCGTCCGCGCGCCCCTGGCGCGCGAGCGCGAGCGCGAGCCCCGCGTGCGCGGGCGCGCTCGGCTTCGCGGCGAGCGCCGCGCGGAAGTGGCGCTCGGCCTCGGCGTAGTCTCCCTCGCGCACGAGCCATGCGGCGAGGTTGTAGTGCGCGGCGGCCGAGCCGGGGTCGAGCGCGAGCGCTTCGCGGTAGCTCGCGACCGCCTCGTCCTGCATGCCGAGACGCTCGAGCACGAAGCCGAGGTCGTTGTAGACGGCGGGCTGCGGCTCGACCGCGAGCGACTCGCGGTAGTGCGCTTCGGCGAGCTCGAGCTCGCCGGCGTCGATCGCGGCGAGCGCCATGTTGTTGTGCGCCTTGGCGTGCTTCGGATCGATCGCGAGCGCCTTCTCGAACGCCTCGATCGCGTCCTGGCTGCGGCCCTGCTGGAAGAGCGAGAACCCGAGCGAGTTGAGCAGCTCGACGTTGTCGGGGGCGACGGCGAGCCCGCGGCGGTAGGCCTCGACCGCCATCGGGTAGTTGCCGGTGCGCTCGTTGGCCATGCCCGCGCGCAGGAACGAGTACGCGTCGAGGAAGCGCTCCGTGATCTTCGCGATCGCGTCGGCGGGGAGCGGCACGAACTCGGGGATGTTGGCGGCGCGGTCGCTCCCGGTGAAGCGGTCGAGCACGACGGGCGGCGTCGAGCGCCCCTGCTCGTCGATGTGCGTGAGGAAGAGCTGCGTGTAGGGCGTGTTCGCCTTCGACGAGAACACGAGCCAGCGCCCGTTCGAGGAGAAGCTGTGCCACGAGTTCATGCGCGGCGTGTTCGCGCGCAGCCGCCGCGCCTCGCCGCCCTCGGCCGGCACGATGAAGAGCTCGCTGTCCGGCATGAGCAGCATGTAGTTCTCGGCCTTGCAGAAGACGATCCACTTCCCGTCGGGCGAGAACTTCGCGAAGTAGTTGCTCTTCCCGTCGTGCGACGCGCCCGCGATCGGCAGCGCCTTCCCGCCGCGCCCTTCGTCGAAGGGAACGCGGTAGAGGTCGAACTTGAAGGGCTCCGTGCCGTCGACGAACTCGGGCACGTCCTTCTCGTCGAGCAGGATCGCCTGCGCGTTGGCGATCGACTCCTTGCGGTAGGCCTTCGCGCGGGCGAACACGACCGACTGCCCGTCGGGGCTCCAGGTCGGGTTGCTCTGCACGTAGTCGGGGTCGTCGGCGCCGGGCAGCGGCGCGTAGGTGCCCGTCACCCTGTCGTAGACGACGAGGATCCCCTTGATCGGGAAGAAGAGCTGCGAGAACTCGATCTCGGGCGTCGCGACGAAGACCGCCCGGTCCTTCACCGTGCTGATCACGTAGCGGCCGTCGGGCGAGACCTGCGACAGCAGCCCGAACGTCGCCTCGCCGTCGCCGCGCCGGTAGTCGCTCCACGTGATGATGCGCTCGTCGTCGAGCACCATCTCGCGCGCGACGGGCAGGATCGCGTAGCCGCCCTTGTCGTTGCCGTAGTCGACGTCGAGCCCGAGCGTGCTCCCGTCGGCCGAGAACGAGTGGCAGTTGCCGCACACGGGGAGGTTCTCGAGCACGACCGGCGGGCGCTCCTCGGAGTCGATCGCGCCGAAGCGCCAGCGGATGCGCGACGGGTCCTGCACGGCGTCGATGAACGGGAGCGGAACCTCGCGATAGAAGATGGAGTCGCCGACGGGGTCGGCGGACGTGCGGATGCGGATGCGCGCCGACGACACGGCGCGCGCGCGCGCATCGACGCCGACGATCGCCAGGTCGGCGTCGCGCTCGCGCGTGCGCCGCTGGATCGCGGCCCAGTCTTCCGGGGTCGGCTGCCAGCGCGGTTGCGCCGCCGGGAAGCGCTGCAGCGCGTCGGCGCCGTCGCCCTCCCCGCCCTCGGGGCCGCCCGGCGCGAGCCGCAGCATCACCTCCCAGCGCTCGACGCCCGAGGTCTCGTCGCTCCACAGGAAGGTCGGCGCGGCGAGGTCGGGCGGGAAGAGCGTCTCGTCCTGCGGATACTGGATGGAGAGGCGGCCCGTCGTCTCGTTCGGGAAGGCGAGCGGCGCCGGCTCCGCGCGGCACGCGGCGAGGCCGGCGGCTCCGAGCGCGGCCGCGACCGTCAGGCGGAGCGCCGCGCGCACGCGGGCACCGCGGCCGGGTCGGATCGCACGCTCGCGCCGCATCGCTTCGAGGGCCCGCTCCTCACCGGGACGTCCCGCGCGCAGGCGCAGGCCGTCGCTTCCCGAGGCCCGCGATTCTCCGAGACGCGCCGACCCGAAGTCAAATGCCGCGCTGCGTCGAGATCGCGTCGCGCGCGCGTCGGTGCGGGTCGCCCGCTCGTTGGTTGACAGCGGAGCGGACTCCTCGTAGAAGGGCATGCGGGGAAGTCGCCGCTCGCGACTCCTGCGGAGATCCCGCCGAACCGCTCGTCCACCTCGTCGACGGAGCCCGGAGACACGATGACGACGCACCCGCGCCCCTCGTTCGCCCTGCTCGCCACCGCGCTGTCCGCTGCGGCGCTCTTCGCGAGCGCCACTTCCGCCGACGCCGCCGTGCGCCGCGTGTTCCCGGGCCAGTCGATCCAGGCCGCGATCGACGCCGCGTCGCCGGGCGACACGATCCTCGTCGAGCCGGGCGAGTACCGCGAGACGCAGAACGCGCTCTACGGGCTCCACGTCACGACCGACGACATCCGCCTGATCGGCCGCGTGAAGCGCCACCTCGGCGACGCCGGCAAGGTGCGCCTGATCCACACCGGAACGCAGGAGACGGGGATCTTCGCGGCGCCGGCGGGCTGCCACTACCGCGGCACGAGCTGCCCGGACCAGCTCGAGGGCTTCTACGTGCGCGGCTTCACGGTCGAGGACTTCCCGCAGAACGGGATCCAGACGCGCTGGGTGGACGGCTTCCAGTTCTTCCAGAACGAATCCGTGCGCAACCTCAACAACGGCATCTACCCGACGCTCTCCGCGAACGGCCTCGTCGCGAGCAACGTGTCGTACGGCTCGCTCGACACGGCGATGTGGGTCGCGGGCTCGGAGAACGTGCGCGTGATCGGGAACGATGTGTCCGGGAGCCCGATCGGCCTCGAGATCACGGTCTCGAACAACGTCCGCGCGTCGCTCAACGACATCCACGACAACACCGTCGGCGTCGGCCTCTTCCACCCGAACGCGGCGGGGAACCCGCCGAAGCCGGTCATGGAAGACTGGGTGATCACGGCCAACCACATCCACGACAACAACCTCCCGAACCCCGCGCCGGTGGGAAGCTTCCAGGCCGGCGTGCCGCCGGGCGTCGGCGTGCTGATGCTCGGCGTCTCGGGCCACACGATCGCGTTCAACCGCATCGACGGGAACGACTTCGTCGGCATCGGCGTGCTCGGATGGTGTACGGCCACCTCGCTCGGCGACCCGAGTCGCAACTGCATCAACGACCCGCCGATCGCCGATCCGTCCGCGAACGACAACGTCGTCGTCCTGAACCACCTGTTCGACAACGGCGCCAATCCGCCGCCGCTGCCGCTCCCGGGCGTCGACATCCTCTACGTGCAGACGCCGCCGCCGTTCGGCCCGGAGCCCGGCACCGGGAACTGCTTCCGGGCGAACCTCCCGCGGGCCTTCACGTTCTTCTCGACGGAGCCCGACGGGCAGCTGCCCACGGACGGCTGTTAGGCGAGAGCGCCCGGCCGAGCCGCGCCGACGCCGACCGCGTCCGGTCGCGGGCCCGCGACGGGTCCAGCCGCCGGGAGGGTCGGAAGTGTCGCCTGGCTCGGGCGCCGTCGCGGACGTCGCGCACGGCTGTCGCGTCGTCGCGCGCAGCGTCGAAGGCCCCGACGCGCGCGAGATCTTCCTCCACGCCGCTCCGCCCGCGCGGCTCTCGACGGCGGGCGCGCAGGCCGAGGCCCTGTACCGCGCGGTCGGCGACGTGCTCGCGGACGCGGGCGCCGCGCTCGCGTCGGTCGTCGACGAGACGGTCTTCCTCCGGAACGCGCGGGCCGACCTCGACGCCGTGCGCGGCGCGCGCGATCGCGTGCTCGACGAGCGCGGCGCTGCGCACGCGCGGCGCGCGATGGTCGAGATCGGGCAGCCCCCGCTCGACCCGCACGCCGCGCTCGAGGTCGCGCTCCACGCCGTGCTTCCGCGCGCGGTGCCGCTTCCCGCGGACGCCGTCGCCGTCGCCGCGCCGCCCGCCTGCGGCTGCGCGGAGTGCGCGCGCGCGGGCGGCGTGCTCGTGCGCGTGGGAGGCGAATCGCAGCTGCGCACCGGCGCGCTGTACGGCGGCGGCGGCGACGCGTACACGCAGGCGCTCGCGATGTTCGAGGTCGCCGAGCGGCTGCTCGCGCGGGCCGGCATGGAGTTCGCGGACGTCGTGCGCACGTGGATCTGGCTGCGCGACATCGAGCGCGACTACGCCAGCCTCAACCGCGCGCGGCGCGCGTTCTTCACGTCGCGTCGGGTCGACCCGCCGCCCGCGAGCACCGGCATCGGCGGCGGCCCGGCCGCCGCCGGGCACGACCTGTGTCTCGCCGTGTACGCGGTGCGCTCGACCTCCCCGATCGCGCGCGCGCCGATGAGCGCGCCGACGCTCAACGAGGCGCCGCAGTACGGCGCGGACTTCGCGCGCGGCATGCGCGTCGCGCGGGCGAACCACGTCGCGCTCCACGTCTCGGGAACGGCGAGCGTCGACGAGCGCGGCCGCACCGCGCATCCGGGCGACTTCGGCGCACAGGCCGAGCGCATGCTCGTGAACCTGCGCGCGCTGCTCGAGGGCCAGGGTGCCGGGTTCGGCGACGTCGTGTCGGCGGTGACCTACGTGAAGCGGCCCGCGGACGCATCCGACCTCCGGGCGCGGCTGCGCGCGGCGGGCTTCACCGGCTTTCCGCACGCGCTCGTCGAAGCGCCGATCTGCCGGCCCGACCTCCTGTGCGAGACGGAGGCCCTGGCCGTGCTCGACGCGTCGTCTCAGCGGGTGTGCTCGACGAGCTCGATCAGGTAGCCGTCGGGATCCTTCACGAACGCGATCGTCACCGGCCACTTGTCGAGCGCGCGCGGCTCCATCTCGGCCGTCGCGCCCGCCGCGAGCGCGCGCGCGTAGAGGCCCGCACAGTCGTCGGTCTCGACGTAGAGCTTCCAGAAGGCGTTGCCGTGCTCGATCGGCCCCTCGCGATCGAGGTGCTGTGCGAGCTGGAGCTGCGCGCCCTCGCCCTTCGCGCCGACGATCACCTCCTGGACGGTCGGCGACACGTCGGTGCGCACGAGCAGCTCGAGCCCGAGCGCCTCCTGGTAGAAGCGCGCGGATGCCTCGAGATCGCTCACGTTGATGCAGTACTGGCCGAGCTTCGATGTCATGCGTGCTCCTCGTCGGATCGCCTAGGCGAACTGGCTCCGGTCGGGGCCGATGCGCGCCCGGCGCGCCGCCGCGCGGCGCGTTGCCGGCGCCGCACCCGGCCTCTATAGTAAACCGTATTCACAATATGGAGCACGAGGGTGGACCGAGCGAAGCTGGCGAAGCTCTTCGACATGACCGGGCGCGTGGTGATCGTGACGGGCGGGACGCGCGGGATCGGCCGCGCGCTCGCCGAGGGCTTCGTCGCCGCGGGCGCGCGGGTCGCGGTCGCGAGCCGCAAGGCCGAGGCCTGCGAGGAGACGGCCGCGCACCTGCGCGCGATGGGCGGCGAGGCGATCGGCGTGCCCACGCACATGGGCGACCTCGGCTCGCTCGAAGCGCTCGTCGCCCGCACGGTCGACGCGTTCGGCGGGGTCGACGTCGTCGTCAACAACGCGGCGAACGCGCTCGCGCAGCCCGTCGGCGAGTACACGCCCGAGGCGTGGGCGAAGTCGCTCGACGTGAACCTCCGCGGCCCGGTCTTCCTCGTGCAGGCGGCGCTCCCGCACTTGAAGGCGAGCCCGCACGCCGCGGTCGTCAACGTGCTGACGGGCGCGGCCTTCCTGTTCTCGGCGCGCGTCTCGCTCTACGGCATCGGCAAGGCCGGGCTCATGGCATCGACGCGGTCGATGGCGGCCGAGCTCGCACCGCACGGCATCCGTGTCAACGCGCTCTCGCCCGGGACGGTCGACACCGACATGGTGCGCGCGAACACGCCCGAGCAGATGGCCGAGATGACCGCGCTCCAGCTCATGCCGCGCATGGCGAGCCCGGACGAGATGGTCGGGCCCGCGCTGCTGCTCGCGTCGGACGCCGGGAGCTTCATGACCGGGCACGTCGTGTTCGCGGACGGAGGCATGGTGCCGCGCTGAGGCGCTCGCGCGGCGTTGCATCGGGCGTCGCGTCGCCGGAGAATGCGTCGCGCACGCCGCGCACCGAACGGCGCGGCAGCCGCGGTGCGCGGCGGAGTGGAGGCGCGGTGGCCACCGGCGGCAGCAGGGGCGGAGGAGCGCGCGGGCGACCCGCGGCAGGCGCCGCGAAGCCCGCGCGCGGCAAGCCCGGCGCGCGCCGACGCGGCCGACCGCCGCGGCTCTCGCGCGACGGCATCGTCGACGCCGTGCTCTCGATGCTCGAGCGGCGCTCGGACGAGCCGCTCACGATCGCGCGCATCGCGAAGGAGGTCGACGCGGTCCCCGCCGCGCTCTACCGCCACTTCGGGAGCCTCGACGACCTGCTCGACGGCGTGCTCACGCGCGTGCTCGAGACGAACGACGCGCCGCTCGACGACCGCGCGCCGTGGCAGGAGCAGCTCGCCACCTGGATGCGCGGCCTCCGCTCGCACCTCCTCCAGTACCCGGCCGTGCTCGCGCTGATCGATCGCAGCGAGCGCACGTCGCCCGCGTGGCTCGAGGCCTCGTCCGCCCTCGTCGCCATCCTCGCGCGCGCCGGGCTCGCCGACCGCGACCTCGCGGCCAGCTACCTCTGGATCCTCGAGATGACGGTCGGGCTCGCGATGCAGGAGGCGATGATGCCGATCCCGAAGCAGATCGCGAAGGCGCGCGCGAGCCAGCGCAAGCTCGGCGCGGAGGCGCAGGCGCTCTTCGCGCCGCTCGCGCCGGCCTTCGCGCGCCTCGACGGCGATGCGCTGTTCGGCTTCGTCGTCGAGCAGGTCGCGGCGGCCGTGGCGTCGAAGGCGCCGCGGTCGCGCGCGCGTCGCGGCTGACCCGCGGCGTCGCGCGCCGCGCGCTCAGTGCGGCGTGAGCCCGCCGTCGGCGATCAGCACCTGCCCCGTCACGTAGCTCGCGGCATCGGACGCGAGGAACAGCGCGGGCCCGACCATCTCGTCGGGGTGCGCGGCGCGCCGCATGAAGCACGCGTTCGCCATCGCCTCCTGCGCCTCGGGCGTGTTGTTGCGCACCATGTCGGTGTCGACCGTGCCCGGCGCGAGCGCGTTGACGCGGATGCCGCGCAGCGCGAAGTCGGCGCCCATCGAGCGCGTGAACGACATCAGCGCCGCCTTCGACGCCGCGTACATCGAGTTGAAGGTCGAGAACAGGAACGCGCCGGCCGAGATCACGTTGACGACGGAGGCGCTCGGGCTCTTCTCGAGCCACGGGAGCGCCTCCTGCACCAGGAAGACCGGCCCGCGCAGGTCGACCGTGAACACCTTGTCCCAGGCGTCGGGCGTGAGCTGGCCGAGCGGCTGCGAGAGCGCGGTCGCGGCGTTGTTCACGACCACGTCGATGCGCCCGAAGCGCTCGACCGTCGCGCGCACGAGCGCCGCCGTCGCATCGAGCTCGCCCATGTGCGTCGCGACGCCCAGCGCCTCGCCGCCCATCGCCTCGAGGTGGCGCTGCGTCTCCGCGCACGCCTCGGGCTTGCGGCTCGCGACGACGACCTTCGCGCCGGCCGCGACGAAGCCCTCGGCGATCGCGCGGCCGATGCCGCGCGTGCCTCCGGTCACGATCGCGACGCGACCGGTGAAGTCGAACAGCTGACGGTAGGCCTGTCGATCCAAGATGCTGTCTCCCGATGTGGATGTCGATGCTAGTCGGAGGCGGCGCGCCGCGCGGACGCGACGCCCGTCGAAGGGCTGCTCGGCCGCGCGAAGTCGTAGGCGTCGCGCAGGCCGGATTCCGCGTGCGCGGCGAGCTGGCGCGCGAGCACGGCCGGCAGGTCGTCGGGCTGCCAGCCCTCCACGAGCGCGCGCCCCTCGAGGTCGCGCACGGGACGGCGCAGCTCGAGCAGGAGCTGCAGGCTGTAGGCGATGCGACCGGTGAGCGTCGCCGCGTCGCCCGTGCAGAGCGCGAGCGCGGCCTCGGCCATCGTCTCGAGCGGCTCGAGCCAGTGCTCGGCGACCCAGCCGCTCGCGACGAGCGCGCGCGTTGCGATCGCGGCCTGCGGCGTCAGCGCGTTGACCGCGATGCCCTGCCCCTCCGTCTCGCTCGCGGCGGCGACCGTCATGCGGTTGAGCGCGGCCTTCGACATGCCGTACGCCGAGCCCGCCTTCGCGGGCGGCGTGTCGGGGAACGGCGGCCCGGGCGGGAGCTCGGCCGCGAAGCTCGTCAGGTTCACGATCGAGCCGCGCCGTCGCTCGCGCATGCCGGGAAGCACCGCCTTCATCAGCTCCCACGGCGCCCACACGTTCACCTGCATCAGGAACGCGAGATCGTCGAGCGACCACGCCTCGACGGGCTTGTAGCCGCCGGCGGCCGCGCTGTTCACGAGGATGTCGACGGGCCCGAGCTCGGCTTCCGTGCGCGCGACGAGCCGCGTGCGCTCGCCGCCCGGGTCGGCGAGGTCGGCGGGGAGGACGAGCGCCTCGCCGCCCGCGTTCGCGATCTGCGCCGCCGTCTCCTCGAGCCCTTCGCGGCTGCGCGCCGTGATCGCGACCTTCGCCCCCTCGGCCGCGAGACGCACGGCGATGGCCGTGCCCGTGCCGCCCTGGCTCGCGCCCGTCACGAGCGCGACGCGCCCCTCGCACGCGCGCGCGCTCACCGCGCGTGCGCCTCCACGTAGGCGTCGACGAGGTCGCCGATGTGGTGCATGTGCGCGTCGTCGAGCGCGTGGTTCATCGGCAGGATGACGCCGTGCTCCATCACGCGGTCGGCGTTCGGGAGCCCGCCCTCGGCGACGCGCATCGGCACCTTCGCGAACGCGGGCTGGCGCGCGACGTTGCCCGTCCACACCATGCGCGTGTCGACGCCGTTCTTCTCCATGTACTGCTGGAAGTCGCCGCGACGCAGGCCCGACTCGGGGCGCACGAGCGTCGCGAACATGTGCCAGCCCGTGTCGATGCCGGGCGTCGTGCGCGGCAGCACGAAGCAGTCGGGGTGCTTCGCGAGGCGCTCGCACAGCACGTCGAAGTTGCGCTTGCGCCGGGCGAGGTTCGCGGGGAGCTTCCGCATCTGCACGACGCCGAACGCCGCCGAGAGCTCGGACGGCTCGAAGTTCCAGCCCACCTCGTCGAAGATGAACAGGTTGTCGTACTCGATGCCGTCGACCTGGCTGAAGAACCGGTCGCCCGCGCCCTTGCGGCTCCCGAAGAGCTGCGCCTCGCTGCGGCGGCCCCAGCGACGCAGCGTCAAGCAGCGGTCGACGAGCGCCTCGTCGTCGAGGCACACCATGCCGCCGGTTCCCGCCGCCGTGATGATGTGCGACAGCGCGAAGCTCGTGACGCTGATGTCGGAGCGCGCGCCCGTCGGCGTGCCGTGCTGCGTCGCGCCGAGGCAGTCGCACGAATCCTCGATCACGCGCAGGCCGTGGCGGTCGGCGATCGCGCGGATGCCGTCCCAGTCCGGGCAGTTGCCCGTCAGGTTCGGCGCGAGGATGGCCTTCGTGCGCGGCGAGAGGCTCCGCTCGATCCGCTCGACGTCGATCTGGAACGTGTCCGGCGTGACGTCGACGAAGACGGGAACGAGGCGGCTGCGCACCATCGGCGCGATGTCGGTCGAGAACGTGAGCGGCGACGTCACGATCTCGTCGCCCTCGGCGAGGCCCAGCAGCTCGATCGCGAGGTAGAGCGCCGACGAGCCCGAGTTGCACATCACGCCGTGGCGCTTCGCGAACGACGCCGCGACGAGCTCCTCCATCTGGCGCACGTTCTTCCCGATGCGCAGCGCCGTCGCGCCGCCGCGCAGCACGGACACGACGGCCTCGATCTCCTCCTCGTCGTGGACGCTGCCCGCGTACTCGATCCGCATGACGAACCTCCTCGCGGCGGGCGCGCGGCGCGCCCGCCCGCGCGATCCTACGTCGTGACGCTGCCGCCGTTGAGCTCGATCGTCTGCCCCGTCATCCACGACGCCTCGTCCGAGGCCAGGTAGAGGCAGAGCGCGGCGATGTCGTCGGGCCTCCCGAGCCGCCCCACCGGAATCCCCTTCGCGAGCGGCGCGGTCGCCGCCGGGTCGGACTGGTTGTCGATCAGACCGATCGCGATGGTGTTGGCCGTGACGCCGGCCCCCGCGTGCTCGAGCGCGAGATGGCGCATGAAGCTGATGCCGCCGCCCTTGCCCGCCGCGTAGGGCGAGACGCCGATCGCGAGCCCCACCGTGCCCGCGCCCGACGAGATCGTCACGATGCGCCCGAACCTCCGCTCGCACATGCCGTCGATCACCGCGCGCGAGCAGTTCATCACGCCGTAGAGGTTCACGTCGATGTAGGGCCGCCACGACGCGGGATCGCTCGTGCGAAAGGGCTGGAGACCCATCGATTCCGGGATGCCCGCGTTGTTGACGAGGATGTCGAGCGGCCCGAGCGCGGACTCCGCGGCCGCGATGCCCGCCTCGACCGCCGCGTAGTCGCCGACGTCGAACGGCGCGGGAGTCGCCTCGCCACCCGCCGCGACGATGCGCTCCGCCACGGCGCGCGCGCGGCCCGCGTGCAGGTCGTTGACCGCGACCGCGGCGCCCGCCGCCGCGAGCGCGTGCGCGATGCCCTCGCCGACGCCCTGTCCCGCGCCCGTCACCAGCGCGCGTCGCCCCGTGAGATCGAACATTCCCTTCCCCCTCTTCGCCGCGAGCGCGCGGCGCGACCGCTCAGAGCGGCCCCCACTCCGGCTCGCGCCCTTCGCGGAACGCCGCGAACGCGGCGTTCGTGTCGCCGGTCGCCGTGCACATGATCTGCGTGCGGTTCTCGAGATCGAGCGCGTGGCGCAGGCTCGGCGCGTCGATCGTCTGCCACATCGTCTCCTTGGTCATCCACACCGCGAGCGGCGAGTTCGTCGCGATCTCGCGCGCCGTGCGCAGCGCGCGCTCGACGACGGCGCCGTCGTCGACGACGTCCAGCACGAGCCCCATGCGCAGCGCCTCCTCGGCGTCGAAGACCCGGCCCGTCAGCATCAGCTCGGCCGCGCGCGAGGCGCCGACGAGACGCGGCAGGAAGTAGCTCGTGCCCATGTCGCAGGCCGAGACGCCGCGCTTGATGAAGACGGCGCCGAAGCTCGCCCCGCGCGACGCGAAGCGCACGTCGCACGCGAGCGCGAGCGCGAAGCCGCCGCCGTGCGCGGCGCCGTTGACGGCCGCGATCACGGGCTGGCGGAGGCGATGGATCTTCTCGTAGAGCCCGGCCATCATCTCCTGCATCGCGAAGCTCTGCGTGACGGGGCGTTCGAGCTGGCCGAGCAGGTCGCCCATCGGCGATCCGGCCGTGTCGTCCCAGTCGTCGGGCGTCGCCTTCATGTCGGCGCCCGCGCAGAAGCCCACGCCCTCGCCGGTGACGACGGCGGCGCGCACGTCCGCGCGCGCCGCGATCGCGTCGAACGCGCGGTGGAGCGCGGCGAGCGCGTTCGCACTGAGCGCGTTGCGCCGCTGCGGACGGGTGATCGTCACGATCGCGATGCGGTCGTCGGTGATCTCGAGCCGGACGTCGGACATGCCGCGTTCTCCTCCAGCGCGCTCAGACGAGCGCATCGCCCATGTTGCGGAACACGTCGTCGATCGCGCCGCCGAGGAAGCGCTGGCGCTGCGCCTCGGAGAGCGGCGCGAGCAGCTTCGCGTAGTGACCGACCGGGTCCGTGAACCCTTCGAAGTGCGGGAAGTCCGACGAGAACACGAGCATCCCGTCCGGGAGCGCACGCAGGATGTCGAGCAGCGGCGAGTCGTTGCCGGCCGAGAGCGGCGTCGCCTTCACGTTGCGCGCGAGGTACTCGCTCGGCTTGAGCGGCTGGCGCCACTTCCCGACGAAGAGCTCGGCGACCGTCGACACCCGGTCGTCCATCTCGCGATACAGGAACGGAAGCCAGCCCGTCCCCACCTCGGCGAGCAGGAGCGTGAGCTTCGGGAAGCGCTCGAAGACGCCCGAGTAGACGAGCGCGTTGATCAGCGTCGTCGGCGCGACGTGGCGGTGCGCGCCCGAGAGCATGCGCAGCAGCGTGACGTCGCCGCCCTGGTTCGCCCAGCCCGGATCGAACGTCATGCGCTCGAAGCCCGTGTGCAGCATGGGCGCCATCGCGAGGTCGCACGCGGCCGCCCAGACGCGGTCCCAGCTCGGGTGGCTCGGCGGCACGCCGTCCACCGGGAAGGCCGGCACGAGGAAGATGCGGCTCCCGCGCGCGCGCATGCGGCCGAGCTCCTCGACGACGAAGTCGAGGTCCGTGTACTCGAGCGCGGTCACGGGCCGCAGCCGCCCGCCGCCTTCCTCGCACGTCGTCGCGAGCCAGTCGTTGCAGGCGCGGATCACGTCGCGGCGCAGCGCCGCGTCGGCCACCTGCAGGTTGTACGCGATGCCCGAGAGGCAGATGACGTGCTGCTGCGCGATGCCCTGCTCGTCGAGCCACTTCACGCGCGCGGCGGCGTTCGCGACCTGGAACTGGTTCCGGCCCTCGAACTCCGCGCGGCGCTCGGCCTCCTGCGCCTTCTCCTTCCCGTAGAGGATGGCCGCGCCCGGCGGCACGAGCTCCTCGAACGGCGGCCGCTCCGCCTCCGGCACGCCGCGGAGCAGGTCGCCGACGATCGCGTCGACGGCGAGTGCGCCGGGGTTCAGCGGAGGGAGCCGGCGCGCGAGCTCGGGGTAGCTCTCGAGCCAGTCGCTGCCCGGCTCGAAGTGCGCGTCGATGTCGATGATCACGGCTCTCTCCTTCGCGGCGATCGCGCAGGGCGTCACTCGCCTCGCGCGAGGATCTCGGGGTGTGCGTAGGCGGGGATCTCGGGCGTCGGGAGCGGCGCACCGGTGTCGAGGTCGCGGCACGCGAGCCCCATCGCACGCGCCCAGTGCAGGCTGTGCGCGACGAGCCCCGTGCGCTCGGCCGCCGGGAGCCGACACATCTCGTACGCGACCTCCGCCAGGTACTCGACGGGCTCGGTCGGATAGTCGGCCGGGACATAGCGATCCGAGCCGGGCGTCGAGACGGCCGTGCTCGGGGCGACGAGGTTCACCGCGATGCCGTCGCTCTCGAGCTCGGCGGCGAGCCCCTGCGTGAAGCGCGAGAGCGCGGCCTTGATGGCGGCGTAGACCGTCGCACCGCCGTGGCGCGCCCAGTCGTCGTAGGGCTTGAACGGCCGCAGCGCGGTGACCGAGCCGACGTTCACGATCCATCCGCCGCCCTGTGCGCGCATCGCCGGGATCGCCGCCCGAGCGAGCGCGAACGGAACGCGCAGGTAGTGGTCGAGCGTCGCCTCGAAGAACGCGTCGCTCATCTCCGCGACGGGCGCGTACTGCGCGAGGCCGGCGTTGTTCACGAGGATGTCGAGGCGCCCGGCGGCGTCGAGCACGCGGCCGACGAGTGCGTCGCGCTCGCGCGCGACCTCGAGATCGGCGCCGAGCGCGACGGCGCGTCCGCCCGCCTGCTCGACCTGCGCGACGGTCTCGGCGAGCGTGCCCGCGAATGCGACCGCGGTGTCGACGCTGCGCGCGGAGACGAACACGGTCGCGCCCGCGCGCGCGAGCCGGCGCGCGATCGCGCGGCCGATGCCGCGGCTCGCGCCCGTCACGAGCGCGACGCGCCCTTCGAGCACTCGACCTCCGCTCATGCAGCGACCTCCTCCGGCACGCCCGCCGCGTCCCACGCGAGCACGCTCTCCGCGAGCGGGCAGTAGAGATGGGCGAGGTCGACGTCGACGATGCGGAACGGCACCTCGGGGTCGTACCAGCCGTCGAGCCACCCCCAGTGATAGGCGCTCGCCATGTAGTCCCGAAGCAGGCC
This sequence comes from Myxococcota bacterium, assembly GCA_041389495.1. Classification (NCBI taxonomy): domain Bacteria; kingdom Pseudomonadati; phylum Myxococcota; species Myxococcota bacterium. The sequence continues at coordinate 681,984 of JAWKRT010000002.1, read as the reverse complement.
GTCGAGCGACTCGAACTCCTGCTCCCAGGCGTGCGTCCAGACGACGCGCGGCTCCGTCGGCCCGAACGCGCGCACGCGCGCGAGACCGAAGCTGCGGATCGCGGGGACGTGATGCGCGAGCGCCACCACCTCGCGGCTCCAGCGCGCGACGTCGCTCTCGCGCGCATCGGGGAGCACGCGCACGAGGTTCGTGCGCTTGATGCCCGCGACGCCCGAAACGCCGGAGACGCCCGGGCGCGCGACGCGGCGCGCGAGCGGCTCGACGACCCAGGCCTCGACGTCCGCGATCGCGCGCGCGGCCTCGCTCGCGGCCTCGCTCGCGCCCTCGCCGACGGCGCCGCGCACGAAGTCGGCGAGGCTCCCGCCGCGCATGCGCGCGCTCCACGCATCGAGCGCCGCGCCGTCGCGCACGGCGACGTCCCACGTCAGGTCGCCGGCGCCGAGCGAGCCTTCGAGGTGCACGCCCGCGTGCGAGCGCTCGAGCTCCGGCACGCGCCCGGCGAGCGCGCCGAGCGACGCGCACGCGCGGTCGGCGTCGGCGCGCGACGCGCCCTCCGCGAGCGTCACCGTCGCGCACACCCGCGTCGTCACGCGTGCTCCCGCCCCGCGGCGGCGAACGCCGCGCGCGCGTCCGCGTCGACGGCGAAGCGCCGCGTCCGCCGGACGCAGAGCGCCTCGCACTCGCGCCACCAGTCGGCGACCTCGGGCGCCGCGTTCTGGCTGCGCATGGTCCAGAAGCCCGCGATGCCGGGCACCGACCACACGAGCAGCACCGTCGCGCCGACGCCGGGCGGCGTCTCGGGCGGCGTCACCCAGCGGTGCCGCAGCATCATGCCGCGCCGCTCGGCACCCGGTCGGTAGCGCGCATCGAGTGCGGAGAGGAACACGTCCGCGTCGACGCCCGCCCGCAGCTCGACCTCGTCGAGCACGTAGATCGGCGCGGCGGGCGCGCTCACGCCGACCTCGGTCGCACGTCGGGAACGTCGATGTCCTCGATCGCGCAGCCCGGGAGCGCCGTGAAGAACGACGCGCCGTAGGCGCTCGAGGCGGTCTGGTAGCCGGGCGTCGCCTCGCCCTTCGCCGCGCGCGCCGTCGCGGCGATCGCGGAGAGTGCGGTCAGCGTGTAGCCCTCGGGCCCGCGCGCGACCGCGGCGACGGCGTCGCCCCGCGCGTTGCGCGCGATCGCGAAGTTGCGGTACGCGCCCGCCGCGCGCTGTGCGTCCGTCGGTCCCTCGACACCGCGGTCGAGCACGCGCTTCACGACCGCCTGCCCGACGCGCGTCGCGAGCGCGCGCTTGAGCCAGCCGGGCACGGCGCTCATCTGCTTCACCGCGCCCGTCTCCTCGACGTACGTCGTGATGTTCGGAATGCGCGACGACCATCCGGCGACGACGACGTCGCAGAGCGGCACGGTCACGCACTCGAGCGGCTCGCCGTCGATCTCCGTCGCGACGCGCAGCGGCCGCGCGAGCGGGACGAGCACGCCGTCGCGCCGCACGGGCGTCGGCAGGTGCACGGCCTCCATCGCCGACTTCGCCGTGCCGCGCGAGACGACCTCGAGGCTGCCGCCGTAGAACTCGAGATGCGTCGCGTCGGGAAGGCGCGCGCGCAGGTGCGCCGCGAGGCAATCCGTCGGCGCGCCGCCCGCGCCCATGCCGGGCAGCAGCATCACGCCGGCCTCGCGCGCGCGCGCGTCGAGCGCCTGCAGGCGCTCGAACACCGCGATCTCGGCCGTCACGTCCGTGTAGTGGGTGCGCGCGGCGAGGCACGCCGCGGCCATCGCGTCGGCGGTCGCCGAGTAGGGGCCGGCGGCGCTGCACACCGCGTCGACGTCGCGCAGCGCGCGGACGGCGGCGCCGTGGTCGCCGAGGTCGAAGACGCGCGCCTCGAGATCGTGTGCGCGCGCGATGGCGCCGACGCGCTCGGCGCTGCGCCCGCCGACGACGGGGCGGTGGCCCGCCTCGAGCGCCGCCCGCAGCGCGAGCCGCCCCGTGTAGCCGGTGATGCCGTAGATCAGGAAGCGCATCGGACGACGTGCCCAGCCTGCCCCGCTGCCGGGAGGATCGGTGGTGCGCAGGCGCCTCCGCGGCGTGCGCGACCGGCCCGAATCTGCCAGACCCCGGATTAGTGAATGTGATACGCTAACACGCCGCGACGCCGCCCGTCGCACACATCCGTCGCACACGGAACGGAGGAGCCCATGGAGTCGCCGACCGACCGCGAAGCGATCGCACGCCGGCTGCGCCCCGTCCACCCGCCGCGCGCCATCGACGACGTGCTCTCGCCCGCGCAGCACGCGCTCGCGCTCGACCTCGTTCGCGAGCACGGGCCGTGGGACCTGATCGTGAAGCACCACTTCGCGTCGCTCGAGGAGCTCGTCGCCACGTCGTCGGGTGGCGCGCCGCTCCCGCCCGACGCATCGCTCGACGCCTTCCTCACGCCGACGTTCCGCGGCTTCTTCGCGAACGCGGGCGTCTGTCTGCACCCGGAGGCCGAGCCGCTCTTCTACGAGCGTCGCTTCATGGCCTGGGCGCGCGACTTCTGGAACGCGCGCTACTGCCAGCCGATGAAGATCCTCTTCAACGTGAACGGCCCGGCGTGGAACTACGACCCGGGCCACCTCGACAGCCCGCGCTTCCGCGGGATGGTGCTCGCGAACACGCCGACGTGGCTGCTCAGCGTGATGGGCAAGTCGGGTCTGTTCCAGGCGTGGGCGATCAAGATGGCCGAGGTGATCGTGTGGTTCCAGCGCGACCTCGAGAGCGGCGGCTTCACGTACTGGCCCGACGGGCCGCTCGCGCCGCCGCAGCGGCTCGCCCCGCCGCTGTGGAACCGCGGCGTCGTCACGCACAACACGGCGATGTACCACCGCGGCGAATCGAACGGCCCGGTCGAGCGGCGCGCCAACCCGAAGGGCCTCGCCTTCGACTCGACGTTCCGCGGCGACCCCGCCGATCGCGATCGCTGGCAGATCCGCACCGGCGACGACGTGATCGCGACCTACGCGACGGACGAGCTGCGCTTCCTCCTGCACTGGGACGCCGAGCTCTACGCCGACCTCGACGACATGAAGATGCATCTCGACCACGTCGACGACCTCGACGCCGATCGCGTCTTCGACGTGCTCGTCGCCGACCTGCGCGCGCGCGGCGTCCCCTTCGACGTCCCGTCGGACCCGCTGCACGACCCCGCGTTCATCGGCCTGCTCGCGCGGACCTACGACGTCCCGCCGAGCCACTACCCCGAGGAGGCGCCCGTCGCCCGCCATGCCGCCTAGCACGACCCACGGATTCACGAAGCTCGTCGTCCACGACGTCGACGCGATGTCGGCCTTCTACCAGGAGGCGTACGGCCTCCACGCCGTGCACCGCGTGAAGGGGCAGAGCATCGGCGGCGAGGAGATCGACGAGATCATGATGAGCCACGACCCGACCGCGCAGTGGACGTCGCTCGTCCTGCTCCGGTACCTCGGCCGCGCGCCCTCGCCGAACGGCGAGGTCATCCTCGGCTTCCAGACCGACGACCTCCCGGCGCTCCTCGAGCGCGTCGAGAAGGCGGGCGGCGCGGTCGCCGTGCCGATGCGCGAGATCGCCGAGCTCCGGGTGCGCGTCGCGTTCGCGACGGACCCGGAGGGCCACCTCGCGGAGCTCGTCCAGGTCGTCGCGTGACGGCGCCGCGCCGCGGGCCGCGCGCGCATCCGCGCCGGCGCCGCCCGTTGAGGTAGGGTGCGCACTCCCGACGGAGGCGCCCGTGCACGACCACATCCGCATCGTCGACGTCGATCCGCCCTCCGACGAGCGGGTGGACTGCGGCGCGCGCCGCTCCGAAGGCGAGCTCCGCGGCATCGGCGAGCCCGGGCTGCGGGAGATCCTGCGCGCGAACCCCGCGCGCCTGCCAGGTCGCGCGTGACGCGCCCGCCCGACATCCACATCGACGACCTCGCGGCCCCGCGCCTCCCCGACGCGGTGCGCGCGATGAACGACGTCTCGCCCGACGAAGCGCGCCGCCGCGTGCCGCTCGACGAGGAGGGGCTGCTCGCCGAGGCCCGCGAGTGCATGGGCCTCGACGACTTCGGGCCCGACGACTTCCGCGAGGGTCTCGGCGTGCTGCTCGCCGCGCTCGAGGGCGAGGCCGAGCTGAGCCTGCTCGGCCGCATGTCGGCGCGCGGCCAGATCGTGCGTCTCCTCTCGAACCGGCTGCTCGTCGAGGACGTCGTCGCGCGCCATCCCGAGGCGCTCGCGCGCCCGCTCGAGCGGCCGGTCGTCATCGTCGGCCTGCCGCGCACGGGCACGAGCCACCTGCACAACCTGCTCTCGGCGCACGCGCAGCTGCGCTTCCTCCCGTACTGGGAGGCGAACGAGCCCGTGCCGGCGCCGGGCGACGCGCCCGTACCGGGCGAGCCCGACCCGCGCATCGCGCGCGCGCAGGCGGGGCTCGACCAGTCGTCCGCGCTCACGCCGCACCAGCAGGCGATGCACGAGCTCGACGCGTGGACGCCGCACGAAGAGATCGGCTTCCTGCTGATGGCCTTCGCGTGCTCGAACTTCGCGACGCTCTTCCACGCGCCGAGCTACACGGAGTGGTACTGCCGGCGCGATCACACGCCCGCCTACGCCTACGCGCGCCGCGTGCTGCAGGTCGTCTCCTACCTGCGCGACGGCGGCAGGCGCTGGGTGCTGAAGAGCCCGATGCACCTCGAGAACCTCGGGCCGCTGCTGCGCGCGTACCCGGACGCGCGCGTCGTCATGACGTTCCGCGACCCCGCGCGCGTCGTGCTCTCGCTCGCGACGATGACCGCGTACAACCGGCGGCTCTCGGCGCGCCGCGTCGACCCCGTCGCGGTCGGGCGCCGCGTCGCCGAGATGAACCAGCACCGCCTGCGCTGCGCCGTGCGCGACGCGGCGCTCGTCCCGTCCGAGCAGCTCCACCGCGTGCACTTCGACGCCTACATGCGCGACCCGATCGCGGCGGCCGCGCGCGTGCTCGAGTTCGCGGGCCTCGACGCGAGCGACGCCGCGCTCGAGCCGCTCCGCCGCCACCAGCGCGAGCACCCGCGCGGCAAGCTCGGCCGCGTCGTCTATCGCTACGAGGACGTCGGGCTCGACCCCGAGGAGATCCGCGCCGGCGCGCGCGACTACATGCAGGCGTTCGGCGTCGCGCGCGAGCCCGACTGAGCCGCCGCGACGCGCCCCCGCCTCCGCGCCGCGCGCAGCTCGCGTCGGCCGGCGCCCGCGAGCATCACCGCGAGGACGGCGAGCGCCGGCGCGGGCAAGGGCACGTTCGGCGGCGGCAGTGCGGCGCGGAAGGCGAAGTCGTCCATCGCGAGGTGGTCGAAGTCGTCGCCCGCGCCGTCGAAGGCGAGCGTCATGAGATCGATCGGGCCCGTGTAGTTGGCGGTGAAGACGGTCGGGACGTCCGTGAAGCGATTGCGCGCGCTCGGGTCCGGATCGTCGCGCCCGTCGTAGACGGGAACGCCGTCGCGGTAGAGCACGAAGTAGAAGTCGCCGCGTGCATCGGCGGCGCGCCGGCTCCAGAACGCGGCGCCGTCGAAGTAGAAGTCCTGTCCGTCGGCGCGCGCGATCGACGCGTTCGTCACGCGCACACCGGTCGGCGCGAGCGCGAGGAAGGTGTCGTCCGGCGTCGCCGCCGTCGTCAGGAAGTGCCAGCCCGCGCCCCACGTGAAGCCGCCGTAGCCGTTCGGCACGAGCACGCCGAGCGTGCTCGGGCCGAGGTCGTCGAAGTCGAGCAGCCCCGCGGTGAACACCGTCGCGCCCGAGCCGACGCCCGATTGCGCGAGCGACTCGCCCGCGATCGCGACGTCGTCGAACGAGTAGTTCCCGACGCCGCCGCCGCCCCCGCCCGGGCCGCCCCCGTTCGTCGTCGTCGCCTGGAACGACACGCTCGCGATCGCGTCGCCGCCCGTGACGAGGACGCCGAAGAAGCCGGCCGTCCCGCCGAAGCGATCGCCGTCCTGCTGCAGCAGCTCGAGCGTCGCGCCGCCCACCGTCGTCACGACGACGTCGTAGTCGTCCGTCGGCTGGAGGAACAGCTCGACGCCGAACACGGTCGCCCCGCTCGGGAAGCCCGAGAACACGCGCAGCCCGAGGATCGACGCGCCGGCGAAGAGCTGCTGGTCGGGCGCGCTCGCGATCACCGGGTCGTCGGCCGTGTACGTGAGGCCGTTCGCGAGCGCGAACGGCGAGGCGACGGCGCCGGGCGCGTACGACTCGAGATCGTCGATCGCGACGTCGAGGCCGGCGAGCGCGGCCTGGAAGCCGGCGCGGTCGAGCTCGACGACCGCGGCGTCGGCGGACGTCGAGAGGGCGAGCGCGAGCACCGCGAGGACGCCGGTGCGCTTCGGGCAGAGGGGACGCATCGAGTGGCTCTCCGATCGGAAGGCGGGAACGGACGGGTGTGCGCGGCGTCGGGGCGCGGCCGCTCGCGCCGGGCCCGCTCCGCATCCGCGCGGCGTCGATTCGCAAGCGTCGTGCCAGGCTGCCGGCGCGATCGCGCGCCGCGCGCCGACGCTGCGGCGCGGCGGGTGCGCGAGATGGCGCAGCCGCGCGCGATATCACGAAGTCCTCGCGCGCTCCTCGGGGAGCCGCACCGCGAACAGCGCGCCGAGCGACGCCGCGGCCCGCCCCGACACGGGCTCTCCTCGCGCCCGAAGCTCGGCCGTTGCCCCGACCCGCCTCGGTGCAGCACCGGAGCCGCGTCGCTCCGCTTTCAAGATCGCGAGCGTCGAGGACGAAGGTCTCGCGTCCCCCATCCGCGAGGAGCCCGCGCATGGATCGGCAGGATGATCACACCGCGCCGACGACGGAGGTGCCGCGGCGCGACGTCGGCGGCGGTCGGCTCCGATTCCGCGATCGCTCCGTCCTCTTCCATCTCTCTCTCGCCTTCGGTCTCGTCCTCGTCGTGGCGTCCGCGGCGACGATCGTGAACGCGGTCGCGGTCCGGCGGGTGACGACGGCCGACCACCGCGCCGTCGCGAACCTCGCGCACGCGCGCGACGTCGACATGCACCTCGCCCTGCTCGCGAAGGACCTCTCGCTCGCGGTCGTGCAGGTGCAGCAGTGGCTCACGGACATCTCGGCGACGCGCGCCGCCGAGGGGTTCGACGACGGCTTCGACGAGGCACGGACCAACGCGGAGCGCGTGAGGGAGATCCTCGCCGAGTTCTCGCGACACTACGCGGACGAGGGGCGTGACGACGTGGTCGACGAGATCGCGCAGATCGGCGTCGCGTTCGAGTCCTACTACGAGATGGGCTGCCGGATGGCCCAGGCGTACATCGACGCCGGCCCCGCCGCGGGGAACGCCACGATGGGGAGCTTCGACGAGGCCTCCGAGGCGCTGCAGGTCGTGGCCGGGGGCTTCGTGGACCGCGTCCTCGCGGACCTCGAGACGACCATGGGCGCGACGGTCGACGACATGTCCGTGCTGCACGGGTCGGTCGTCACGCTCGAGACCACGCTCGCGGTCGCGGTCGCGACGCTCGTGGCCCTGTTCCTCGCGCTCATGGCCGCACTGCGCAGTGGCGTCGCGCGGCCGCTCGCGCGCGTCGAGCAGAAGCTGCGCGCGCTCGGCGAGGGCGACCTGACGCTGCACTTCGCACCCATCGGGCTCGGCGAGATTCGCGCTCTCCACCGAGGGCTCGACGATCTCGTCGCCCGCCTCAACCACAGCTTCGGTCGCGTCGAGGCGACGTCCCTCGACATCGCCGAGGACGCGCGCGGCGTGTGCGCCGAGAGCACGTCGGTGCGCGAGCACGCAGACGAGCAGGGCGAGCAGCTGCGCAGCTGGCACGGAGCGCTGGGATCGGTCGTCGACTCGCTCGCGCGGAGCGTCGACCACAGCCAGGAGGCCGATCGCCTCTCGCGCGAGTCCGTCGACACCGCGCGGCGCGGAAACACCGCGATGGCGCGCGCCAGCGAGGCGATCGCGGCGATCGATGCCGCGAGCACCGAGATCGCCCACGTCGTGAGCGGCGTCGACGAGATCGCATTCCAGACCAATCTTCTCGCGCTGAACGCCGCGGTCGAAGCCGCGCGTGCCGGTCCCGCCGGCGCGGGCTTCGCGGTCGTCGCCGAGGAGGTGCGCGCACTGGCGCTGCGGAGCAGCGCCGCGGCTCGCACCACGAGCGAGCTGATCGGAGAGGCGCGCCTGCGGTCGCGGACCGGCGTCGAGCTCACGAAGGAGATCGCGCACGAGCTCGATGCGATCGTCGAGAAGTCCGAATCCGCTGCCACGCTGATCGGTGCCCTCGCGCGCGACGTGCACGCGCGGGCCGACGAGGTCCGCGACGTGCAGCAGGGCCTCACGAAGCTCCGATCGATCTCCGAGACCACGATCGACCGCGCGTCCGCGATGGACGTCCACGCGCGTCACACGAGCGAGCTCGCCCGTCGGCTGGTCGACGCGGTGGCCTACTTCCGGATCGCACGCGCCCGCTGACGGGCGTGCCTCGCCGCGCGCGCCGCGCGCATCAGCCCGCCGACGGCGATGCGGGTGCGTCTTCCGCCTCGGGGAGCGCGAGTGCACGCAGCGCGACGAGCGACGCCGCCGCGAGCGCGGCGAACGCGACGAAGGCGATCGCGTAGGCGCCGGTCGTGTCGTAGACCCAGCCCGCGAACGGGGTCCCCGCCGCGACGATCGGAGTGAGCACGAGCATCGCGAAGCCCATCATCGGGCCGAACAGCGCGGGCCCGAACGCGCGCGCGACGAGCGCGCCCGAGAGCGGCAGGTTGCCGCCGTTGCCGAATCCGAAGAGGGCCGCGACCGCGAACAGCGCGACGCCGGAGGGCGCGGCGGCGAGCGCGAGCAGACCGGCGATCTGGAGGACGATCGCCAGCGCGTAGGCGCGGCGCTCGCCGATGCGGTCGGCGAGCAGGCCGAACACGGGCTTGCCCGCGAGCGCGCCGAGCGCGAGCACCGAGAGCAGCGCGGGCGCGCGTACGCGGTCGAGGCCCTGGTCCGTCGCGAATGCGACGAGGTGCGTGACCACCGCGCCCGACAGCATGAAGCCGACGCCGGCGACGAACGCGACCTGCCAGAGCCGCGGGTCGCGCAACGCCTCGCGCACATGCGGCGCCGGTGCCGGCGCCGCGCCCGCGTCGCGGGGCGTCGGCGGCGCCGGGTCGCCGTCCGCATGGAGCCCGCGGTCGGCGGGACGCCCGACCGCCAGCCAGCCGACGAGCGGCGCGAGCGCGAGCGCGGCGACGCCGAAGCCCGTGTACACGTCGCGCCAGCCGTGCTCGGCGAACAGCCAGCCCGCGACCGGCCCCATCACCATGCCGCCCGCCGAGGCGCCGATCTGCGAGAGGCCGAGCGCGGTGGCGCGGCGCTTCGCGAACCAGTTCACGACGAGCGTCGAGGCGCCGACGCCGCTCAGCGTATTCGCGCCGAACGCCATCAGCAGCGGGTAGATCAGGTAGAGATGCCAGAGCTCGGTCGCGCGCGCGGCGAGCACGAAGCCCGCGCCGATCGACAGCGCGCCACCGAAGAGCAGCGCGCGCAGATGGCCGGCGACGGCGAGGCGCCCGACGACCGGCGCGATCACCGCGCCCGTCCACGGCATGACGAGATGGATGCCCGAGACGCCGAGGCGGCCGGCGTCGAACTCGGCCGCGACGTCCTTCAGCGCGACGCCGAACGTGTAGAAGACGAGCCCCGAGGCCACGAACTGGCCGACGAACGCGACGCCGACGACGACCCAGCCGTAGAACATGGAGCCTCCGGTGCGCCGCCCGTCAGAGGAATGCGCCGCGCGGCAGCGTGAGCGGGAGGTCGGCCGACGTGACGAGGCCCGGCGGCGCCGCGCACACGTAGGGGATCGCGTTCACGATGCGCATCGTCGTCGCGACCATGCCTTCGTCGGTGAACGTCGCGGGCGCGCCGACCGCGAGCTCGCACGTGAGGCCCGGGTCGCCCGCGATCTCGATGCGGTAGACGCCGTCGCGCGCCGCGCTCGGCCACTCGGGCGCGATGTCGGGCGCCATGCGGTTCACGTGCTCGATCACGATCGCATCGCGCCCGTCGACGACGCCGATCGTCTCGAAGCGCACCGCGCCGCACGTGCCCGCCTCGATCGTGCCCGCCGCGACCTCGAGCCGGCGGGGCGTCGGGGCCTTCGCGTACGTCTCGCGCACGGCCTCGAGCTCGACGCCGAGACGGTCGGCGACCATGCGCACGGGCGGGGCCCACGCCGACGCCTGCACGCCCGGCAGCTCCATCAGACAGCGGTGCTCGAGCGGCTTCCCGAAGCCGAACACCTCGAACATCGTGAACGCGACCGGGTAGTCGGTGTACGTGAAGAGCTCCTGCGTGCGGATCGACTCGATGCGGTTCGACATCGTCGCGAGCGTGAGCACGAGGTGGTCGGCCGCGAACCCGGGCTCGATGCCCGAGACGTAGAACGAGCTTCCCCCGCGCCGGCACGCGGCCTCGATGCGCGCCTGCTTCGCGCGATCGAAGCCCTGCGTGTGCACGAGACCGGGGAGCGAGGTGGTGACCACGTTGATGCCCGCCTCGAGCAGCCGGCAGCAGTCGTCGACGCACGCGTCGACGCGGCCCTCGCCGTTCGCCGTGTAGCTCACGCAGTCGGGCGCGAGCGCGACGAGCGCATCGGCGTCGCGCGTCGCGGCGACGCCGAGCGTCGCGCCGCCCGCGAGCTCGCCCGCGTCCTTCCCGTCCTTGGCCTCGGAATGGACCCACACGCCCACGAGCTCGAGGTCGGGGCGCCGCGCGATCGCGCGGATCGCGATCGCGCCGCATCCCCCCGTCGCCCACTGCACGACCCGGAGCGTCATCCTCGTTCCTCCCCTTCCGCTTCCTTCGCGCGATCCCTCGCGCGGCTCGGAGCACGACGAGCGCGCCGCGCCCGCGCGGCGCCGTCGGTCGCAGCCGCTCGAAGGGCGCGTCGCCGCTTCACACCTTGTACCCGCCGTCGACGCTCACGACCTGGCCGGTGATGCCGCGGCCGTCGGGCCCGGCGAGGAGCACGGCCATGCCCGCGAGCTCGTCCGCCTCGAGCACGCGGTTCTGCAGGCTCTCGGCCGCCGCGCGCGCCTCCTCCTCCTCGGCCGTCGTGCCGCGCGCGCGCGCGATGCGGCCGAAGTCGAGGAGCGACGTGCGCGTCCAGCCCGGGCACAGCACGTTCGCGTTGATGCCGTCGCGCGCCACCGCCGCCGCGAGCTGGCGCGTGAAGCCGACGAGCGCGTGCTTGGCCGTGACGTACGCGAGCCCCGCGCCCGTGCGCTTCGACGCGCCCGACCCGATGTTCACGATGCGCCCGAATCCGCGCTCGCGCATGCCCGGCAGCGCCGCGCTCGTCGTCCACCACGCCGACGTGAGGCAGAGCGCGAGCGTGCGATCGAAGCCGTCGTCGTCGGCTGCGTACGGATCGGGGTTCCCGATGCTCCCGCCGACGTTGTTGACGAGCACGTCGACGCGTCCGAAGCGCGCGACGGCCTCGCGCACGGGGCGGCGCGCGTCGTCGCGGCTCGTCGCGTCGGCGACGACCGCGAGCCCGCGGTCGGCGCCGACGCCCGCCGACGCGAGCGTCCGTTCGAGATCGCGTTGCGTACGCGACGACACGACGATCGTCGCACCCTCGGCCGCATAGCGAAGCGCGATCGCGCGGCCGATGCCGCGGCCGCCTCCCGTCACCACCGCGACCCGTCCCTCGAGCTGGCCCGCCATCCTCGGCCCTTCGCATCCTTCGCGCTTTACTCCGCGCCGCTCCACGGTACACCCTGACGCGCCATCGCGGACACGCCCTTCCGCGCGTTCGCACGACCGCGATCGTCCTCGCGACCGATCGACGGGAGGCGCGCCCATGACGACGACACCGGCCCACTGGCTCTCGACCAACGAGGACAAGGCGTTCGCCGAGAAGCTCTACCTCTCGTTCGTCCCGGTCTTCTTCGCGTACAACGCCGTCGTCCAGCGGCTCGGCTGGCTCGACGTCGGCAACTCCTGGCACGTCGTGCAGAACCTCGGGATGTGGCTGCCGTACTGCGTGCTGCTCCCCGCCTGGCTGCGCCGCCACTCCGGCGTTCCCGTGCGCGAGAGCTACTGGGTCAAGTTCAACGTGTGGATGGCGGTGTGGGTGTTCTTCGCGACCTACTTCCACACCGAGTACTTCTTCGAGCTCTTCCACATGCGGTACCGCTTCCCGCTCGTGACCTGGTACTTCGACTCCGCGCTCCTCGGGCCGGACGAGGCGACAGCGGCAGCCGAGTGGAAGAAGGTGCCGGTCGGCATGTACCTCAACACGATGGCGTTCTTCACCGTCTACCACGTCGCCGCCGTCGTCTGCATGCGCCGCGTGCGCACGATGACGACGTCGTGGAGCGCGGGCGCGCGACGCGCGGCGTGGGTCGTGATCGTGGGCGCGGCCGCGCTCTTCTTCGCGTGGGCCGAGACGTTCCTCTACTTCCTGCAGGACGAGGTCGCGACGAACGTCTGGTACGAGGACCGCGCCGCGATGCTCCGCTACGGGAGCTTCGGCTACGCGCTCTACTTCGTCGTGAGCTTCCCGAACCTCTACCGGCTCGACGAGGATCCGGACGCGCCGCGCTGGTCGCTCTCGCGCTGCGTGATCGAGGCGAGCTTCGTCGGCATCGCGAGCCTCACGCTGATGGACTTCTGGGCGCACTGGGTGGGGCCGATCTAGCGGGCCCCGCGCCGTCGCGCGTTCGCTCCGCGTCGGCGAGCGCGCGCTCGAGCTCTTCCCGGCGCACCGGCTTCGACAGGAATCCGACGCGCTCCGCACGTGCCGCGTCGTCGCGCGCGAACGGGTCGTGGCCGCTGCAGACGATCACGGGGACGTCCGCGCGCAGCGCGCGGAGGGCGCGCAGGCACTGCCAACCGTCCATCGCCGGCATCCGGACGTCGAGCACGACGACGCCGATCTCGGGGCCGCGGTCGCGGAAGAGCGCGACCGCCTCCTCGCCCGAGCGCGCCTCGACGACGCGGTGCCCGAGCGTGCTCAGCATGCGCGCGAGCACGGCGCGCACGTCGTCCTCGTCGTCGACGACGAGGGCCAGCGAGGGAACACGCGGTGCGCGCGCCTGCGCGCGAGTCTCGACGCGCGCCGCCGCTTCGGCGGCCGGGAGCTCGACCGTCATGCGCGTCCCCGCTCCGCTGCGGCTCTCGACCGCGATGCGACCGCCGAGCTCGCGCGCGACGGAGCGCGCGCTCGCGAGCCCGAGCCCGTGGCCGTGCTCCTTCAGCGTGAAGAACGGGTCGAAGATGCGCGCCTGCACGTCCGGCGGGATGCCGCCACCGTCGTCGGCGACCTCGATGCGCACGACCGGAGCGCGCCCCGGCTCGTCGACGCGCGCGACCTCGACGCGCACGCGGCTCGGCGCCGGGGTCGCCTCGGTCGCGTTGAGGATCAGGTTCATCACGATCTGCTGCAGCTGCACGCGCTGCGCGCGCACGTGCGCATCCGGCCCGCGCGCGACGAGCTCGAGCGCGATGCCCTTCGGCACGACGCTGCGCAGGAGCGCGATCAGCGTCTCGACCTCGCCCGCCACGTCGACGGGCTCCGCGGCGCGCGCGGTGCGCCCCGCGAACGCGAGCAGCCGGCCCGCGAGCAGGCTCGCGCGCTCCGTCCCGCGGATCACCTCCTCGAGCGACTCGCGCGCCGGGTGGCCCGGCGGGAGCTCGTCCGCCGCGAGCTCGGCGTGGCCGAGCACGCTCGTCAGCACGTTGTTGAAGTCGTGCGCGACGCCGCCCGCGACGAGGCGGAGTCCGTCGATCGCGCTCGCGCGGTCGCGCATCTCCTTCGCGACGCGCGACTGGCGGTGCGAGTAGAAGATCACCGACGGGTAGAGCGTGACCATGCAGAGCACGGGCAGCTGCCACCCCGGCACGTCGTGCACGACGGCGGCGAACGTCATGCCGAGCGTCAGGATCGCCGCGAAGAGCGCGTACCAGCCGCTGCTCGCGCGGCTCTCGGCGACGCTCGGCGCCTGCACGACCATGAGGCCCAGCACGAGCGCCGGGAACCACGCCGACGGCACGAGGTGCACGAGCGTCACGATCGCCGTGAGGTCGAAGAGCGGCTGGAGCCACCCGTTGTCCTCGGCGGCCGCGCGATGCTCGACCCACGTGGCCGCGGGGATGCAGACGACGACGAGGATCGCCGCGAGCCAGAAGCGGTGCGGGCCGAGCGAGGGAACGAAGCACGCCACCGCCGCGATCACGACGGCGCCGACGTTGCGGAAGAACAGCGCGGTCGAGCGACGCGCCGACAGACGGGCGGCGGCTTCGAGGAGCGGGGACGACACGGCCACAGTCTACGTCCGGCCCGGCGAGAGGGGGCGAGGCCTTGTGGCGCACTCTCCGGCGCCGGCCGCGACGCGCTCGCCCCCGATCGCGTAGGCTGCGCCCGCGCGCCTCGGAGGGCCTCTTCGTGACCCTGCTCGCCACGGGCCTCGTGCTCTTCCTCGGAACGCACTCGATCTCGATCGCGAACGCGGCGTGGCGCGATCGCATGGTCGCGCGCATCGGCGAGTCGCCGTGGAAGGGCCTCTACTCGCTTCCTGCCGCGGTCGGCCTCGTGCTGATCGTCGTCGGCTACGGCGCGGCGCGGGCCGAGCCCGTCCTCGTCTACGCACCGCCCGTCTGGCTGCGCCACGTGGCCCTCGTGGCGCTGCTGCCGGTGATGCCGCTCTTCCTGTCGACCTACTTCCCGGGGCGTCTGCGCGGCTTCGTGCGCAACCCGACGCTCGTCGCGACCGAGCTCTGGGCCGGCGCGCACCTGCTCGCGAACGGAACGCGCGCCGACGTCGCGCTCTTCGGCGGCTTCCTCGCGTGGGCGGTGGCCGACCATCTCTCGCTCGCGCGCCGCGCGCCGCGCGCGATTCCGGGCGCGCCGCCGCGCCCGGCGAACGACGCGATCGCGGTCGGTGGCGGCCTCGCGCTGTACGCTGCGATCGTCCTGTGGCTCCACCGCGCGGTGATCGGCGTGCCGGTGCTCATGGGGTGAACGCGATCGAGGAGGCCCGCACGTGACCCGACTTCCCGGACGCGACCTGGCCGAGATCCGCGGCGCGATGCCGTCCGCGATCTACGACGCGAGCATGGCGTTCTACAAGGCGCTGTGGCGCGACGGTCGGCTGGACATGCGGCTGCGCGAGCTGCTGCGGCTCAAGTCCGCGCGCCTCGCGGGCTGCGTCCATTGAAGCCACATCCGGTTTGCCGAGGCTCGGCAACAAGGGGTGACGGAGCGCGAGATCGCGGAGATCGACGACCCGGAGGCCGCGAGCCTCTCGCGGCGCGAGCGGCTCGCGCTCGCGTTCGCCGAGACGTTGATCGCGCTGCCGACGGCCATGACGGACGAGCGCTTCGCCGAGCTGCGCCGCGAGTTCGACGACGGCGAGATCGTCGAGATGTCGTACTTCGTCGGCTTCTACAACCTGCTGCACCGCTTCAACGCCGTGATCGACCTCGACCCGAAGGCGGGCGACGAGATCGTGGTCGAGCGGCTCGCCGACTTCCAGCTCGCGCCCGACGACGACGACGGCGCGCGCTGAACGTCGCGCGCGCGGTCGCCTACGCCCCGGCGTTCGCAGCCACGTGCGCGAGCAGCAGGCGCGAGACCTCGTCGGCGTGCGTCTCGGGCAGCCAGTGCGGCCCGCCCTCGACGACGACGAAGCGGTACGGCCCGGTCACGTGCTCGGCCGTCCACTCCGCGCCGTCGCGCCCGAGCGCGGGATCCTCGGTGCTCCACACGAAGAGCGTCGGCACGGCGATCGCCGGCGCGCTCTGCGCGTGGAAGTCGTACGCGCGATACCACGAGAGCGCCGCGCGCATCGCGCCCGGCTCCGTCAGCACGCGCACGTGATCCTCGACGTCGTGGCCCGCGAGGCCCGAGGCCTCGAACGCCATGCGCAGGAAGGCCTCGTCCATCGCGTCCTCGGCGCCCGCCTGCTGGAAGCCCGCGATGTAGCCCGAGCGCTCGAGCTGGTCCGAGCCGCTGCCCGGCGCGAGCGCGCGCGCGAACGCGTTCGGGTGCGGGACCGAGACGATCGCGAGCGAGCGCAGCCGCTCCGGGTGATGCGCCGCGACGTGCCAGGCGACGATCGCGCCCCAGTCGTGCCCGACGAGGTGGAAGCGTCGCGCGCCGAGCGCGTCGGCCACGTCGAGCACGTCGCCGACGAGGTGCTCGATGCGGTAGGCGTCGACGCCTTCGGGCCGCGCGCCCGGCGAGTAGCCGCGCTGGTCGGGCGCGACGGCGCGCAGCCCCGCCGCGCCGAGCGCCGCGAGCTGCGCGTTCCACTCGGCCGAGCACTGCGGGAAGCCGTGCAGGAGCAGCACGAGCTCGCCGTCCTCGGGGCCGCTCGCGCGCGCGCGGAACGCGAACGGACCGACGGGAATCTCGAGGGAACGCATCGCTCTCGCCTCCGTGGCGCGCCGCGCGAAGGGCTCGCCGCAGCGCGCGGCCGACGCTAGCCGCGATCCCCGTCGCGGGCGATGCGCGCGATGCGGGCGATGCGGGCATCGCGCTTGGCAGCCGCGCGCGCGAGGCGTAGGAAGACGGCACCCGGAAGGAGGGGTCGATGGAGCAGCTCGAAGGGCGCGTCGTCGTCGTCACGGGCGGGGCGAGCGGGATCGGACTCGGGATCGCACAGGCCTTCGCCGCCGCGGGAGCGCGCCTCGTGCTCGCGGACGTGCACGACGCGCGCCTGGCCGAAGCCGAGCGCGCGCTCGGCGGCGCGACCGACGTCGTGACACAGCGGGTCGACGTGCGCGACGCCGCGCAGGTCGAAGCGCTCGCCGAGCGCGCCTACGCGGCTTTCGGCGCCGTGCACGTCCTCTGCAACAATGCGGGCGTCGCGTGCAACGGCCTCGTCTGGCAGCACTCGCTCGCGGACTGGGACTGGGTGTTCGACACGAACGTGCGCGGCACGGTGAACGGGCTGCGCGCCTTCGTGCCGCGCATGCTCGCGCAGGGCGAGCCCGGGCACGTCGTCAACACCGCGTCGATGCTCGGCCTCGCGAGCTCGCCGCTCACGGGCGTGTACGGCGCGAGCAAGCAGACGGTCCTCGCCATCACCGAGACGCTGCGGCTCGACCTCGAGATCGTCGGCGCACCGATCGGCGTCTCCGCGCTGTGCCCGGGGCCCGTGCGCACGAACGTCGGCGAGGAGCCGGGCCGCCCGCCCGTCGATGCCGCGCACACGCGCGGGATCGTGGCGACCGTGAACGCCGCGCTGCGCGACGTCGTCGCGAACGGCATGGATCCGCGCGAGGTGGGCGAGCGCGTCGTCGACGCCGTGCGCGCCGGGCGCTTCTGGATCCTCCCCGACCCGTCGCTGCTCGCGAACGTCGACGCGCGCATGGCCGGGCTGCGCAGCGACGTCGGCGGCTGAGCGCGCGCGGCCGCGCGCGCGGCCCGCTTCGCTAGGGTTGCGCGCCGTGGGACGGCGAGCGCGAACGAGCTTCCACCGCATGCCCGGCGTCCTCGTCGCGCTGCTCGCCGTGTGCGCGACGCCCGCCGTCGCGGCGGAGCCGACCGACGCGCCCACTGCCGCGTGCGCACCGCTCGACGTCGCCGCGCTCGCCGCGCGCATCGTCCCCTCCATCGAGTCGTACACGCTCGCGAACGGGCTGCGCGTCCACCTCGTGCCGCGCGCCGCGGACGCCACCGTCGCCGTGCGCGTCGCCTACGACGTCGGTGCGCGCGACGAGGAGCCCGGGCGCAGCGGCACGGCCCACCTGTTCGAGCACCTCATGTTCAAGGGCTCGGAGCGCGTCGGCGACGGCGTCTTCTTCCGCATCGCGCGCGACGCCGGCGGGCGCACCAACGCGTCGACCGACTACGACCTCACGCAGTACTGGGCCACCGTTGCGCCCGCGGCGCTCGACCGCGTGCTCTTCGCGGAGGCCGACCGCATGCGCGGCCTCCGCCTCGACGAGGCGAGCCTCGCGAGCCAGCGCGCGGCGATCGACGAGGAGCGCGGGCAGCTCTACGCGACGCCCGGCGTCGCCGCGGCGGAGGCGTTCGGGATCGCGCTCTGGGAGGGCACGCCGTACGGACACTCGGTGATCGGCGGCCGCGAGGAGCTCGACGCGACGACGCTCGACGAGGCGATGCGCTTCCACCGCCTCCACTACGCGCCCTCGAACGCCGTGCTCGTGCTGGTCGGCGGCTTCGACGTCGCCGCGGCGCGCGCGAGCATCGCCGCGCACTTCGGCGCGCTGCCCGCGCGGCCCGGCCCGCCGCCGCGCGCGCCGTTCGCGCTCGAAGCGCGTCCGCTCGCCCGGCGCGTCGTCGACGCGCGCACGCCCTTCCCCGTGTACGCGATCGTCTGGCACGGCGTGGGTGCCACGCACGCCGATGCGCTCGCCGTCGCCGTCGTCGACGAGCTCCTGATGGGCGCGGGCGACGGCCGGCTCACGCGCGCCGTCGCGCGCCCTCTCGCGTTCGACGCGTTCGCGCTTCCCGCCGCGCTGCGCGACGTCGGCCTGCTCGACTACGTGTTCGCGCCGCGGACGTTCGCGAGCTTCCGCGAGATCGAGCGCGCGGTGCGCGGCGAGGCGCGCGCGCTGCGCGAGCGCGGGCCCGGCGCCGCCGAGCTCTGCCGCGCGCGGCGCCAGGAGCAGCGCGAGCGACTCGCGGCGCTCGACGCGAACGAGGGCGTGGCGGCCGCCATCGCGGCGGGCACGCTCGTCCACGGCGACGCGCTGCGCGCGCTCGACGAGCTCGCGCGCCTCGACGCGCTCGATGCGGGCGACGTCCGGCGCGTCGCCGCGCGCGTCCTCGTCGACGCGTCGCCGACGCTCGCGATCGCGCCGACGGGCGCGCTGCGCTGGCTGAAGCCGATCCTCGAGATCCTGCCCGCGAGCGTCGGTGCGGCGCTCGAGCGGTCGCTGCTGTGAGCGCACGCGCCGCGGCCGCGGCCCCCCGCGCGCGCGCGGTGCTCGCGGCAGCGGGGGCCGTCCTCGCGGCGTCCCTCGCCGCGAGCTGCGCGAGCGCGCCCGGGCGCGACGCGCCCTCCGTCGCGCCGCGCCCGATCGACGCGTCGCCCGCGTGCCTCGCCGAGCTCGCTCCGCAGCTCCCCGCACTCGGCGAGCGCGCTGCGGAGGCCCGCACCGCACCGCGCACCGCGACGCTCGCGAACGGAGCGCGCCTCGTCGAGGTCGAGGCGCCGGCGAGCGCGCTCGCGACGATCGCCGCGGGCTTCCCGGTCGACTGGGCGCACACCGACCTGCCGAGCGACCTCGCGACCGGCCTCCTCGCCTCGGGCGCGACCGCGGGCGACGCCGACGCGTTCGTCGACGCGGTGCGCGCGCTCGGCGCGCACGTCGGCGCGAGCGCGGACGACGGATGGCTGTGGCTCGAGCTGCGCTTCCCCGAGGAGCGCGCCGACGGCGCGCTCGACGTGCTCGCGCGCTGGCTGCGCGTCTCGCCGCCGGCGGACGAGCCGCTCGCGCGCGCGCGGCGACGGGCCGCGCTCGCGCGCCTCGCCGACGACGCCACCGCGAGCGCGGTCGCGACCCGCGCCTTCGCGCGTCTGCACGCGCCCGTCGCGGGTGCCGCGCGCGCGCTCCCGCGCCCCGACCTCGACGGCGCGACCCCCGACGCGCTCGCGCGCTTCCTCGCGAACGCGCTCGACCCCGCGCGCGCGGTCTTCGTGTACGAGCGCGCGCGCTCCGACGACGCCGTGCGCGCGCGGCTCGCGGCGCTGCGCGGCGCGCCGGGCGACGGCGCGAAGCATTCCGCGCAGGTCGAGCCGGCCGGCGCCGCCGCCATCGCGAACGCCGCGAACGCGATCCACGTCGTCGACCGGCCGGGAGCGGCGCAGGTCGAGCTGCTCGTCGGCCACGCGACGGTCGGCCCGGCCGACGCCGACTTCGCCGCGCTCTCGATGCTCGCGAGCCTGCTCGGCGGTGACGTCGGCGGGCGCCTCTTCCGCGACCTGCGCGAGCGCCAGGGCCTCGCCTACGTCGCGAACGCCGAGCAGCGGCGCGACGGCACGTTCGTCGTCACCACGCGCACGCGCCCCGAGCGGCTCGCCGCGCTGCTCGTGGGCGTCGAGGCCCATCTCGCCACGCTCGCGAGCACGCCGCTCGCGGACTGCGAGCGCGCGATGCTCGCGCGGCGCGCGCTGGGCGAGATCGCGCTCGCGGGCGACGCTCCCGCCTCCCGCCGCACGCGCGAGCGCGCCGAGCTCGCGGCCCACGGTCGCGTCCGGGACGACGCCGAGCGGGCCGCGGACGTGCGCCGCGCGCTCGCGCGGCTCGACGACGTCGCGCGACACCACCTCGCGGGCGCGCCGCTCGTCGTCCTCGTCGGCGACCGCGCGCGCATCGAGGGCGAGCTCGCCGCGGCGATCCCGGAGCGGCCGATCGCGGAGGTCGACCCCTTCGCGCAGGCCGGGGATCGTTAGGCGCGGGCGCCTCGTCGGGCGCGACCGCCCGCGCCGCCGGATGCGCTCAGCGCGTGCAGTGCGCGTCGGCGAGGAAGGCGAGCACGGCGTCCGAGGCGGGGTCGCCCTCGCGGCTGAGCGACACCGCGATGCGCTGGTGGTTCTGGCCGTCGAGCGTGCGGCGCTGCGCGCGGCCCCCGCGCGCGTCGATCGCGGCGGCGAGCACGTCGCTCTGGCGCTCGAAGCGGGCGGGCTCGCCCGCCGCGTTCATCACGAGCGCGGGGGGCAGCGGCGGCGCGAGGTGGCGCGCGATCGACGCGTCGCGCGTCCACGCATCGGGCGCGCCGGGCGAGTCGTCCGCGAACAGGTCCTCGAAGTACGCGCGGCTCGCGCCGAGCTCCCAGGTGCGCGCGTCCTCGAGGTCGTAGCCGGCGCCGCTCACGAGGACGAGCCCGCAGAGCGATGCGCGGTCGACGCCGCGCGCGGCGAGCGGCGCGTCGGCGAGCCCGACCCACGCGGCGAGCCACGCGCCGGCCGAGTGGCCCGCGAGCGCGATGCGCCGCGGGTCGCCGCCGTAGTCGGCGACGTGGCGCGCGAGCCAGGCGGTGGCGTCGGCGACGTCGGCGACCTGGTCGCGCCAGCCGACCTCCGGCTGCAGGCGGTAGCTCAGCACGGCCGTCGCGATGCCGCGCGCGGCGTAGAAGCGGCCGACGTTCTGGTACGGATACACGCCGAGCGCGCCGTAGGCGCGATCGCCCGAAGTCCATCCGCCGCCGTGCACGAACAGCAGCACGGGGAACGGAGCGGTCGCGGTGTCGGTGTCCGTGTCCGTGTCCGTGTCGGGCAGGAAGAGGTCGAGGCGGTGCTCGTCGGCGACTGCGCCCTCTCCATCTTCGTCGCGGTACGGGATGTCGCGCTGGATGCGCGCCGGGTCGAGCTCGGCCTCTCGATAGGCGAGGGCCGCGCCCGCCATCTCCGTCAGCGCGCAGCCCGGAGCCGTCGCCGCGAGCGCGCTCGCGGCGACGGCGATGGCCGCGGTGCGGCGCGACGACGCGCGCACTACGAGGCTCCCGCCGTCTCGAAGACGACCGTCGCCACCGACGCCTCGAAGTCCGGGAGATAGCGGTCGAAGTAGTGCTGCTCGGGCGCCATGTACTCGAAGCGGTACATCCACGCGCCGACCGGGCAGCCGTACTCGACGGCGCGGCGCGGCAGGCCGATCGCATCGCGGTAGCGGTAGTCGAGCCGGTAGCAGGCCTGGCGGCCGAGCTCGACCGGGCGGTTCGACACCACCTCGAGCGCGCCGACGCCCTCGTCGAGGCGGCGGCTGTCGAGCGACAGCATCGCGACGTCCTGCACCGTCATCCCGCTCGTGATGCTGCGATTCGTGCCCTTCACCACCTGCGTCTTCGGCCAGCGCCGCACCCAGAACTGCTGCAGCTCGGCGCCGTGGCGCGTGAAGAAGAAGTGCCCGATCGCGGGCCCGTAGTACGACGACATCCAGCCGACGGGCAGGTCCATCGCGAGCTCGAACGTGGGCATCGGGAACGGCCGCGGCGTCGTGACCTCGATCGGCACCCAGATCGGCGCGCAGGCCGTCGTCGCCGCCGCGACGACGGCGGCGACGAGCGCGCGGAGCGGACGGAGCGGACGGGTCGCCATCTACTTCGCCTCCTGCGTGAGCTCGCGGACGTAGCCGCGCACGTACTCCGCGTCGTCGGCGCGCGGCGCGAGCGACAGGTAGCGGCGGAAGTGGCGCAATGCGGTGCGCGCGTCCTCGCGCGTGCGCGCGGTGCCCGTCGGTCGGTAGTAGCTGAGCGCGAGCTCGCGCGTCGCCGCCGCGTGCCGCGGGTCCGCGCGCAGCGCGCGGTCGAGCGCGTCGCGCACCTCGTGGATCGACGGGAGCGGCTTGCCGGGGAGGGCCTTCTCGCGCTGCGCGGCGAGCGCGCGCGCGAGCGCGAGCCAGGCGTCGGCGTCGTTCGCGTCGGCCTCGGTCGCGAGCCGAGCGGTGTGTGCGGACGAGATCGGGAGCCCCGCCGCGAGCTCGAGGTCGGCCTGCCGCAGCGTCGCCGGCTGGAGCCTTCGGCGGAAGGCCTGCGGCTCGAGCAGCGGAGGGCGCGGCGGCGGCGCGTCCGCGTACTGGCTCTCGACGAGCGAGCGGTAGCCCGCGATGCGCGCCGTCATCGCGGGCGGCGGCGAGAATGCGACCCAGCCCCAGGCGCCCTGCCCGTGCACCTCCTCGACGTAGTCGAGCGTCATCTCGAAGAAGCCCGGCGTTCCCTTCACGTCGTAGCCGGCGGCCGCGAGCATCGCGAGCCCCTCGCGGTCGGCGAGCACCTCGAGCGAGTGGTGGAAGCCCGGCGCCGTCGAGATCGAGGCCGCCTGCGCGAGCAGCTGGATCTGCGCCCCGCCCTGCACGAGCGTCGAGCCGACGCCGATCCACGCGAGCGAGTCGGCGCGGATGCGCGCGTCGCGCTGCGCGCGCAGCGCGTTGCGCAGCTTCACGTGCGCGAGCTCGCGCGTGAGGACGGTCGCGAGCTGCGTCTCGTCGGCCATGCGCGCGAGCAGTGCCGTGTGCAGGTAGACGACGCCGTTCGCGAACGAGTAGCCGTGGATGTTGACGTTCGAGACGACGTGCACGGACGGCTCGAGGCCCGCCCGGCGCAGGTCGTCCGGCAGCACGCGGTCGAGCACGCGCGCGAGGTAGGCGTCGAGCTCGCGGTCGACGAACAGCAGGCCCGCGATCTCGACGTCGTGCTGCAGCTCGCGCGACTTCTTCCACAGGTGCTGCTCGTCGGCGTCGAGCGCGCCGACCCCCCGCTCGGGCGCGAGCGGCGCCGGAGCGGGCGTCGCCGTCACGCAGGCCGAGAGCAGGAGCGCGGCGAGCGCCGCGCCGGCGACCTCGACGCGGCCGCGCGCGCACGCGCTCCGCCGCCGCCGCGCGCTCACTGGAACATCCCGGCGAGCACGAGGTCGACGAGCGCCTTGTTCGCGTTCGCGTCGCGCAGGTCGGACAGCGGCATCGAGACCTTGTTGAAGTAGAGGACGTCGCCCGTCCGCGCGTCGACGAGCGCCGCGACGAGCTCGGCGGGCGTCATGCCGGGGCCGGCGTAGCTGCGCGTCACGACCGCCGCGGCCGCGCCGATGCCGATCAGCGCCTGCCGCTCCGCGGTCGGCACGTGATCGGTGGCGATCATGAGCAGGAAGGCGTCGGCCTGCGTTCCGTCGAGCAGCGCGCGCGACTCGGCGCCGAGCGTGTACGAGAGGCCCTTCATCTCGCGCGGGAACGTGTGCGCGGGGTCGTAGGTGTGACGGAGCACGGCCGCCTCGAGCGACTCGAAGAGGAGCCAGCTCTCCTCGGCCTTCGTGAGACCGCTGCGCTGCGACTCGCGCCCGGCACCGAGCCGGAAGTCCGGGCGCGGCGGGTGCGAGCCCGCGTACGCGACGTACCGCTTGCCCGCGCGCTCGACGAAGTCGCGGACGGCGGCGTGGGCGTGGCGGTTGGCGGCGTCGCTCCACTCCTGCACCTCCTGCTCGACGTTGCCCGACGACATCGCGTAGACGGAGACGAGCGGCGGCACGAGCGTCACCGCCTGCACGTCGGCGATGCGCCGCGGGTAGTCGGTCGCGCGCCGGTAGGGCGGCGGCGCGACGCACGCCGCGCTCGCGAGGAGGAGCGCGCCGAGCAGCGCGCGCCGTGCCGTGGCTCGGATCATCGTCGTCCTCCGCTCGCGGGCCTCGCACCCGCTCGTCCGGCCGCGCGCGCACGCGCGGTCGCCGAGACTACCGAACCTTGTAGCGCGCGCGGCCGCGCGCACGACCGGGCCATCCGGCCCGGGAGCCACGCGGCGCCGCGCGCGGCATCCTCCGCGCGTGATGCGCACGAGCTCGGCGATCCTCGGCCTCGCGCTCGCCTGCGCGTGCGCGGCGTCCGCGCGCGCCGAGAGCGTCGAGACGCCCATCGGGCGCTTCGCGTACACGCTGCGGGGCGAGGGCGCGCCGCTCGTCGTGCTCGAAGCCGGGCTCGGCGACGGCGCCGACGTCTGGGAGCGCGTGCTCGACCCCGTGGCGCGCACCGCGCGCGTGCTCGCCTACGACCGCATCGGCCACGGCGAGAGCCGCGCCGCGTGCGGCGCGCGCGGCGGCGCGAGGAGCGGCGCACGCGTGGTGCGCGAGCTGCGCGCGCTGCTCTTTGCGCTCGCACTCGAGCCGCCCTACGTGCTCGTCGGGCACTCGCTCGGCGGCCAGTACGTCGAGCTCTTCGCGCGCGCGCATCCCGAGGAGGTCGCCGGCGTCGTGCTCGTCGACGCGCGCCACGTCGACTTCGCGCGCCGCTGCGAGGAGCGCGGCGTCTCGGGCTGCGAGATGTCGTGGCTGGCGCGGCTCTTCCTGCCCCGCGCCGCGGCGGCCGAGATCCGCGCGGCGGGCCGCACCGAGGACGAGCTGCGCGCCGCCGGGCCCTTCCCGCCCGTTCCACTGCGCGTGCTGTCGGCCGCGCGACGCCCGCGCGCGGAGCCCGGGCTGCGGCGCGCGTGGGCCGACGCGCAGCGCGACCTCGCGCGCCTGTCGCCCCGCGGCGCCCAGGAGACCTGCGCCGACTGCGGCCACTACGTGCAGCGCGAGGCGCCCGAGCGCGTCGTGCGCGCCATCGCCTCCGTGCTGCGGGAAGCGGCAGCGATGCGCGACGCGGCCGCGCGCGGCGCGCCGGGCACGCCGACGAGCGCTCCGTCCGGTCGTTAGTCGAGGCTCGCGAGGGCCTCGCACGGCACGATGCGCGGCGCGGGACACGGAGGCGGGCCGTCGAGGTGGTACCAGCGGAACTGCCACACGCCCTCGTCGTGCCCGGCGGTCGAGATCCACGTCGCGTCCGCGAGGCGCGGGTCCCGGTGGGCGACGACGAGCCGCACCGTGCCGTCGGCGCGCGGGCGCGCGCTTCGCGCATTGGTGTGGATGGGATGGTGTCGGTAGTCGAAGGACTCGCCCCAGTAGTTCGACAGCACGAACATCCAGTACGGGCACTCGGGCGGCGGCGCGAAGTCGATCACCGCGGCCTCGTCGCGGCGCAGGCGCCACCACCCCGACGAGAGCTGGTTGTACGGGATGCCCTGGTTCTTGCGCATGCGCTCGGGGTCGCTGCCCTCGAAGGCGTTGATGCCGCGCGCCTGGTAGCCGTCGGAGATGTCGAAGAAGAGCTGGTTGCTGCCGCGCACGTAGCGGACGACGCGCCGCAGCGCGGCCTCGACGGTCGCGGGGTCGAGCGGCGGCGGCGCCTCCGTCGCGTCGGTGCGCGCGATGTGGAACTCGCCCGCGCGGTCGCGCGTCCGGTCCCAGAACGTCTGGCGGATCATCAGCGTCGTCGCACCCGGGCGCAGCTCGATCCAGTTGCCCGGCTGGCGGCGCGCGGAGAGCGTCACCTCGAACGCGCCGTCGGGCCCGAGCTCGAGGTCGTCGAGGTCGACGAAGGCGACCGTGTCGCGTCCCTTCTCGGACTTGCCGTACGAGCCGCCGTAGACGGCGAACGAGATCGTGTGCGCGTCGCCGCGCCGTCCCCACACGCGGTACTCGAACGCGTCCGAGACGTACGCGTTGAGGTGGATGTTGTCGGGGTTGTCCCAGCCGAGCTTCATCGTCTCGTGCAGGCTCACGGTGAACGCGGGCACGGCCGCGTCGCCCGATTCGACGATCAGCTCGAACGCCGAGCGCAGCATGCGCGTGAGGAAGCGGTGCGCCTCGGCGAGGTCGACCGGCGTCTTCGGCGCCGACGGGCGCAGCACCTGCGCGCCGATCTCCTTGAGTCCGTCGCAGAACGCGTTCCAGGCCTCGCCCGAGGCGAGGGCGTCGAGCGGGTCGCGGTCGGTCACGGTCGGGTCTCCTCGTTCGCGCGGGCATCCGCGCGCTGCGCGGTCGCCGCGGGGGGCGGCCCATCGGGGCCGGGCCAGCCGAACCGCTCGAAGAGCGGCGCGAGCGCGCGCCGGATCTCCGCCGGCGCGAGCCCGACCTCCGAGAGCGCGTAGTCGTGCGACGGCTTGTACGCGCGCGCGTGCGCGGCCGCGCGCTCCATCGCCGCGAGCGACGACGGGCCGACCTCGAGGCCGAGCTCGTCGTACACCTGCCGCATCGCGCCCGCCGGGTCGGCGACGAGCCGCTCGTAGCGCACCGCCGTCGCGCGCGTGGCCGCGTGCTTCGCGAGCGTGTCGAACGGATAGCGATAGGAGAAGAGCGAGTTCTCCCCGACGATGCGCAACGCGTTCTCGATCAGCTCCGGCGCGGTGCCCGAGGCCTTGTAGTTGCGCAGCATCATCTTCTGGATGCTCGGGATCGTCTCGAACGGGTTGCGCACGAGGATCGCGAAGCGCGCGTCCGGGAACGCCTCGATCAGGCTCTCGACCTTGCCCGAGAACAGCGGATTCTTGCTGAGGTGCGTCTTCTCCGGCCCGTTCAGGTAGAGCTGACGCTGCACGCAGCCGCGATAGAAGCGCATCACCTTGCGGCGCGTGCGCGCGTCGAGCGCGACGTCGAAGCGGGTGAACGGGCGCATGGCCTCGAGGTTCGGGAACACGACGCCCGCGGTCGCCGAGTAGAGCGTGAGCGAGAGGAGGAACTCGTCCTCCTCGGGGCCGAGCAGGTCCATCGGGTGCATCTGGCGGCCCTTCGCGAAGACGCGGTCCTGCCACGCGCGCACGCGCGCCTCGAGCCGCCCGCCGAGCCGCGCGCGATCGAAGCGGCCGACGGCGCGCAGGAGCTTCTTCTGCACGAGCGACGGCAGGAAGAGCTCGTAGGCCATGAACCAGCTGAACGCCTCGTCCGCGCCGAGCAGCTCGTGCAGCAGCGTCGTGCCGCTGCGCGCGTGGCCGATGACGAAGAGCGGCGCGCGCACGCGCACGCGCCGGAAGCCCGGGAAGAGCACGTGATCGAGCGCGAGGCACAGCGAGTTCACGAGCGCGAGCGCCGGCACCGCGAGGAAGAGCGTCCACACGACCCTGCGCCGGCGCGGCGTCATCGGCTCCGAGAACGCGCGGCGGAAGATGCGGACGAACTGGCGGACGTGGAAGGGCATGGGCTCCCCGAGCGGCCGCCTCGCGGCCGGCCGAATGCTAGGCGGGCACGCGACCGCCGACGGCCGCGCCCGCGTCGAGCGCGAGCGGCGCGCCGAACCGCTCGCCGAAGGCCATCGTCTCGAGCGGCTTGCGCGCGAGGGGCCCGTGTCCGCGCGCGCGCGGAACGCCGATCGGAACGAGCGCGTGGAGCCGCCAGGGCTCCGGCACCTCGAGCGCCGCGCGCACGGCCTCCTCGCGGCGCCACGTCATCGTCGTGAGCACGCCGCCGAGCCCCTCGGCCCGGCACGCGAGCAGCGCGGCGTACACGGCGGGGTAGAGCGACGCGCCGTACAGGAACTGCGGCTGCGTCTCCTCCTCGCCCGGCCGGCGCAGCAGGCGCGGGTCGTGCACCCACGCGAGCACGACCGGCACGTCGGCGAAGCGCGCGGCGAGCTCGTCGCCCGCGGCCATCGCGCGCTCGCCGCGCGCGCGCGTCGGCGCGGGCAGGCGCGCCATCGCCTCGCGTCCGGGCTGCGAGTAGGTCTCCCAGACGTCGCGGAAGAGCGCGCCGAGCGCGCGCTTGCGCGCGGCATCGCGCACGACGACGACGCGCCAGGGCTGCGCGTTGCCGCCGCTCGGCGCACACGTCGCCGCGCGCAGCACGCGGGCGAGCGCGGCGTCGGGGACGGGGTCGGGGCGGAGCCTGCGGATCGCGCGGCAGGTGCAGAGCGCCTCGTACAGGCCGAGCCGCGCGCGGTCGTCGCCGAAGAGCTCGTCGGCGCGCTCGGCGACGCGATCCTCCACGGTGTGCCCTCCTGTGCCGGCGCCGCCGCCGGGCGTCTCCCGCGCGGCGCCGCCTTGCGCGACGCGCCGTTCCCCGCTGCGCGCTCGCGGTCGTCGACCCCGGCCGTCGCGGCGTCGTATCCTACACCGCTCCGTCGACGCCGGGACGCGCACGAAGCCGCGCCGGGTACGCATCGCGAGCGCGGTGCGGCGCGGTGCGGCGCGCGGCACAGGCCTAACATCGACGAACGCCGGTGCCGCGCGCGGCGCGCCGCGCGGCGAGACCAGGAGAGCCGAGGACATGCGACGATTCGAAGGGCGGAACGCGATCGTGACGGGGGCGAGCCGCGGCATCGGCGCGGCGACGAGCGAGCGGCTCGCGGCCGAGGGCGCCAACGTGCTGCTCGTCGCCCGCACGCTCGACCAGCACGACCACCTCGCCGGCAGCCTGCGCGAGACGGCCGAGCGCTGCCGGAAGTACGGAACGCGCATCGAGGTGCTCACGGCCGACCTCGCCGACGCGGAGAGCCGCGCACAGGTCGTACCGGCCGCGCTCGACGCCTTCGCCGGGCGCGTCGACGTGCTCGTCAACAACGCGGCCGCCGCCATGTACGCCCTGAACGCCGACTTCCCGCTGAAGCGCCGCCGCGTCACGTTCGAGGTCAACGTCCACGCGCCCGTCGACCTCATGCAGGCCGTGCTGCCGCAGATGGTCGAGCGCGGCGAGGGCTGGATCGTGAACCTCTCGAGCGGGAGCGCGCCGCTCGTCGCGGGCCCTCCGTTCGACCTGCCGCCCGCGGCGCGCACGATCGGCGTCTACGGCGCGAGCAAGGCCGCGCTCAACCGGCTCACCAACGCGTTCGCGGCCGAGTTCTTTGGCGCGGGCATCCGCATCAACACCGTCGAGCCGCGCGCGGCCGTGCTCAGCGAGGGCGCCGAGGTGCTCGTCGGCGAGCACCTCTCCGCGGACCAGATCGAGTCGATGGAGGCGATGGTCGAGGCGATCGTCGCGCTCTGCTGCTGCGAGCGCGCGCGCACGGGCGGCGTGCTCGAGAGCCTCGCGCTGCTCGACGAGCTCGGCGCGACCGTCATGACACTCGATGCGACGCGCCCCTACCCGGGCGGCCAGCGCCCCGTCCGCGCCGACTAGCGAGCCAGGGCGCGCGGCACCGCGGCGCCTCCCCGAACCCACTTCCGATCGGAGATCCTCCCATGGCTTCCCTCACGCACGAGAACGCGAAGCGCATCGCCGCCGGCCTCCGGCTCCCGCACCTGGCCTTCGTCGACGGCGCGCCCTGCCCGGCCGCCTCGGGCGACGTCTTCCAGACGCTGAACCCCGCGACGGGCGAGGTGCTCGCCGAGGTCGCGCACTGCGGCGCCGACGACGTCGACCGCGCCGTCCGAGCGGCGCGGCGCGCGTTCGACGAGGGCGTCTGGTCGCGCACCGCGCCCGAGGAGCGCAAGCGCGTGCTGCTGCGGCTCGCCGACCTCGTGCGCGAGAACGCCGAGGAGCTCGCCGTCCTCGAGAGCCTCGACAGCGGCAAGACGATCACCGACTGCCTGCACGAGATCGGCAACGAGGTGCCGACGTTCTTCCAGTGGTACGCCGAGCTCGCGGACAAGGCGTTCGGCCGCGTGGCGCCGACGGGCGAGCACGCGCTCGCGCTGATCGTGAAGGAGCCGGCCGGCGTCGTCGGGCTCGTGCTGCCGTGGAACTTCCCGCTGCTGATGGCGGCCTGGAAGCTCGCCCCCGCGCTCGCCGCGGGCTGCTCGGCGATCGTGAAGCCCGCCGAGCAGACGCCGCTCACGGCGCTCCGCCTCGCCGAGCTCGCGGCCGTGGCCGGCGTGCCGGCCGGCGTGCTGAACGTGCTCCCCGGGCACGGAGAGACCACGGGGCAGGCGATCGGCCGCCACCGCGACGTCGACGTCGTCTCGTTCACCGGCTCGACCGAGGTCGGCGGCTACTTCCTTCGTTATGCGGGCGAGAGCAATCTCAAGGTCGTCGGCCTCGAGATGGGCGGCAAGAGCCCGTTCATCGTGCTCGACGACGCGCCGCTCGACGACCACCTGATCGAGAACGCCGCGATGTCGGCATTCTGGAACGCCGGCCAGAACTGCTCGGCGAACATGCGCCAGCTCGTCGACCGCCGCGTCGCCGACGAGTACGCCGAGCGCGTGACGGCGCGCGCGCGCGCCTTCGTGCTCGGCGACCCGCTCGACCCCGCGACCCAGATCGGCGCGATGGTGACGCGCGAGCACCAGGAGCGCGTGATGGGATACATCGAAGCCGGCCGCCGCGAGGGCGCGCGCCTGCTCGCCGGCGGCGCGAGCGAGCGCGAGCCCGGCTGCTTCGTGCAGCCGACCGTCTTCGCCGGCCTCGAGCCGCGCATGACCATCGCGCGCGAGGAGATCTTCGGGCCCGTGCTCGGCATCCTGCCGGTCGACGGCCTCGAGCAGGCGCTCGCCGTTGCGCGCGACAGCGACTACGGCCTCCACGCCACCGTGTTCACGAACGACATCGACCGCGCCCTCCACCTCGCGCGGCGCCTCCCGTGCGGGACGATCTCGATCAACGCCTTCTCGGAGGGCGACGTGAAGACGCCCTTCGGCGGGTTCAAGCGCTCGGGCTCCCTCGCCCGCGACAACGGCGCCGAGGCCCTCGACCAGTACCTCCAGACCAAGACGATCTGGATCGCCACCCGCCCGCCCGGGCGGGGGGCCTGAGCCGGGCCGGCCGGCTTCCATTCTTAGTGGGTCGGTATCCTCTGGGGCCGGGGCCGGCTCGCACCTCGCGGAACGAATCTTCCCTCGGAGCGGAAAGGGATTTTCCCTCACTCGACTGGGGCACGGGGGTTCTCCCTGGGCCCGGGGCCCAACCCCCCGCCATCACTGCACTTGTTCTTCATCCGATCGCAACGGAATTTCCGGAACGGACGTTGCATGAACCGGCACTGGTTCTGTGCGCGGAGAGCGGGCCGGTGGCGCCCACCCCGCGCGGCGCCCGGTGCCGGAACACGGGGCGCGTGAACGCGGATGGTCAGAACGCACGACACCCGGCGCGACCACGCCTACTGGGAAGGGGCGGAGCAGCGATGACGAGCGGACGAATCCTGAAGCAGCGACGGACGGCGCGGAGCCTGGCGGCGGCGGTGGTGCTCACCGGCGCGCTCGCGGCGACGACGGCCGGCGCGACCACGATCTACGGCAACCTGAGCGGAGCCAACTTCGACTTCCTCGGGGTCCAGGAGACGTCGACCTTCGGCGACCCGGAGCCGCTGTTCGGCGCGCCGACGGTCTCGAGCGACCAGCTCCTCTTCTTCCCGACCAACTTCAGCGCGAGCGCGGGCGGCGGCGGCTTCGACATGACCGGCGCGCAGCTCCAGCTCACGATCATGGCCACGGGCCCGGGCGCGACCATCGACGCGCTCAAGCTCACCGAGGCCGGTGACACGACGCTCGCGGGCCTCGGCACGGCGGCGACCGGCACGTTCGTCGGCATCGGCGGCACGATCACGGTGCTCGAGGACATCAACGGCGTGCTTCCCGTCGCGCAGGTCTTCACGTTCGACGACACCGACGTCGTCTACGGGCCCGGCAACACGTTCGACCTCGTGTCGAACCCGGGCACGACGGGCTGGACGGCGATGCTCTACGTCGACATCGCGGCCATCGTTCCCAACGCGACGAAGGTCGCGGTCGGCTTCGACAACAACCTGTTCGCGTTCAGCGAGGCGACGACCGCCTCGTCGATCCAGAAGAAGGCGGTCAGCGGGCCTACGATCGTCTTCGAAGTGGTTCCGGAGCCGGGTACGTTCGTTCTGGTCGCCACGGGCCTGATCGCACTCGCGATCCCGGCGCGTCGCAGCCGCAACTAGCAAGGCCTGGGCGCGCGCGTGCCCGGTAGATCTGAGCCGTAGCGCGACGAACACCTTTCCCCTCCGGAGGGGCGACGGGAACTCGGTGCGGACGGCTCCTGACCCAAGGAGACTCCCGTGCGTCCGCATGCTCCCAAGCTCCTCGCCCTCCTGATCGCCTCGCTGCTCGTCCCGCCCGCCGCGTTCGCCACGGTGAACCACGGCGACTTCCTCGGCACGGGTGTCGACTTCCTCCAGGTCTCGGAGACGACGCTCTCCGCCGGTGACGTCGAGCCCCTGTGGGAGGCGCCGACGCTCGGCGGAGGCGGCGACCAGCTCCTCTTCGCGCCCACGAACTTCACGTCCTCGTGCGCGCAGGGCTCGAGCGACGTCACGTCCTCCGAGCTCACGACCACGATCCAGGCCGGCCCGGGCGTGCACATCGCGACGCTCGGCCTCCAGGAGGCCGGCGACTCGACGCTCACCTCGTTCCCGCCGTTCGGCACCGCGGCGACGAACTCGTCGGCGGCGCTCTCGGGCACGATCACGGTCACCGAGACGACGAGCGGGCCGATCGCCCCCGTCGTGATCCCGTTCAACGGCACGATGGCGCCGAGCGGCAGCTTCGCGCTGCCGACGGACTTCGGCGTCAAGGGCTGGACGGGCACGGTGTTCGTCGACGTCGCGGCCGTCGTGCCGAACGCGACGAAGGCGGACGTCGCCCTCACGAACACGCTCGGGACGAACTGCGCGGCCGGCAACACGGCCGGCTCGATGCAGAAGAAGAGCGTGAGCGGCCCTTCGGTCGCGCTGCTCGTGAACCCGGTCGAGTGCGAGCTCGAGATCGACAAGACGTGCTGCATCACGCAGCCGAAGCTCCCCGACTTCAACCTCTGCGACGGCGACATCGTCCGCCTCGAGCTCGAGTACACGGGCGAGAAGGGCGGCAAGTCGAGCAACTCGCAGGGCGGCAAGAGCCGCTGCTACGGCAAGCGCTCGATGGGCCACGACGCGTTCATCTCGTTCCTCTACGACGGCGGCACGCTCGTCGCGACGCCGAACAGCGGCATCCAGAAGGGCGACGTCGTGACCGTGACGAGCACGACGGGCACGCTGCCGGACTGGATGAAGCTCAAGACGCAGGACGGCTACCACCGGCGCCAGATCATCAAGGTCGACACGTCGTGCGACCGCGCGATCGAGTGCGGCGACAAGTTCGGCGCCTACGAGGTCGTCGGCCTCGAGTCGACGCTCGGCGGGTACACGGACTGCTCGGTGCCCGTCCCCGCGACGACCTGCGCGAACTCGGGCGACCCGGTCGGCACGCCGTGCGACGCGAAGCTCGTCGACATGGTGCTCGAGTACAACGGCCGCGACTGCCAGGACCCGCTCGCGAACCCGCAGAGCGGCGAAGCGAGCTGCCACGGCGACGCGACGGGCAAGACCAACGTCGGCGTCGTGTACACCGGCAAGTTCGGGTACAAGCAGACCGTCTCGCCCGCGAGCGGCATCAACGACGGCGACCGCATCCGCGTGAGCGCCACGTGGAAGGGCGGCCTCTACCCGAACCAGAAGTTCAAGATCGTCGACTCGAACGGCGTCGTGCAGACGGTCGAGTTCCACGTGTCGTGCTCGCAGCCGCTCGCGCTCGGCGACGAGTTCGGCAGCTTCCGGCTCGTCGAGTTCACGACGAAGAACGGCACGACGGTGGCCGAGGGCGACGGCTCGAACGGCAAGCTCGACGCCTGCGAGGTGCCGCTCGCGCCGCCCGGCCCGCACTGCACGAGCGACCTGCAGGAGCTCACGCTCGCGTACATCGGCGACTACCTGGGCGCCGGCTGCACGGTGAGCAACTCGCAGGGCGGCTACGCCTCGTGCGCGGGCGTCGCCGACCCCGGCGACCCGGTGTCGGTCGCGGTCGCCTCGGGCCTCGACGTCGACCCGGTCGACCTGATCGAGTTCGGCGACCTCGTGACCGTGACGTCCTCGAGCGGCGGCGACCTGCCGGCGTTCGTGAACCTCGACGTGACGGGAGCCGGCGGCGCGCAGTCGATCCAGATCAAGACCTCGTGCCACAAGCCGCTCAGCCTCGGCGACCGGTTCGGCTCGTTCGTGGTCTTCGGCATGGACCGCGAGGACGACGGGCCGATCCAGCTCGGCGGCAACATCCAGTACCAGTACAAGGTCACGAACCCGAACGCGTCGACGGTGGACAACGTCACGGTGACGGACGACCAGCTCGGCGTGGTCGCCAGCGGCGACTCGCTCGCACCCGGTGAGATGCGCGAGTACGTCGTGCCCGCGACGCTGCTCGGCACGACGACGAACGTCGCCACGGCGACGGGCGACGTCGGCGGCGCGGTCTGCCTGCCCGGCACCGACCAGGTGACGGTCGGCGTGCTCGCTCCGCCGCCCGGCTCGTTCTTCTGCTCCGAGCCGATCAGCGAGCTCACGCTCATCTGGAACGGCGCGCAGACGGTCGACGTGAAGGTCTGGGAGTCGTTCGTGGGTGGCAACCAGCTCGCGCTGCTCGACAACGTCGAGCCGGGCGAGGCGATCACCGTCGGCGGCTTCGGCGGCGGCGGCGGCATCTACCCGACCTTCGAGATCTTCAACTCGACGCAGACCGTGAAGCTCGGCGAGTCGAAGTTCGACGTCTGGTGCCAGGACAGCTCGATGAACGGCGTCGAGGACTGCGGGAAGCGCAACGGCAACCTGAAGTTCAACGACCCGCTGTACAACAACGACTGGCTGCTCGAGGGCATGGTCGACAGCGACGAAGAGCTCAAGTGCACGCCCGACCTCGTGCCGAGCCCGCCCATCATGTGCGGCTTCGGCCCCGAGCTCGCGCTGATCCTGCCCGGCCTGATGTGGCTCCACCGGCGCCGCCTGCGGCGCGAGGTGGCGTAGGCACCACGGCCGAGCCCGGAAACGGCGCCCCGGCCCTCCGCGGAGGGCCGGGGCGTTCGCTTTCGGGGCCCCCGGTTGCGAGGGCCCGGCGCGCGATCGGGGCTATCGTGCGCGGCCGGACGACAGGCGGAGCGAGCGAGCGCGGTGCTTCCCTACATCGAACATCCCACGCTCCGCGTCGGCGCGGTCGAGCTGCAGGCCTTCTGGGTGCTCGTCGGCATCGCGATCGTCGTCGAGTTCCAGATCGTCCTGCGGCGCGCGCCGCGCTTCGGCATCGACCGGCTCACGACCTCGACGCTGCTCGGCTGGGCGATCGGCCTCGGAATCGCCGGCGCGCACGTGTTCGACGTGCTCTTCTACTTCCCCGAGCGCCTGCGCGACGATCCGCTCGAGCTGCTGCGCTTCTGGGGGAGCCTGTCTTCGTTCGGCGGGATGGTGGGCGGCCTGCTCGGGCTGTGGATCGTGATGATCCTGCGCGGCATGGCGCCGCGCGACATGCTGCGCTTCGTCGACTGCCTGATCTTCGCGCTGCCCTTCACGCTCGCGATCGGGCGCCTCGGCTGCGGCCTGCAGCACGACCACCTCGGTGTCTCGTCGACGCACTGGCTCGCCGTGCGCTTCCCCGACGGCCCGCGCTTCGACCTCGGCCTGCTCGAGTTCTTCTGGGTCGCGCTCGTGGCCGCCGCCTTCGTCGGGCTCGACCGCCGGCGCTGGCCCGACGGGTTCTGGATCGGCGCGTTCTTCGCGCTCTACGGCCCCGTGCGCTTCGCGCTCGACGCGCTGCGGACGGGCGACGTCCGCTACCTCGGCTGGACGCCCGCCCAGTACCTCTCGATCGCCGCGACCGCGGCCGGCTGCGCGTGGCTCGCCGTGCTGCTCGCGCGCGCCCGCGGCGTCACGCGAGCCGCGTAGCGCCGCGCTCGTCGGCGCCGCGCCACGCCGAAGCGTGCGCGGCCCAGGCCACGAGCGCGCCGGCCGGCAGGTCGACGAGCCAGTGCTGCTTCGTCGCCAGCGTCGAGAAGAGGATGAGCGCGCCCCAGCCGAGGCCCGCCGCGCGAACGGCCAGGGACGGCGTCCGATGCGCTCCCCCGCGCAGCACGCGGCCCGCGAACAGCAGCGAGTAGACGGTGAGCCCCGCGTGCAGCGACGGCATCGAGTTCGCCGGCCGGTCGACGGAGACGATCCACGCGTAGAGGCCGCCGGTCGGCGCGGCGTCGGGTCGCGGCCCGAGCACCGGGAAC
Source organism: Myxococcota bacterium (assembly GCA_041389495.1). Lineage (NCBI taxonomy): Bacteria > Pseudomonadati > Myxococcota > Myxococcota bacterium. The sequence continues at coordinate 645,772 of JAWKRT010000002.1, read as the reverse complement.
ACGAGGAAGATCGCGAAGCAGACGGCGCACAGGAGCGCGAGGCCGCGCGCGTAGCGCGCGAGCTCGTCGCGCCGGGCGGCGAGCAGCGGCGCGAGCGGAACGAGCAGCGCGAGCGAGACGTAGGCGCCGATCCACGCGGGCTCGAACGCGACCCAGCGGTCGATCGGCGTCACCGGCACGCTCTGCCGCGCGAACGCGTCGACGCGCTGGAGCGCGAAGTACGGCACGCAGATTCCGACCGCGAGTCCGAGCCAGACGGCGACCTTCGCGGGCACCTCGGCCGCCATCCGCTCGCGCCATCGCATGCCGCGCCCCGCCCTCCCCGGCCCGGCATCCTAGCTCCGGCCGAGGCCGCGCGTGCGACTAACGAGCGGCGGCGCCGCGACGCCCGGGGCCCGGCGAGCCGCCGCCGCGCGCACGGCGCTCGCGCCCGCTCGCAGAGGAGCGCGGCCTGGCCGCCCCCTCCGGCGCGCCCTCCTCCCGCAGCACGCCCACGAGCGCCTCGACGTAGCGGCGCGCGATGAAGGCGTGCCCGGCGGCCGTCGGGTGGATGGCGCCGGGGGCGAAGCCGTCGCTCGGGAAGTCGCGCGCCAGGTCGAGGAGGCAGCGGTCGAGGCGCGCGGGCGCGACGAGCGCGCGGCAGGCGCGGCGGACGGCTTCGCCGTAGTCGCGCATGCGCTCGCCCTGTGCGAGCGCCGACCACGCCGGCGGCACGGGCGGCACCGCGATCAGCACGTGCTCGACGCCGCGCGCGCGCAGCGTCGCGGCGAATCGCACGAGGTGCTCGGCGTACTCCTCGGCCTCGAGCGGCGGGCCCGCTTCGAAGAACGCGACGGCGTCGTTCGTGCCGACGTAGTGCACGACGACGTCGGCCGCCGGGATGTTGCGGAAGAGCGGCTGCGGGCCGTAGATCGTGCCGTTGAACAGGTAGTGCACGTCGTCGACCGCGTAGTCGCGCGGGTCCCAGTCGCGCGACGTCGCGCCGCCGATGCCGCGGTTCACGAGCTCGGTCGGCGCGATCCGCCCCTCGGACGCCGCGCGCTCGAGCCCGTCGCGCACCTGCTCGGCGAAGCACAGGCGCTGCCAGCACACGCGCTCGGCGGGCTTCGCGGAGGCGGGGATCGCGAGCGTCGCGTCCTCGAGGACGCCCTCGGTGATCGAATCGCCCGCGAGCACGACGAGGCGCGGCGACGCGACGAGCGCGTGGGCGAGCGCCTGCGCGCTCGCGCAGCGGGGAAGGCCGACGACCGCGAGGAGGGCGGCGGCGACGAGGGGCGCGAACGCCCGCGCGACGT